>DASUZE010000033.1:0-16654 GCA_036377015.1 Piscinibacter sp. | reverse complement strand
CGTGGTGCAAAGCCCGTAGCCCGGGTGCAACCCGGGGATCGCCCCTCACCTCATGTTGACCTTCACCGAAGCGCAAGTCCTCGCCTGGGTCAGCCCCGTCCTCTGGCCCTTCCTGCGCATCCTCGCCCTCTTCGGCGCCATGCCCGTGCTCGGCCAGCGCGGCGTGCCGATGCGGCTGCGCGTCGCGCTGGCCTTCCTCATCGCGGTCTGCGCCCAGGCGTCCCTGCCCCCCATGCCGGTCGTCGCGCTCGACTCCGCGCAAGCGCTCCTGCTGCTCATCCAGCAGATGCTCATCGGCCTCACCCTCGCCTTCGCCGCCCGCATCGTCTTCGCCGCCATCGAGTTCGCGGGCGAGCTGATCGGCCTGCAGATGGGCCTGAACTTCGCCGGCTTCTTCGATCCCATGACCGGCGGCGAATCGACCGCCGTCAGCAAGTTCTTCGGCGTGTCGATCAGCTGGCTGTTCATCGTGATCAACGGCCACCTGCTGCTCATCGCGGCGGTGGTGCAGAGCTTCCAGGCCTTCCCGGCCGGCCCCGAGCCCTTCGCCTTCCTGCGCAGCGTGCAGCCGCAGGAATGGGGCGCCGAGATCTTCCGCCTGGGGCTGTGGATCGCGCTGCCCCTGGTGGCCATGCTGCTCTTCGTCAACCTGGTGCTGGGCATCATCTCGCGCGTCGCGCAGCAGATGAACGTCTTCGCGATCGGGTTTCCGATCACGCTGGGAGTGGGGCTGATCGGGGTGCTCTTGACGCTGCCGATGATGCAGGCGCCGTTCACGATGGCGCTGGAGCGGCTGCTCAGCCACTTCCAGTAGCCCGGGTGCAACCCGGGTTGCACCCGGGCTACGAGGTCCCCGCAAGGGTAAATCGGGCGGATTTCACGTTTGTCGAGACACACCTCCGGTTGCGGCTGACCCCGCAGGTCATCATTGACGCATGGGGTATACACGGGGTCCTTGCGCCGCATGAACATCGTCATCGTCGACGACAACGCGGTCAACCTGATGCTGATGGCGGCGCTCGCGCGCTCGGCCACCGGCATCGAGCCGGTGCGTTTCGACGACCCGGTGGCGGGCCTCGCCTGGTGCCGCGAGCACGGCGCCGACCTCATCGTGGTCGACTTCATGATGCCCGGCATGGACGGCCACCAGTTCATCCAGGCGGTGCGCGACACGCCGCGGCTGGTCGACGTCCCCGTGGTCATGGTCACCGCGACCGGCCAGAGCGCGGTGCGCCGCAAGGCGCTGGAGATCGGCGCCACCGACTTCCTCACCAAGCCGGTCGATTCCACCGAGATCAAGCTGCGCCTGCGCAACCTGCTGCAGCTGCGCCAGGCGCAGAACCTGCTGCGCGACCGCGCCGCCCACCTGGCCGAGGAAGTGCGCGTCGCCACCGAGGCCATCGTGCTGCGCGAGCGCGACCTCATCGTGCGCCTCAGCCGCGCGGCCGAGTTCCGCGACCCCGAGACCGGCGGGCACATCCAGCGCATGGCCCACTACGCGGCGTCCATCGCCCGCCACATGGGCGAGCCCGAGTCGTATGCGCAGGCGCTGCTCACCGCCGCGCCCATGCACGACGTCGGCAAGCTCGGCACGCCCGACCACATCCTGCTCAAGAGCGGCCGGCTCGACCCCGACGAGCTCGTCGAGATGCACCGCCACGCCGAGATCGGCGGGCGCATCCTCGCCGACACCGACTCGCCCCTGCTGCGCCTGGCCTGCGAGATCGCCGAGACGCACCACGAGAAGTTCGATGGCAGCGGCTATCCGCGCGGCCTCCAGGGCGAGCAGATTCCGCTGGGGGGTCGCATCGTCGCGGTGGCCGACGTGTTCGACGCACTCAATTCCACCCGGCCCTACAAGAAGGCCTGGCCGCTGGACGAGTCGCGCGCCTACATCGAGGAGCACAGCGGTCGGCATTTCGACCCGCGCTGCGTGCAGGCCTTCGTGGCGGGGTGGAACGACGTCCTCGCCATCCGCGCGCGCTTTCCCGACTGATATGACCCCCCCGAAGCGCCTTCGGCGCTCCCCCCAGGGGGCGCCCCCAGCGGACCGGCAAAGCCGGCTCCGCGGCGGCCGCTGGATGCATCCGGGCTACGAGCTGACATGAAGACGCTCCAGCTCCAGGTCGGCACCGACGCGCAATCGGCCTTCGCCCCACTGAAGGCATTCCAGCCCGACCTGGTCCTGTGCTTCGGCGCGCACCGCTTCTTCCGCGACGCCGCCTGGCATGCCGCGCTGCGCAAGAGCGCGCCGGGCGCGGTGCTGGCCGGCTGCAGCGGCGCCGGCGAGATCGTCGCGGCCAGCGTGCACGACGGCACGCTGGCGATCACGGCCCTGAAGTTCAGGCACGCGCGCGCCCGCGGCGCGGCCACCCGGATCGCCGGCATGGCCGACTCGCACCGCGCCGGCGAACGCCTGGGTGCGGCCTTGCCGAGCGATGGCCTGCGCCACGTGCTGGTGTTCGGCACCGGCGTGCACATCAACGGCAGCGCACTGGTCGACGGCCTGCGCGCGGCCCTGCCGGCCGAGGTCGCCGTGTCCGGCGGCCTGGCCGGCGACGGCGGCGCCTTCGTCGAGACCTTCACCCTGTCCGATGCCGGCAGCGCGAGCGACCAGGTCGTCGCGGTCGGCCTGTACGGCCAGGCGCTCACCATCGGCAACAGCAGCGTCGGCGGCTGGGTGCCGTTCGGACCGGCGCGGCGGGTCACGCGCTGCGAGCACAACGTGCTCTACGAGCTCGACGGCGAGCGCGCGCTCAACATCTACAAGCGCTACCTCGGGCCCTATGCACGCGACCTCCCCGCCTCGGGGCTGCTGTTTCCCTTCGAGCTGACGCACGAGAACGACAAGGGCAGCGGCATCATCCGCACCATCCTCGGCATCGACGACGATGCCGGCTCGCTCACGCTGGCCGGCGACGTGCCCGAGGGCGGCCTGCTCAAGCTCATGCACGCCTCCACCGAGCGCCTGATCGACGCCGCCGAGCAGGCCGCGCTGCAGCTGCAGCCGCTGACCCACGACCACGCCGGGCCGGCCCTCGCGCTGCTGGTGAGCTGCGTCGGCCGCAAGCTGGTGATGGGCGACCGCGTCGACGAGGAGGTCGAGGCGGTGGCCAGCGTGCTGGGCGCCCATGCCACGGTGGCGGGCTTCTATTCCTATGGCGAGATCTCGCGGTCCGAGTTCGTCGGCGACTGCCGGCTGCACAACCAGACGATGACGATCACCTGGCTCACGGAGTCCTGAGTGCATCGCACCCTGTCACGGCAGTTGCGGCGCCTGTGGGGCACGGACGATGTCGAATCGCTGGCCGAGCTGCTCGGGCTGGCGCGCGCCGCGGCAGGCGACCCCGCGCTCGACCCGCGCCTGCAGGGCCTGCTCGGCAGCCTCGGCGCGCTGCTGGACAAGGTCGACGCCAGCTACGAGCAGGCCGACCGCGACCTGCGCCTGCGCACGCGCAGCCTCGAGCTCAGCTCGCAGGAGCTGATCGAGAGCAACACACGGCTCGCCGACGACCTCGCCAGCCGCAACCGCGCGATCGCCGCCATGCGCGCGCTGGTCAGGGCCAGCGGGCCGGCCGATGACCTGGAGGCGCTGTCGGCGTCGATCTCCCGGCTGGTGGAGCAGGTCGCGCTCTCCGAGTACCAGTACCGCAGCGTGGTGAACTCGCTGCGCGAGACGGTGTTCCGCGCCGGCCTCGACGGCCGGCTCGGCTTTCTCAACGCGGCCTGGGAAGACACCACCGGCCATGCCATCGCCGCCAGCCTGGGCCAGCGCTTCACCGACTTCATGCACCCCGACGACCAGCCGCTGTGCACCGCCGACTTCCTCGACCTGGTGAGCGGGCAGCGCGCGTCGGCGCAGCGCGAGATGCGCTTCGTGACCACCCGCGGCGAGGTCGTCTGGATGGAGGCCTTCGCCCAGCCGGTGCACGACACCGCCGGCCGCATCGAAGGCGTGACCGGCACGCTGAACGACATCACCGGGCGCCGCCAGGCCGCCGACCGGCTGACCGAGCAGCTCGCTTTCATCGATGCGCTGGTCGAGAGCATCCCCATCCCGATCTACGTGAAGGACCACCAGCGCCGCTACGTGCGCGTGAACCGGGCCTACTGCGAGATGTTCGGCCTGCCGCGCGAGCGGCTGATCGGCCGCACGGTGGAGGAGTCGCACACCGCGCCGGCCAACCCGCTGCACATGCAGACCGACCAGCGCGTGCTGGCCAGCGGCGCGAGCGACAGCTACGAGTTCCGCATGCGGCTGCGCAACGGCCGCGAAGTGGACTGCGTGGCCAACAAGGCGCCGCTGACAGCCGGCAGCGGCGAGATCACCGGCCTGGTCGGCACGCTGATCGACATCAGCGTGCAGAAGCAGGCCACGCGCGCAATGGTGCAGGCCAAGGAGGCGGCCGAGAGCGCGAGTCGCATGAAGAGCGAGTTCCTGGCCAACATGAGCCACGAGATCCGCACGCCGATGAACGGCATCATCGGCATGACCGACATCGTGCTCGACACCCCGCTCGACGCGGAGCAGCGCGAGTACCTGGGCATCGTCAAGTCGTCCGCCAACGCCTTGCTGGGGATCATCAACGACATCCTCGACTTCTCGAAGATCGAGGCCGGCAAGCTGAGCGTGGAGCACCTGAGCTTCGACCTGCGCCGCCTGATGTCGGACACGCTGCTGCCGATGGCGCCCCGCGCGGCGCGCGGCAGCGTCGAGCTCCGGCTCGAGCTCGCGCCCGACCTGCCCGCGCTGCTGGTGGGAGATCCGGGCCGGCTGCGCCAGGTGCTCAACAACCTGCTCAGCAACGCCGTCAAGTTCACCGAGGCCGGCGAGGTCGTGGTGTCGGTCAGCGAGTGCCAGCGCGAGGAGGTCGGTGCGCGACGCTGGCTGCGCTTCTCGGTGCGCGACACCGGCATCGGCATCCCGGCCGAGCGGCAGGCGCAGATCTTCGCGCCCTTCGTCCAGGAAGACAGCTCCATCACGCGCCGCTTCGGCGGCACCGGGCTGGGGTTGACCATCACGCGCCGCTTGTGCGACCTGATGGGCGGCACGCTCTCCATGACCAGCGAGCCGGGCCGGGGCTCGGAGTTCGTCGCCGAGCTGCCCTTCGACGACGAGCCCGACACGCGGCCCGCCGCGCCGGCCGAGGCGCCGGCATCGCAGCCGCCCCGCTCGGCCGGCCGGCCGGCGCGCATCCTGCTGGCCGAGGACAACGTGGTCAACGAGCGGCTGGCCGTCACGCTGCTGCGCCGCTGGGGCCACGACGTGACCGTCGCGGGCGACGGCCACCAGGCCGTGCGCCTGCATGCCGAAGCGCCCTTCGACGTGGTGCTGATGGACGTGCACATGCCCGGCATGAGCGGCCTGGATGCGACCCGCCGCATGCGCGAGCTCGAACGCGAGGAGCAGCGGCCGCGCACGCCCATCGTCGCGCTGACCGCGAGCGCGATGGAGGCCGATCGCCGCCAGTGCCTGGAGGCGGGCATGGACGACTACCTCAGCAAGCCGCTGGCGGCGGGCGAGCTCATGCACGCCGTCGACCGTCACCTGGCGCCGCCGCAGCAGGCGCTCACCGGCCGCAGCGCCGCCTATGCCCGCGCGCTGGCGCAGGCCGACGCGCAGACGGTGCAGATCATCGCGGCGCCCTTTCTCCAGGAGCTGCCGCGCGAAATGGCCGCCATGCGCCAGGCCGTCCACGGCGCCGACCTGCTCGCGCTGGCGCGGCGAGCGCATTCGATGAAGGGCCTGCTCCTCGCCTTCTGCGCACGGCCCGCGGCGGGGATCGCCGAGCGGCTGCAGCGCCTCGCCGGTGCGGAGGTCTTCGATGCCGCGCGTGCCCTCGCCTGCATCGGCGAGCTCGACGCGGAGATCGCGCTGCTCGCGCCGCACTTGCGCGCGGTGATTCCGTAGCCCGCAGGCAAGCAGCACACTCCCCCTCCCGCTTGCGGGAGAGCCCCATGTAGCGCGCCCGCGCGCTACCGACCTGCCGCCTCGGACCCGGGTGCTGCTTCACCCGCCAGTCGACGGAATCGGGTAAGACCATCGACCAATCGGCGGACGTTGAAGTTGACCAGCAAGCCCACGCGAGCTCCAGTGAGTTTCAGGTACGTCAGCAATTGCGCCTGATGGAGCGCAGTGATGGAGTCGACGCTTTTCAGTTCAACGACGACGTCGCCTTCAATGACCAGGTCAGCCTTGTAAGCACAAGCCAGTGCCAGTCCCTTGTAGAGAACCGGTATGGGAACTTGCACGCCGAAGCGTAGCCCGCGCAAGCTCAGCTCATGCGCCATGCACTGCTCGTAGGCCGATTCCAGCAAGCCGGGGCCCAGCGCGCGATGTACTTCAATGGCACATCCAATGATTTGGGCAGTCATGGGGTCATCGGCTGATGCCATAGCGGGGTTCGGCTTTCCTTGCAAGAGCGTGATTCTCTTGCGCAGTGCAGTGAGCGCGGCGCCTGATTTCGCTGGTTTTCCATCGTCGAAGCGCCGCGAGGCTGCGCCGCTATGAACCACAGAGAACGCTGAGAACGTTGAGAAAACACAAGATCTGAGCCCTTGTTCTTGCCTCAACGTTCTCAGCGTCCTCTGTGGTGATATCAGCATTCGCAAGCTCCGACGCGACGAGCAACGAGCAGGACTCGCCAATTCGTCATTGGAGGTTCCTGAGTGGGATCACGTGAGGCGAGCGCGCCCGCCCTTGCCCATCGCGACTACGAACTGCAACCCGCGGTTTACACGCACGCAACGCATGCCTTCCAGAATGTCGACATCGACAACAAGGGAGAGGAACCATGCGAACCGCACTCGTCACGCTCTTCAGCCTCGTGCTTGCCGCCTGCGGCGGTGGCGGCGGCGACCCTGGTGCTCCGGCTCCCACGCCCGCGCCGCAGTCCGGCCCGACCGACGCGCAGCGCATCGCCGCGGCGACGTCGACCGCCGAGAACAACGCCGAGTGCAACGCCATCCGCCCGTTCTACTGGGAGCTCGGCGACCGCAGCGCCAAGCGCGCCTCGGGCTCGGTCGGGGGCACGACCTACACCGCGACCACCGCCATGGGGATCGCGTCCTCGTCGAAGTGGATCTACAGCGCCTACGTGCTCGAGCGCCGGGCCGGCGCGGTCACGGCCACCGACGTGCGCTTCCTCAGCTTCGTGAGCGGATACGCGAGCTTCCGCTCCTTGTCATGCACCTCGGCGGCCACCGTCGACGCCTGCCTGAACACCGGCAACAACGGCCAGTACACGCCGGCCAGCGACGGCCGCTTCGACTACGGCGGCGGCCACATGCAGCGCCATGCGCACGACCTCGGCCTGGGCTCGTTGAGCAATGCGGGGCTGGCCACCGAGGTGCAATCGCAGATCGGCGACTTCGGGTTCTCGTATTCGGAGCCCCAGCCCGCAGGCGGCGTGTTCGCCACGGCCGACGCCTACGCGGCCTTCCTGCGCAAGATGCTGTCCGGCCAGCTCCAGATCGCGAGCCAGCTCGGCACGCATGCGGTGTGCACCAATCCGCTGACGTGTGCAACGGCGGACTACACGCCCATCCCTTCGAACGAGAGCTGGCACTACTCGCTGGGACACTGGGTCGAAGACGACCACGTGGTGGGCGACGGGGCGTTCAGCAGCGCGGGGGCGTTCGGGTTCTATCCGTGGATCGACAGCAGCAAGACCTGGTACGGGGTGATCGCGCGGATGAACCTGCAGGGCGGGTATGAGTCGGCGCGCTGCGGGAGGTTGATTCGCAAGGCGTGGGTGACGGGGGCGGCGGTGTGAGGGTCACCGGGTATCGGTAGCCCGGGTGCAACCCGGGAGCGACGACGCAAGAGTCCCGGGTTGCACCCGGGCTACGAGCCCACCAGCCCATTGCGAATCGCATACACCGTCAGCTCGGAGTTGTTCGCCAGCCCCAGCTTCTCCAGCACCCGCGCGCGATACACGCTCACCGTCTTCGGACTCAGCATCAGCTCGTCCGCGATGTCCGACAGCCGCTTGCCCGACGCGATCATCACCAGCGTCTGCAGCTCCCGGTCCGACAGCTTCTCGTGGGCCATCTCGTTGACCGGCGTGGTGAGGCTTTCCACCAGCATCTGCGCGATCTCGGGCGTGACGTACTTGCGGCCTTGCGCCACCGTGCGCACCGCCGCGACGATCAGCGCCGGGTCGCCGCCCTTGTTGACATAGCCGAACGCGCCCGCGCGCAGCGCGCGGATGGCGTACTGGTCCTCGGGGTACATCGACACCACCAGCACCCGCAGGTTCGCACCCTCGTCCTTCAGCACGTGCAGCACGTCCAGGCCGCTGCGGCCGGGGAGGTTGATGTCGAGCACCAGCACGTCGCACGGGGTGTTGCGCAGCAGGGTGCGCAGCTCGCCGTAGTCGCCGGCCTCGCCGACGACCTGGATGTCGGCCGCATCGGACAGGGTGTCGCGGATGCCGCGCCGGATGAGCGCGTGGTCGTCGCAGAGGATCACCTTGATCATAGTTCTCCCCATTCGGTTGGATCTTGTGGTTCGTGGATCGGGGGGGGCGGCTCGAACGAGGTGACCTCGGCCTGCAGGGGCACCGACAGGATCAGCGTCGTGCCGCCGGGTCCGCTGCTCAGGTCGACCCAGCCGCCGACCGTGCGGGCGCGCTCGTGCAGGCCGCGGATGCCGAAGGAGCGGGTCTTGGCCAGGTCGTCCTGGCTCAGGCCGCGGCCGTTGTCGCTCACCTCCAGCGACAGCACGCCGCCGGCCAGCGCGAGGTCGATCTCGACCCGCGAGGCCTGCGCATGCTTGGTGACGTTGGTGAGCGCCTCCTGGGCGGTGCGATACGCGACCAGCGGCACGCCGGCCGGCAGATGGTGCAGCTGGGGCAGCGCCGCCTGGGGCGTGCGCAGCTGGCAGCTCACACCGGTGCGGCGCTCGAAGCGCGCCGCCATCCACTGCAGGGCCGCCACCAGGCCCTGCTCCAGGATGGCGGGACGCAGGTTGTGCATGATGCGCTGGCTGGCCTCGATGGCCGCCGTCACGGTCTCGAGCGCGCCGTTGACCCGGGCCTGCACCTCCTGCTGGTCGGCGTGGCGCGCGATCCAGGCCAGGTCGAACTTCAGTGCAGTCAGCGAGCCCCCCACGTCGTCGTGGATTTCACGCGCGATGGCCGCGCGCTCCATTTCGACGCTGGTCTGCAGATGCTGCGCCAGCTCGTGCAGCCGCTGCTTGGACACGCCCAGCTCCAGGTCGGCCCGCTGGCGCGCGCGCCGCGTCTCGGCCGCCTCGATGGCGTGCAGCAAGGCCTGCTCCAGCCGCGTGAGGTTGTTCTTCAGCAGGTAGTCGCTGGCGCCGTTGCGCATGGCCTCGACCGCCGTGTCTTCGCCGATCTCGCCCGAGACCAGCACGAACGGGGTGTCCATGCCGTGCGCCTTGAGCAGGTCCAGTGCGACCAGGCCGGAGAAGCCGGGCAGGTTGTAGTCGGAGACGATGACGTCCCAGGGATGCTCCAGCGCGAGCAGGAAGTCACGCTCCGAATCGACGCGCAAGGCCTGCACCGCCATGCCGCCGCGCTGGAGGTGCGCCAGCGTCAGTTCATGGTCGAGCTCCGAATCTTCAAGGTGCAGCAGGCGCAGCGGATGCTCGGCGGTGAACAGACTCATGTCGTGAAGTATGCAACGCAGCCGACACCATCACGCCATCCCGCCTATGGCCGACGGGGCAAAGCGGATGCGAATAGCGCGGTCTTTCGCCACGTGATTTCGCTAATGTCGCCGCGACCGCTGCCGAAAATGGCTCGTAGGCGCACCGGACTGCGCTGCCCGCCATCGCGCCCGCCACGATGACGGACACCTCAAGCCCCTTTCGTGGAGCACGACGCAGATGAATGAAGCCACCGATCAGACCCAGGGGGGAGCCAACCTGCCCCTGCTGGCGGCGGCCGACCTGCAGGACCACCTGATGACGGCGACCAACGACCTGGATCGCCTGCAGACCCTGCTGGCCGATGCCTGCGACGTGCTGTCGAAGAGCTTCTACGGCGCGTCCGAGCAGATCCGCGCCCTGATGGACGCACCCGACACGACCGACGGCGCCGAGGGCGACCTCTACCAGGGCCTGATGCAGCACCTGGGCGGCGCGGTGACCGCGCTGCAGTTCCAGGACATGGCCTCGCAGCTCATCCACCACACCAACCGCCGCCTGCGCAGCTGCGCCGACCAGATCGCCCGGGTGGCGATGGGCGACGACGAGGACGGCGCGGCCGTCGTCGAGGAACCGCCGCTGCGACCCAATCCCGTGACACAGGACGAGATGGACGCCGGATCCATCGAGCTGTTCTGAGGCCTTCGCTCAAGACCTCGCCCTTCCTACCGACATCCAAACCGAGACCTTCGGAGAACGACATGCATTCAATCCTCGCCGTGGACGACTCCGCATCCATGCGACAGATGGTCACCTTCACGCTCAAGAGCGCGGGCTACAACGTGGTGGAAGCGGTGGACGGGCAGGACGCCTGGGAGAAGGCGGGCAGCCGCGACTTCGACCTGGTCCTCACCGACCAGAACATGCCGCGCATGGACGGCATCAGCCTGACCAAGAAGCTGCGGGACAACCCGAAGTTCAAGGCCACGCCCATCCTCATCCTTACCACCGAATCGAGCGACCAGATGAAGCAGGCGGGCCGCAGCGCCGGCGCGACCGGCTGGCTGGTCAAGCCGTTCGATCCCGCGAAGCTCTTGGAAGTCATCAAGAAAGTCGTTCGCTGAACTGATTCCTAGAAAAGACGGGACACGGAGCCACACATGGGCGAGATGACCAACGAGGGCGCGAGCTTGAGCGCCGGCATCGACCTGAGCCAGTTCTACCAGGTCTTCTTCGAGGAAGCGGGCGAGAACCTCGATCGCATGGAGCAGCAGCTGCTCGAGGTCGACATCGAGGCCGCCAACGACGAGGAGCTGAACTCCATCTTCCGCTGCGCGCACTCGGTCAAGGGCGGCGCCGCGACCTTCGGCTTTGCCGACGTCGCCGAGCTGACCCACCAGATGGAGACGCTGCTCGACAAGCTGCGCCGCCACGAGCTCGCGCCGACCGCCGGCATGGTCGACGTGCTGCTGCAGTCGGGCGACGCGCTGCGTGCCCAGCTCGCGCGCCACCAGGGCGGCGGCGGGCCGGAGATCGACACCACGGAGCTGCTGTTCAACATCCGCGCGATGGTCGCGGGCGAGACCCCGCCGACGCTGCATCCGACCGCTGCGCCCGCGCCCAAGCCGGCCGCCATGGCGACGGAGGAGCCGGTCGCACGTCCTGCGGCCAGCAGCACGCCGCCACGCTCGCTCGAGGTGCGCGTCGGACCGCTCGAGAACCCGTCGCAGGCCGACAACCTGGTCGAGCTGTTCCAGGAGATCGTCGACCTGGGCACCATCGAGCCGATCGACGGCGGGCAGTCGGTCGACGGCATGCGCCGTTTCAAGATCGTCACCACCAGCACCGACAACGACCTGCTGGACCTGTTCACCTTCCACGTGGCGCGCGAGCATGTGCAGCTGCTGCCGCTGGGCCCGGGCTACGGCTTCCACGACGGCAACCCCGGCGTGCCGCCGGCCGACACGGTGACCGACCCCGGCTACGGCTTCTTCGAGGACGCGCCCGGCGCGCCCGCGAGCGTGAGCCCGACCGAGGTGCCCGCTGCCGCGGCCGCGCCGCAAGCCGAGCAGACCGCGCGTGCCCGCGCCGTCGCGCGCCAGGAGAAGGCGCCGGCCGCCGCCCTGGAGTCGTCGACGCTGCGCGTCTCGGTCGAGAAGGTCGACCAGCTCATCAACCTGGTCGGCGAGCTCGTCATCACCCAGGCCATGCTGGCCCAGAACAGCAAGAACGTCGACGCCGGGCTGTACCAGCAGCTGGCCGCCGGCCTCGCCGACCTGGACCGCAACACGCGGGACCTGCAGGAATCGGTGATGTCGATCCGCATGATCCCGATGTCGATCGTCTTCAACCGCTTCCCGCGCATGCTGCGCGACTTGGCGGCCAAGCTGAGCAAGAAGGTCGAGTTCGTCACCCACGGCGAAGCCACCGAGCTGGACAAGGGCCTGGTCGAGAAGATCACCGACCCGCTGACCCACCTGGTGCGCAACTCCTGCGACCACGGCATCGAGCTGCCCGCCGAGCGCCTGGCCAAGGGCAAGCCCGAGCACGGCACCATCACGCTGTCGGCCTCGCACCAAGGCGGCTCCATCGTCATCGAGGTGCGCGACGACGGCCGCGGCCTGTCGCGCGACAAGCTGCTGAAGAAGGCACGCGAGCGCGGCATCCATGCGCCCGACTCGCTCACCGATCCGGAAGTCTGGAACCTCATCTTCGAGCCCGGCTTCTCCACCGCCGAGGTGGTGACCGACGTGTCCGGCCGCGGCGTCGGCATGGACGTGGTGAAGAAGAACATTGCCGCGCTCGGCGGCTCGGTCGAGATCGACTCGGCCGACGGCTACGGCATGCGCGTGTCGGTGCGGCTGCCTCTCACGCTGGCCATCATGGACGGCATGAGCGTGGGCGTCGGCGAGGAGGTCTACATCCTGCCGCTGTCCTCGGTGGTCGAGTCGTTCCAGGTGGAAGACCAGACCATCAAGACCATCGGCGGCTCGGGCCGCGTGGTCGAGGTGCGCGACGAGTACATGCCGGTCATCGGGCTGGAAGACGTGTTCCACGTCCCGCGCTTCGACTTCGAGCACGTGGCCGGGATCATGGTGGTGGTCGAGGCCGAGGGCGGACGCGTCGCCCTGCTCGTCGACGAGCTGCTCGGGCAGCAGCAGGTCGTGGTGAAGAACCTCGAGGCCAACTACCGCAAGGTCAACGACGTGTCGGGCGCCACCATCATGGGCGACGGCCGCGTGGCCCTCATCCTGGACGTGGGCAGCCTGGTGCGCCGCTCGCGTCACTGAGACAACACGCGCCGAGGCGCGTGCATTCCAACGACATGCCCTGGCCGAGGAACATCCCGTGAACCTGAACAACCTGAAGATCGGCACCCGTCTCCTGCTGGGCTTCGGCCTGGTGCTGGCCCTGCTGCTGGTGAGCGTGGGGGTTTCCTTCGTCAGCCTGGTGCGCATGCAGCAGGACATGAGCGCGGCCACGGCCTATGAGGAGCACGCGAACCTGGCGGACAAGTGGCTGCAGAAGACGCAGCTCAACGTCAACCGCACCATCGCGATCGCCAAGGCCGCCGGCCAGCCCGACGTCGAGGCCTACTTCGCGCCGCTGATGAAGCAGACCTCGGCCGAGATCACCGAGATCCAGAAGGCCTTCGAGTCCAGCGCCGCCGATGCACAGACCAAGGCCATGCTGGCCGCCATCGGCGACAAGCGCGGCGTCTACATCGAGCACCGCGGCAAGCTGCTGGAGTTCCTGAAGAGCGCCGACCAGGTGGCCGTCGAGAGCACGCTCAAGGACAAGCTCCTGCCCGCCGCCGAAGCCTATGTGCAGGCCATGGCCGACCTCGAGAAGCATGCCAGCACCCAGGCCACCCGGCGCAGCGACGAGGTGCGTGCCAGCCTGCGCACCGCCACCATCGTGCTGGCCGTGCTGGTCGCCGCCAGCCTGGTGGTCGGCATCGGCGGCGCGCTCATCATCACCCGCTCGGTCACGCGGCCGCTGCACGACGCGGTCGATGCGGCCCGCGTGATCGCGGAGAACGACCTGTCGCAGACGCTGGATTCGCAGCGCCGCGACGAGCTCGGCGACCTGCTGCGCGCGCTCGGCCGCATGCAGGCCGCCCTGCGCCACATGGTGGGCCAGGTGCGCGCCTCGACCGACAACATCAGCACCGCCTCGTCGGAGATCGCCACCGGCAACCACGACCTGTCGGCACGCACCGAGCAGGCCGCGGCCAACCTGCAGCAGGCTGCGTCGTCGATGGAGCAGCTCACCGGCACCGTCAAGCAAAGCGCCGACTCGGCGCGCCAGGCCAACCAGCTCGCCGCCTCGGCCGCCGAAGTGGCCGCGCGCGGCGGCGACGTCGTCTCGCGCGTGGTCGCGACGATGGACGACATCAACGCGAGCTCCAAGAAGATCGCCGACATCATCGGCGTGATCGACGGCATCGCCTTCCAGACCAACATCCTCGCGCTCAACGCCGCGGTGGAAGCGGCACGCGCCGGCGAGCAGGGACGCGGCTTCGCGGTGGTCGCCGGCGAGGTGCGCAACCTCGCCCAGCGTTCCGCCGAAGCGGCCAAGGAGATCAAGGCGCTGATCGGCGCCTCGGTCGACAAGGTCGAGTCGGGCTCCAAGCTGGTGGCCGATGCGGGCCACACCATGCAGGAGATCGTCGGCTCGGTGCAGCGGGTGACCGACATCATCGGCGAGATCACCGCCGCTGCTTCCGAGCAGAGCGACGGCATCGGCCAGGTCAACGCCTCGGTGGTCCAGCTCGACCAGATGACGCAGCAGAACGCCGCGCTGGTCGAGGAAAGCGCCGCCGCAGCGCAGTCCTTGAAAGAACAGGCGGTGACGCTGGCCGAAGTGGTCGGCACCTTCCGCCTCGAAGCCACAGGGAGTGGAACGAAATGAATCAACTGATGGGCGCGATGCGCCGCCTGAGCATCCGCAGCCGTCTCATCGGGACGCTGGTGGTGATGCTGGTCCTGGTGTGCGCCGTGGGCGCCACCGGCCTGCTGCTGATGCGGCAGCAAGGGCAGGACGCAGATGCGTTCATCGCGGGCTCGCTGCGCAAGTCGCATGCGCTCACCGAGGCCAACCGCCTGGTCGGCGACATCAACCGCGCCGAGAAGGACATGGTCATCTGCTACGACGACCGCATCGCCCTCAACCAGCACCGCGACAAGTGGACCGCCGCGGTGGCGGCGGCCGAGAAGCTGCTGGCCGAGATGCGCGCGCAGGCGACGGCCAAGGAAGCGCCCATGCTCAAGGAAGCGGCGGCGCGCCTGGCCACCTACGCCGAGTCGACGAAGAAGATCGTGCTGCAGGTCGAGGACGGCGCCTACGACAACCCGCGCGTGGCCGACCGCATGCTGTCCAACGCCAAGGCCCACATGCGGGCCTTCGAGGACATGCTGGCGCGCACCGGCCAGGTGATGGATGCCGATGCCGACGAGGCGCGCGCCGCCCGCGAGGCCGCGTCGCGCCGCGCGACACTGGCCAACCTGGGCGTGCTCGCCGCGGTGGCCATGCTCATCGTGCCCTTCACGCTGCTCAACATGCGCAGCATCTGTCGTCCGCTCGACGAGGCCCGCGAGCTCGCCGCCTCGATCGCCGCCGGTGACCTGACGCGCGAAGTGCAGGCGCAAGGCCGCGACGAGACCGCCGCGATGATGGAGGCGCTGCGCGGGATGCAGGTCTCGCTGCAGGCCATGGTCGGCCAGGTCCGGCACTCCACCGACAGCATCGGCACCGCCAGCGCCGAGATCGCCACCGGCAACCAGGACCTGTCGGCGCGCACCGAGCAGACCGCCGCCAACCTGCAGCAGGCCGCGTCGTCGATGGAGCAGCTCACCGGCACGGTGCGCCAGTCGGCCGACTCGGCGCGCCAGGCCAACCAGCTCGCGTCGTCGGCCGCCGAAGTGGCCGCCCGCGGCCGCGACGTGGTCGCGCAGGTGGTGAGCACCATGGACGACATCAATGCGAGCTCGAAGAAGATCGCCGACATCATCGGCGTGATCGACGGCATCGCCTTCCAGACCAACATCCTCGCGCTGAACGCGGCGGTGGAAGCCGCGCGTGCCGGCGAGCAGGGCCGCGGCTTTGCAGTGGTCGCGGGCGAGGTCCGCAACCTGGCGCAGCGCTCGGCCGAAGCGGCCAAGGAGATCAAGAGCCTGATCGGCGCCAGCGTCGAGCGGGTCGACTCGGGCGCGCGGCTGGTCGGCAACGCCGGCCAGACCATGCAGGAGATCGTGGGATCGGTGCAGCGCGTGACCGACATCATCGGCGAGATCACCGCCGCCTCGTCGGAGCAGAGTGACGGCATCGGCCAGGTGAACACCTCGGTCACCCAGCTCGACCGGATGACGCAGCAGAACGCCGCGCTGGTGGAACAGAGCGCCGCCGCCGCCGAATCGCTCAAGGAACAGGCAGTGGCGCTGGCCGGCCTGGTCGGCCGCTTCAAGTTGCAGGCCGCCTGACTTCAGTTCGGCCCGCAGATGCCGATAGACCCGTCGACAAGATTCCCGAAAGGCAGTCCATGAACATGATCCACGACGCCGCGCAAGTGGCCCGCCACGAAGCCGCCCGCGCCGCAGCCGCTGCCGGCGGCGAGTTCCTCACCTTCCGCCTGGGCGCCGAGGAATACGGCATCGACATCCTCAAGGTCCAGGAGATCCGCTCCTACGAGCCGCCCACGCGCATCGCCAACGCCCCGGCCTTCATCAAGGGCGTGGTCAACCTGCGCGGCGTGATCGTGCCCATCGTCGACCTGCGCGTGAAGCTGGCCTGCGAGACCGTCGAGTACAACGGCTTCACGGTGGTGATCGTGCTCAACGTCAGGGGCCGCGTGGTCGGCGCGGTGGTCGACTCGGTGTCCGACGTGCTGGAGCTGTCGGGCGATGCCATCAAGGCCGCCCCCGAGATGCACACCGCCGTGGACACCAGCTTCATCACCGGCATCGGCAGCGTCAACGACCGCATGCTCATCCTGATGGACATCGAGGCGCTGATGAGCAGCGCCGACATGGGGTTGATCGA
>DASUZE010000032.1:0-40151 GCA_036377015.1 Piscinibacter sp. | reverse complement strand
CCGGGTTGCACCCGGGCTACGGGTAGCCTGGGTGCAACCCGGGGTCGTCATGTCACTTCTCATGGCCTTCACCCTCCGACGATCGGTTGAAAGAGCAAGACGGCATCGCCCGCTTGCAGTACGGACGCGGCCCGCTCGTCGCGCGGCACGAATCGTCCGTTGAGCGCGGTGCCGACGTCGCGCGGTTGATGACCCAGCTGGCCGACGAGCACGGCGAGCGTCGTGCCCGCTGCGACGCGATGCGGCCGGTTGTCCAGCAGAAGTTCGATGTCGTGCATCACCCAAGCGCCTCCTCGATCAGCGCCGGCGCCAGCAGCCAGCCGTGCCGGAACAGGCCGTTGATCCGCACCAGCCCGTCCGACACCTCCACGTACGGCCGGTGATCCGCCAATGCCGGCCGCAGATTGCTGTCCATGCACACGACGCGCGCCTCTGCCAGCGAAGGCATCACGCTGTGCGCCGCCGCCATCAGCTCGACCGCGCTGCGCAGCGACACCTCGGAGCGGTCCTCGCTTTCGATTTCGCTCGCGCCGACGAGCACGAGGTCCGGCGAGCGCGGGACCACGTAGACCCGGTGCCGCGGGTGCAGCAGCCGCACCGGCCGCGTCAACCCATGCGATGCGAGCCGCAGCCACAGCATCTCGCCGCGCACGCCGCGCAAAGGCAGGGCCGGCCGCGCGCCGAGGCCGCGCACGTCGAACACGCGGTCGGCGCGGACTTCGTCGCCGTTGTCGAGCACCACGCGGCCGGGATGAAGCTCGCGCGCCGCACGCTGCCAATGCCAGCGCGCGCCCGGCGCTTCGGCCTGCAGCGCCGCCAGCGTGTGCACGGCATCGATGTGCGCCTCGCCGGGCAGCAGCCACGCGTGCAGCCCACGCTGCAGCGACGGCTCCAGCGCCGGCAGCGCGTCGCCGTCCAAAGGTTGCGCCTCGTCCTGCGGCAGGCGGGCCAGCACGCGATGCGCCGCGCCCAGGTCGGCACGGTGGGCCAGCATCAGGCTGCCGCGCTCGGCGAAGTCGGGCCGTGCATCGAGCGCCGCGACGATCTCGCGCCACAGCGCGATCGAGCGCCAGCCGCGCGCGGCGATGCCCGCATCGGCGTTCTCCAGCTCGGCCAGCGGACTGAGCATGCCGGCCGCGCTGAAGCCCGCGGCGTGCTGCGCCGCGCCGTGCTCGCCGAAGCGCGGGCCCGGGCCCGGCGCCGGATCGAAGACGTCGACCTGCCAGCCCCTTCGGGCCAGCCGCCAGGCGAGCAGGCGCCCCAGCAGGCCGGCGCCCGCGATGGCCACCGACATCGCCATGGCTCAGGCCTGCGGCGCGATCGGGATGTAGAGCTCGCCGCCGCCGGCCTTGAACTGCGCCGACTTGTCCGCCATGCCCTGCGCCGCGAACTCGCGCACCTCCTGCGTGATCTTCATCGAGCAGAACTTGGGCCCGCACATGGAGCAGAAGTGCGCCACCTTGCTCGCGTCCTTCGGCAGCGTCTCGTCGTGGAAGTCGCGTGCGGTGTCGGGATCGAGGCCGAGGTTGAACTGGTCGGTCCAGCGGAACTCGAAGCGCGCCTTCGACAGCGCGTCGTCGCGCGCCCGCGCCCCCGGGTGGCCCTTGGCCAAGTCGGCCGCATGCGCCGCGATGCGGTAGGCCATGATCCCCTGCTTGACGTCGTCGCGGTCGGGCAGGCCCAGATGCTCCTTGGGCGTCACGTAGCAGAGCATGGCCGTGCCCATCCAGCCGATCAGCGCCGCGCCGATGGCGCTCGCGATGTGGTCGTAGCCGGGCGCGATGTCGATGGTGAGCGGGCCCAGGGTGTAGAAGGGCGCCTCGTGGCAATGCTTCAGCTGCTCGTCCATGTTGGCCTGCACCAGGTGCATGGGCACGTGGCCGGGACCTTCGATCATGGTCTGCACGTCGTGCTTCCAGGCCAGCTGCGTGAGCTCGCCGAGCGTGCGCAGCTCGGCGAACTGCGCTTCGTCGTTGGCATCGGCACCCGAGCCGGGGCGCAGCCCGTCGCCCAGCGAGAAGCTCACGTCGTAGGCCTACATGATCTCGCAGATCTCTTCGAAGCGCGTGTACAGGAAGCTCTCGCGGTGGTGCGCGATGCACCACTTGGCCATGATCGAGCCGCCGCGCGAGACGATGCCCGTGCGGCGTTCGGCGGTGAGGTGGATGAAGGCCAGGCGCAGCCCCGCGTGGATGGTGAAGTAGTCCACGCCCTGCTCGGCCTGCTCGACCAGCGTGTCGCGAAAGATCTCCCAGGTGAGGTCCTCGGCCACGCCGCCCACCTTCTCCAGCGCCTGGTAGATGGGCACCGTGCCGATGGGCACCGGCGAGTTGCGCACGATCCAGTCGCGGGTGGTGTGGATGTGCCGGCCGGTGGACAGGTCCATCACGTTGTCGGCGCCCCAGCGGATCGCCCACACCAGCTTGTCCACCTCTTCCTCGATGCCCGAGGTGACGGCCGAGTTGCCGATGTTGGCGTTGATCTTGACCTTGAAGTTGCGGCCGATGGCCATCGGCTCGACTTCGGGGTGGTTGATGTTGGCAGGGATGATGGCGCGGCCGCGCGCCACCTCGTCGCGCACGAACTCCGGCGTGACGAGCGCGGGGATGCTCGCGCCCATGGGGTTGCCGCGCAGGCGCGCCTCGCGCTTCGGGTCGGACAGGTACTCGCGCATCCACTCGCGCTTGCCGTTCTCGCGCAGCGCGACGAACTCCATCTCGGGCGTGACGATGCCGCGGCGCGCGTAGTGCATCTGGGTCACGTTGGCGCCGGCCTTCGCGCGCCGCGGCGTGCGCTGCAGCAGCGCCGCATCGGCGCGCAGCGTCGCCAGCCGTGCCGCGTCGCGCTCGTCGTGGCGCGCGCCGTCGTCGAGGCCCTGGCGGATGCGGCCGTCGTAGGCCTCGGTGTCGGCGCGATCGGCGATCCAGGCGGCGCGCAGGGCCGGCAGGCCGCGCCGCACGTCGATCTCGACCGCCGGGTCGGTGTAGGGCCCGGAGGTGTCGTACACGCACACCGTCTCGCCGTTGGTGAGCGCGATCTCGCGCAACGGCACGCGCAGGTCGGGCCGCGTGCCCTCGAGGTGGACCTTGCGCGAGGCGGGAAACGGCTCGCGTGTCAGCGCGAGCTGCTGCGCGAAGTCGACGGGTTCGGGTGCGTTCATCGGGGCTCCTTCGTGGACGGTGGTGCTCCGAAGGTCGCCCCGGAGGCAGTCGGGGCCCATGAGGGGGCCGCGGTGCCAGGGAGTGATGGCTCTTCTTACGCCGGTACTAGCCGGTTCAAGTTCGCGGGTTCGGATTAGCCGTCTCAGCACGTCGCGCGTGCACCCCGGAGCGGGGCGGATTGTCGGCGCATCGCGAAGGCCAGGTCAAGCCGTGGATTTTGTAGGGTGGGCTTCAGCCCACGCGGCAGGTGGATGCACAGTGATGTTCGCGTGGGCTGAAGCCCACCCTACAAAACCTCTTGCGCGTCGAAGCCGCGTGGGCCGATGGCCCGACTACGCTCCCACATACAACTCGCTGAACCGATGCTCCGGCCGCGCATGCGCGCGCACGCTGCTCGCATCGTGCTTCTGCACCGGCGCGTCGGCGAAGTTGGTCGCTTCGCCGGCAGTCGGCGCCGCGTCGCGATGCTTGATGTCGGCGCGGACCTCCGCGCGCGTCAGCGTGGAGGGCGGGTCGATGAACTGGGTCGCTTCGTGCGCCATGGCGGCGGCCGAGAGCAGGCTGGCGATGGAGACGATGATCACGCGGGACAGGGATGACATGAGGGGCTCCTGGGGTGCCGACGACACCTCGCCGTCGGTGGAGCGAAATTTCGTCGACGCCGGGCTTCGCGGCCAGGACGATGCGACGAAACGCCCTGGCCGGTCGCGAAGTGCATCCCCGGGATCACGAGAAGAGGCCCTCGAACAGCGAGCGGGTGCGCGGCGTCAGGTTCTGCGGCTGCGGATGCAGCAGCGCGGCATCGGCCACCAGCACCTTGCTGTACACCGCTTCGTAGACCCGCTTCACCACTCCCGGCGCGACCAGCTCGCGGTCGAAGCCGGGCGTGATGCCCACCAACTGCCAGCCCGAGCGCTCGAAGGCGCGTTGGACGTAGCGCGTCTTCAGCGTCGCCAGGCCGTACAGGTAGCCGGCGCCCATGCGCCGCCCCATCTGCTCGGTGAGCGCGATGCCCGCCTCGGCCAGGTTCGCGCCGCGATGGTCCGGCGAGGCGACGCCCAGCCGGGCGTACAGCGTGAGTGAGTCGCGGTCGCGGTCGCAGGAGAACATGCCGGCCAGCTCGTCGCCGCGCTTCATCAGGAAGACGATGACGTCGCGCTCGGGCTCGCCGGCGAAGCACACCTGCTCCTCGAAGAAGTCGCGGCGCAGGAAGCAGCTGGCGGCGCCGACGCTGATGTCGGGATACCAGGCCTGCAGCGCGCCGATCAGCAGGCCGATCTCCTCGCGCCGCAGCAGCTCGAAGCGGTAGCCCGCCGCCAGCGGCACCTGCGCTGCCATGCGGTCGATGTCGCGCCAGCGCATCATGCGGTGAGCTCCTCGTGCAGTCCCAGCTCGGCCGCCATGCGCCCGCGCAGGACGAACTTCTGCACCTTGCCGGTGACGGTCATCGGAAAGGCGTCGACGAAGCGCACGTGGCGCGGCACCTTGTAGTGGGCGATCTGCCCGCGGCAGTACGCGCGGATCTCCTCTTCGCCGGCCTGCTGGCCCGCACGCAGCACGATGCAGGCGCACAGCTCCTCGCCGTACTTCGGGTCCGGCACGCCGACGCACTGCACGTCCTGCACCTTGGGATGGGTGTGGAGGAACTCCTCGACCTCGCGCGGCGAGATGTTCTCGCCGCCGCGGATCACCATGTCCTTGGAGCGCCCGACGATGTTGCAGTAGCCCTGCGCGTCGAGGGTCGCGAGGTCGCCGGTGTGCATCCAGCCGGCCGCGTCGATGGCCTCGCGCGTCCTCGCTTCGTCGCCCCAGTAGCCGCGCATGACGGCATAGCCTCGCGTCAGCAGCTCGCCCTTTTCGCCGCGGCGAACGATGCGGCCGGCCGCATCCACGATCTTGACCTCGAGGTGCGGCTGGATGCGGCCCACCGTGGACACGCGCCGCTCCACGGGATCGTCCGCGGCGCTCTGGAAGGACACCGGCGCGGTCTCCGTCATGCCGTAGGCGATGGTGATCTCGCGCAGGTGCATGCGATCGACCACCTTCTTCATCACCTCGACGGGGCAGGGCGCGCCGGCCATGGCGCCTGTGCGCAGGCTGGACAGGTCGCGACGGGCGAAGTCGGGATGGTCCAGCATGGCGATGAACATCGTCGGCACGCCGTGCAGCGCGGTGCAGCGCTCGGCCTCGACGGCGTCGAGCACGCTGCCCGCATCGAAGCCTTCGCCGGGGTAGACCATGGTCGCCCCCTGCGCGATGCAGGCGAGGTTGCCCAGCACCATGCCGAAGCAGTGGTACAGCGGCACGGGGATGCACAGCCGGTCCGCCTCGGTCAGGCGCATCGCCTGCCCGACGAAGAAGGCGTTGTTGACGATGTTGTGGTGCGTCAGCGTCGCGCCCTTCGGTGCGCCGGTGGTGCCGGAGGTGAACTGGATGTTGATCGGGTCGTCGAACTGCAGGGTCGCCGCGAGCCGGCGCAGGCCCAGGAGCTCGCGAAAGCCGGCGTCGCCCAGCAGGTCGTCGAAGTTCAGCATGCCCGGGGTGCGGCCGGCGCCCAGGCGGATCACGAGCTGCAAGCCGGGCAGCTGCGGCCGCAGCTCGTCGAGCATGGCCAGGTAGTCGCTGCCCTTGAAGCCCGGCGCGAGCACCAGCGCCTTGCACTGGACCTTGGTCAGCGCATAGAGCAGCTCGTTGCGCCGGTAGGCCGGGTTGATGTTGACCAGGACCAGGCCGGCCTGCGCCGTGGCCAGCTGCGTGACCAGCCACTCGGCATTGTTCTGCGACCAGATCCCGATGCGGTCGCCCGGCACCAGCCCGAGACGCAGCAGGCTCGCGGCCAGGTTGTGCACCCGGCGCTGCAGCTCGCGCCAGCTCCAGCGCACGCCCTGGTGGGGCACCACCAGGGCCTCGCGATCGCCGAAGCGCGCCACGGTGCGGTCCAGCAGCTGTCCGACGGTGTCGCACAGCAGCGGCGTGTCGACGCTGCCGTGGACATAGCTCAGGAGGGAGTCGTTCATCGCGGCCTCCTCAACCTTCGGCGCCGCAGTCGCGCGGCGTGATGTGCTTGTCGGCGGCGTACTTCTTCGCTGCGGCATCGATCATCGGGCGCAGCAGCGACGAGTCCGATTCGACCCAGTCGGACGAATAGGCCCAGCGCTTGCCGTCCCAGGCGTGCAGGCGGTAGCGGTGCGCGCCCTCGTGGTCCTGGCAGGAGGTGGCCAGCGGCTGCAGCATGCCGTCCATGCCCAGCGCGTGGATGCGCGCCGCATCGATGCGCAGGTGCTCCAGGCCCCAGCGCACCTGCTCGCCGGTGAGCGGCTTGTTGCCGAAGCGACCCTGCGCCGCGCGCACGGCCTCGACCGACAGCATCGCGTTGAGCATGCCGCGGTTGTAGAGCACCTGGCCGACGTCCTCCGTGCGACCCGCGCCCAGGCCCTTGGCGTAGACGTGCTTGACCAGGTCGTCGTGCACACGCGCATGCTCGGCGCTGTGCTGCAGCGTGAGCGAGCGATAGCCGGCCGCCCCTTCGCCGGCCGCCTGGACGTCCTGCTCGGCGCCGGCCCACCACACGCCGATCATGCGGTCGCGCGGGTAGCCCACCGCGATGGCCTCGCGGATGGCGGTCGCGTTCATCACGCCCCAGCCCCACAGGAACACGTAGTCGGGGCGATGCTGGCGCACCTGCAGCCAGGTCGCCTTCTGCTCCACGCCCGGATGAGCGACCGGCAGCGCCTCGAACTCGAAGCCGATGCGCTGGGCGAGCGCCTGCAGCACCGGAATGGGCTCCTTGCCATAGGGCGAGTCGTGGTAGACCAGCGTGATCTTCTTGCCCTTCAGGCGCTGCTCGCCGCCGAGCTCGCGTCCGATCTGCTGGATCAGCACGTCCGACGCATCCCAGTAGGTGCCCATGAGCGGGAAGTTCCAGCCGAACACGCGGCCGTCGACCGACTCGCTGCGGCCGTAGCCCATGGTGATGAGCGGAATCCTGTCCGCCTGAACCTTCTCGGTCAGCGCGAAGGTGACGCCGGTGGACAGCGGGTTGAACAGGGCCGCGCCGGTCGGACCCTTCCCCTTGAGGCGCTCGTAGCACTCGACGCCGCGGTCGGTCGCGTAGCCGGTCTCGCACTCCTCGTAGGTGATCTTCACGCCGTTGATGCCGCCGTCGCGCTGGTTGACCGGGTTCAGGTAGTCGACGAAGCCGTTGGCCCAGGGCACGCCGTTGGGCGCATAGGGGCCGGTGCGGAACACCAGCGCGGGGAAGAACTGCTCGTTGGGCGGCGGCGTCGCGGCGAAGGACGACGAGGCGACGGCGCCGGTCAGCAGCACATTCAGAAGAAGACGTCTCACGTTTCGATTCCTCGATAAGGGGTGGAAGGCGTGGCCGCCGATCGGCCACGGATCCCACTTACGGCGCGAGGCGAGGACGGACGCGATGCGCTCGTCGCGCGGCTTCGTCGCATCGTCGCGAGACGACGGTGGCGTTCAGCGGCTCGTCTCGCGACGCAGCGCGGCGGTCAGCGCCGAGGGCGAGCGGTAGCCGCATTGCGCGGCCGCCGCGGCCACACTCATGCCGCCGTCGCGCAAGCGCAGCGCAGCGGCCAGTCGCAGCCGGCGCACCAGCGCGATGGGCGTGGTGCCCAGCTCCGCGTGGCAGCGCACCGCGAACTGCGTGGGGCTCAGGTGCACGCGCGCTGCCAGCCTGGCCACGGTGAGCGTGTCGCCCAGGTGGGCGGCGATCCACGCCTCGAGCGCCGGCCAGTCGATGGCGCGGCGCGTGCTGCCGCTGCGCAGCTCGCTGGCGTGCGACATGCTGGCCACCAGCAGCTCCGCGGCCGACGAGGGCAGCCGCGGCTGGGCGGCGAGGTAGCGCAGCAGGTGGCCGACCGAGGCGTCGCCCACGTGGACGCGCCCGGCCAGCGGCGCCAGGCGTTCGAGCTGCGCGTCGTCGGTGGAGTCGACGATGAAGCAGCGCGCGCCGTGCGGCCCGGCCAGCGCATGCCGCTGGTTCGGGGCGACCAGCAGTGCGCGGCCCGCGCCCAGGCGCAGGCCGCCGCCCTCGAGCTCGACCTCGATCGTGTCCTCGAAGCCCCACAGCACGTGCCAATGGACGTGCGAGTGGCTGGCCGCGCCGGGGAGGAGCTCCCGGAGCCGGGCCGAGGTGGAAGATTCGGACATGCGGGTTGACAAAAGACATGAACGCCGGTTCAATGACTGAATCGGCGTTCAGAGCTTAGGCGACGATCCTCGACAAAGCCAGTGGCCTATCAACGCACCCCCTATGTCGAAAGCAAGCGGGCCGAGGCGCGCGAGCGCCTGGTGATGGCCGCGCTGTCGCTGCTCGCCCAGGGCGGCTGGCGCCACGTGCAGATGTCGGCGGTGGCCGAGGCCGCGGGCCTGTCCACCGGCGCGGTCTACCTGCACTTCCCGTCCAAGACGCAGCTGCTGGCGCAGGCGTATCGCGCCCAGGCCGGGGCCGAGCTGCGCGTCGTCACCGAGATCGCCGACCAGACGGCGCCCGCCGCCGAGCGTCTGGCCGCCGCGGTGCGTGCCTTCGCGCAGCGCGCGATGAGCAACCGGCGGCTCGCCTACGCCATGGTGCTCGAGCCCACCGAGGCGGAGATCGAGGAGGAGCGGCTGCACTTCCACCAGCAGTTCATCGAGCAGTTCCGCCGCATCCTTCAATCGGGGCAGGACGCGGGAGAGTTCGAGCTGGCCGATCCGCAGGTGGCGGCGGCGTGCATCTTCGGCGCGATCACGGAGTCGTTGATGGGGCCGCTGGTCCTCGCCGCGCGTGCCGGGGGCAGCGACCCCGACGCGCGGCCCCTCATCGAGAACGTGCTCGCCTTCTGCTTCCACGGTCTTCGTAGCCCGGGTGCAACCCGGGACGAGGCACCCCGGGTTGCACCCGGGCCACGAAGACGCCGGAAGTAGCGCGAATGCAAAATGGCCTTCCCTCCGGAGGCCCCATGCACGACCAGCCGCAGCTTCTCCTGTTCGACATCTTCGGCACCGTCGTCGACTGGCACGGCTCCATCGTGCGCGAGCTGACGGCGCTGCATCCCGAGGTCGACGCCGACGCCTTCGCGCTTGCCTGGCGCGCCGCCTACCGCCCGTCGATGGAGCGCGTGATGTCGGGCGCGCAACCCTGGACGCGCCTGGACGAGCTGCATCGCGCGAGCCTGGATGCGCTGCTGCCGCGCTTCGGCCTGGCGCATCTCGATGACGCGCAGCGGCGTCACCTGAACGGGGTCTGGCACCGCCTGGACCCGTGGCCCGATTCGGTGGCCGGGCTCACCCGGCTCAAGTCGCGCTTCACCATCGCGTCGCTGTCGAACGGCAACCTCGGCCTGCTCACGAACATGGCCAAGCGCGCCGGCCTGCCCTGGGACTGCGTGCTCTCGGCCGAGGTCTTCAAGGCCTACAAGCCAGACCCCGCGGTCTACCTCGGCGCGGCGCGGGTGTTCGATCTCGATCCGGCGCGGGCCATGCTGGTCGCGGCTCATCACGACGACCTCGCCGCCGCGCGCGCCTGCGGCCTGCAGACCGCCTACATCGAGCGCCCGCTGGAGTTCGGCGCCAGGCAGCCCAAGGACGTGTCGCCCGAACCGGCGAACACGATGCACGCGCGCTCCATCACCCACTTGGCCGACTTGTTCGGCTGTCCGGTGTAGCGTCGGGCCATGGACACCGCGCAAGCGCTTCGCACCAACTCCCTGTGGCACCTGGCCTGGCGCCAGCTCGGACGCGACTTCCGCGCCGGCGAGCTGCGCCTGCTGGTGGTGGCGGTCACCCTCGCGGTGGCCGCGCTGACGGCGGTGGGCTTCTTCGCCGATCGGCTCAACCACGGCCTCACTCGCGACGCGCGCCAGCTCATCGGCGGCGACGCCATCATCGGCAGCGACCAGCCGGCGCCGCCGGCCTTCGCGGCCAAGGCGAAAGCCATGGGCCTGGCCGTCGCCACGAGCGCGACCTTTCCCAGCATGGGCCGCGCGCCCGACAACAAGGGCGGCGCATCGCGGCTGGTGAGCGTCAAGGCGGTGAGCGCGGCCTATCCGCTGCGCGGCCGGCTGCGTGTCGACGAGGGTCCGGGCACGCGCGCCACCGAGCTCGCCGCAGCGCCCGACGCGGGCAGCGTCTGGGTCGATGCGGCCCTGCTGGATTCGCTCAACCTGAAGGTCGGCGAGCCGCTGCTGCTGGGCGATGCCACGCTGCGCATTGCGCGAGTGATCCGCATCGAGCCCGATCGCGGCGCCGGCTTCGCGAGCTTCGCGCCGCGCGTGATGCTCGCCGAGCCCGATCTCGCCGCCACCGGCCTCGTCCAGCCGGCCAGCCGCGTCAGCTACCGGCTGGCGGTGGCCTCGTCGCAGAACAACGACGAGATCGTGCGCCACTTCACCGACTGGGCCGAGACGCAGATCAAGGAGCAGGGGCTGCGCGGCATGCGCGTCGAGTCGTTCTCGTCCGGCCGGCCGGAGATGCGCCAGACGCTCGACCGCGCCGAGAAGTTCCTCAACCTGGTGGCGCTGCTGGCGGCCTTGCTGGCGGCGGTGGCGGTGGGCATCGCGGCGCGCGACTTCGCCAATCGACACCTCGACGATTGCGCGATGCTGCGCGTGCTCGGCCAGTCGCAGCGCAGCATCGCCCTGCAGTACCTGGTCGAGTTCACGCTCGTGGGCTCGCTGGCGAGCGGCCTGGGCGTGCTGCTGGGCTTCGGGGTGCACCACGCCTTCGTGTGGCTGCTGGCCGGCCTGGTCGATGCATCGCTGCCGGCGGCCACTGCCTGGCCGGGGCTGTTCGGCGTCGGCGTGGGCTTCACGCTGCTGATGGGCTTCGGCCTGCCGCCGGTGCTGCAGCTCGCGCGCGTGCCGCCGCTGCGGGTGATCCGCCGCGACGTCGGCGCGCTCAAGCCGGCGTCGCTCGCGGTGCTGGCGGCCGGCACGCTGGGCTTCGTCGCGCTGCTGCTGGCGGTCTCGTCCGACCTCAAGCTCGGGCTGATCGCGGTGGGCGGCTTCGCCGGCGCGGTGGCGGTGTTCGCGCTGCTGAGCTGGATCGCCGTGATGCTGCTGCGCCGCGCCGTGCCCGAGGCGCGCGCGCCGCGCTGGCTGGTGCTGGCCACGCGCCAGATCGCGGCGCGTCCGGCCTTCGCGGTGCTGCAGGTGTCGGCGCTCAGCGTGGGGCTGCTCGCGCTGGTGCTGCTGGTGCTGCTGCGCACCGACCTGATCGGCAGCTGGCGCCAGGCCACGCCGCCGGACGCGCCCGATCGCTTCATCATCAACGTCCAGCCGGAGCAGGCCGAACCGTTTCGCGCCGCGCTGGCCGCCGCCGGCGTGAAGCAGTACGACTGGTACCCGATGATCCGCGGCCGGCTGATCGCCATCAACGGCAAGACCGTCACGCCCGACGCCCTCGCCGACGATCGGGCGCGCCGCCTGGCCGACCGCGAGTTCAACCTCAGCCACTCGCCGACGCTGCCGCCGCACAACCAGCTGAGCGGCGGGCGCTGGGTGGCCGACGAGGCCGGCGGCCTGAGCGTGGAGGACGGCCTGGCGCAGACCTTCGGGCTCAAGCTGGGCGACACGCTGCGCTTCGACATCGCGGGGCAGGCCGCCGAAGGCCGCATCACCAGCCTGCGCAAGGTCGACTGGAGCTCGATGCGCGTCAACTTCTTCGTGATGTTCCCGAAGAGCCGCATGGACGACCTGCCGGTGACCTACATCGCGGCGTTTCGCGCGCCGGCGCGCGCCGGCTTCGACAACGCGCTCAGCCGAGAATTTCCCAACATCACCAACATCGACGTGTCGGCCTCGATCGGACAGGTGCAGCGGGTGCTCGACCAGGTCATCCGGGCGGTGGAGTTCCTGTTCGGCTTCACCCTCGCGGCCGGGCTGGTGGTGCTGTTCGCGGCGGTCACGGCCACGCGCGAGGCGAGGGCGCGCGAGTTCGCGGTGATGCGGGCGATGGGGGCGAGCGGCAAGCTGCTGGCGCAGGTGCAGCGGGCCGAACTGCTGGGGGTGGGGGCGCTGGCGGGCGTGCTGGCGTCGATCGCCGCGATGGTGGTGGGCTGGGCGCTGGCGCGCTATGCCTTCGAGTTCAACTGGAATGCGTCGCCGATGGTGCCGGCGATCGGCGGGGTGGCGGGGGCGGTGCTGGCGCTCGCCGCGGGGTGGTGGGGGTTGCGGGAGGTGTTGCGGCGGCCGGTGGTCGAGACCTTGCGCAGCGCGCAGCCGGAGTGAGGGACGACCCGGGTTGCACCCGGGTTACGTCGCCCTGGGTGCAACCCGGGACGCTCACCGCCCGACCGAGAACAAGGTCGCGTTGTTCACCGCATAGACGCGGCCATCCGCCCCGATCGCCGTCGGCGTGTACGCCTCGGCCAACCCGCCCGTGAGCACGACCTGCTCGGTGAACAGGTTGCTCGGCAGGTGCCAGCGGTACAGCTTGCCGTCCTCGCTGTTGACCAGCAGCGAGCTGCCCAGCGGATCCACCGCGACGGTGTTGACGCACCACTCCTTCACGCCGCCGGGGAACGCCGGATCGGCCGTGGGCCCGAGGATCGTCAGGATCTCGCGCATCACCATCACCGACGTGCCGTAGGCATCGGCCTGCGACTGTCCCGGGTCGACCACCGCCATGCGGTTGCGCCCATCGCCGCCCGCGCCGCCGTAGTTGTTGTACTTGATGGCCAGCAGGTAGGACGACGGCCCGGTGTACTGCGGCACCATGGCGCGCGGCACCACCGACGCGGTGATGTCCCAGCCAAACGCCGCCGGCGTCTTGACGGTCGTCAGGGCCGCATTGAAGTGCAGCAGCCAGCCGCGGAAGTTGTGCAGCGTGCCGGTGGCCTCCAGCACCCCGATGTAGACGTCGCCGTCCGGCCCCACCGTGGGCGAGGAGGTCGCGTTGTCACTCACCCAGGCAGGCGCGCCCGAGGCCGGGTCGAGCAAGGGCCGGTTGCCGACGGTCGCCAGCGTGCTGCTGTTCAGTGCCAGCAGCCGGCCGGATGCGCGCGTGGGCGCCGTCACCCGGTTGTTGACCACCACGTACAGCGTCTGCTCGTCGGCCGACAGCGCCGGCGCGCTGTTGACCTGCGGCTTGACGATGGCCGCGTCGCCCGACGCGGCCGACGCCAGCACGTAGGACCCGGTGCCGTCGGCCGCGATCCGCGCGATGCCGCCGCCCGTCAGGCCCAGCGAGTTGGCGCCGTTGACGCTGAAGCCGAAGAACACGTTGCCCTGGCTGTCGGTGGTGAGCGGCGTGTTGATGTGGACGGTCGTGTCGCAGGTGTCGCAGGCGCCGCTGTAGAACGCGACGGTGCCGGTGGTGGCGATGGCGTCGTTGTCGACGTCTTCGCGCACCCGCAGCCGTCCGCCCGCGGCCGGCATGTACAGCCGCCCGCCGGGCGTGAGCGCGATGTTGAAGCTGGGCGTCCAGGTCGGTGCCGGCGTGGGCAGGCGGTAGTCGCTGGCGAGCGACCAGCGCAGGCTGCCCGTCTGCCCGATGCGCGCGTCGACCCGGAAGCTGCCGGCGCCGGTCTTGACCGGCATGAGCACGGTGTTGTGCCGGCTGATCACCGGCGAGCCGTAGTGGATCAGCAGCGACCCGTTGGCCTGGTAGGGCGGGACCAGGTCCAGCGGCGCGTGCCAGGCGACCGCGGTGAGCGGCTGGGCCTGGACGGCGCCGATCGCGCTGTGCTGCGCGTTGCCGCCGAAGCCGGGCCAGGCCGGGCCGTCGACAGGCACGATGACCGGGGTGGTCGCAGGCGGCGCGTCGCCGCCGCCACCGCCGCAGGCGAGCAGGGTGGCGAGCAAGGCAGCGGACGCCAGGCGGGACGGCAGGAGCGAATGCATGGTCGGTCGGCGAATGACAGAGTGATGCCGGATGCTGCATCCGAGGCGGCGGGTCCGCATCCGGGCATGCACCAGCTCACGCGCTGATACGCTCGGGGCTTCACCCGCCCCCCGCGTCCCCCATGCGCCTGCCGAACCTGCTCGCGACCCGCCACGGCCGCCTCGCCGCCTTCTTCTTCCTGTACGTCACCGAGGGCATCCCGCTCGGCTTCGCGGCCACGGCGGTGGCGACGCAGCTGCGGCGCCAGGGGGTCGGGCCGGCCGAGATCGGCGCCTTCGTCGGATCGTTCTACCTGCCCTGGGCCTTCAAGTGGGCCTTCGGTCCCTTCATCGACGTCTTCGCCTCCGAGCGCTTCGGGCGCCGGCGCGGCTGGATCATCCTCACCCAGCTGCTCATGGCGGCGACGCTGCTGTCCACCATGGCGCTCAAGCTGCCCGAGCAGCTGGGGCTGTTCACCGCCATCCTGCTGATCCACAACAGCTTCGGTGCGATGCAGGACGTGGCCATCGACGCGCTGGCCGTCAACACGCTGCAGGAAAACGAGCGCGGAATCGCCAACGGACTGATGTTCGGCGGCGCGTCCATCGGCCAGCTCATCGGGGGCAGCGGCGTGCTCTTCCTCGCGCCGTACACCGGCTTCCAGGCCACCTTCTTCTTCGTGGCGGGCAGCATCCTGGTGGTCACCTTGCTGATCGTGCTGCCGATGAAGGAAGCGGCCGGACCGGCCCGCGCGGTCGTCGCCGCGGGCCAGCGCATGTCCTCGGCGGCGCGCGAGATGCGCGACTTCGCGGTCGAGTCCTTCCGCTCCTTCCTCGGCTCGCGCGGGGCTTTCAGCGGCGTGATCTTCGCGCTGCTGCCGGCCGGCGCGATGTGCCTGGGCCTGGCGCTGCAATCCAACCTCGCGGTCGAGCTGGGCATGTCCGACGACGAGGTGGCCTGGCTCAACGTCGGCTCGACGGTGATCAACGCCGTGTTCTGCGTGATCGGCGGCTGGATGTCCGACCGCTTCGGCCGGCGTCGCATGCTGGCCCTGTTCGTGGCGCTGCAGAGCGTGCCGGTGCTCTACCTCATGAACGAGCTGGCACGCCACGGCTGGATCATGCCGATCAACATCGATGCGCCGAATCGGCCGACGGTGCCGCCCGTGCTGGTCATGGCGCTGTGGATCGCCACCCTGGTCTACAACGCCTTCAACGGGCTGATGTACGGCACGCGGTCGGCCGCCTTCATGGACGTCACCAACCCCCGGGTGGCCGCGACGCAGTTCACCGCCTACATGGCCATGCTCAACCTGACGATCTCGTACAGCGCCAACTGGCAGGGCATCGCCTCGGAGGCCTGGGGCTATCCGACCACGCTGCTGGTCGATGCGCTGTTCGGCCTGGTCGGGCTGGCGGCGCTGCCGTTCATGAAGCCGATCGCCACCGCGGCCTTCGGGCAATGGACCGACGCCCACGCGGGCAGCCGCGCCCGAGGCGTCGCCATCGCATTGGCGGTGATGTGCCTGTGCTGGGTGCCGTATTCGTTGTGGCACGAGGTGTTCGGTCCCGCGCAGCCCATTGCCGGCACGCTGTTCACGCTGGTGTTCGTGGCCTCGGCGCTGTTCCTGCTCGCCGGCGCGGCGGTGATCGGCGACGCGGCGCCGCGGCTGTCGCGGGTGGCCGTGTGGCTGGCGCCGCTCCTGCTGCTGATGCACGCGCGCTACTGGGTCGACGGGATCGCCAAGGGCTTGTCGGCGATCGTCGCCCCGGCGACGGTGAAGGCGGTGGCGCCGGGCTTGTTCGCGGTGATCGCGGTGATGGGGGCGATCACGTTGCTGATGTATGCGCGGCAGTCGTGGCGGGAGCTGGGAGCGAGCGTGACGCCGGTGGCCGAGGGCGGGGTGGGACAGCCGGCGTGAGGTTGGGGTTCCCGGGTTGCACCCGGACTACCGTAGCCCGGGTGCAACCCGGGTTCGTCAATCGAGCTTGACCGTCTTCGCAAAACTCGGCGCGCGCCGCGCCTTCGTCGCCTGCTCGAACGCGAAGCCCATGCCGATCAGCAAGGCCTCGCTGTACGCCGGCCCCACGAACGACAGCCCCACCGGCAGTCCCTGCACGAACCCCGCCGGCACCGTGAGGTGCGGATAGCCCGCCACCGCGGCCGGCGTGGAGAAGCTGCCGCCGTAGTGGTCGCCGTTGACGAAGTCGGTGAGCCAGGCGGGGCCGCCCGTCGGCGCGACCAGGCCATCGAGCTTGTGCTCGGCGAGCAGCGCGTCGATGCCCTCGGTGCGGGCATAGCGCGCGCAGGTGGCCAGCGCCTCGCGGTATGCGGGATCGTCCAGCCCACCCTTGGCCTGGGCGCGCTCGAACAGCTCCTGGCCGAACCACGGCATCTCCTGAGCGCGGTGCGCCTCGTTCCAGGCGATGACGTCCTTCAGGCTCTTCACCGGCGCGCCCGGCAGCACGTCGGGCAGGAACTTGTCGAGGCCGGCCTTGAGCTCGAACAGCAGCACGTCCAGCTCGGGCGCGTCGTTGTACTTCTCGACGTTCTTCAGCTCCACCGGATCGACCAGCACGGCGCCCTGCGCCTTCAGCACGCCCAGCGCGGCGTCGATCACCGCGTTGACGCGGTCGTTGCCGCCGAACTGGTTGCGCACCACGCCCAGCCGCTTGCCGGCGAGCGCGCGCGGGTCGAGGGCGCGGGTGTAGTCCTGCGGCTGCGCCGACGCCGTGGCGGCGTCACGCGGGTCCGGGCCGGCCAGCGCCGACAGGAGGGCGGCGGTGTCGGCCACGCTGCGCGTCATCGGGCCGGGCGTGTCCTGGGTGTGCGAGATGGGGATGATCCCGTCGCGGCTGCACAGGCCCACCGTGGGCTTGAGGCCGACCAGCCCGTTGATCGAGGAGGGCGACACGATGGAGCCGTCGGTCTCGGTGCCCACCGCGACGGCCGCCAGGTCGGCCGCGATGGCCGCCGCCGAGCCCGAGCTCGAGCCGCTGGTGTTGCGGTCCAGCGCATAGGGGTTGCGCGTCAGCCCGCCGCGCGCGCTCCAGCCGCTGGTCGAGCGGGTCGAGCGGATGTTGGCCCATTCGGACAGGTTGGTCTTGCCCAGGATGACGGCGCCGGCCGCACGCAAGCGTGCCACCACGTGCGCATCGCGCACCGCCGTCACGCCGGCCAGCGCCAGCGAGCCGGCGCTGGTGCTCATGCGGTCGGCGGTCGCGATGTTGTCCTTGAGCAGCACCGGGATTCCGTGCAGCGGGCTTCGCGGCCCCGTGGCGCGGCGTTCCTGGTCGAGCGCGGCGGCGTGGGCCAGGGCCTGAGGATCGGTCTCGATCACCGAGCGCAGCTGCGGCCCGTGCCGATCGAGCGCCTCGATGCGCGCGAGGTAGGCCCTCACCAGCGCCTGCGCGCTGGTGCGACGCGACTGCATGGCCGCCTGCAGCTGGGCGATCGAGGCATCGAGCCAGGGGAAGGACGCCTGCGCCTCTGCGGCGCTGCTGCGGCTGGTTCGGGCCATGGCTCGGTCTCCTGTGGACAGTGCCAGCGGGGTCAACAGGCTCACGAAGGCTCGGCGGTCCATGCTGCATCCAATCCGAAGGCGAGGCGACGCGATTCATCATACGAGCCGCTGCACCCAGGCTGACGCCGGCCTGACGCGTGACGCAGCGCACGTTGCGCGCCGTGCACATCCCCCGTGAAGACGGGATGGTGCGAATCGCCGCGACGCATTGCAATCGAGCTGCACACGTTGTCCCATTGCCACGAGGAGGTCGATCGTGCGCCAAGTCTTCGAACCGTCGCTGTCGCTGCTGAGCCGCTGGGCCGGAATGCCCGGGAATCGCATGCGCAGCCCGTCGCCGCTGCCGACGATCACGCCGACCCGCTTGTCGGCGCTGCAGCGATTGTTCTGGCTCTTCGCGAGCCGCTGAGTCGCTGACTCGATGGGCCGCGCGCCCTGCGCGGCCCGGGCACGCGTCGGCGCTCAGTCGCCGACCAACTGCACCGCGTCGACTTCCTTGTAGCCGCTTTGCACGTTGTTGGCGATCGTCACCTTGACCGCCTTCACCGGCAGCGGCGTCTTGTCGAAGGTCTTCACGAACCACGTCCGGCTGCCGCGCTTGTCGTACTTGACGTCGCTCAGGCCCGTCCACACGGTGGTCCACTTGCCGCCGGTGTCCTGCACCTCGAGCTTGCTGACCGCCTCCACGCCCTTGCCGTCGCGGAACACGACGCGGATCTCGGTGGCCGACACCGGCTTGGCATAGCTCGTCTCGAGCCAGTCGAAGCCGATGTCCTGCTGGGCGTTCGTCCACTGCTTGCTGTCGACCGGCCCGGTGACGTTGGCGGCCGCGTTGATCGTCGACGGCGACTTGCCCGGCCCCTCGCCGAAGGTGGAGCTGGCCTTGGCCTCCGCTGCCCACTGGCCGCGCGGGTCGTTGAGGTACTTGTCCTCCATCGTCGCGTAGTCCATCAGCGCCTGCTTGCGCGCGAGCTGGCGCTGCTCGTCGGTCATCTCGGCGGCCACCTGGGCCTGGGTGGGCGCCGGCGCGGGCGCCGGGGCCGCGGCTGTCGGGGCCGGCTCGTGCTTCTTGCCGCAGGCCGCGAGCAGGGCGCAGGACAGGACCAGCAGGATGGGGGCGAAGTGCCTCATGGGTGCAGCGTGGGGAGTGAAAGGAGCCGCGATGTTGCCAGCGGGTCCATGCCGCACCGACTTGAAGTTAGGGGGTGCCCAAACCCCCGCCCGTTCGCCCTGAGCCTGTCGAAGGGCTCGTCGCAGCAGTCGATCCGTTCCGACTGAGGTATCGAAGTCCCCGGCTGATGCCATCAGCCGGAGCGAGCGCCCGCAGTGCAGCCGCCACCCGTGCTCCGTCCGACTTCGTCGGCCGGGGACTTCGATACCTCAGTCCGAACGGATCAATTACCGCGACGAGCCCTTCGACAAGCTCAGGGCGAACGGGGGGGCGGGGACTTTGCCACTTCGGCGATCCGACTCCCTCAGGCCGCCTGCAGGCGCGGCGCCCGCAGCCACGCCTGCACGCCCGACCACAGCCCGTGCGAAGAGCGCGCCGGCGGGCAGCGCGTGCGACCCTTGGGCGCGTGCAGGTCGATCGCCAGCGGGCCGTGGATGGCGCTCACGATCACCCGCGCGTTCGAGTCGACGGTGAACGAATCGCCGCGCGTCAGCACGATGTCGCGCCGGTCGCCGTCGAGGGTGATCCAGGCGACCCCGGCGACGCAGTCGACGCGGGTCTGGCAGGCCTCGTTCAGCTGGGCCATCTGGTCCTGGGCAAGGCTCAGTCGGGCGTGTCTGGCATTCAGCAGCATGGCGATCTCCTTCTGGGTTTGGATGCCTTCAGCGCATGTTGATGAAGTGCTTGCGCTGGCGACGATCTCCCATGAATAATCGCTTCCGACAGCGCCCCGCTCAAGCGATGGTTTGGCATCTCTAGCATTCCGCCAGCGCATGCGAAAACGCCCCGATCGACTGCCCCCGCTCGACCTGCTCGCGGCTTTCGAGGCCGCCGCGCGCCACCTGTCGTTCACCCGCGCCGGCGCCGAGCGCTTCGTCACCCAGTCGGCGATCAGCCGCCAGATCCGGGCGCTGGAAGACGAGCTGGGCGTCGCCCTGTTCAAGCGCCGCCATCGCGCGCTCGCGCTCACCGAGCATGGGCTGCGGCTGCATGCCACCTGCACGACCGTGCTGGCACAGCTGCGCGCCACCGTGGCCGAGATCCGCGCGCCGGCGCGGCGCGAGGTGCTGGCGCTGACCACCACGCCCGGCTTCGCCTCGCTCTGGCTGATCCCGCGCCTGCCCTCGTTCACCCGGGCGCATCCGGGCATCGACGTTCGCCTGGACGCGAGCTTCGAGCGCCGCGACCTGCGCGCCGACGGCTTCGACCTGGCGATCCGCTACGGTCCGTCGGACGGCCCGGGGCGGCCGCTCTTCCCCGAAGCCATGCAGCCGGTGTGCAGTCCGCGGCTGCTGCGCCACGGCCCCCCGCTGGAGCGCCCCGAGGACTTGCGCCTGCACACGCTGTTGCAGGTGAGCAGCGCCAGCGGCATGCCGCTGGAGTGGGACCCGTGGCTGACGGCGGTCGGCCTGTCCGACCTGCAGCCGGCGGCCACGCTGAGCTTCTCGGGCTACTCCGACGCGATCGGCGCCGCCGTGGCGGGGCAGGGCGTGGCGATCGGGCGCCGGCCGCTGGTGGACGCGCTGCTGCGCAGCCGCAAGCTGGTCGCGCCTTTCGCGTCGAGCGCGGTGTCGACGCGCACCTACTTCCTGCTGATCGACCCGGCGGCACGGGCCCGCCCCGCAGTGCGGGCGCTGGAGGAGTGGCTGCTGCAGCAAGCCGGGTAGCCCGGGTGCAACCCGGGGTGCGAGCGCGGAGGCCGCCCCCGGGTTGCACCCGGGCTACCACAAATACCGCGCGATCCGCGCCGGCGGGCATCGTCGTTGCTCCCGATGTTTCACCCACGGGGATGCCCGACACTGGCGCACTTCGAAAACGGCGGCCCGCCCTGACCCGGGGCGCGCGCCGCGGTCATGCCCCACCCACAAGGATTCGCTCGCATGAACACCACCTCCGCCGCCGTCCACGCCGGCCTCGCGCCGCGTCCGCGCTGGTCCTGGCTGCCCGCCCAGGGCACCTGGCAGTACCACCTGCTGCTGCTCAGCCTGGGCATCTTCGTGCTCGGGCCGCTGGGCGGCGTGACCGCCTCGTACATGAACTTCTCGCTCGGCTTCTTCGTCGGCGGGCAGGTGCTGGCGGGGCTGCTGGGCTCCACGGTGACCTTCGGGTACGGCGCCGACGGCAAGCACGGCGCCAACTACATCCAGACCTCGGCCGCCTCGGTGGCGGGCATGAGCGCCATGGGCGTGCTGATCCAGGCCATGGTGTGGATGGGCATGCCGCAGCCGCCGATGTGGCAGCTCGTGCTGTACATGCTGTGCATCGGCATGTTCGGCGTGGGCGTGGGCATGCTGTACACGCCCATCCTGGTCGACCGGCTGCAGCTCACTTTCCCGTCCGGCCTGGCGGTGGCCAACATCCTGCGCGCGCTGACCGACCCGGTGCTGCTGCGCCGCTCGGTGGCCAAGCTGGGCAGCGGCGTCGGGCTGGGCCTGGTGGGCGGGCTGGGGGCGGCCAAGCTGCCCCTGCTGGCGGCGTTCGACCTGTCGACCTCCACCCTGGGCGCCGGCATGGTGGTGGGCGCGCGCATCGGCATCGCGGCCGTCGTGGGCGGCCTGCTGGGCGTGGTGCTCACGCCTTACTTCGTGTCCATCGGCTGGCTGCAGCCGGGCGACCCCTTCCGCAAGATCATGTTCCTGATCGCGCTGGGCACCATCATGGGCGCGGCCGTCATCGACCTGACGCTGATCTTCTGGCGCGCCTGGCAGCGCTTCAAGGCACGCAGCGGCGTCGCCCAGGCCAGCGCGCCGCAGGACGATTGGAAGCGGGTCAACACCAAGAAGCTGGTCCTGTGGGTGGTCGCCTGGGGCGTGGCCATCGTCGCCACCGGCCACCTGGTGCTCGGCCAGCCCGTCGGCTACCTGTCGATGGCGGTGATCCTGGTGTTCGTCTTCGCCATGGTCAACGGCATCTCGCTGGGCATCAGCGACCAGAACCCGATCTCCTCGGCGTTCGTGGTCTCGGTGGTGATCATGGCGTCGATCGGGCTGAACGATCCGGGCGTGGGACTGATGGCCGGCACGGTGCTGCTGGTGTCCACCAGCGTCGCCTGCGACATGCAGCAGGACCGCTCGACCGGCTGGCGCCTGGGCACCTCGCGCGTGCTGCAGTTCCGCTACCAGGTGGTGGGCATCGTGGTCGGCGCCATCCTGGCAGTGGGCTTCGCGAAGATCTTCATGGCCGCCTACCCGGTGCTGCTGAAGGACCAGACGGTGATGAAGGCAGCCGAGCAGCCGGCCGAGTGGAGCGCCGCCATGACCTACAAGTTCGTGGGCGCGCTGCGCAGCCTCACCGAGGACAAGCCCTACCAGCGCACGGCAATCTGGGTGGGCGTGGCCATCGGCTTCGCGATCGAGCTGGTGCGCAAGCTGCTGTGGGGCAGCGCGGGATTCCAGCGCTTCACCAAGAGCGGCCGCAGCGGGCGGGTCACCGACTTCGTGCTCGATGCGATCGTGATCCCGTCTCCCTATGCGCTGTCGTTCGGCGGCTTCGTCAACCTGCACACCTCGCTGTGGCTGGGGGCGGGCGGGGTGCTGACCCACGTGGTCGACGCATTCGGACCCAAGCCCGCGTCGCGCAGCGATGCCCCGGGGGATGCGGTGGAGCTGCCCTCGGACATGACGACATCGTCCCTCGTGGGCGGCGGGCTGATCGCCGGAGATGCGCTGGCAGCGCTGGGCCTGGGGGTGGTGGGGTTGTTGTTGACGGTGGCGAGCTAGCGCCCTCGGGGGCGGCCTACGGGAATCCCCCCGCCCCGGCCTGGCCGCGCCAGGCCGACGATCCACGCGAGCCCGGTCACGTCACGGTCACGCAGGCCCGCCTAGGCTGGGTCGATCGGCCGCGACGCGGCGGCTCCGGGTCGACACGCCATGCATCCACCGCCCGAAGGCTTCAACGAGCAAGCGGCCCCGAGGCTGCAGTTGCTGGGGCCGCCCTGTGCCGAGATGCAGGGTCGCCTGCAGCCGATCGAGCGCAAGGATGCCGCGCTGCTGGCGCTGCTGGCGCTTGACGGCAGGGTGTCGCGGTCGGCGGCGGCATCGATGCTGTGGCCCGACGTGCCCGCCGCGCAATCGCGCACCTCGCTGCGCCAGCGGCTCTACCGGCTGCGCCGTGCCGCGGGCCGCGACGTGGTCTGCGACGACGGCGCACTCGTGCTGGCGCCCGGGGTCGAGCACGACCTGGGCCCGCTCGCCGAGCGCTTGCGCGCCGATCCGGACGCGGCCGCCGGCGAGCTGCTGGCCGGCTGCGAGTACGACGACTGCCCCGAGCTGGCCGCGCGGATTGCCGATGCGCGCCAGCGATGGTCCGAGCGCCGCGCCGATGCGCTTGCCACGCTGGCCGACGAGACCGAGGCGGCAGGCCACCTCGGTGCCGCCTTGCGCTACGGCCAGCGGCTGATGCGGCAGGAGCCGCTGCTGGAAGAAGCGTACCGGCGCGTGATGCGCCTGCACTACCTGCGCGGCGACCGTGCCGCGGCGCTGGCGTGCTACGAGCAATGTGTCGATGTGCTGATGCAGCGCCTGGACACGGCCCCCGATGCGCAGACGCGCAAGCTGGCGCGCCTGGTCGAATCGACGCACACCGATGTCGTGGCCGTGCAGGTGCCCATCACCGTGCTGCGCCCGCCGCGCATGATCGGCCGCGATGCCCAGCTCGCCCAGGCGCGCGCGGCGCTCGCCGCGGGCCGGGTCGTGGTCGTCAGCGGCGAAGCCGGCATCGGCAAGACACGCCTGTTCGACGCATGGTGCGCCCTCGAGCCGCGCCTGCTGGCCAGCGGCGCGCGTGCCGGCGATGCACGCATGCCTTACGCGGTGCTGGCCCGCGTCGTGCGCGCGGGCCACCTGCGCCACGGGATCCCCGACGACCCGTGGGTGCGCGAAGCGCTCGCCGCCCTGCTGCCCGAGCTCGGGCCCGCCCCGGCTCGCATCGACACCTTGCGCCTGCACCAGGCCGTCGCGCGCACGCTCGACACCTGGAGCGCCGACGGCCTGCCCGGCATCGTCGTCGACGACCTGCACCATGCCGACCCGGGCTCGGTCGAAGCCCTGCTCGCGCTGTTCGCAAGCCGCTCGCGCGACGGGCCGTCGTGGGCGCTGGGCGTGCGCACCGGTGAGGCGCCGGCCGGCTTCGAGGCCTGGAGCGGCAGTGCGGAACCCGGCACGGTCGAGCAGGTCGGGCTCGGGCCGCTCGATGCGGACGGCGTCGCGGACCTGCTCGGCTCGCTCGGGCTGGTCGAGATCGACCCGGCCGCCTGGACCGCGCCGCTGCTCGCGCACACCGGGGGCAATCCGCTTTTCATCCTGGAGACGCTGCGCACCCTGATCGCCGGGCGGCAGCCATCGGGTCCGATCTCGGCGCAACGGCTGCCGATGCCGGCGGCCATCGGCACGCTGATCCAGGCCCGCCTGGAACGCCTGTCCGCGCCCGCACTGCGCATCGCGCGCGTGGCGGCGCTGGCGGGGCAGGACTTCAGTGCCGGGCTGGCCGCGCACGTCCTGGAGTGCCACCCCGTCGACATCGTCGAGCCCTGGGCGGAGCTGGCGCGCGCGCAGGTCATCCGCGACGACGGCTTCGCGCACGACCTCATCGCCGACACCATGCTGCGCAGCATCCCGGCGCCGGTGGCGCGGCTGCTGCACGCCAGGCTGGCCGACACGCTGCAGGAAGTCGGCGCGCCGCCCGCCTCGGTGGCCTATCACCGCTGCGGCGCCGAGCAATGGGAAGCCGCGGGCCTGTCCTATGTCGAGGCCGCGCAGCAGGCGCTGAAGGCGTCGCGTCGCGGCGACGAGATCGAGCTGCGCGAACAGTCCGCGGCCTGCTTCGAACGCGCCGGCCTGCCGCAATCCGCGTTCAGTGTCCGCTGCGACGGCGTGGAGGCGCTGCTGATCGTGCGAGGCGTGGCCGCGGCGCAAGCGCTGTCGGCCCAGCTGATCGCGAGCGCCGGCAGCGCCGAGGAGCGGGCGCGTGCGCTGGCGGCGCAGGCGAACGCCAGCCTGATGGCCGCCGATCACTCGGCCGGCACGTCGGCGGCGCGCGAGTCGCTCAACATCGCCGAGATGCTGGGGCTGCCGGCGCTCGGGTTCGAGGCGCGGCGGCTGCTGGCCATCGGCCTCGCGCAGTCGGGCGAGGCCGAGCAGGCGCTGCAGACGATGGAGCCGGTGCGCGCGCCGATCGGCGACGCCGGGAGCATCGAGCAGCGGCAACGCTTCTGGTCCGACTATGCCTATGTGCTGAACGCGGGGGGCCTGCTGGATCGCACCGTGCTGGCGCTGGAACAGGCGATTGCGCTCGCGCGCGAGGCGGGCGACTACGCCGAGATGGCCACGCTGACGGCCAACCTCGCCACGGTCGAGGGCAACTTCGGCCGCCCGGCGCGCGCATTGCAGCGCGCCTGCGACGCCCGCGCGCTGGCCGATCCGCTGGGTCACACCGATGGCCCGGCGGGCGGTGTCATCGACATGACGATCGCGCAGTACTGTGTCCCGCTGGGCCGGTACCGCGAGGCGCTGCAGGGGCTCGAGGGGGCGCTGCAGCGCTTCGACCGCGACAACCAGATCACCTGGCGCGCCGTGACGCGCAATCACCTCGCGCGCGCCCTGCTGGACCTCGGGCAGTACGCCAAGGCGCGTCAGGCGCTCGACTATCCGCCGTCGCCGGTGCAGCAGGTGCCCGCGCGGCGTGCCTTGCTGTGGGCGCGCTGCAGCCGCCTGATGGGCGGCCGCGACGATGCGGCGCTCGCCGAAGCCAGGCACATCCTGGACAAGCACGGCGATCCGTACATGACGATGCTCGTGACGCTGGAGGCCTCGCATGCCCAGGACGCGGACGAGGCCGCCGCGTCGTGCGCCGAGGTGCAGGCGCGGGCCGAGCGCCTGCAGTTCCTGGGCATCGCGACGACGGCGCGGCTGCTGCAGGCCCACCACCTGCACCGCGGCGGGGTGCACGAGAAGGCCCTGCTGCTGGTGGCCGACGCGACCGATCGCATCGAGCGCCATGCGCCCACCGACCTCTACCTGCCCACCGCCTGGTGGATCGCCAGCCTGGCCCGGCGCGCCGGCGGCGATGCCGAGGGCGCCGACGACTGCCTGCGGCGCGCCTGCGACTGGATCCTCCACACGGCGCTGCCCGAGGTGCCGGACTACTTCCGCGACAGCTTCCTCGAGCGCAACGAGACCAACCGCGACGTGCTCGCGGCCGCGCGCCAGTCATCCCACGCTTGACGGTCACGCGCGCATTCTTCGTCGCGCCTGCGGTAGCCCGGGTGCAACCCGGGAACTCCATGGCCGCCGCAAATCCCGGGTTGCACCCGGGCTACGAGTTCCGACTTTTGCATGGTCACGGACCAGTCACGCCGCCCGCCTAGGTTTGCCTTCACCGTTCCAGGGGGTCCGGAGCGGGAGCGAGGAGTCCACCATGCCCATCGTCGTCGATGACGTCTATGTCGATGAGTCGCGCCCGTTTGCGCGCTTCACCGTCCGCCTGACCGAGGCGAGCACGCTGCCGGTCAGCGTCAGCTACAACAACGCGAACGAGACTGCCGCCAACGGCAGCGACTACGTGGCCCAGGCGGGGACGCTCACGTTCGCGCCCGGGCAGACGGTGCTCACCATCGACATCCCGTTGATCGGCAACTCCACGCTGGAGCGCACCGAGTCCTTCCTGCTGAACCTGTTCAACCCGGTCAACACGACCGTTGCCACGCCGATCGCGCGCGCGACCATCTTCGACAACGACCAGCCCGTCGGCACGCCGGTGATCCGCGTGGCCAGCCAGGTGGTCGACGAGGCGTCGGGCCAGGTGAGCTTCGTCGTCACGCTCGACCGGCCGAGCAGCGGCACCGTCAGCGTCAATGCCGCGACCGTCAACGGCACGGCCCTGGCCGGCTCGGACTACACGGCGCTGGCAGGACAGACGCTGACCTTCGCACCCGGCGAGACCGTGAAGGTTGTCAACGTGGCGCTGATCAACGACACCGCGGCCGAAGGACGCGAGTTCTTCGACCTGCGGCTGTCGTCCGCGGTCGGCGCCACGCTGCTGCCGCAGCCCACGGGCCGCGCCGCCATCGGCGCCAACGACGCCGCGCCGGTGTCGCTGCCGCGGATCACGGTGGCCGACGCGGTGGCCGACGAGAGCAGCGCCTTCCTGGACTTCGTCGTCTCGCTGAGCGCACCGTCGACGCAGACGATCAGCGTCACCTACAACAACAGCAACGTGACCGCGGCCAACGGCAGCGACTACGTGGCCCGCACGAGCACGCTCACCTTCCTGCCCGGCGAGACGGCCAAGGTCGTGAAGATCCCGGTGCTCGACACCGCCGGCGCCGAAGGCAGCGAGATCGTCGCGCTGAACCTGCTCAATGCCGTCAACGCGACCATCGGACGACCGTTCGCCTACGGCACCATCGTCGACAACGACCAGGCGAGCGGCACGCCGGTGATCCGGGTGGCCGAGCAGGTGGTCGACGAGGCCAGCGGGCAGGTCAGCTTCGTGGTGACGCTGGACCGTCCGAGCACCGGCATCGTCAGCGTCAGCGCGGGCACCGTCAACGGCACGGCCGTCGCGGGCACCGACTTCGTGGCCCCGGCCACCCAGGTCATCAGCTTCCTTCCCGGCGAGATGGTGAAGGTCGTCGACGTGGCGTTGATCAACGACACCACGGCCGAGACCCGCGAGTTCTTCGACCTGCGGCTGTCGTCCCCGGTCGGCGCCACGCTGCTGCCGCAACCCACGGGCCGCGCCTTCATCGGCGCCAACGACGCCGCGCCGGTGTCGCTGCCGCTGATCACGGTGGCCGACGCCACGGCCGACGAGAGCAGCCTCGCGCTGGAGTTCGTCGTGTCGCTGAGCGCGCCGTCGACGCAGCCCGTCACCGTCGTCTACAACAACAGCAACGTGACCGCGGCCAACGGCAGCGACTATGTCGCGCAGACGAGCACGCTGACCTTCGCCCCTGGCGAGACCACCAAGGTGGTGAAGATCCCGGTGCTGAACACCGCCGGCGCCGAAGGCAGCGAGATCGTCGCGCTGAACCTGCTCAATGCCGTCAATGCGACCATCGGGCGGCCACTGGCCTACGGCACGATCGTCGACAACGACCAGGCGAGCGGCCCGCCGGTGATCCGCGTGGCGGACCAGGTGGTCGACGAAGCCAGCGGGCAGGTGAGCTTCGTCGTCGCGCTGGACCGGCCGAGCACCGGCAACGTGAGCGTCAACGTTGCCACGGCCAACGGCAGCGCGACCTCCGGCGCCGACTATGCGGCGGTGGCGACGCAGACGCTGACCTTCCTGCCCGGCGAGATGGTCAAGGTGGTCCAGGTCGCCCTGCTCAACGACACGACCAGCGAACCGGGCGAGTCCTTCGAACTGCGGCTGTCGTCGCCGGTCGGCGGCACGATTCCGGATGCGTCGGCGCGCGCCTTCATCGCGCCGAACGACGCCGCGGCGGCGTCGCTGCCGCGCATCGTCGTGTCCGACGCCGCTGCCGACGAGACCGGCACGCTGTCGTTCATCGTGTCGCTGAGCGCGCCGTCCACGCAGCAGGTGAAGGTGACCTACAACAACAGCAACCTCACCGCGGCCAACGGCAGCGACTACGTCGCACAGACGAGCACGCTCACCTTCGCGCCGGGCGAGACGACCAAGGTCGTGCAGATCCCGGTGCTGGGCGGCCTGGTGGCCGAGCCGATCGAGCTGCTCACCCTCAACCTCCTGAACGCCGTCAACGCGACCATCGCGCGGCCGTTCGCCATCGGCAGCATCGTCGACAACGATGCCACGAGCGGCACGCCCGGCGTGTCGGTCAGCGACGGCATCGTCCACGAGTCCGCCGCGCGCGCGGCCTTCACGGTGACCTTGGACAAGCCGAGCACCAGCCAGGTGACGGTGAGCTACGTCACCGCCGACGGCAACGCGACGGCCGGCCTCGACTACGACGCCCAGGCGACGCAGACCCTGTCGTTCGCCCCCGGCGAGACGGCGAAGACGGTCTACGTGGACCTGCGCGACGACACGGCCGCCGAGGGCCCCGAGTTCTTCGACCTCGTGCTGTCGGGCGCCGTCAACGCGAGCATCGTGGATGCGCGCGGCCACATGGTGATGGCCCAGAGCGACCAGGCCACCGTCGCGCAGCCGGTGATCCAGGCGACTGCGATCGCGGCGCCGGAGGGGGGAACGACCCTGGACTTCATCGTGTCCCTGAGCGCGCCTTCCACGCAGGTGGTGAGCGTGACCTACAACAACTCGAACGGCACCGCGGCCAACGGCAGCGACTACGTGGCCCTGACCAGCGTGCTGACCTTCCAGCCGGGCGAGACCGTGCACGTGGTGCGCATGCCGGTGCTCAACGACCTCACGGTGGAGCAGACCGAAAGCTTCGCCCTGAACCTGTTCAACCCGGTGAACGCGCTGGTCGGCACCTCGTCGGTGTCCGGCGCCATCCTGGACAACGACGGTCCGCCGTTGACCACCCAGTTCGTCAACAACGGCACGGCCAACGCCGACATCCTCGTCGGGCGGCCGGGGTCCAACGTGGTCGTGGGCAGCAGCGGCAACGACGTGCTCGACGGCGTCGACGGGGTGAGCATGAACGGCGGCACCGGCAACGACCTGTACATCGTGGAGTCGGCCACCGACACGCTCACCGAAGCGAGCGGTGCGGGCACCGACACGGTGGTGAGCTACGTCAATCACACGCTCGGCGCGAACGTCGAGAACCTGATCCTGCGCGGCGTCGCGCTCACGGGCACCGGCAACACGCTGAACAACACGATCACCGGCAACGCCAACGCCAACACCATCGACGGCGGCGCCGGCGCCGACACGATGGCCGCAGGCGGCGGCAACGACGTCTACATCGTCGACAACGCCGGCGACACGGTCACGGAGTCGGCCAGCGCCGGCACCGACCGCGTGCAGAGCGCCGTGTCCTTCACGCTCGGCTCGAACGTCGAGAACCTCACCTTGACGGGCAGCGCGGCCACCAACGGAACCGGCAACACGCTGAACAATGCGCTGATCGGCAACGTCGCGGCCAACGTGCTGACCGGCGGCGCCGGCGCGGACAGCCTGACCGGCGGCGGCGGCAACAACACCTTCGTCTTCAACAGCAGCGTCGGCGGCTTCGACACCGTGACCGACTGGCACAGCGTGGGCGACACCTTGCGCTTCAGCATGGCGGGTGTTCCGGTGGGCGACGGCGACGCCGTGGTGGAGGGCGGCGCGACGCGCGCTGCGCCCGGAGGCTTCTCGACGGCCGCCGAGCTGGTCGTCTTCACCACCAACATCGTCGGCCCGATCACCGCGGCCAGTGCCGCCGCGCAGATCGGCTCGGCGACCGCGGCCTATGCGGCCGGCGCGCACGTGCTGTTCGCGGTGGACAACGGCACGCAGACGGGGGTGTTCCTGTTCACGTCGTCGGGCAGCGACGCGCTCGTGAGCGCGGCCGAGCTGACGCAGGTGGCGCTGCTCAACGGCGACGCGACGACGCTGGCGGACTACGTGTTCGCGCCGTGAGGTCTTGTAGCCCGGGTGCAACCCGGGTCCCCGCGGCGACCGCGACCCCGGGTTGCACCCGGGCTACGGTCTGACGGACTTCCGAGGAGATCGCGATGAAGCGCATCGTGGGACCTGACAGCCGGCTCTGGGCCGCCGCCGTCGGCTTCAGCCTGGTCATCAACCTCGCGTTGCTGGCGCCGTCGCTGTACATGCTGCAGGTGTTCGACCGGGTGCTCGCGACCCGCAGCGTGGACACGTTGGCGCTGCTGTCGCTGATCGCCGGCGTGGCGCTGCTGCTGATGCTCGCGCTGGATGGGGTGCGCGCCCGGCTGCTGGCGCTGGCCGGCGTGCTGTTCGAGGACCGGGTCGCGGCCGAGACCTTGCGGCGGGTGCTCGACGGCGTGGGCCGCGCCGCGCCGGCCGAGCGCGCCTGGGCGATGCGCGATGTCGCCGTGGTGCGCGCCTTCGTGTCCGGCCCCGGCATCGTGGCCTTGTTCGACGCGCCCTGGATGCTGATCTACATCGGCGTGATCTTCGCGTTCGACGGGCTGCTCGGGTCGCTGGCGCTCGCGAGCGCGTGCCTGCTGATCGCGCTGGCCTGGATCAACGAGCGCTTCACCCGCGCCGGCGTGGAGCAGGCGCAGGCGCAATCGCGCGAGACCGGCCGCTTCCTCGATGGCGCGCTGCGCCATGCCGAGGCGGTGCGGGCGCTGGGGATGGCGCCGGCCATCGGCGCGCGCTGGCAGGCGGCGAACCGCGCGCTGCAGCGGCGACAGCTCGACACCCAGCGCGTGGCCGGGGCGGTCGGCTCGGCCACGCGCTGCGCTCGACAGCTGGTGCAGGTGGCGATGATGGGCGTGGCGGCCTGGCTCGTCATCGAGCAGCGTGCCACGCCCGGCGTGACGATCGCCGTCACCATCATCCTCGGGCGCGCGCTCGCGCCGGTGGAGACGCTGATCGGCCAGTGGAAGCCGCTGGCCGAAGCGCGCGCCGCGCTGCGGCGGCTCGACGCCTTGCTGGAGGCCGGCGTGCCGGCCTCGTTCGCGGCGCTGCCTGAACCCGATGGCGCACTGGCACTGGAGAACGTGAGCTACACCCCGCCGGGAGGCGAACGTCCGCTGGTGCACGGCATCCGGCTCGACATCGCGGCCGGCGAGATCGTCGGCCTGGTGGGGCCGAGCGGATCGGGCAAGTCGACGCTGGCGCGCCTGATGACGGGCGTGGTGCCGGCCACCGCGGGCAGCGTGCGACTCGACGGCGCCGACCTCGCGCAGTGGGACTCGGCCCGCCTGGGCGAGCGCATCGGCTACCTGCCGCAGGACGTCGCGCTGCTCGCCGGCACGGTGGCGGAGAACATCGCGCGCTTCGCCGACGCGCCGCCGGAGGCGGTGGTGGCCGCCGCCAACCGCGCGCACGCGCACGAGCTGGTCGTGCGGCTGCCGCAGGGCTATATGACGCCGGTGGGCGAGGGCGGCCAGGGCTTGTCGGGCGGGCAGCGGCAGCGTGTGGCATTGGCGCGCGCGCTGTACGGCGAGCCGCGCATCGTCGTGCTGGATGAACCGAACGCCTGCCTCGACGCGGCCGGCGAGCAGGCGCTGGGCGCGGTGATCGCGGAGCTACGAGCGGCCGCCTGCACCGTCGTGCTGATCACCCAGCGCACGCCCATCCTCGCCCTCGTGGATCGCATCGTGGTGATGGACGAGGGCCGCATCGCGCGCGTGGGCTTGCGCCAGGAGCGCGCCGACCGTGCCGCGCCGGTGCTGCACCAGGCCTAGGAGCTTCCCATGATCACGTCAATCGCTGCGGCTGCGAACGATGCCTGGACGCCCTCATGGCGCGACGAGGGACGCCGCGCGATCGTCGCGGGCATCGCCGCCATGGCGTGCGCGGCGGCCGCGCTGCTCGCCTGGTCCGTCGCCGCGCCGCTGGCCGGCGCGATCGTGGCCAACGGCATGGTCAAGGTCGACACGCAGCGCAAGACGGTGCAGCACCGCGACGGCGGCACCGTGCGGGAGATCCGCGTGCGCGACGGCGATCGTGTCGTCGCCGGACAGACGCTGCTGGTGCTCGACGACGCCCGCATCGATGCCGCCCACGACCTCGCGCGCGGGCAGCTCGATGCGCACCGCATCCGCCAGGCGCGACTGGCCGCGGAACGCGACGGCGCGTCCGACTGGGCCATGCCCGCCGAGCTGGCGGCTCGCCGGGGCGAGCCGCGGGTCGAGGAGGCCATGGCGCGCGAGCTGGCCTTGTTCGGGGCGCGCCGCTCGGCGCTGGAGGCGCAGGTGCGACTGGTGCAGCAACAGATCGCGGCGGTGCGCATCGAGATGGCCGCCCGCCGGCGCGAGCATGCATCGCTGCGGGGTGCGCTGGCGAGCATGCGGGAGGAGGTGTCGCTGAACCAGGCGCTGCTGCGGCAGCAGTTCGTGAACCGCACCCGCGTGATGCAGCTCGAGCGCAACGCGGCCGAATACCAGAGCCGCATCGATGCGAACGACGCCGAGCTCGCGCAGGCCCGGCAGCGCGACGCCGACCTGTCGCTGCGGCTCGCGACGCTGCGCGAGACCTTCACCCAGGACGCCGCCGCCGAACTGCGCGACGTGACGGCCAGGCTCGTGGAGCTGGAGGAGCAATGGCGCAGCGCCCGCGATGCGGCGCAGCGCAAGAACGTGACGGCACCGGTGTCCGGCCGGGTGATCGACCTGCGCGTGACGACCGAGGGCGGCTCCGTCGGTCCGCGCGATCCGCTGATGGACATCGTCCCCGACGATCTGCCCCTTCGCATCGAGGCCCGCGTGGGTGTCGACGCGATCGCCGCGTTGCACGCCGGCGCGCCGGCGGACGTGCGGCTTACTGCCTATCGACAGCGGACCACGCCGCTCATCCGCGGCAAGGTCGTGCAGGTGTCGCCGGACGCCATGGTCGATCGACAGACGGGGGCGGCCTACTACCTGGTTCAGGTGGAACTGGAGCGGGCGTCGCTGTCGGCGGCGGGGGATGTTGCGGTGCAGCCCGGGATGGGGGCGGAGGTTCATGTGCACACGCAGGCCAGGACGGCGATCGAGTTCTTGCTGGAGCCGCTGGTGAATGCGGGGCGGAGGTCGGTGCGGGGGTACTAGAGAGCAGCCGGTCGCGTGAGGTTGTGTGATCAACCGCAGGGCATTCAAGAAGCAGCCCGGGTGCAACCCGGGACCCCGTGGCCACCGCGATCCCGGGTTGCACCCGGGCTACGAGTCAACTGGATCGCCATCGATGCGCGGCCGCCATGAACGCCGCATCCAGCTTCGGGTGCGCAAGGTAGCGAGCCACATAGTCCCGCTCGCTGCGCCCGCCCTTGGCGCGAATCAGGTCCGCCAGTGCGCGGCGCTCATCGTCCCGCCATGCGCCGAGGTCGAGCAGGGTGAGGATCGGCGCTAGGCGGCGCCACGCTTCGCGCTGGTCCGGCGAGAAGCTGCGCAGCGATGGCAGCGCGCAGTGGTGCAGCAGCTCGGTGCAGGCGTCGTCGACGGCGCGCTCCCGGTCCGAGCCTGCCCGGGCCGACAACGCGGCCCCTGAGCGCAAGCCCAGCGCGGCCAGCGGAAACAGCGGGTGCGGGTGTGCCGGGTCGAGATGGAAGAACAGATGCCGCTCGGCGAGCCGGCGCAGCGTGGCCGGGCGGGTGCGATGGCGCGGACTGCGCTCCACGCGCGCGAGCTCGACGCGGGCCAGCCTGGCCGTGGCTGCATCGCGCGGGCGAAAGCCGAGCTTGGCGTAGAACCACCAGGCGCCGGATTCGAGCGCTTCGTCGTTGCCGAGCTGATAGGGATCGACGCTGAACGAGGTGGTACCGAACACGTGCCGCAGCGCGGCCAGCCAGCGCGCGAACGTGAACGCCGCTTCGCCGCCGCGAAAGGTGTCGAAGGTGTTGAACGAGAGCGCCGCGCTGCGACCGACGATGTCGGCCTGGTGGTAGCCGACGGGCACGCCATTGCGCAGCGTCAGCCCGCCGTAGTACGACGCCACGGCGTGGCGCCGTGGCGGGATCACGCCGACGAGCGCCATGGCCAGTCCGTCGCCATGGTCGACGAACCACGCATCGCGCCCGTCTGCGAACGAGAAGGCCTCGAGCGATCGATGGCGCACGACCATCGCGGCGCGCGCCAGCTCGATGATCGCCGCGCTGTCTCCCGCGGGCATGCGCCGCAGCGAGCGCGGCGCTCGCGCGATCTCGGCACGCAGATCGGGGCGAGAACGCGGCGGACCTTCGGGTCGAAACACGACCGGCGCCCCGCCGAAATGGGCCGCGGTTCGTGACGGCGTGTCGGGCCCGGGGGCGAGCACGAAGCCCGCATCGACGATGTCCGAATAGGCCTCGCGCGTGAATCCGTTGCCCGGCATGGCGGCAATGCGCCGCAGCAGGAACGTGGCGTCCGTTTCGTTCGCGCCGCGAAGCCGGTCGAGTGCAGCGTAGCCGGACAGCTTCAGCTCGATCAGCGCGCTCGCCTCGGCCGGCGTCACCAATGCCGGCAGGGCGCGCGCGATGCGCTCGTCGGCGCCCGGCTCGCTGCGGTCCAGCCGCAGCTTGTCCGGCCATTGGCGGGCGAGCCATTGCGCCTGGCCGGCGAAGAAGCGGTAGTGCGTCGCCGTACCGGCAATGCCGCGGTCGGTCAGCGCGACGCGGTGCGCTCGCAGGTCGGAGCGCCGGTCGAACGCGGCAAGCAGGGCCTGCACTTGCGCCAGCACCGCCGCGTTGTCGGGGTAGGCCCGGATGAAGCACAGGACTTCATGCAGGCGCATCACGGCGCGCGCGCTGCCGAGCCGGGCATGCGCGAGTTGCTTCAGCGCTACCAGCTTCGCTGTCGCCGCCGCCGCGCCGAACTCGAGGCGGGTGCGTTCCAGTGCGGCGAGCGGCGTCGATGGCATGGCAGCGTGATGTTATTACGCGTGCCGTCCTGCCGAGCCGCAGCACGCGGGTCGGCCGGGCGTGGTCAGGGGGGTCCGGCGATCGCCTCGCGCCGCAGGCACGACAACGCCGCCAGGTTTTCGTCGATCGCGCGGATCAGTCCCCACGTTTCGCCGTAGTTGATCGGATAGCCGGGGCAACCGGCGTTGAGGTCGTCCTGCCTGGCGTGCGCGTATTCGGTCCAGCGCGGCGAAGAGGGCCGGCGGTGATGGAAGTCATGGCACGGCGCGTCCGCGACCAGCACAACCACGCGCACCAGCATCTGCACGGTCAGCATGTCGGCCCACCAGCCGGCCCACGCCACGAGACCGCGCAGCGTGGCTGCCCCGTGCACCGGGGGTGCGCAGCCGGGGAACACGCCCAGCGTGGCGCGGCACTGGAACACCTTGTCCCGTTCGCCGCTGTGCGCCGGATCTGGAAAGCGGTGCTCGATGAGGATGCGCCCGACCGTGGCCAACTGCAGCAGCAAGGTGACCGGCAGCACCCAGAGGACCAGGAACGGCAGCAGCCACCCGGCCGCCGCGCAGCCGGCCGCACCCAGCGCCCAACTGGTGATGCCGACCGTGTCATGCAGGCCGTCACCCGACAACCAGGACATCTGCGCGCGGCGCACCAGGAAGCGGATGTGGAAGCGCGGCGACACCAGGCTCGTCAACACGCAGCGCCACAGGTGCTGCTTGGACATTCCCGGCTCGAGCCGGCACAGACCGAGCACGAAGTCGGTGAACTCGTCGGACTCCGTGAGGAGCGTGCGGACGCTGTGGTGACTCATGTGCTCTTGTCGGTAGCGGTCGAAGTGCTTGAAAAGCAGGAGCGCGGAGACGAGCCGGCCGACGTCCCGGTTGCGCCGTCGGTCGACGAAGAGCTGACCGTGCGCGCACCGATGGAACACGGCGATCTGGAACAGGCTGACGCCGGCAGTCGTCAATACCAGCGACAGCGCGACCAGTGCGGCCGATGCGGGGCCCTGCGTCGCAAAGCCGACGGTGCCGACCAGCAGGCCGACCACGGTCCAGGCGAGCGCCTCCAGCAGGAAGGTCCACGGGGCGCGTGCGCGCGCCCGCTCGCCTGGGCCCGGGCGACCGGTGAGCCAGGTGAGGAACGGCTGCAGGACGCGCGGTAGTCGAAGCGCCATCGAGGCGCGAGGGTCGGTGCGGATTTCGGACATGGAGCGACTCGCAGCGGGGTAGGTCAGAGCAGAAACCTACGGAGCGCGCAGGGGCGGGGACGCGTGGGGGACGTCCCAAGAACAAGGGGCCTAGGTGCATCAGCCGCCGTCAGCGCAGGGGCGGCGAGGAACCACGCGGCCACTTGGTAGCCCGGATGCAATTCGGGGCCTGCGAACGTCGGCGCGACCCGGATTGCATCCGGGCTACGAGTCTCCTGGAGCAGTCATTGGGGTCAGCCATAAGCTCCGTCAATAGGGACGGGGCATCGCCCAGCAACTTCGGCCAGTCCGCCGACGATCTGTAGCACAATGGTGCTACCGACCGACCCGCAGCACCGAGAGCCCCCCTTGAGTACGACCACGATCCGGCTGGAAGACGCCCTGAAAGCGCGCGTTGCCGCGGCGGCTGAGCGATCGGGAACGACTGCCCATGCATTCATCCTCGAGGCCATCGAGCGAACCGTCGAGCAGGCAGAGTTGGAGGAGGAGTTTCACCGGGTCGCCGACCAGCGGTGGGCGAAACTGCTCGACACCGGCAAGACGGTCGCCTGGGACGACGCGAAACGCTACGTCACGGCGCGGGCACGCGGTGAGACTCCCCGCAAGCCGGCCGCCCGCAAGTTGAAGCGTTGACATCGCGCGTGACGCGAATCGAGCTGGCGCCGGAGGTCCTGCGGGATTTCGACCGGATCTTCGATCACCTGACCCAGTTCGATGTGCAAGACGCGCCAGGGCGCATCGTCGAGATCGTCGACGCCATTCAGATTCTGGCGCACAGCCCGCTCATCGGGCGCAAGGTCAAGGGTGGCAAGCGGGAGCTCGTCATCGGGCACGCTGCCCGTGGTCATGTCGCGCTCTATCGGTATGTGAGCGACATCGATGTGGTGTTCGTGCTGGCGCTGCGCGGCCAGCGTGAATCGGGGTTCAAGCGACGCAGTCGGCATCCGTAGCCCGGGTGCAACCCGGGAGGCGTGGTCGCGGGGCGTGGCGACCGAATCATGGTCAGGGTTTGTTCGGCCTGGCCTCAGGCAGTGGCGGGTTGTCCTCTCTCACGAGCCGTGCGTACTCATCCATGCACTTTGGAAACCCTTGGTACTCGGCGTCGCTCATGCGCTCTACGTGCGCTACGGCGCGCGGCCCGCTGACGATGGTACGATGTGTACCGCAAACCTGTGAGGTACACACCATGCGAACGAACATCGAGATCGACGACAGGCTCATGAAGGATGCTCTTCGCGCAACAGGAGCCAAGACCAAGAAGGAAGCGGTCGAGCTGGGGTTGAGGACGCTTGTGCAGTTGCGCGCGCAAGAGAAAGCTCGGCAGTTGCGCGGCAAGATTGCCTGGGAAGGTGACCTGGACGCCATGAGGACGGACAAGTGATTCTTGTCGACTCCAGCGTCTGGATTGACTACTTCCGCGCTGCCGACACTCCGCAGGTTGCGTTTCTTGACTCGGTTCTGGGCCGCACTCCGCTCGCGGTTGGTGACTTGATTGCCGCCGAAGTGCTGCAGGGCGTACGCGAAGACAGGGAGTTCAAGCTGGTCAGGAACGTGTTTGACGCGTTCACTCGCATTGACCTGTGCGGCTACGACTTGGCTCTGAAAGCAGCCGAGAACTACCGAGTGCTGCGCACAAAGGGAGTCACGATTCGCAAGACGATTGACGCGGTGATAGCGACGCGCTGCATTCAAGATCGACTGACCTTGCTTCACTCGGACCGCGATTTCGTCCCGTTCGCCCAGCATCTGGGGTTGAAGGAGGCGTATTCGGAAGCCTAACGTTTGACATGAGGAGCGGCCAACAGCAGGCGAAGCCTGATGTTGGACGTCCGCTGGATGGAAGGGTTAGGCATCGGCGCTTGAGCCAAACGTGTGGCTCCGTTGAACAGGCCTCCAGAAGTGCTCTTCATAGCAGGTCAGTGTCGCCAGCTAGCGAAATGCGAAGAGCATTTGTTGCGTCCAATGCTCTTTCGCGGGCTTCCGCCGCCGGCCCGAATGAGCAGATGCGCAAGAACTCAACTAGCGGCAGGCAATGCGCTACGCAACCGATCGTTCACCCCCCGGCAATCCGAAACACGCTCACCACCTCCGCCAGCCTTCCCGCCTGATCCTTCAAGCTCTCCGCCGCCGCCGCGCTCTGCTCCACCAGCGACGCGTTCTGCTGCGTCATCTGGTCCAGCCGAACCACCGACGCATTGACCTGCCCGATCCCGTCGCTCTGCTCGGACGCGGCCGCGGTGATCTCGCCGATGATGTCGGTCACGCGCTGCACCGAGCTCACGATCTCCTGCATGGTCTGGCCCGCGTCGCCGACGAGCTTGGACCCCGACTCGACCTTGTCGACGCTGGCCCCGATCAGCGCCTTGATCTCCTTGGCCGCTTCGGCGGAACGTTGCGCGAGACTGCGCACCTCGCCCGCCACCACCGCAAAGCCGCGGCCTTGCTCGCCGGCGCGCGCCGCTTCCACCGCCGCGTTCAGCGCCAGGATGTTGGTCTGGAACGCGATGCCGTCGATCACGCCGATGATGTCGGCGATCTTCTTCGAGCTCGCATTGATGTCGTCCATGGTGTTCACCACCTCGGACACCACCGTGCCGCCGCGCGCGGCCACCTCGGCGGCGGACGCCGCGAGCTGGTTGGCCTGGCGCGCCGAGTCGGCGCTCTGGCGCACGGTGCCGGTGAGCTGGTCCATCGCCGCCGCCGCCTGCTGCAGGCTGCCTGCGGTCTGCTCGGTGCGCGCCGACAGGTCGTGGTTGCCCGTGGCGATCTCGGCGCTGGCGGTGTTGATGCTGTCGGCGCCGCGGCGCACCTCCCCCACCAGCCGCGCCAGCGACTGCGCCATGTGCGCCAGCGAGCGCAGCACCTCGCCGATCTCGTCGTGGCGGTCGGCGGCGATCTTCACGCCGAGGTCGCCGGCCCCGATGGACTGCGCCACCTCCACCACCTGCTTCAGCGGACGGCAGATGGTGCGCTGCAGGTACCAGGTGCCCAGCGCGATCAGCGCGACCAGGAAGCCCATCACGCCCGACACGATCCACACCGTGCGCATGCGCTCGGCGCCCGACTTGTCGCGCAGCGCGCGCGCCCCCTGCTCGTGCATCGCGACCAGGGCCTGCTGGGCCCGCAGCAGGCCGGCCAGCGCCGGACGCGCGGCGTCGTTGACCTGCTGCTGCGCCTGCGCTGCCTGGCCCGCGGCCTTGAACTCCTGCGCCTTGGCCAGCTCGGCCGCGAAGGCCTGCTGCTGCTGTCCGATGGCGGCAAGCGCCGCGCGCTCGTCGGCGCCCTGTGCCCCGGCGTCGAGCTGCCGGCGGATCTCGGCCATGCGCGCGCTGCTGGCGTCGGCCTCGGCCTTGAGTTGATCGGCCAGGGCCGCGTCGGTGCTGAGGGCGGTCGCGAGCGCGCGGGCGGCGTTGGCTTCGGCCAGCCCCATCCAGCGCGAGCTCTGCTCGAGCCGCGCCTGTTGCGCCGACTGTTCGGCCGAGGCGGCCGCCTGCAGCTTGCTCGTGCGAAGGGCCGACACGCTGGTCATGGCGACGACCATGACGCCGAGCACGATCGAGGGAATCCAGAGCTTGGTGGCGAGAGAGAGGTTCTTCATGTGAATGTCGTTGTCGCGAAGGTGACAGAAGAGAGACCCATCAAGCACAAGGCCCGCGACATGCGGGCCTTGTGTCTGGTAGCCCGGGTGCAACCCGGGATCGCACCGTCGTCAATGCGTGGCGCTCTCGATCAACCCCATGTCGGCGCTGCTCATCAGCGCCTCGATGTCCATCAGGATGAGCATGCGGTCGTTGACGCTGCCGATGCCGGTGATGAAGCTGGTGTCCACGGCGGTGTGCATCTCGGGGGCGGCCTTGATGGCATCG
>DASUZE010000031.1:0-101417 GCA_036377015.1 Piscinibacter sp. | reverse complement strand
CGCGGTCGATCTGCTCGGGCCAGTCCCAGTCGAAGTCGGCGATCGGCTTGAACTGCCCGAGGTGGGCCGCGCGCACGCGGCGCTCGAGGCTGCGCTGACTGCGCAGGGCGACCTCCCAGCCCAGCCACTGCGCCACGCGCCAGGCGGCCTCTGGCTCGGCCATCACCTCGGACCAGTGTGCCAGCAGCCCATGCAGGCGCATGGCTGAGGCCTGTGCCCTCAGCTCGGTGGCATTGATCGGTGCATCACTGCTCATCAAGATCTCCTTGCGGTTGGGCGGCTTCGATGATCTCGTCGTACGAGGCCAGCGCGTGGGAACGGACCGGGGCATCGCGGCGTGCAACGGCTTCGCTCAGGCATAGCGCTGTGGGCGGTGGCTGGCCTTGCTCCTCGCGAGCGCGCTCCAGCGCCAGGCGCACGGCGTTCGGATGCGGCACGTCCCGGGCAAGGGCTTCCATGATGGCCGCCTCCAGCGCCACGGCGCCATAACGATCGAGCAGGCGCAGCAGCGAGGCAGTGATGGCGCCCAGGTTGTGGCCACGCTCGGCGGCGCGTTCGAGCAGTCGTGCCGCAGCCGGTGCGGCATGCGACAGCCGATCGACGCCGCGATGGGCGCGCGCTTGGCGCTTGTGCTCGACCAATGCCTGGATGTGGGGTGGATCCTCGACCTGCGCGCCGCTGTCGTAGCTGCGCGAGTGGTTGGCGATCTCCTGGACACCGTCGAACACGCGCACCCGCTGATCGTCGGCCAGCACCGAGAGCGTGCGCCGCACGTGCGTGTGCGGCACCGTGTAGTCGTTCAGGTCGAAGCGCGCGTACGGCGTCTTGCCCACCTGCACGACCACGCGCTCGTCGAGCGGATAGGCATGCTCGGGCAGGCCATCAAGCTCGGTCGCTCGGCGTCGAACGCCTGGCGCACGCTCAAGCTGCGGTCCTCGGGCCAGGGGCGGTCCGAGGCCGGGCCGGCGACCCAGGCCATGGCCTGGGTGTTCAGGTCCTGCTGATCGACGAACTGGCGCGCGGCGAAGAAGGCGTCGCGGATGTAGCGGATGCTGCGCTCGACCCGCCCCTTCTCGTTGCCTCGGGCGACCGCCACGGGCCGCGGCTCGAAGCCATGGTGGGCGGCGAAGCGCAGCAGCTCGGGGTTGAAGCGGATGGCGTCGCCGACGCGCTCGAGCACGGCGCTCTTGAGGTTGTCGTACAGCAGCACCCTCGGGCAGCCGCCGAACGAAGCGAACGCTTCGGCATGGCCGCGCAGGAAGCTGTACATCCGGGCGTCGAGGAAGAAGCGCAGGAAGATGCTCCGCGAGTAGCTCAGCACCATCACGAAGGCCATCAGCGGCCGGCGGGCCCGACCGATCTGCAGGTAGCCGAAATGGCCCCAGTCGACTTGCGCCTGCTCGCCCGGCAGCGTGCGCAGCCGCAGATACGCTTCGGCCGGCGGCCGCGGGCGCATGCCGGCGACGAGGTGCCGAAAGTGATCCGGACTGCCGCGGTAGCCGCGTTCACTGACCATGGCGTAAAGCCGTGCCGCGGTGAGCGTGGGGAAGCTTGCAACGTCTGCAGGATGAGCGGGCGGTACGGATCGACGCGGCTGGGCCGCAGCGGCGAGGCCTGCGACGGCTCACCGGCTTGCGCGAGGACGCGCTGCACGGTGTCGCGGTGCACGTGCAGTTGCCGGGCGATGGTGCCCACGCGCCAGCGCTCGGCCTTGTACAGGCGCAGGATCCTGGCGCACAGGTCGGCGGAGATGACCAACGAGAACTCCTTCAAGGGTGAGGAACGATCACGCGAGCCGGCCATCGCCGCATGCCGTGCCGAAGGAAGCCTTGGCGGACCCAGGGCGGCAACACCGCGGCGCAGCGGCGGCAGTGCGGCGCGATCACCGCCTTGCCGTCCTCGCCGGCTTGCTCGTGTGCGGCCAGTGGAGCATCGGGGGCAGGTGCCGGGCTACCCTGATGCGTCACGAAGTGGAGAACGCCGCCTCCCTCGGCGGCGGCATCGTCGCGGACGCGCTCGCGCCGCCGTTGGCGCCAGCGGCGTGAACGCGCTGCGTGGGTCATGCGGCCGGCACGGCTGTCCTGGTAGCGCCGGCCTGCGGCCCGTCGCGCCTGCAGGCGCGCGGCGCGCGAGCATGCGCGGCCGCAGTAGCGCTGACCGCGATCGCAGCGGCTACACAGCAGCACCTGGGCGCGACAACGCGCGCACACGAACAGACGGGCGGGATGCTCGGTCAGTTGCCTGGCTCCTCGGGAGGACTCCCGAGGCACGCCAGTGGCAGCGGTGCATCGCCGTGCGACCCGACCGGCGCCTACACTGCGAGGGCATCCCGCTGCCACAGCGCGGTGTAGGGCACGGCGAACGGTTCTGAAGCTGCCACGCAAACGGCCGCCGCCGTGCCCGCCTACCACTCGGGCACGCCGTGCGTTCTACCTCAGTGCGGATGCCGATCCACGCCGCCGCGTCATGCAGGCCGCCCTGCAGGGCGGCCTGCATGACGACACTACCTCGCGACGTTCAATGCTGAAAGCGCCGCCTCACCGCCGCGCGGACGAAACGGCACCTCAGCGCCGCTCGGCCAAAACCGCCGCCTCACCGCCGAATAAGCGCGGATCCTGACCGCCACTCACAGATGGGGATGCCAGCGGCGAGCCACTCCACTTTGTCATTGGCGGAGTGCGGTTCTCGGTGCATCTCGACGTTTCGGGGGACGCGCTCCTCATCGACTGCGAGCTGCCGCGCATTTCTGGGAATGAACCACCTGCGGTGCTCCGTACGCTCCTGGAGGTCAACCTGCGTTGGCATGCCGAGGGCCACGGCTGGTTCGTCCGTTGTCCGGACAGAGGCGTCATCCTCTTGAGGATCGCTGTCGAGGCGTCTGTCTGCATCCCCGAAGAACTGAGATTTCGCGTGCTCGCACTGGGGTCTCGCGCGAAATCATGCTTCGTCGATCCTGCGCGCCAGGCCCAAGATGGGGTCCCCTTGTTTGTCGTGCGCTCTACAACGATAGCAACCCCCAGGATTCATGCGGCTTTGCGGGGTGCGACCCGCTGGAACCCGCATGGATCCTGGTTTTCCTGACCCTCCGCCCCACAACCGTTGCGCGCTCGACTTCTTCCGGCTATCGTCGCCGCCCCGCCAATAGCAAGGAGGAGAAGCGGTGGAGCACTGGCGAACCCCATACCTCGGGCTGCGCGACATACCGCCCGGCCTTGAAGACTTCGAACTGACGACCTTCTTCTCGTACAGCGCGGCCGAGCGACGCTGCATCGACGTACGCCGGCAGCCATTGCACCGACTCGCCGTCGCTCTGCACCTGGGCTTCGTCCGCATGACCGGCCGCACGCTCGATGTCTTCGAGCGCATCCCCAAGCGCCTTTGGAGCCACATCGGTGAGCAAATCGGCGTCTCGCCGCCGGAGATTGCGAGCCTGCGGTCGCTCTATACCAAACGCGGTCAGACCCTTTATGACCATCAGCAGGTGGCCTGCACGGAACTTGGCTTCCCAGCGCCGCTATGTCGTGCGCTGGCTCCGCGAGACCATCGCCGGCCGTGCCGGCAGCACGTCGCTGCTGCACGAACTCAAGCGCTGGTTCTACGAGCACCGCATCCTGCTCATCGCCGATCGCGAGATCAAACGCTTCATCGCCGAGGCGCACCGGGATCAAGAGGCGCAGCTGACCGAGGCCCTCACGCGCGCCTACGGCGCGCAGCGCCTCGCCGAGTGGGACAAGGCGCTTACGGCAACCCGCGACGACGGCACGCCGACGCAGACGTGGCTGTGGACGACGCCGCGCAAGCAGTCCACCGTTCAGATGAGCGAGTGCTTTGAGAGGATCGAACATCTGCGCAGCCTCGGCGCACATGCCGGCTGGCCGGACGCCGTCAAGGACGCCGCCGTGCGCTACTACGGCAGGCGCTGCGCCAACCGGCCACCCTCCGTCAGCAAGCGCGTCACGTCGACGCGCCGTACGCTCGAAGTCGGCTGCTTTGTGCGTCACGCGCTGTGCACCGCCTCCGACCAGGTGCTGATCATGCTGCGACGGTGGATCAGAAGGACTGCCAACAAGGCGGCTGCCGAGACAGCGCCCAAGGTCGCCGACGCCCAGGCGCGGCTTCGCGAATTCGCCCAGGCGGTGCGCGGCCTGGCCACCGACACCGAGCTGACCTACAAGGAGCTCAGGACGCAGCTGTGCACGATGGCCGATGCGACGCTGCAGGAAGTCAAGGTCAGCCGCGCTGCATTGGCGCGCGCCTGGCTGGTCGATCATCCGCAGCAGGCCCGCGCGGTGCTGGGCAAGCTGCTGGACCTGCCGCTCGAATCCGAGGGCGAGCACCCCGTCATCGAAGCGCTCAAGGTTCTGCGCGAGGTGTACGCCGGCCCGACCAGCGAATTGCCGCAGGTCGCCCGCATCGACCTCGGTCGCCGCTGGCGCGACGCCATCGCTGCCGACGACCGCAAGAAGGCCTTGAACGCCTTCGAGTGGGCGACGCTGTTCAAGCTGCGCGTGGCGCTGCGCAACGGCTCGGTGCACCTGTCGCACAGCTTCCAGTTCCTCGGCCATGCCGCGCTGCTGATACCGGAGGCCGAGTGGCAGGCCAAGCGCAACCACCACTACGGGCACCGCAAACTGCCCCAGGACCCGAAGGAATTCATCGGGCCGATCACGGAACTTCTGAAGAAACGCCTCGAGCAGTTCGCTGACGCCGCCGAATCAGGCAAGGTGAGCATCGACGACGACGGCATGCATCTGGAGAAACAGCCTCCGAGCCCGGAAGAGCTGCGCGTGGCCGAACTGCGGCGGGCCTTGTTCGCCGAGCGCGGGCCCGGCCAGATCGCCGACATGATGCTGCACATCGACAGCAAGGTGCGCTTCAGCTGGCTGCTGCTCGGGCGCGAACCCCACAACCGCACCGAACTGCTCCTTGCCTACGCCGGCGTGCTCGCGCTGAGCACGTCGATGTCGGCGTCGCAGGTCGCGCGGATGATGCCCGGTGTCAGCGCGGAGGCGGCGCGCCAGATGACCAAGCGCCTGTGCGACGAGCGCAAGCTGCGCACGGCCAGCGACGCCGTGCTGCAGTACCTGCACAGCTTCGACATCGCGCAGCACTGGGGCCGCGGCGACCTGGCTTCGTCGGACATGATGAGCCTGCAGACGCCGAGGGCGAGTTGGAAGGCGGGAGCCGATCCGCGGCGCAAGACCGCCTCGATCGGCATCTACACGCACGCGCTGGACCGCTGGGGCTTCGTCTATGACCAGCCCATCGTGCTCAACCAGAGGCAGGCCGGCGCCGCGATCGAAGGCGTGATTCGCCAGACCGCGGTCGAGGACATCGGCATGCTTTCTGTAGACACGCACGGCTATACGCACTTCGCGATGGCCTTGGCGAAATACTTGCACCTGGACCTGTGCCCGAGGCTTGCGGACCTGAGGAGCCGGCGCCTGCATGCTCCCGTGGGCTTCACGGTGGCGCCGGCGCTCAAGACCATTCTCCACTGCGACATCGTCGAGTCGCAGATCGAGGCGGCCTATGACGGGCATGTGCGCATCGCCTCGTCGGTGGCCACCGGGCAGTGCTCGGCGGACCAGTTGTTGCAGCGCTACGGCAGCGATGCGAGCGGGCAACTGCGCTACGACGCCGGCGTGCAGATGGGCATGATGCTGTGCTCCATCTTCCTGGTCGACTACTTCCTGATCCCGTCGTTCCGTGGCGAGATTCAACACGTGCTCAACCGCGGCGAGTCGATGCACACGCTGCAGCGCGCCATCCACGACGGCATGATTCCGAACGAGTTGGCCAAGCGCGACGAGTCGCTCGTCGGGGTGGCCTCGGCGCTGAGCCTGATGTGCAACATCGTGATGGCCTGGAACGCGGGGCACATGCAGGCCGCGCTGGAGCGCATTCGCGCTGGTGGTGGCGAGCCGAGCGCAGACGACTTGCGGCGCATCGCGCCGACCAACATCGAGAGCGTCAACCTGCGCGGGACGTTCGATTTTGCGGTGGAGAAGTACGCCGAGCGCATCCTTCCCAGCTCGGTGGTCCGGGCGGGCTCGGCGCGCTGGCGTTCGGCATGAGCGAAGAACGGAGCAGCCCCCTTTGCAAACCTAACTCGCCGGACGCCTTGTCATGTGGCGGTGGCATACCCCCGGGGCACGTCAAGAAACGCCTCCTGCGTCGATACCGCGATCCCAGTCTGCGAATCTTGGATGCGCAGTTGCGCGATCGCGTCCTGCCATGCGTCCCACCGATCTTGCCGATACTCGTTGAAGGAGACAGGTTCCGCCTGAGGTTCGGCGACATACGACCGGCTTGCGTGCTCGGTCGAGAACAGCCACTCATTCCATATCTTGGGCAGGAGGGCACGCAACGGGTCCTCACCCCCCAGCCTGGATGAGAGGTACTGCTCGGGGTCGAACTGCGCGAGGCGGGGCTGCTTGTCGGCAGAATTCGTCTCATGCACCATCGGTTCGAGCGATCCTTCGAGCAGCACCTCCGCGTCCCAGTCATGCAGCCCGGCATCGGATCCGGTCTCGTCAGCCTCGCCGGCATCGTCGAATCGGACACCATGACTGTTCATGATCGCCTGCCCGGAGACATCGCAACCATCGAGGAAATCGGTCTGTCCTGGGCGCCAGCCGCACATCGTCCAGTTTGACTGCTCGAGCCTGGCGGCATACGCGGCAGGTTCTTCATGCTCCCCTATCAGAGGAAATTTCTGACGTGCGTCCTTGAGCGTGTGCGCCATCGGAAAGCGCGGCCAAAGATCGAGCACGACGAGGTCTTCTTCTCGTGCACCCGGCTCTTCGATACTACCGATGAGCACGTACGCGTGGCTGCCACTGCGGACAAAGAACACTGGCACGTCACTTCCCTGCGCCACCAGTTCCACGAATGCCCGGGCATTGACGTGGATGCAGTCATAGGCCTTAAAGGCCAGGGCATTCTCTGCCAGGACACGTGGGTCGAGCGGCGGGACATCGTAGAACTTCTTGTACCATCGACCATGTTCTGGAGCCGGGCCCAGCTTTCACCCTTGGTCTCGATGACGTCGCTCAACTGGTTTGCCATGCGCACCGACGGATCGCCGCCGATTCTCTCGATGATTTTCTGCGCGACGTCCAACTGTCTCATAGTGGATGCCTTGACGTGCATCGCAGGCTGCTTCTGTTCGCCAGGTCGTGCAAGCCTCACCCGGCCGGGTTGGTGGGCAGCAACAGCGACCGGCAACGAGCCGGACAAGTCCAATAGTGCTGGATGGAGCGGCAGGCGATCCATGTCCGGAACGCTGCTGCCTGGTCCCACGATGAAGTGCGCGTTGGGAGGCGTGCTCGGCGAGTGCGAGCGGGTAGAAGCAGCGTCATCGTCAATGCCATCGTGGACCTTGGGCCTCATGCAATTGAGAAAGGCCAAGAAGCCCAGCCCGAAGCATCCAGCCTCGCGCGGGGCGCGTGGCGGTGTTGTGATCGTTTGCTGCCTTTGAGCCGCGCCTCCATGCCGCACAACTGGCTCCGTCGGACCCGTCTGAATGCGCATGGATTCGTCCGAGGTGCGCAGGTCAAGGTTGATTCCGTTTCCACTCATGGGGCTACCGCTGCTTCTTTCTTTGTGCTGGCGTATGGGCCCTTCGGATTGCTGTAGCCGGTTCTGCACCGCAACGAGCCGAAAATCTCCAAGACCCTTGAAATGCCGCCGATCGCGCGGCGGCACCGGGGAAGTGGCCCGAGCAGTTCGTCGGTTCCAGCGGCTTGGAGAAATTTCCGAGTCAGAGGAGCGCAAACGAAGTGCAGGCCCGCGTTCACGTCACCGGGCGGCGGATGCCCCGAACCCCGCTTCCACGAATTCGCGTAACTGCGACAGATCGGTCTTCGCGTAGGCGGCGGTGGTCTGCACCGAGGCGTGCCCGAGCAAGGCCTGCGCGGCAGGCAGCGGCACTCGTTGATCGACGACCAGCGTGCGCGCGTAGGCGTGACGCAGCCAGTGCGGGGAGACGGCACGCAACAACGCGGCGCCGGCCGCATCGGCGGACTCCAACTCGGCAGCGACTGCCAGCAGCACTGCTTTGACCTCGTCGTACAGGCCGCGCGCGCCCAGGTGCCCGCCTTTCTCGCCATGGATCGGTGGCATGTGTTCGAGCGAGTTCGGCAGCGCCGGCAAGCCGCGTGCGAGCCGATACGACCGCAGCACCGCATCGCATGCGTGCGGCAGTGGGATCGCGCGCTCCTTGTCGCCCTTGCCCAGCACCGTGACTAGCCAGTCGCCGTGCTCGTCGACCTGCAGCCGCGGCAAGTTCACCGCCTCGTTCCACGCGAGTTCGCACAAGCGCGCCCCGCTGCAGCGGTACAGCGTCCACACCGCGGCGCGGCGCCAGCGCGCCAAGTCGGCGTCCATCGCGACGCTGCGCGCGACCCAGGCGTCGCAGGCTTGCAGCAGCGCCGCCGGTACGAACCGCTTGGGCGTGAAGCCCGCGCGCGAGCGCGCGCCGCCCGAGAGTCCCACCGCCGGATTGCCCAACGAGTACCCGGTGTCGTGCCAATAGCGGAACAAACTCGCGGCCACAGCCAGTGCCCGTGACTGCGAGCGCTCGGACAACACTGGTGCGGCGGAAGCAGTCTCGGCGGACGGTGCCGACGCCGGACGCCGTAGCGACGCTTGGTACGCCAGCAAATCCTGCCGTGTGAGGTCCGACAGCGGCCCGAGGCCACGAGTCGTGCACCAGTGCGCGAGCCGCTGCAGTTCGGCGGTGTACGCGCGCCAGGTGTGCCGAGAGCGCGTCGCGCGCTCGCGCAGGAACGCCGCCACCGCGGCATGGTCGTCGGCGGCGCCGAGCGTGTTGGTGTCGGCGTGAGGGTTGTGGAAGCGCCCGACGCGCTGCAGCCAGCCGGTCACGGACACCGGCAGGCCGTCGACGGCGGGTGCGGCCACCGCCACGTCGTTCACTGGCGCCAGCGGCGTCATCGACGCCTTGAACCGGCGCCCATGGGTCTTCAACAGCGCGAGCACGACCTGCGCCACGCTTGGCGCCTGATCCTCGGCCAAGACTCGCAGCCGCCCACGCTGCCACACCTCGATGACTGCCGGCGCATCGATGAGCAGGCGACACACAGTTGGTTTGGCGCGCCGAGCGTCGGGCAGTGCGCCGTAGACATCGACCAGCCGCTTCCAGGTCCAGCGTTCGTACACCGGGTGCCCCAGCGCCTCGGCCAGGTAGCCGGCAATGCCATCGGCGCTCGGCTGCAAACGCCGCGGTGGCGTCACGCCGTGATCGACCCATCGCGACAAGGTGTCGGGCGCGCCCGTCATGGCCGGGTGCGCTTGGTGCTCTTGCGGTCTTCGCCGGCCGCCTTGCTCGCTGTGGTCGGGCGCTTGTGTCCACGCGCCAGGCCCGGCACGGGGGGAGCTTTGGGCGTCGGCACGGCGCGCATGATCTCATCGATCTGCGCGCGCATCGAGGCGTTCACATAGCGCAGCGCCGACACCTCGCCGGCGGCTTGCTCGCGCTGAGCGCGCGACTCGACCAGGTCGGTCTCGAGCTGCTCGAGACGCGTCTGCAGGGCCGCCTCGCGCTTGTCGGCAAACTTCTGCTGGCTCGCCATGCGGGCGAGCTCGGCCTGCGCAGCCTGGCGTTGCTGTGCCGTCTCCTGGAGCAGTTGCTTGGACAGGCCTTCGTAGCGCTCCTGGGCAGCGGCGACGCCGTCGGCCTGGGCCCGCTGGACGAACGCGCGCTCGGCCAGCCACTGTGTCTCGCGCTCGCGCGAGGCTTGAAGATCGACGCGCAGCGCGGCGAGCTGTTCGGACAGGGCGGCGCCATCGGTCAGCGCCTGCGCGAGCCGGCTGTCGCGATCGGCGACGGCGGCACGCAACTCGGCGAGCTCCTGCTTGAGCACCTCGGGTCGGCCGAACCGCCACCGCCGGCACTGGCGGTGTTCACCGACAGGTTGGTGACGACGGGACTCCTGCCATGCCCGATATTGCGTGGGTCTCCGGACGATTGCTTCGCACCGTCACGAGTAAGGTTCGGCCCTTTTGGAAGGGCAGTCGTTGTTGATGGCCACCGTGCTGCTCCCTGTTGGCCGGCCGGGTTCCTTGGGCTGGGTGCCGATTGGGTGGACCGGCCTGACCGAAAGTTCCAGTCGCCACGGGGACTTGGTGCAGCAATTTCTCTGAGGGGAGGGGGTACAACTTCAGCAGACGCATCGGCGGCAGCTATTAGGGATGGTCTTATGTGGGCGCCTCCCGGATCGCAAGTGACTTTTGCGTGACTCTCGCCAACGGCCCCCTGCACGTTTCTGCAGATGACGGTGATGTGGGCGCCGCCAAGTCGTTGACTTCATCATAGAGCGATCTCCTGCCGTGCTTGAGGCACGGCGGAAGCTCGCGGGCAACACGACAACTACGGATTCGCGCTCGCAGCGCACACAAGCTGGTCTTGACCTAGTGTGGCTTGAACTTCTTCGTCGCCAGCAGTGCAGGGTCAACATCGATCGCCGAAAGCTTGACGTCATATCCAAGGGCGCGCAGCGTCCGCAAGGCGTTGCGCAGTGTCACCTTTGAGAAGAATGGAAGTTCGTCCGGCAACTTCTTGCTCGTAGCGATGGCATAGACAACGCAGTACTTGCTGGCGTTCGGCCGTGCTGCCGCGTCGTTCAAGCGGACCGAGACAGGCAACTTGCTATTGAGTTCCTGACGGAAGTCGTCGTCCTTGATGAACGCCTCGGCAGCGACGTATCCCTGTGCGAACAGGTGGCTCAGCGTTCCGGAACTGCGATAGAACTTGACGTGAATCAGATCGGTCTTGTTGCGAATGAGGTCGCAAAACTCGATCTTGTCATACTGCCCGCCGATCTTTGTGTTCTTCTTATCCATCAGGCAAATGGCCTTGTCCTCTTTCGCAACAGCCGCGTTGTAGTCGCCCTCGTCGCTATACGAGTACACGGGAAACTCATAGGCGTAAGAGTGCAGGCCTGAGAGGTAGGCATCGACCGTCTTGACAAAATCGGCACTGACCTGGTACCAGATCCCACTTCGCAAGAGAAACCTGTCGTCTCCGTCGGAGACCTCCGCGTAGGTGCAGCGATAGGCCGACCAAGCCCGAACCAACTGATAGTCGTTGTTATTGACATGCACCCATGTCGCCTTGAGCGTCTCCACGGTGAGGTCCCGGCCCTTCTTCTCTAGGTGATCGATCAAGTCTTTCAACTGCAGCACTACGTGGCGGGCCGTGTTGGCGTACATGTCGAAGGAATACCCTAGCTGTCCTTCCCAATCAACCATCTCAGGCTCTCCCAGCCAAACGGTGCTTTGTGCGCTGTCGCAAAGCGCGTCGTTGAGAAGTAGGTCGAGGATCTCAATCGTTTCTGTGTCCTTGACCTTGCGGACGTTGTCGATCCACTCGAACTCCGCCGGCAGCTTGGACGTGTATCGCTCGATTGCCTCGTCTAGGATCGACGCGAAGCCATCGAGACCGGTCTCGACCATCAGCGTCAGAGCGTCGCGACCAGTCACATGGGATCCAAACAGCGGCACGCGCGAGACTCCCGTAACTGCGTAGAGCATGTCCAATTCCGAGTCCGTGTTGAGATCGAAGATGTCAACATCGGTCGTGCTCTGCGTGCGCGAGTTCAAGGGATTGTGGTCATAGCTCGCCTTGTCCACGCTACGAAGCTTGCTCGGCTCGACTGAGTTCAAGGCGACACGCAAACCAAAGTCGCGTTCGATCGATTCTGTATTGAGGAGGTGGAAGCCGGATCCAAACGTCAAGACAAACGTCCGGCCATTGCGTCGCACTGTCAAGGCGGCACCCACGGTCCGCGTAACGCCGAACGTGCCGTCTGGTACCTCTGGTCTTGAGGAAAACAGTGCCGTCCACGGTGGCGGGGCGCCCGGACGCTCTCGCTTAACAAAGAGCCGCACTACCGCGCCGCTTGTGTTCAGCACGATCGCAGGTAGCGCGTCTTCGGTCTTGAGAATGGTACCGTCTTCAGCCGCGCCATCCTTGGCCAAATAGATGGACAGTCGTTCCCTGCGCTGCTTCCGCTGCTTCATCCGTTGGTGACCCTCGAATCGTACGCGTCCCGGAGGCAGCGGTAGGACGGTCGGGCGTAAGAGACGGTCGGCAATTCCGCTCCATATGTCATAAGCTGGTTTCCTTCTCTGAATACCTGCACACTTGTTAGCGTGGCGCGTATGCGACCCGAGCGGCCGATGTGATCGATTCAGGCAACCGCCTGGCTAGCGCATCTTGACTGGGCCTTCTGGCTCGTCCGCGCCGATGGCCAGTTGGCGGACATTCGCGCGAAAACAACTACGCTGTTCAGTTGCCATCGCTGCCTTACCAGTTGCCGAGCGGCGCCACTTGGAGCGGCTCGGCAAGGTCCATAGCACAGGGTGCGATTCATGAAACTTGTGCGTTGTCCACGCTTGGACCCTCGATGAAGCTCGACCGCCAGTGAATCGCCGGAATACCGATCGCCGCAGGTTTGACGGGTGGCCCGTTCTCCTTCCTTGCGATTCTCGACAGCACCGATCTCGTCACGCAATCGGGAAACTCCGCGTGGCTTCGTACTGGTGAGGATTTCCGCTTTGCGTCGGGAATTTCGTAACGCGCGCGAAGGGTGCAATCTGCCTCGGTCGCTGACTCTGCTAGGAGCGTTGGGCGGTCCGGCACTTGGATGACAGGAATGTTGTCTATTGCGATAAGGCTTATTAGCGAAAACAGCATCGTCATCAAGCTGAACTGGTGCTCATGAAAACACACCAGGTCGCGCTTCGAGGTCGTACCGGCGTTGGCCGAACTGCTTGCGCATTCAGCCTACAAAAGGCATGAAGGGATAGTCCGGCAGGACCGACACTACCCGCGTCAGGCGGCGCCGGCGGAGGCATTGCCGAGTCGCGGACCTCGGAACCCAAAGAGGAGACGACTGCGTGGCAGACGGCAACATCCCATCGATTACGACAACGGCATCGTCGGCAGGAGGCTCGACCTGGGGTGATCAGCCACGTACGGGTGAGTGGGATTCACACCGCATTTCGATCGAGCGCCCAACCTTGGCGCCGGTCATCCAGCAGAACCTTCTCAATATCCCACCTCGTTTCGAAGCGGTGAGCAGCATTACGCAAGAGCGGCCCGCCACCACTGTCGCCGCAGTCTCGGAGCAAACGCGTCGTCCAAGCCTCGGGGCGGCGGACCCTACGCAAGACATCCCCTGGGAATCCCCAGAGCTCGCCACTCAGATCGCAAAGGAATTTGGTATGCGCGACAAGTTCAACGTCGCACTGGTGTGCAGGGACTATGGGTCTATCGTCAACTCTCCGCGTCTCGGACGAGGACCGTGTCGAGATCGCCAATGCCGCATGCCGCACAGTAAGGCAGCTTCCCTCGAAACCTCATGAGAGGAGCCTGGTGCGAGCTGTGGCGGTCGGGCCTGTGCGCAGCTTCTCCAGTTTTACGTCGGAGATGCGCGCCATGGCCATAGTCATGGTTCCGGGGGCCCTTCTCACAGGCGGAATCTTGCCCGCCCTCATGGCGGTCGCGACCGCTTCAATTCGCTGTACACGGCGGGGGGCCACCTCGCGAAGGAGCAGAAGGCGACAAGCCTGGCCCTCAGGCTGCTCGCCGAAATGGTTACCCGATTTCTGCCCATGGAATGGAACGACGAACTGGCCGTCGAGATCACGGACATGCTGTGCAACCTGCCGCAAGGCCAGCGCCTGGAGCGACTGCGCGAAGCGTTCTTCGCCAAGGCGACCTCAGACCAGATGCGAGCCGCGAAACTGGCGCTCCAAGCTGACCCGCAGACAGTGGCTCAAGCAGCGACTTCATCGCACCACTCTTGAATGGATGGCAGGTAGCCAGTCGAGCCGGCCTGATGAGTGCCGGTACGCGACGGCGCCCATCATGCGATACCGGAAATGCATCGCGACCCCGACAGATTCTTGTCATAGAAATCGTCTGCATGCCGTCGGCGTCGAACTGGGTGCCGTCATCCAACATTGGGCAGTGGCAGACGCAAGTACAGCTCCGACATGTCGCGGTACGCCGCGTCCAACTGCTCGAGTCCCATGTGGCGCCGGTCGGCATACGACATCCGATGCGTGCCGACCTGGTTGACCATGTGACGCGCAGCCGTGTTTCACGGCCAGCCCGTGCCGAGAGCAAAGATCGTCAGCCGGTAGCGCTGTTTGGCGTTGCGGATTTTCGGGTCGTCACCCGAGCGCGGTCCGAAGTGGCGGGTGAAGTCCGTCCACGTCGATCTTGCGCAGCACATCGAGCAGCGCGCCGGCTCGATGCCGTTGTGCACGGCCGACGACAGCGCGAGCGCGGGGGCCGACACGTCCTGCATGCCGATTCGCTTCACCGTGGGCTCGCCGGCGGCGCCGATAGTCACGTCCGCAGCTGGTACTGAACCTGGCCTGCTGCGCCAAACCGTTCCCGCTTCAAGCCGTTCTTGCGGCTGAACCGCCCATTCAGGTGGCGGTTTGCGCTGGCCGCACGGCCGTTTCTGCGGCTGTCGGCAAATTGGCATACGTATCGCTGGGCAGCTTCGTGCACGGCATTGCGCGCACCTTTCGCGCCCAGTCGCTGGCGGTGCAGGTATGGGCGGTGCCGCCGTGGCCTCGTATCGGGTCCAGGGCGATTTGGACACCGGTGGTTTCGGCATAGAGGTACTGGTTGTGGTTCAAGTTGATATACAGGTCTGTCGGCGCCTGCATGGTGTCACGGATGATTTTTTCGTAGCGCTGACGGCGTTCTTCCTTGGTTCCCCCGCTGCCGATCAGTTGATCGAACTGCTTGCCGCACCGGTTGTGTTTGCCCTGAACATGTTTCTTGAACGCATGACCGCTCGCGATCAATTTCGGATACAGGCGGAGTTCCTCCTTCTTGATCTCATGGATCAATTGCGGCCGCCCGGTGCGGTTGGCCCATTCCTGGCCGGCGTTTCTCAGTGCGCTGTTGATGAGCAGTCGGGAGGGGTGATCACGGGGAAGGGATTCCTTGGCTTCGAGAAGTGCCTGCAGGAGCATGTCCCTGCGCGGCCCGGCGGGCATCGAAGTCGCGACGCCGTGTATCTGCCGGACGAAATTGCGCAACTTCAGCGCAGGCGCCAGCAGTTCCTTCACGTAGCCGCACAACCAAGGCAGCATCGCCGCGGCAACCTGGTCGTCTCGAATTTGGACAAGCGCTTCGGGGATGTGCAAGCCCATCGAATCGATCAGCTCATCGAGCCATGCACATGGGTGCCCGTCGACCCCTGCCGTATCGGTTCCGGCCCTTTTCATGGCGGCACGACAGATCAGCATGGAGGCGAGAATCCGCGATTTGTCTTTGTCGGTGAGCCATTCTGACTCTGCCTTGACGAACCCTCCCGCCCGCTCGGCGTGTCTCTCCATGAACGGGGCGCCCTCGCCCAGTAGAGCTACGACGCTTCCGCAGAATTCATGCAGCGGCTGCGGCACCGGCTTCACGACCCTGTTCTTCAGGCGGACCAGGCCCGCTCTGGTCGGCAACTTCGGGCTGAGGTGCTCTTCGATTCGCTCCAGGGCATTGTTCTTGATGCTGCCGCGCCGCGAATGGATGGCGGCGTAGGCCCATCCTTCAGCGGCCTGCGACAACGGCATGCTCAAGCCGAGCTGGCGCGGATGGAAGACCTTGCCCGCCGCGTTGGCCAGCTCGCCGCGAATGCCCGAACGGATGCGCAGGGCCGTGCGCAGCTTGCTGCTGCCGTCGAACACTTCCGTCTGGCGCGCGGGCGCCAGTTCAATCGTGCACTTCAGCATCGCCTGCATGTCGTTGCCGCAGACCTTCTCCAGAAACGACACCAGCGCCCGGCCGGTGAGGGCGTCCGACATGGCCACGTCGACCACCAGCGCACGCGCCTTCTGCTCGCAGACCGCGAGAGCTGCGCATGCGGTTTCATCGGTCACGCGCGGTCGGGCTTGCGCAAGCCCGGCTTTCAACCTCGACAAGAGGTCTGCCGTCTCGCTCCGCGCGTTGCGCGGGGGCTTGCCGGCAAGCAGCGTCCCCAGTTCCTTCGACACGAACTCGAACCGCTCCCACGACGCAGCGTCGGTTGCCTCACCGAGGCGCGGAGGTTTGCACTGCTTGACGCTGGCATGCAGGCGGCCGACGTATTCGGCCGACGTCATTTCCTGCCTCTGCACACCTGGATCAGGCGACCAGCAGTTCGAACGCACGGGCGGCGAGTGTTCGTAGTCATCATGCAGCGCCTTGCCGAGCAAGTTGTACAGAGCCGACAGGTTCAGTCCGACCGTGAGGTCAAAGTCCACCAGGGTCTGGTACGAGCTCTCGCTGCTGGCCGGTGAGGCTTCGGCTTGGGACGGGATCAAGGGCGTGATGTCCGTCGTCTTCGCCCAGTCTTCGGTTGGTGCGTATTCCCCAGCGGGGACATGTTCATTCCATCGATCATCCCCCGAGACGAAGCCCCAGGTTTCATCTGGTTCGCCGTCAGGCATCCTTCCCCAGTCGTTTTCAGATGGGCCGCCTTCGTGCAACCAGTTGCCATCGGGCGGCCACTCGTCAGAGCTGGGGTGCGATCCGGTGGCCATGGGCTCGTAGGATGACCGACCTCTACCGAACGAGAACATGTACCGCAAGCGATCGATCAACCTGTCTCCGCCACCGGTCGATGGCCCCGAGCGCATTGCAAAGGCAGCTTCCTCGAGTCCTTCTTGCGTTATGACAGGTGGCTGCCCGCCGGATGCGAAGCCGAAGCGACTGCTCGACTGCGACGATGTCTCGTTCGGCGTTTCTTGCGGAAGCGGCGCCGGACGCCCGTTTTCGATCGTTGCGTTCTGCATACCGTGATCTCCGTACGCGCCTCACGTGCCGAGGCACCATTGCGTGCTGGCGAACCCAGGGGCGGCAGGCTTGTTCGGTCAGTGGTTTGGATTGACGATCAGTTCCGCGGAACTTGCGATTGATACGATGCGAGGCGAAATTGCCGCATCGGGCAGTTGGAGGTGAACGTCGAGCCCTGCACCAATAGGTTGACTACGCGTTGGAAACATTCCAACGGCTTTTGTCCTGGAACAGCTCTCTCAGTTGCGCCTGCTGAAGCCCCGGGATCTCGTCGCAAGGCATTCCGTGAAGGGCCAGCAGTTCCAGCGCGTTCTCACGCAACCGATCGAAAACCTGCTTCAAGCCGTCAGGGGCGTTCTGCGGCCGAATGTACCGCTCGATGCTCAGCGAGCAGGCGCCGACCAATCCATAGAATTTCGTCCCGCCGCGCATTGCGTTGTCGTTCAGGAATTCGCCAAGCGCCTTGAGAGTTTCCGCGTGGAAAGCTTCTTCCAGCGTCGACGCGTTGTCCATGCGTGCCTCCAGCCATGCCAGAGTCACTTCCGCTTTGGGTACCTCCAATGCCATGAGGTCATCCCCAGATGTGCCGTTGATCCGTCCCTGGCGGCACGCACGCGAACGATGCGCTAAAGAGGGCCCCATCACGAGCTCTTTAGGGACATCATGCTGTGCCTGTGTGTGGTGGTGGGGATGCCTGCCTTCCGTCAGCGCCAAGCTGCGCACCGCGTTCGACGCGATGTGCCGACTGCATGCGGGCCTTGACTCTGCGAAGCCGGATACCCGGTCGCAGCGTCTGCCAGACGCTGGACAGCTGGACAAACGCGTACCAATGTTCCGTTGGTCGCCGAAACGGAACTGCGCGAGGCGTCGCCCGCGTTGCGTGACTTTTGCGTGACTCTCGCCAACGCTCTCCTGCACGTCCCTGCAGATGACGGTGATGTGGGCGCCGCCAAGTCGTTGATTTCACTGGCGGCCTGGCCATCTTGTCGCCCTACGAACCAAGGGGTCGTGGGTTCGAATCCTGCCAGCCGCGCCAGAACATTGCTTCTAGATCAACGGGTTAGACGTTCACGCGTCTAGCCCGTTTTTCCTTTCTGCGCGACTTTTGCGCGACTTGCTGCGTACCTACCTTCTCAACCGTTGACCACGCGCAGGAGCGTGGTGCGGTCGCGCGTCTCGTTCGCCTCGTTGGCCGCCTCCACCAGGCGCGCGATGGTGGCGGTGGCGTAGTGCTGCGGCATGCCGGCGACGGCGTGGCCACCGCAGCTTGCACACGTTCTCGTCGCGCGCGCGCAGTTGACCGCGAAGAGGACCATGCGCTGCAGGTGCGCCGGCAGGTGCTTCAACAACTCTGCCTGCTCCGACCAAGTGATCGAATAGGGCAGCCTTCTCTGCGCTCGTTCGTCGATTCCACACCTGAACGCCTCAGGCCCTGAGTTGCCGGGTTCTTCGAGTGTCAAGCCTGTAGCACTATCATCGTGCAATTGTGCGACGCCCCACAGACGGCTCGACACGTCTGGCGCCCTGCATGGACCCCGGGAACTTCCAGCGACCGAGCCAAGGGAGACGCTCCATGAAGTGCATGCTGTTCGCCCTGGCATGTGCCGGCATGCAGCTGGTCGCGATGGCCGCTGGGCCCTTGTCGGGCTCGGCACCCGGCCCTGAACCTGCCGCTTCCGCCTTGCTCCCCATGGCCGGTGCCCAGCGCGTTCTTGACGCCGCAGCCAAGCCCGCCGCCGCATGGAGCGGACCTCGGTCCGGTCCGCGGGCACAGCCCGGAAAGCACATTGCCGTCGTCGGTGAAGATCTGCGCAACGGCGGCATACTGGGCGTGGCCCAGGGGGTACGCGAGGCCGCCAAGGTCATCGGCTGGAACGTGAGCGTGTTCGATTGCGGCGGTACCGTGAGCGGCCGACGCAGGGCGCTGGCGGACGCACTGGCGAAGAGCCCCGACGGCCTGCTGCTGATCGGCCCGGACGCTCACGCGATTCAGGCGGCGCTGCTGCCGTTCAAGGAACGCGGTGTCCCGATCGTGGGGTGGCATGTCGCGCCCACGGCTGGACCAGTGGCCGGCACGCCGGTGGCGATGAACGTATCAACCGATCCGCTGGAGGTCGCGCGCGTAACGGCGCTGGCGGCGATCGTGCAGTCCAAGGGCCAGGCCGGCGTCGTCGTTTTCACCGACACCAGCCTGGAACTGCCGAAGACCAAGGCGAACGCCATGGCCGATGTCGTTCGGGCATGCAAGGGCTGCACTTTGCTCGAGATCACGGACGTGGCGATCTCGAGAAACCCGGAGCTGATGCCGCAGACCACGCGTGATCTGCTCGCCCGCCATGGCAAGCGATGGACGCATGCACTGGCGATCAATGACATCTATTTCGACTACGCCACTCCGGTGCTGACGCAGGCCGGGCTGGCGAACGACGCGATCAGCATGTTGTCGGCCGGCGATGGCAGCGCGGCGGCGTTCCTGCGAATCAAGGCGGGCACATTTCAATCGGCCACCGTCGCCGAGCCGCTCAATTTGCACGGTTGGCAGCTCATCGACGAAATGAACCGGCTGCTTGCCAAGCAGCCGGTCACGGGCTTCGTGTTTCCGGTGCATCTCGTGACGCCGGCGAATATCGACACTGACGGCGGTGACCGCCTGATGTATGACCCGGCCAACGGCTATCGAGACATCTACAAGCGCATCTGGCAAAGGGGCTGATCCTGCGTATCCCGCAATCGCTCACCGCGCAATTCGCCCTCGCGGTCACCGCGCTGGTCATGGTGATCGTCGCGCTCGGCGCCACCACCGTCTACACCTTGTCCAGCTCAGCCGAGACCGTGCGGCAATTGGCAGAGCAGCGCCTATCACACCTGCAGGACGCGCAGGATCTGGTGCAGCGCACCTTGCTCATCGAGCGCATGGCCCTGCGGCTGCCAGGCATCGACCTGCCGAGCGACCTGCGCGAGACTCATGGCCGGATCATTGAGGAATTGGAATCCTTCGACCGTCTGGTGGATCGCCTGGCGGCCGCGGCGGCGCATGACAACGTCGAGGTGTTGGACCTGCATCGTGCGAGCCAGTTGTTCCGCAACACCGTCAATATCGTCGCCCAGCTGGATGAGGGCGCCAGCGCCAAGTCCGGGGCACCGGACAAGTCCCGTCGCGGCGAACCGGCGCAAGGCCTGGCGGGCGAGCTGAGGCGCCAGGCCGAGGCACTGACAGGGGCGGCGCGCCGCCAGTCCGACTACTTCTCGCGGGACTACCGGCTGGCAATGGAGCAACTGCTCGAGGTGTCGGACCGCACAAGGTGGTTGGTTGTCGGTCTGGTCGGGGCGAGCCTGCTGATCGCCTGGTTGATCGCGCACCAGTTCCTCGGCCGCCGTGTCGTGGCGCGTCTGACGCAAGTCAGCCACTACCTGCGGCATGGCGGCAGCGATGTGGGCTCCGGAAGTGTTCCGGTGCAAGGCAGTGATGAGATTGCCAACATGGCTCGAGCCGTCGAGCAGTTTCTCGAAGACCGGCGCCAGCGCAAACAAGCAGAACAAGAGGTGCTCGCGCTCAACGAGCAGCTGGAGCAGCGCGTGGCCCAGCGCACGGCCGAACTGATGCTTGCCAACGCCCGCCAGCAGGAGGAGATCACCGAGCGTGAAAAGGCCGAGACCGAGCTGAGGCGCCATCGCGAACATCTGGAGGACCGGATTCGAGAACGCACGGCAGAGCTTGTCATCGCCAAGGAGCAGGCTGACGCCGCAAACCACGCGAAGAGCGCCTTCCTCGCGCGCATGAGTCACGAGCTGCGCACACCGCTCAATGCCGTGCTGGGCTATGCGCAGCTGCTCCAGCACGGCAATGACCACTTGACCAAATCACAGCAATTGAGGGCCTTGCGAACGATCGAGGCCAGCGGAGGCAACCTGCTGGTGCTCATCAATGAGATCCTGGACTTGTCCAAGATCGAGGCCGGGAAGCTGGATCTTCAAGCCACTGCCTTCGATCTGCTGAGCTTCATCGAAAACATCGCCGCGGTAGTTCGCATCAAGGCGGAGCGAAAGGGATTGCGCTTCCAGCACGAGAGAAGCGTGAACCTCCCACAGGCGATACGGACCGACGAGAACCGGCTGCGTCAAGTGCTGCTCAATCTCCTGGACAACGCTGTGAAGTTCACCGACCAGGGTGAGTTGACGCTGCGCGTGACGATGCTGCGGCGCGGGCCCCATGAAGCGGAGTTGAGATTCGAGGTGCAGGACTCCGGCGTCGGCATCCAGGAGACGGATCTTGAAACGATCTTCCGGCCGTTCGAACAAGTCTGCGATGAGCAGCGCCGCTACAGCGGCACCGGCCTCGGCCTGGCAATCAGCCGCGAGCTCGTGCGTCTGATGGGCAGCGACATTCATGTCGAAAGCCGGGCCGGAGCAGGCAGCCTCTTCTGGTTCACCCTTGCGGTACCCGTTGAAGAGGTGATGGTTGCGTGCTTGCCCGAGCGAGCAGCGATCTCCGGCTATACGGGGCCTCCGCGGCGCGTCCTGGTGGTCGACGACGTGGCCCCGAACCGGTGGGTGCTGGTAGACATCCTGGAGCGCATCGGTTTCGAGGTGATTGAGGCGGCCGGTGGTCTTCAAGCCCTCGAGCAGGTGGCGGCAAGCGTGCCTGACCTGGTGCTGATGGACATGATGATGCCAGTCATTGATGGGCTCGAAGCGACGCGGCGGCTGCGGCAATTGCCGGGCGCGGACTGTTTGCCCGTCATCGCGGTGTCTGCAAGCGTCTCCGAGGACGACCGGCGCCGATGCCTGGCTGTCGGCGTGAATGCATTCGTGGCAAAGCCGATCGACGAGGCGGCGCTCCTGCTGCAAGTCGGGAACGCGCTGGGATTGACCTGGACGGTGACAGAGGCTGGCGCGACAGCACCTGTCGCGCAGGAGACGCTGGTGGCTCCGCCCGAGCTTGAGATGCAACGACTGCGCCATCTCGCACGCACCGGCAACATGCGTTTGCTGCGCGAATGGTCAGACCATGTTGCCGCCCTCGACGCCCGCTTCCATCCATTCGCAGACAAGGTTCGCACACTGGCGGAAGGGTTCGAGACGAAGGAAATCGCCGCCCTGTCGGAGCGATATGCAGCCTCGGACCAGGACCGCGCGTGAAAACGGGCGTCCTCGACGATGTTGAAGCGGTCGCTCGGCTCTGATTGCGTTGGCGTTGCATCCGCTGGTCCGCGTGGTGCCGCTCCTGCAGAACACGCTGCTGGATCACCTCGCTGTCGCCGCCGCCATCGTCTGGCTGATCGGTGGCAGCGGCCGGACCCTTCGAAGGGGGCATGTGATGGCCCCTTCCTCGAGTCAGGGCGTCACAGCTGGCTCATGCCGCCGTCGACGATGATTTCGGTGCCGACGATGAAGGCCGATTCGGGCGCGGCCAGGTGCAGCACCGTCGAGGCGACCTCGTGCGATTCGCCGAAGCGGCCCAGCGGCACCTGGCCCTGGATCTGGGCGGCCACCGTCTGCAACGTCGCGGCATCCATGCCAAGCTTGCCGTACAGCGGCGTGCTGACCGGGCCGGGGCTCACCACATTGACGCGCACGCCGCTGGGCAGCAGCTCGGCCGACAAAGTCTTGGCCAACGAGATCAGCGCCGCCTTGCTGGCCGCATAGACGGAGGAGTTGGGCATGCCGATGCGGGCATTGATCGAGCCGTTAAGCACGATGGAGGCGCCGCGCTCGAGCAGCGGGCGCAGGGCCTGGATCTCGAAGTACGCGCCCTTGACGTTGGTGTCGAAGGTCTGGTCCCAGAGGGTCTCGTCGACATCGCCCAGCGCGGCGAACTTCGCGATGCCGGCATTGAGGAATACGGCATCGAGGCGCAGACCCTCGCGGGCGATGGCGCTGGCCAGCTCCTTGGCTGCCGCGATGTCGCCGGCGTCGTTGCGCAAGGCGATGGCCTGGGGGCCGATCTCGGCCTTGGCGCGATCCAGTGCGGCACTGTCGCGTCCGGTGATGACCACACGCGCGCCTTCTGCCGCGAAAGCCTTGGCGGCGGCCAGGCCGATGCCGCTGGCGCCGCCGGTGACGAGGACGGATTTGTTTTCAAAGCGATTCATGGTGAGCTCCGGGTGTTCGGCGGGATTGCCGTGAGCTCATGGTGCTTGGCAGGCAGGTTCTTGCCGTACCGACCTTACGATGCAAACGTTCGACGCCGTCGAACATGTTTGTTGGCCGCCCATGGGGCCGATCTTTCCAAGGAGAACGCGCATGCTGTCCGAAGAGGAACTGGCCGTTCTGGAGGCCATCCGACGAAGTGGAAGCCTCACTCGTGCGGCCGCCAGCCTGGGCAAGGCGCCGTCGACCCTCTCGCATGCCGCACGTCAACTGGAAGCACGCTTCGACGCGCTGCTGTTCGACCGGCGCCGCTATCGGCTGCAGCTGACGCCGGCAGGGCAACTCCTCGCCGACGGCGCCTCGCGCGTGATGGAGGACGTGTCGCGCCTGACCCGGCGCGTCAAGCAGGTGGCCAGCGGCTGGGAGGATCGGCTGTGGATCGTCACCGACGAGCTGCTGGAGTTCGAGACCTTGCTGCCCCTGGTACACGACTTCGATGCCCTGCAATCGGGCGTGAGCCTGCGCATCACCCACGAAGTGCTCAGCGGGACCTGGGAAGCGCTGAGCGACGGGCGGGCCGACCTGGTCGTCGGTGCCACCAACGAGCCGCCGGCCATGCCCGGCCTGCGCTGGTTCGAGCTCGGTGTGATGGAATGGGTGTTCGCGGTGTCGGTGCGCCACCCGCTGGCGAAGGCTCGCGAACCGCTGGAGCGCGAGCTCATCGCCTCGCATCGCGCGGTGGTCGTCGCGGACACCTCGCGCAATTCGCGCGGGCGCGCGTACGGCATCCTGGGCGGTCAGGCCTCTCTGGCCGTGCCGTCGATGCGGGCCAAGATTCTCGCGCAGCGAGACGGGCTCGGCGTGGGATGGCTGCCTGCACGTCGCGTGGCCGCTTTGCTCAAGCGAGGGGACCTGGTGGCCAAGCGGACCGCCGACCCGCGCGAGCCGAACATTCTTTATGCCGGCTGGCGCGGCGGCAGCGAAGGCCGGGCGCTCAACTGGTGGCTGGAGCGCTTGCGCCAGCCGCGGCTGGTGCAACGATTGGTTCAGGGGCTGGACGTCGTCGCATGACACACCTGTTCGCGGCCCTGTGTGCGATCGCAGGTGGACCTCGGTGTGCGGTTTGAATGGGGCTGGCGCTCTCAGCATGCGAGCGCCGCCCACACTCCAACCAGCATTCGGCGATAGCTTCAGCCTGAACCTCCGGTCCTTGCAATCGAATTCAGACTTCGCTCACCAACCCGCGCATGTCGACACTCTTGGGGATTTCATTGCAGCGCAAGTGGTCTAGAGTGGTTCCGACAGCATGCTTCCGGGAGGTCGCCATGAAAACGCTCGCGTCTGTGCTCAGGACCGCGATCACTCGCCCTCTCACGGCAATGTGGTGTCGCGCATTCGCCGCCACCGCGCTCGGCCTGTTGCTGGCCGCGTGCTCGACGATCAATCATCCCACGCTGCGCGTCGAACGCGCGGTCACGCTCGCCGATTCGCTGGCTGTCGCCAGCAACGCGAGCTTCGATGCCTACGCAAGACGACCCGATGCCAAGGTCAAGGACCCCGCGGCCTTCGAGGAGATGCGCAACCACCTGCGCACGCTGTACGCGGGCGTGACCGTTTCCCACAGTTTCCTCGGGCGCGACAACCAGTTCGTGGACTGCATCCCGATGGAGCAACAGCCCGGGCTGCGCAATCCCCGGCTCGGGCCGCTGACCCTGCAGCGCGACCCACCCAAGCCGTCTATGGACAGGTCACCTGATGGATCCGCTGAACAGGGCGGCAGCAAGGCACCGTCCATCGCGAAGCGGGAGTTCGCAGACGCGACGCTCAAGCCAGGGGTGCGCGATCAGTTCAACGCCGAGATGTTCTGCCCGGCTGCGACCATTCCGATGCGCCGGGTCACCTTGGACGAGATGGTGCGATTCGCCACCTTGCGGGCCTTCCTCTCGAAGTCCCCGTTCGGCGGCAAGTCCGACCTGGATCGACGGCCCGACCGGCTGGGGCAACAAAACCCCGCGGACACCGATCACTACTACGCGCGTGGCGTGCACTTCGTCGACAACTTTGGCGGCGACTCCTGGCTGAACGTCTGGAGCCCGGTTGTCGAAAAGGGCCACATGTCGCTGTCGCAGATCTGGGTGGTGGGCGACGCGAGCCCCAAGCAGACGGTCGAGGCCGGTTGGCAGGTGTACCCGGACAAATGGAGCAGCGACAAGGCGGCCCTGTTCATCTTCTACACCACCGACAACTACGACGACGGCTGCTACAACCTGGATTGCAGCGGGTTCGTGCAACTGGCCAACAACGTCTATCTGGGATCGGGATTCGACCACTACAGCACGCGTGACGGCGAGCAGCGTGGCTTCAACCTGCAGTACAAGCGCGGGCCGGATGGCACCTGGTGGTTGTTCTACAAGGGACCGGGCGACTACATCGTCGTGGGCTACTACCCGCACAGCCTCTTTGGCGATGGCTTCCTTGCCAGCAAATCCAACAAGATCGCCTGGGGTGGCGAGGACACTGGGTCCCCGAGCGCTTGCGAAATGGGCAGCGGGTCGCTGCCCACCGGCGGCTTCGGGCGCGCCGCCTACCAGGACACCATCTTCTACATCGACACGGGCACCGTCAGTCAGTGGGCCGACCTGACCACACAGGAAATCCCGTCCGATTGCTACAAGGCCGACATCAGCAACTTCAGCAGCACGCGCGGGCGAACCCATTTGTACTTCGGCGGGCCGAAGTGCAAGTGAGGCGAGCGACCTGCAACGATGCCGCGGCTTGCTCTGCCTGGGCACGCGCGGCATCGACCGCATCCGCGACTGCGTCGGCATCGGCAAGCGTCGGCGCCACGTTCACCTCGACGACCTTGTCGATGCCGAGGAAGGATAGCCAGGTCCGCATCTGAACTTTCTGGTGGTCGTTCGGCGCAGTGATTGAGTCTTCGGGTCTGAACAGCCCATCGTTGTGTCTCTCGATAGCAGCCGTCTCGGAGTTCGTAGGGTGGGCTTCAGCCCACCAGCGTCGGTGCCTCGACGCGCGGTTGGTTGGCCGCAGTCGGCCGGTTGCCTCGGTACGTACTTCGGCGGACAGCAGACGTTCGTCGCGCCGATCTCACCACAGTGAATTGGCCCGTCGCGAACGGCAGCTCTTGTCGACGCCGGAAGTTTCCAAGGATCGATCGTGCGCAGCTGAGGACAGGACGTAGCCCGGGTGCAACCCGGGACCCGTGGCTGTGTCGATCCCGGGTTGCACCTGGGCTACGGGTGACGCTCTTGCTTGATCGAACGCCCGCAATGGGTCGCCTACAGACTATCGCGTGGTCAGGCGTCCCCCTCTGCCCAGGAGCGCATCATGTTCGATACGAGGCTTGGCTGATGCGGCTGTGATTGGGTCTCTCTCCGCGAACATGCTCGCGATGGTTCCGGTGGCGTTCCTGCCGGGCTGACGCGTGCAGGCCAGCGCCGTGAACCGCGGCGGCCGTCGACGCAACACACCCATCACCCGTTCTGCGACAACACCCGCCATGCGCATCCTCCCTGGACTGCCCACCAGCCCGACCGACGACCTCACGCCCCACGCCGACGCCGCCTGGCGCGTGGACCTGGCCGGCGTGGTGAGCCGGTACATCGGCGAGACCGAGAAGAACCTGGACGCCCTGTTCGGCGACGCCGAGCGGAAAGGCGCGGCGCTCCGCATCGACGAGGCCGACGCGCTCTTTGGCACGCCGACGTGGGCTGAGGCCAAGCAGGGCGACCCCGGAGTTTCATCGGCGCAGGTCTTCGCCTGGCTGCCCGAGTCCCTGGCGTATCGGTCTCCCGCGAGCAGCACCGATCTGGAGTGGAAGTACGTCGACGTGCGGCGCTGCCTCACGCAGCTGAGCGAGTCGATCGGCAACGGCCTCCAGTTCGCCGTCTTCGAGCCCAACGGCGAGGCGCTGTGGAACAAGGTGCAGGCCACCGTCTCGGACTTCCTGTTCGCGGAATGGCAGCGCGGCGGGCCGCAGGGAGCCAAGGCGGAAGAAGCCTACTTCGTGAAGTGCGATCGCAGCACGATGACACAGGACGACCTCGACAACGGACGCCTCGTGGTGCTGGTCGGCGTCGCCACGATCAGGCCGGCCGAGTTCGTGGTCTTGCGCATCTCGGCCGTGACGTCGACGTCCAGGACCTGATCGTTACCCGCGCGTCCGGCAATGCGAGCCGAATCCTCATCCCAGCTCACGACTTGCCAGCGCTGCGGCGGCCGCTCGTGTCTCGACGCCCAGTTTCTCGAACACATGCTCGAGATGTTTGTTGACCGTGCGCGGGCTCATGCCAAGGATTTCTGCGACGTCGCGGTTCGTCTTGCCCTTGGCGATCCACGAAAGGACCTCGGTTTCGCGTGGCGTGAGCGCAGCCGTCGCAAGTCGCGAGCTGCCCGTCTCGTCGGCGGCACGCAGCCGAAGGAGCCACATCGACTCGCCGAGACCAACGCTACCCAGCCGCCGAGCTCGTAGAACACGACTTTGCGGACCACCGCGCTCGATCTCGTCCGCTTCGGCATCGAGCAACCAGGCAACTCCCTCGCTCTCGTCGGCGAAGAACGCCCTGAGCCAGCGCTGAGCCTGCGGAGAGTGCCAGGCGATTCGTCCTCGCGCGTCGGCGACGAGCACACCCAGACCTCCAATGTCGACAGCCTCCCGCGCCAGCCTGGCGGCGCGCGCGTTGCGCACGTGCGTAGCAAGCCTTGCCAGGACCTCCTGCGCGCGGACCGGCTTGACGACGTAGTCGACGCCCCCGGCGGAGAATCCCGCAACGATGTGCGCGGTCTCGGACAGCCCGGTCATGAAGATCACCGGCACATGTGCCCAGGCGGGCTCGGCCTTGAGCCGACGACAGACTTCAAATCCGTCGAGACCTGGCATCAGTGCGTCGAGCAAGATTGCATCAGGTGTGACGAGTTCAAGCCGCTCGAGGGCGGCTGCCCCATCGCCCGCGACCAGCACGGTGTAGCCCTCTGCCTCCAGTTCGCCGACCAGCGCCCCCAACGAGCTCGGGACGTCGTCGACGATGAGGATGACTTCCTCGCTCACAGCGCCTCCGCATCGGTGACGTCGAGCGCGCGCGTCACCTGGTCGATCAGCTCGGTCCAGGCGAACCGATCGACAAGCATGCGCAGCAGCGCTGCCTGTGCCGTGGACTCTGGATGCTCAGCCTCCAGCCGATCGAGCGCGTGCTGCAGGCCCTGGCGGTGTCCGAGACGGGCCAGCCGGACCAACGTGCGGGCGTGCTCTTCCGGCAAGCGTACCGGGCGCGGCAAAGCGCTCGGCGTCCAGCTCGGCAGTGCCAACTCGCAGACCCATTCGAGTTCCAGCTCCCGCTGGAGGGCCGCGCGCAGTTCCGACTCGATCACCGGCTTGTCGACGAAAGCCTGACAGCCGTTCGCGGCGAGCTTGTTGGGCAGGTTCTCGAAGGCGTTGGCGGAGACCAGGATGATAGGAACATCGGACACGCCTGCCTCGCGGATGCGGCGCGCGGTTTCCCAGCCATCCATGTCGTCCATCGATATGTCGAGCAGCACGGCGTCAGGCGGATCGTCGAGCACGCTCTCCAGGCACTCGCGCCCGCTGGCCGCCTCGCGGATGCGGAAGCCCAGCGGCACCAGCATGCCGGCGAGCATCTGGCGCTGCGTCGGGTGGTCGTCGACGACCAGCAGGCTGCGCCGGTCGCCGATGTAGCCTGTCACCGGCCGGTGGGTCGCCCCCCGTGGCGCGGTGGGCTCGTTGGTCTCGCTCAGGTACAGGCGGACGGTGAACGTGCTTCCTTCGCCGGGCGCGCTCTTCACGGTCAACTCGCCGCCCATCAGCTGGGTCAGCAGGTGCGTGATCGTCAGGCCCAGTCCGGTGCCCGGCTCGCCGGTGCGGCGCCCGGCGGCGCCGCGCTCGAACGGAAGGAAGATGCGCTCCAGATCCTGCGCGGCGATGCCGATGCCCGTGTCGATGACCTGGAAGCGCGCCACCTCGCGCCTGTGGTCGAGCAGCAGCGTGATGCGGCCGCGGTCGGTGAAGCGTACGGCGTTGCCGAGCAGGTTGATCAGGATCTGGCGCAGCCGGCGTGCGTCGGCGCGGATGTAGGCCGGCACGCGGCCTTCGGTGCGAAGGTGGAAAGTGAGGCCCTTGGCCGCCGCCTGGGGCGCCACCATGCGCGCCAGATCGTCCAGGAACTCGCGGGTCGAAAAGGGGGCGACGTCCAGCCGCAGCTTGCCCGCTTCGATGCGCGCGAGGTCGAGCAGCCCGTCGATCAGGCCATGCAGGTGCTCGCCGCTGTGGCGGATCGTGTCGACCGCGGCGCGCAGGTCGCCGCGGACCTGCTCGTCCTTCAGCAGGATCTGCGCATAACCCAGGATGCTGTTCAGCGGTGTGCGCAGCTCGTGCGTCATGCCCGTCACGTAGCGCGTCTTTGCCTGGTTGGCGGCTTCAGCGAGATCCTTCGCGGCCTGCAGTGCGGCGTCGGTGCGTCGGTGGGCCTCGATCTCCTGCGCGAGCAGCTGGTTCTGGCGATTCGATTCGTCCTCGGCCATGTGGCGGCTCTCGCTGCCCAGGACCATCCACCACGCGCCGACCGCCGCCACAAGCGAAAGCAGCGCGAAGGCCTTCAGGAACGGTCCGCGCAGTGCCGCCGCCTGGCCACTGGCATGCAGGACTGCCTGCTGGTCGTAGACCACGCCAAGGATCACCGCGAGCAGCGCCACCAGCGACACCGCCACGACGAGGTAGTGCGCGACGCGGAAGTTGATGCGCTCCGACAAACGCGCTGGCAGCACCGCGGCAAGCGCGGCACGCACCTGCTCGGCGGCGCGCGAGTCGGTCTTGCAGCGGTCGTGGCAACGCGACTCGAGCGTGCAGCACAGCGAGCAGATGGGCGCGCCGTAGGCCGGGCAGCTGGCCATGTCGTCGGATTCGAAGCGGTTGTCGCAGACGGCGCAGGTGACGCTCTCGCCGGGCTTCCACGTCGTCGCGGGCGGCCGCGCCTGGTACCAGCGCCCGCGTGTCCACCAGGCGAGCAGCGGCGAGGCAAGCATCGACGCGAAGAGCGCGATGAACGGCGCATAGGCCTGCGCCGCCGGCCCGAAGGCGCCGGCATAGGCGACGATCGACAGCAGCGCCGCGAACAGCATCGCCCCCAGTCCGACCGGGTTGATGTCGTACAGGTGCGCGCGCTTGAACTCGATGTGCTTCGGGCTCCAGCCGAGCGGCTTGTTGACGACGAGGTCGGCCACGAGGGCGCCGACCCAGGCGATCGCGACGTTGCTGTACAGGCCGAGCACGCGCTCGAGCGCCTCGAAGACGCCGAGCGTCATCAGCAGCACGGCGATCATCACGTTGAAGACCAGCCAGACCACGCGCCCGGGATGGCTGTGCGTCAGCCGCGCGAAGAAGTTCGACCACGCGAGCGAGCCGGCGTAGGCGTTCGTCAGGTTGATCTTGACCTGCGAGACGATCACGAACAGTGCCGTCGCGGCGAGCACCCAGGCCGGGTCGGTGAAGACGTACGCGAAGCCGGCGAGGTACATCTGGGTCGGGTCGACCGCTTTCTCGGGCGGTATCTGCTGCTGCAGCACGAGGAACGCGAGGAAGGCGCCGCCGAGCATCTTCAGCATGCCGGGCACGATCCAGCCCGGGCCGGCGAGCAGCACCGCCGTCCACCAACTCCGCCGGTTGAACGCCGTCTTCTCGGGCAGGAATCGCAGGTAGTCGACCTGCTCGCCGATCTGGACAACGAGCGAGAACGCGACGGTGGCTGCGGCGCCGAACATCAACGCGTCGAACTCGGCGCTGCCCGAGACGCGCCCGGCCAGCGAGGTGAACTGGGCGAACATGCCGGGGTCGCGCGCGAGCACCGCGGCATAGGGCAGCACGAACAGCAGGATCCACAAGGGCTGCGACCAGGCCTGCAGGCGCGAGATCAGCGTGATGCCGTGCATCACCAGCGGCACCACGCCGAGGGAGGCGATCAGGTAGCAGACCGACAGCGGCCAGTCGAACACCATCTGCAGCACCAGTGCGAGGATCGCCGCCTCGAGCGCGAAGAAGATGAAGGTGAAGCTCGCGTAGACCAGCGAGGTGAGGGTCGAGCCGAGGTAGCCGAAGCCTGCGCCGCGCGTCAGCAGGTCCATGTCGACGCCGTACTTGGCGGCGTAGTAGCTGATCGGCAGCCCGGTCAGGAAGGTGATCAGCCCGACGACCAGGATCGCCCACAGCGCATTGCTGAAGCCGTAGCTCAGCGCGATCGCGCCGCCGATCGCCTCGAGCGCGAGGAACGATGTCGCGCCGAACGCGGTGTTGGCGACGCGGAACTCGCTCCACTTGCGGAAGTGGCGTGGCGTGTAGCGCAGCGCGTAGTCCTCCAGCGTCTCGTTCGCGACCCAGCTGTTGTAGTCGCGACGGATGCGGAAGATCTTCTGCGTTGCAAGCGACACGCCGGACCTCGGATGCGGGACAGGCCGGCGATGCTGCAAGAAGCGAACCCGGCGCGGCTACGTTGAATGACGTATTCGGCCTGCGCAGGGCTTCTCCTACCTTGTCGTCCATGCCGGCGCGACGGCGCGCACCACGACGCACAGCGGTGGTGCCGGGGCGCCCCAGTTTGTCCCCCGACCTTTCCAGGAGAGCCGCATGACCGACAAGAAGCATCCCGATTCACTGCAGCGTCGCCGCCTGCTGCAAGGCGCCGCCGCGCTGCCGCTCGCCGGGATGCCGGCCTGGGCTGCCGCGCAGCAGTTCCCGACCGCGAAGGTCAACACGACCAAGCTCGCGATCAGCGACACCGAGGTCACGGTCGGTCAGCTGCACAGCGCGACGGGCACGATGGCGATCAGCGAGACCGGCTCGATCCAGGCCGAGCAACTCGCGATCGACCAGATCAACGCGATGGGCGGCATCCTCGGCCGCAAGATCAAGGTCATCAAGGAGGACGGTGCGTCCGACTGGCCGACCTTCGCCGAGAAGAGCAAGAAGCTGCTCGTCAACGACCGCGTCGCCGCGGTGTTCGGCTGCTGGACCAGCGCCTCGCGCAAGGCCGTGCTGCCGGTGTTCGAGAAGGAGAACGGGCTGCTCTACTACCCGACCTTCTACGAGGGCCTGGAGCAGAGCAAGAACGTCATCTACACCGGCCAGGAGGCGACGCAGCAGATCATCTGGGGTCTCGACTGGGGCGCGAAGGAGAAGAAGGCGAAGAGCTTCTTCCTCATCGGCAGCGACTACATCTGGCCGCGCACCTCGATGAAGATCGCACGCAAGCACATCGAGACGGTCGGCAAGCTCGGCAAGGTGGTCGGCGAGGAGTACTACCCGCTGGGCCACACCAATTTCAACTCGCTGATCAACAAGATCAAGGTCGCCAAGCCCGACTGCATCTTCGCGGCAGTGGTCGGCGGCAGCAACGTCGCGTTCTACAAGCAGTTGAAGGCCGCCGGCATCACCGGCGACAAGCAGTTCCTCCTGACCCTGTCGGTGACCGAGGATGAGATGACGGGTGTCGGCGGCGAGAACTTCGCCGGCTTCTACTCGTCGATGAAGTACTTCCAGACGCTAGACAACGCGAACAACAAGGCGTTCGTCGCCGCGTTCAAGGCGAAGTACGGCAAGGACGCGGTGATCGGCGACGTGACCCAGGCGGGTTACCTCGGCCCGTGGCTGTGGAAGGCGGCGGTCGAGAAGGCCGGCAGCTTCGACGTTGACGCGGTCGTCAAGGGCTCGCCGGGCATCGAGTTGAAGACGGCGCCCGAGGGCTACGTGAAGCTCGACGAGAACCACCACCTGTGGAGCAAAGCGCGCATCGGCATGGGCATGCCGGACGCGACCTTCAAGGTGGTCGCGGAGTCGTCGGACCTGATCAAGCCCGATCCTTTCCCCAAGGGTTACCAGTAAGTCGCCGCTCGCCGCCAGTCCCATCCCTCCAGGAGCCGCATCGTGACCTTCTCCGACATGCTCAACATCGGCCTGATGCAGGGCTTCGCCGGCCTGAGCCTGTTCTCGGTGCTGCTGCTGATGGGCCTGGGGCTGGCGATCATCTTCGGCCAGATGGGCGTCATCAACATGGCGCACGGCGAGTTCATGACGATCGGCGCGTACACGATCTTCCTCGGCTCGACGCTGTCCGAGAAGTTCGCGCCCGGCTTCGTGGCCTGTTACTTTCCGGTCGCGATCGTCGCGGCCTTCGTCTTCGCGTTCATCGCAGGATGGATCGTCGAGTGGGCGCTGATCCGGCATCTGTACAAGCGCCCGCTCGACACGCTGCTCGCCACCTGGGGCATCAGCCTCGCGCTGCAGCAGTGCTTCCGCACCTTCATCGGCCCGAAGGAGGTGAGCCCCACGCTGCCCGACTGGCTGCTAGGTTCGTGGGCGCCGCACCCCGGGCTGGACATCCCGATCAACGGCCTGTTCGTGCTCGCGCTCACCGCGTTCGTGACCGGCGGCGTGATGCTCGCGCTCTACAAGAGCCGCTGGGGGCTGCGCGTGCGCGCCACGGTCGCGAACCGGCCGATGGCGAACGCGACCGGCATCAACACCAAGAAGACCGACCGCCTGACCTTCGCGATCGGCTGCGGCATCGCCGGCGTCGCCGGTGCGGCCTTCACGACGATCGGCTCAACCGGGCCGACCTCGGGCTCGCTGTACATCGTCGACGCCTTCCTCGTCGTCACGTTCGGCGGTGCGGCCAGCCTGCTCGGCACCGTCGCCTCGGCCTTCGGCATCGCCCAGACGCAGTCGATCAGCGAGTTCTTCTTGACCGGCTCGATGGCGAAGGTGCTGACGCTGTCGCTGATCGTGCTGATCCTGATGATGCGACCGCAGGGCTTGTTTGCCGCGAAGGTGAGGAAATGACCCACCCTCCTGGAGATTCCTGCATGACTTCGCTGAAGAACTGGCTCGCGCGACCCGGTACCCGCAGCCTGCTGCTGCTCGCGCTGCTGCTGCTCGTCGCGCTGCCTCTGGCGCTCGACGCCTTCCGCCTCAACCTGGTCGGCAAGTACCTCACCTACGCCTTCGTCGCGGTCGGACTCGTGATGGTCTGGGGCTACGGCGGCGTGCTGAGCCTCGGCCAGGGTGTCTTCTTCGGCCTCGGCGGCTACGCGATGGCAATGTTCCTCAAGCTCGAGGCCTCCGACCCCCAGAGCACGAAGATCCAGTCGACCCCGGGCATCCCCGACTTCATGGACTGGAACCAGCTGACCGAGCTGCCGACGTTCTGGCTGCCGTTCAAGAGCCTGCCGCTGACGCTCATCCTGGTGATCGCCGTGCCGACGCTGCTCGCGTTCATCATCAGCTTCGCGATGTTCAAGCGGCGCGTGGGCGGCGTCTACTTCGCGATCATCACGCAGGCGGTCGCGCTGATCCTGACCGTGCTGATCATCGGCCGGCAGGGCTACACCGGTGGCGTCAACGGCATGACCGACCTGAAGACGCTGCTCGGCTGGGACATCCGCACCGACTCGGCGCGCCTGATCCTCTACTACGTCTGCGCTGGCCTGCTGCTCGGCAGCATCGTGCTGTGCGCCTGGATCCAGAAGAGCAAGCTCGGCACGCTGCTGCTCGCGATGCGCGACAAGGAAGATCGCGTGCGTTTCTCCGGCTACGACGTCGCGATGTTCAAGGTCGCCGTGTTCTGCCTCGGCGCGGCGCTGTCCGGCATCGGCGGGGCGATGTTCGCGCTGCAGGTCGGCTTCATGTCGCCGTCGTTCGTCGGCATCGTGCCCTCGATCGAGATGGTGATCTACGCGGCGGTCGGCGGGCGCATGAGCCTGGTCGGCGCGGTCTACGGCGCGCTGCTCGTCAACGCCGGCAAGACGCTGTTCTCGGAGACCTTCCCGGACCTCTGGCTGTTCCTGATGGCGGCGCTGTTCATCGGCGTCACGATGGCCTTCCCGAACGGACTGGCGGGGCTGGTCAAGAGCCACCTCGAGCCGTGGTGGACGAAGCGGCGCGCCGAGCGCAAGGCCTTGAAGGAGCGCCTCGCCGCCGCGCAGGCGACCTATCCGGATGCGCCGCCGCCGCGCAGCGCGTCCAAGCCCGCCCCGGCCGCACCGGCCACGCTGCCCGGCGGCGTGAGCGGCCAGAGCGCCTGAGCGCGAAGGACGAACCATGGCCAACACCGACTTCGCGCTCGCCGTCGAGGACCTGACCGTCTCGTTCGACGGGTTCAAGGCGATCGACGCGCTGAACCTGTACATCGACAAGAACGAGCTGCGCGTCATCATCGGCCCGAACGGCGCCGGCAAGACGACGCTGCTCGACCTGATCTGCGGCAAGACGAAGGCGAGCGCCGGCAGCATCAAGTTCAAGAACGAGGAGCTGACCCGGCTGCCGGAGCACACCCGCGTGCGGCGCGGCATCGGCCGCAAGTTCCAGACGCCGTCGATCTACGAGAACCTGACCGTCTTCCAGAACCTGGAGGTCTCGTTCCCGAAGGGACGCTCGGTGCTGGGTGCACTGTTCTTCCGCTGCGACGACACCGTCAAGGCGCGCGTGCAGGTCGTCGCCGAGGAGGTGGGTCTTGCCGAACAGCTGCCGATGGAGGCCGGCCTGCTCTCGCACGGCCAGAAGCAGTGGCTCGAGATCGGCATGCTGCTGATGCAGGAGCCCGAGCTGCTGATGCTCGACGAGCCGATCGCCGGCATGAGCGCGCGCGAGCGCGAGCTGACCGCCGAGCTGCTCAAGCGCATCTGCGCGAACCGCGCCGTGATCGTGATCGAGCACGACATGGACTTCGTCAAGCAGATCGCCCACAAGGTCACGGTGATGCACCAGGGAAAGATCCTCGCCGAAGGGTCGATGGAGAAGGTGCAGAACGACCCGAAGGTCATCGACGTCTACCTGGGTCATTGAGAAGCTGAGGAGCGCACATGCTGAGCGTGAAAGACCTGTTCGTCGCCTACGGCCAGAGCGAGGCGCTGCACGGCATCTCGTTCGAGGGCGCGAGCAAGGAGACGGTGGCGATCATGGGCCGCAACGGCATGGGCAAGACCACGCTGTTCAAGGCCCTGATGGGCGTGCTGCCGACGAAGTCGGGCGCGATCCGCGTCGCCGGAAACGAGATCACGAAGGACGAGAGCTACCAGCGCGTCGCCAAGGGCATCGCCTACGTGCCGCAGGGCCGCATGATCTTCCCGACGCTGACGGTCGAGGAGAACATCCAGACCGGCCTGGAGAACGCGAAGGGCCGCCGCATCCCAGAGGAGATCTACGCGCTCTTCCCGGTGCTGTGGGACATGAAGCGGCGCAAGGGCGGCAACCTCTCCGGCGGCCAGCAGCAGCAGCTCGCGATCGCGCGGGCGCTCGTCACCGATCCGAAGGTGCTGCTGCTCGACGAGCCGACCGAAGGCATCCAGCCGTCGATCATCAAGGACATCGCCAAGGCGCTCAACGAGATCCGCAAGCTGCGCGACATCACGATCGTCGTCAGCGAGCAGGTGCTGAGCTTCGCGATGGACGTCGCCGACCGCCTCTTCGTCATCGAAGGCGGACGCCTGGTGCACGAGACCACCCGTGCCGACACCGACGTCGGCCGCATCAAGCAATACCTGTCCGTCTGACCCCTCTCATCCACTCCGGAGCCGAGACATGCCCGAAACCCTCATCAAGGTCGATCTCACCAAGCCCGCGCCGTCCAACGAGATGGTGCACAACCGCTGGCACCCGGACATCCCGATGGCCTGCTGGGTCAAGCCGGGCGACGACTTCGTGCTCGAGACCTATGACTGGACCGGCGGCTACATCAAGAACAACGACAGCGCTGACGACGTGCGCGACATCGACCTGACGACCGTGCACTACCTCAGCGGTCCGGTGGGCGTGAAAGGGGCCGAGCCGGGCGACCTGCTCGTCGTCGACCTGCTCGACATCGGCGCCAAGCCGGACAGCCTGTGGGGCTTCAACGGCTTCTTCTCGAAGAAGAACGGCGGCGGCTTCCTGACCGACCACTTCCCGCAGGCGCAGAAGTCGATCTGGGACTTCCACGGCATGTTCACAAGCTCGCGCCATGTGCCGGGCGTGCAGTTCGCCGGGCTGATCCACCCCGGGCTGATCGGCTGCCTGCCGGACAAGAAGATGCTGGACATGTGGAACGAGCGTGAGGTGAACTTCATCCAGACCGACCCGGACCGCGTGCCGGGCCTCGCGAACCCGCCGTTCGCCGGCACCGCGCACCTGGGCAAGCTGAAGGGCGACGCCGTCGCGAAAGTTGCGGCCGAGGGCGCGCGCACCGTGCCGCCGCGCGAGCACGGCGGCAATTGCGACATCAAGGACCTGTCGCGTGGGTCGAAGATTTTCTTTCCGGTCTACGTCGACGGCGCGGGCCTGTCGGTGGGCGACCTGCACTTCAGCCAGGGTGACGGCGAGATCACCTTCTGCGGCGCGATCGAGATGGCCGGCTGGGTGCACATGAAGGTCGAGTTGATCAAGGGCGGCATGGCCAAGTACGGCATCAAGAACCCGATCTTCAAGCCGAGCCCGATCACGCCGAACTACAACGACTACCTGATCTTCGAGGGCATCTCGGTCGACGAGCAGGGCAAGCAGTACTACCTGGACGTGCACATCGCCTACCGCCAAGCCTGCCTGAACGCGATCGAGTACCTGACCAAGTTCGGCTACTCGCGCGCGCAGGCTTACTCGATCCTCGGCACCGCGCCGATACAGGGCCACATCAGCGGCGTGGTCGATGTCCCGAACGCCTGCGCGACGCTGTGGCTGCCGACGCAGATCTTCGACTTCGACATCAACCCGAGCGCGGCCGGGCCGGTGAAGCACCTCGACGGCTCGGTGCAGATGCCCTTGTCGCCGGACCTGAAGTAGGCGAAGAGCGATGCCGACCTACGACTACGCGTGCCCCGACTGCGGCGGCTTCGACGCCTTTCGCACGCTGGGTGCGCGCAACGAGCCGGCCGCGTGCCCCGATTGCGGTGCCGCGTCGCCGCGCGTGTTCGCGAGTGCGCCGCGGCTGGCGCTGCTCGAAGGCTCGACGCGCAGTGCGATCGAGCTCAACGAACGTGCGCGCCACGAACCGAAGAGCTCGCGCGACTACGCGCGCCTGCGGCATCCCGCGGGCTGCGGATGCTGCAGCCCCGGGGCCAAGCGGAGCTCGACCGTGACGGCCCCGAACGGGTCGAAGGCGTTTCCGTCGAAGCGGCCCTGGATGATCAGCCACTGAGTAGCCCGGGTGCAACCCGGGACCCCGTGGCAACGATGGTCCCCGGGTTGCACCCGGGCTACGAGGTCACCGCGTCTCGCCGACGCGCCGCGCCAGCGCCGGCGCGTAGCGCAGGTGGCAACCCTGGCAGCTGGCGCGCAGGGCGTCGCTGGCGGTCGCGGCCCGGTCCGCGTCGTGCCGACGCGCGGCCTCTGCCGCGTCCGACGCGCTGCGGTGCATCGCCGCGGCGAGGCCCTGCCAGTCGGCGCGGTGTGTCGCGAACGCGGGCTGCATCAGCAGGCGGCCCTGTTCCGCGAGCTGTTGCGCCGCGTCGGCGACCGCCTGCCAGGCCGGTGCGCCGATCGGGCGTCGGTCGGCCGGCGCTTGCAGACCGGCGGCGGCGAACACGACGTCCGCCGCCGGCTCGACGACCCACTCCATCACGTCGTTCAGCGCGAGCAGGTCCGCGGCTGGACCCGGCGAGGCGGCGAACGGCGGCGCCGCGGCCGCGCGCACGGGCGGCGCCTCGCCGCGCGTGCAAGCGGCGGCCAGCACGGCCACCGACACGACGAAGGTTCCACGGCGCAGTCGCATGCTCGTCTCCTGGGTCGCTGCACCCGTCGCGGCGCGGGTGTCTTCGCACGCCGCAGCTTACGCCCTACGTCGTTCAACGTATTCGCCCGCACGCATTCGCTTTCCAGAATGAACCGCAGCACGACCAGGAGGCCCCATGCACCACGGCGACATCTCGAGCAGCAAGGACACCGTCGGTGTCGCGGTCGTCAACTACAAGATGCCGCGCCTGCACACGAAGGCCGAGGTGCTGGCCAACGCCCGCGCCATCGGCAAGATGGTCGAGGGCATGAAGCTCGGCCTCCCCGGGCTCGATCTCGTGATCTTTCCCGAGTACAGCACCCACGGGATCATGTACGACTCGGCGCAGATGTACGAGACCGCCTCCACCGTGCCCGGCGAGGAGACCGCGATCTTCGCGGCCGCCTGCCGCAAGGCGAAGGTGTGGGGCGTGTTCTCGCTGACCGGCGAGCGCCACGAGGAGCATCCGCACAAGGCGCCGTACAACACGCTGATCCTGATGAACGACCAGGGCGAGATCGTCCAGAAGTACCGCAAGATCATGCCCTGGGTGCCGATCGAGGGCTGGTACCCGGGCAACTGCACCTACGTCAGCGACGGGCCCAAGGGCCTGAAGGTCAGCCTGATCATCTGCGACGACGGCAACTACCCCGAGATCTGGCGCGACTGTGCGATGAAGGGTGCCGAGCTGATCGTGCGCTGCCAGGGGTACATGTACCCGGCGAAGGACCAGCAGGTCATCATGGCCAAGGCAATGGCGTTCGCGAACAACTGCTACGTCGCCGTCGCCAATGCGGCCGGCTTCGACGGCGTCTACTCGTACTTCGGGCACAGCGCGATCATCGGCTTCGACGGTCGCACGCTCGGCGAATGCGGCGAGGAGGACATGGGCATCCAGTACGCCGCGCTGTCCAAGAGCCTGATCCGCGACTTCCGCAAGAACGGCCAGAGCGAGAACCACCTCTTCAAGCTGCTGCACCGGGGCTACACCGGGCTGATCAACTCGCGCGAGAGTGACAAGGGCGTCGCGGCCTGCCCGTACGAGTTCTACGGCCAGTGGATCAACGACCCGGAAGGCACGCGCAAGCGCGTCGAGGCGATCACGCGCTCGACCGTCGGCACGGAGGAGGCGCCGATCGAGGGCATCCCGAATCCGGCGACGCTGGTTCACCGCTGAGCGGGTCGCGCGATGGACGCCGCAGGCTGGCACAGCGCCGCCGAGCCGCACTACCGGCCGGCGACGAGATTGCGCTCTTCGAGGCGGCCTACGCCCGACGCCTGCCGGTTCTCATCAAGGGGCCGACCGGCTGCGGCAAGACCCGCTTCGTCGAGCACATGGCATGGCGCCTGCGCCATGACGCGACGCCGTCGGACGGCGAGAGCGTCGAGGGGTTGCTGCGGCGCCTGGCGCGCGTGCTCGCCGAACCCACGGTCGACGCCTCAGCGCCGCGCGATGGACGGCGAGGTGCTCGATGTCGATGCGGCGGGGTGCCAACGAGTGCCGGGGTGATGAACTTCGTGCGGATGTCCGTTTCAGTCAGCTGCTTCTTGTCCATAGCGCTGCTTCAAGGCTCCCACAATTTCGCAAATGCGAACGACAGTTGGCGGTGGTGGCGGATCGACAGGAGATAGACAGTCGAGCCGGTGAGCGTGTAGAGGACGAGATAGTCGCCGTGCAGGTACTCGCGCAGAGCATCGGCCGCCCCGGGCGGTAGCGCGGCGAGTTGCGTCATCGCTTCAGCCGACTGTGGCGGCTGGTCCAGGTAACGACGCCCGATGCGCGGGAAGCGGCGCAGGTTGGGAATGACCGTGCGACGCAGTCCGTCAAGCAGCTTGTCGTGGGCCTGAGGTGCATCGGCCTCGGCGAGGAAAGTTTCGACCGACTCGAGCCGCTCGATGAAGCTGGCGGTGAGCTCGACATGAATTCGCGGCTCAGCCACGCCGCTTCTTGGTCTTGGATACGGACTTGCGCGCTTGTTGCAGGCGTGCAATTGCCGTGTCCGCATCCTCGGTGCGCCCGGCCGCGATGTCAGCCAGCCCGCGCTTCACGTCTTCGAGCAGCAGCAGGTGGATGCGCTCGCGCTCCAGGCGGTGGTAGTAGTCCAGCCGATTGGCGTCGATCAGCGCGACGTAGCTCTCGCCATTCTTGGTGATGACCTTTTCGCTGCCTTGCTTCACCTGATCGGCGAGCTCGGACAGGGTGGCGCGGGCCTGAGTGAAGGGCACCACGTCCTTCGCGGCGATCGACATGGCAGTTCCAATGTTGCAGAATTCTGCACAGTCTACCGGATTGTCGGAACGACGAAGAACAGACCGGTGCGGCACCGACCGGCGGGCCCTTGCCGGCCAGAAGCAGACCGCCAGAGCTTCGCCGGTTATCAGACATTCGATGCGCCCAGTGACTCACCACAGAGAACGCTGAGAACGCTGAGCAAAGACGAATTGACCCTGTGACACAGTCCCATCCTGATCTTGTTCGAAGCGGGAAGGGACGTAGCCCGGGTGCAACCCGGGACCGTGGCTGCGTCGATCCCGGGTTGCACCCGGGCTACGGGTGACCGCTCTTGCTTGATCGAACGCCGCAGTGGGTCGACTACGGGCGCAGGTCGATCAATGCCGACGGGCTGCTCTACGCTTCATAGGAGGCACCCGCCTCCACGACGGATACGCGCCTGGGCAGCAGCGCAGCATCGGCACTTCTACATGGCGAGCGTCACCTGCGGTCGATCGGTCGATGGCGACGGCCAGTCGACGCGCTGCCATGTCGCGGAGCCGCCGCTCGCGTCAATTGGTGAAAGGTGCGTCGCGTCGCACTGTCTGCGTGTCAAGTCCGGCTACGAACCAAGGGGTCGTGGGTTCGAATCCTGCCAGCCGCGCCAGTTTTAGCTTTACCGATCAACGCCTTGGAGGTTCACGCCTCTGAGGCGTTTTTCTTTCTGCGTGACTTTTCAGCCGTTGATTGCACGCAGCAGCGTGGTTTGATCACGTGTCTGAGCCCCTGTGTTCGCCAAGTCGACGAGTCGCGCGATCGTCGACGTGGCCTATGGGCACTTCCCAACTCCATTGCAGCCCACACACGTTGCGACCGCGAAGAGGACCATGCGAGCCAAGTGCGCCGGCAGCGTCGGGAACAACCGATCCTGCTCTTCCCAGGTGATCTGGTAGGGCGGCCGCTTGCGTCAGATAGCGGGCCGCGCAATGAGCGAACGTCGCCGAGCGTAGATCGATGCGCGATCGCCCATTGCGACGCGCTGCGCGACTTCATCCTGCTGTTCCAGAGCGACGATTGGGAGGCGCGCTGCGAGCGGCTCGTCGACGCGTTCGGTGCCGAGGCGGCGCCACGGCGATACGGCCCGTACCGTCGGCGGCATCGAGGCCGAGGACCGCCGCGAACCATCCGAGTCGCGCGCAGCGTCAGCGTGTCTCGGCCGTTCCGAAGATCGCGGTCGCCTGGCTTGACAGCACGCCACCGTTGCCATGCGCGAGCGCGAGCTTGGCGCCGGCCACTTGGCGGGCGCCGGCGTCGCCGCGCAACTGGCGCACCGATTCCACCACCGTGAACAACCCGAACATGCCCGGGTGGCAGTAGGACAGACCGCCGCCGCTGGTGTTGACCGGCAGCGACCCACCCGGGCCGATGCGCCCGCCTTCGACGAAAGGGCCGCCTTCGCCCTTGGCGCAGAAGCCCAGGTCTTCCAGGAACAGGATGGGGTTGATCGTGAAGGCGTCGTAGAGCTGCAGCACGTCGATGTCGGCCGGGCCCACGCCCGCTTGCGCGAACGCGCGCCCGCCGGATTGCGCGGCGCCGGTGACGGTCAGGTCCGGCATCGCAGCGATGTCCGCATGCGTGACGGCCGAGGCGGCGCCGAGCAGGTAGACCGGCCGCGCCGCGTGGTCAGGCGCGCGCTCGGCGCGCACCATCACCACCGCAGCCGCGCCGTCGGTGACCAGGCAGCAGTCGCGCACGCCCAGCGGATCACTCACCAGGCGCGCGTTGACCACGCTGTCGAGATCCAGCGGCTCGCGCGCGACCGCCTCGGGATTCAGCTGCGCCCAACGCCGCGCGGCCACTGCGACCTCCGCGAGCTGGCGCTTGGTCGTGCCGTACCGGTGCATATGGCGCGCTGCCGCCAGCGCGTACGACGAGATCGGCCGCAGTGGCTTGTAGGGCGCCTCCCAGTTGGAGGGGCGGCTGGTCTGCACCAGCTTGCCGCTGGCCGTGGCCTGGTTGCTGCCATAGGCGATCAGCGCCACGTCGGCCAGGCCGGCATCGAGCGCGAGCGCGGCATGCTCGAGGTGCAGCAGGAAGGCCGAGCCGCCGCTGCGATTGTTGCTCGTCACCTTCGGTTCGATGCCCAGGTACTCGGCGAAGCTGAGCGTCGCGAGCGTGTCCTGAGGCTGGGCAATGAACAGGGCATCGACGTCGCCGGGCGTCAGGCCGGCCTCGGCGAGCGCGCGCAGGCTGGCCAGCGCGGCAAGGTCCATGGCTTCGTGGCCGGGCGTCTTGCCGACGCCGAAGGTCGCCGCACCGACGATCGCGGTGCGGCCGCGCGGAAATCCGTTCAGCATGCGGCTGTCCCTCGTCACTCGGCCGGTTCGAAGACGAGCCGCGGCCCGTCGTCGCTGGTCTCGATGCAGGCGCGAACTGCCATGCCGATGCGCACGTGGTCGGGCGCCAGGCCGGTCACGGTGCTCATCAGCCGAGGCCCTTCCTCGAGCTCGATCAGCGCGACGTTGTAGTCCGCCGCCGGCGGCCTGCAGCGCACCGTCGTCGTCGAATAGACCGTCCCGCGCCCCGACGGGCGTTCCCAGCGCAGGTCCGTCGCGCCGCTGCCCGGCGCGGCCACGCGCGGCGGATGCACCCAGGCCCCGCTCGCCTGCGCGCGCAGCAGCATGAAGCGACCCTGCGCGAGGTGTTGGAGGAACTCGGCCTCGGGGTGAAGCGGATTCATTCAGTGCCCCGTGAACACGGCGCTGCGCTTGTCCTTGAAAGCCTGCGTGCCTTCCTTGAAGTCCTCGGCCTGCACGGCGAGCGGCAGCATGCTCCCTTCCAGGTCCATGAACTGATCCAGCGTCATCGTGGCCGCCACGTCGAACATGCGCTTGGCCAAACCGAGGGCGATCGTCGGGGCCGCGGCGTACTCCCGCGCCAGCGCCAGCGCCTCGTCCATCAGGGCAGCGTCGGGCACGAGCTTGTGCACCAGGCCGAGCGACAAGGCCTCCTGGGCGGACACCATGCGCGCCGAGAAGCTCAGGTCCTTGGCCTTGGCCACGCCGAGGTGGCGCACCAGGAACCAGGCGCCGCCGGCGTCCGGCGGCAGTGCGATCTTGCGCTGGATCTGCGAGAAGCGGGTGGTCTCGGAGGCGACGATCAGGTCGGCCGCCAGCGCCATCGAGAAACCCATCCCGACGGCCACGCCGCGGGTGGCGGCGATCAGCGGCTTCTGCACGCGCGCCAGCGCGCGGATCACCTTGTGCATGTGGCGCGCACGCAGGAACGAGCCGTTCAGTCCGCCCATGCCCATCTCGCCGATGTCGGCGCCGGCGCAGAAGTCGGTGCCGGCACCGGTCAGCACGACCGCGCGAAGGTCGGGCCGGTCGTTGACCTGCTCGCACAGGTCGGCCAGCTGGTCGCGCATGGCCAGCAACATCGCGTTCTTCTTCTCGGGGCGCGACAGCGTGACGATGGCCACCGCGCCGTCGGTGGCGAACTCGATGCTCATGTGACATCCAATATAGTGAACGTAGTAATCGAAGTGTAGATCGCGGGCGAGGTCAACCCTTCTCAGGGATCACCCGTACATATAGAACCTAGTTAACTATGTATGATGAGCATCATGCCCGCTTTCGTCACGCCATGAATCCGCTCGCGTTCGAGCCCGCCGCCTTGCCGGCGTCGGTCCCGGCCTGGCGCCGGGAGGTGCGCGAGTTCATCGCCGCCGCGGCCGGTGCGATCGAGGCGCCGCGGCGCGCCAACGCCTGGGCGGTGTTCGATGCGGACTTCAGTCGCGCATTGGGACGCCGCGGCTGGATCGGGCTGACCTGGCCGAAGGCCTACGGCGGCAGCGAGCGCAGCGCGCTCGAGCGCTACGTGCTGCTCGAGGAACTGCTGGCCGCGGGCACCCCGGTGGGCGCGCACTGGATCGCCGACCGCCAGAGCGGCCCGGCCTTGTTGCGCTACGGCAGCGAGGCGCAGCGCCGGCGCTTCCTGCCCGCGATCGCACGCGGCGAGTGCTTCTTCTGCATCGGCATGAGCGAGCCCGGCGCCGGTTCGGACCTGGCGGCGGTTCGCACGCGTGCCCAGCGGCGCGGCGAGCACTGGGTGCTCAACGGCCAGAAGCTTTGGACGACGCATGCTCACCAGGCGCACGTGATGATCGCGCTGGTGCGCACCGGCGATGGCGGCAAGCGCCACGACGGGCTGAGCCAGTTCCTCGTCGACCTCAAGGCACCTGGCGTGACGGTGCGGCCGATCGTCGACCTGGCCGGCGAGGTGCATTTCAACGAGGTCTTCTTCGACGACGTGGCCGTGCCGGCCGACATGCTGCTCGGAACCGAAGGCGAGGGCTGGGCGCAGTGCACGAGCGAGTTGTCGCTCGAGCGCAGCGGCCCCGAGCGCTACCTGTCGAGCCACGCGCTGTTCGTCGAGCTGCTGCGCAGCGTGGACCCGGCGTCGCAAGCGCAGCGCATCGAGATCGGCCGGTCGACGGCGGAGCTCTGGACGCTGCGCCAGATGTCGCTGGCGGTCGCCGCGCGGCTTGCGGCGGGGAAGGACCCGGCGCTCGAGGCGGCCATCGTCAAGGACCTCGGCAACCGCTTCGAACAGGCCCTGCCGCACCGCGTGCAGGCGCTGCTCGGCGACGGCCAGACGCTGGAGGACGACACGCCGCTGGCGCGCACATTGGCGCTGCTGCTGCAGACCTCGCCGTCCTTCTCGCTGCGCGGCGGAACGCGCGAAATCCTGCGCGGGATCATTGCGCGCGGACTGGGGTTGAGATGAGCGCTGCCGGGCCGTTCCCAAGGCGCTCGCTCCCCCTCGGAGGGGCGGCGCGCAGCGCCAAGGGGGCACCATGAGCACTGAACAAGGTCGGATGTTGGCCGACACGCTGGAGCGTTTGCTGCGCGACCACGGCCGGACCCAGGCCGCGCTGTCGGAAGGCTGGAACGACGCGCTGTGGCGACAGCTTGCCGCAATGGCCCTGCCGCTTCTGCTGGTCGCAGAAGACGAAGGCGGTGTCGGTGCAACGCTGGAGGACGCGTTGCCAGTGGCACTGGCGCTGGGCGCCCATGCGGTGGCGCTGCCGCTCGGCGAAGCCCTGCTGGCGCGGCACGCCGCGTCGCGCTGTGGGCTGGCGCTGGACGACGCGGACTCGCCGGTCGCGTTGGCCACGACGGCGGCCGGTGCGCTGGAGCCGGTCGAGGGCGATGTGATGCGCTTCACCGGCAGCCTGCACGGCGTCCCGTGGGGGCATCAACTGCGCCAGGTGCTGGCGGTCGTCGAGCACGCGGACGGGCTGCGCCTGGTGGCGCTCCCGGTCGACGCGGCGCAATGCCGCCCGGGGCACAACGCGGCCGGCGAGCCGCGCGATCGCCTGCAGTTCGTCGGCGTGCCGGCGCACACCGCCGACTGCCCGGGCGACCTGGCCCGGGACCTCATCGACCTCGGTGCGCTCTGGCGTGTCGGGCAGATGGCGGGCGCCATGCAGGCCGTGCTGACACGCACCGTCGACCACGCCCGCGACCGTGTCCAGTTCGGAAAGCCCATCGGCAGCTTCCAGGCCGTACAGCAGCAGCTCGCGGTATTCGGCGCCGATGCCGCGGCCGTTGCCTGCGCGGCGCAGGCCGCCTTCCGCAGCGCGGCGCGCGGCGAAGCGCGCTTCGAGATCGCCGCGGCCAAGCTGCGCGCGAACCTGGCGGTCGAGACCGCGACCGCGGTGGCGCACCAGGTGCACGGCGCGATCGGCTTCACGCGCGAACACGACCTGCGCCACTTCACCCAGCGCCTGTTCGCCTGGCGCAGCGAGTTCGGCAGCGACCGGCATTGGAGCGAGGCGCTCGGCCAGGCGGTGATCGCGCGCGGCGTGGATTCCTTCTGGGCCGACTTGACGGCACGCGGCGACGCCGCCGCGATCGAGGCAGCATGAACGAAGTGGCCATCGTCGCCACCGCGCGCACGGCGATCGGCCGTGCCCATCGCGGGGCGCTCAACAACACGCACGGCGCGGCCCTCGGCGCGCACGTGATCGGCGCTGCGCTGCAGCGCGCCGGCGTGCCGGTCGACGCGGTGGACGACATCGTGCTCGGCTGCGCCTGGCAGGAGGGCGCCACTGGCAGCAACATCGCGCGGCAGGCAGCGCTTCGCGCCGGGCTGCCGGCAAGCGTGCCGGCCGCGACGCTGGATCGCAAGTGCGCCTCGGGGCTGAATGCGATCGCCATCGCGGCCAATGCGATCCGTTGCGGCGAAGCGGTCGTCGCGGTGGCCGGCGGACTCGAGTCGGTCTCGCTGGTGCAGGACCATCGCAACACGCACCGCAACGTCGACGCGACGCTGCTCGCGGCTTGGCCGGGTGTCTACGCGACGATGATCGCCACGGCCGAGAACGTCGCGCAGCGCCATTCCATTGGCCGCGAGGCGCAGGACGCCTGTGCGCTGCAAAGCCAGATGCGCACCGCCGCAGCCCAGGCGGCGGGCGCCTTCGATGCCGAGATCGTGCCCTTCGACGTCGCTCAGGAACTGCGCGACAAGCAGGGCCAGGTGACCGGCGTGCAGTCCATGCGCTTCGTGCGCGACGAAGGCAATCGGCCCGGCACCACCGCTGCCGCGCTTGCGGCGCTGCAGCCCGTGATCGGCGCGGGCGGCACCGTCACGGCCGGCAATGCCAGCCAGCTCTCCGACGGCGCCTCGGCCTGCGTGCTGATGGAGGCCGGTCGCGCACGCCGCGAAGGCGTGCCGGTGCTCGGGCTGTTCCGCGGCTTCACGGTCGCCGGCTGCGCGCCCGACGAGATGGGCATCGGCCCGGTGTTCGCGGTGCCGCGCCTGCTCGAGCGGCACGGCCTGGGCGTCGACGACATCGGCCTGTGGGAGCTGAACGAGGCCTTTGCGGTGCAGGTGCTGTACTGCCGCGACCGGCTCGGCATCCCTGAGGAGCGGCTCAACGTCAACGGTGGCGCGATCAGCATCGGCCATCCCTTCGGCATGAGCGGCTCGCGAATGGTCGGTCACGCGCTGATCGAAGGTCGGCGCCGCGGCGTCAAGCACGCGGTGGTCACGATGTGCGTCGGCGGCGGCATGGGTGCCGCCGCGCTGCTGGAAATCCACTGAGGAAAACCAACCATGAACACCCTGGCTCAAGTCCCGGTGGAGGAGGGGCTCTTCACCGGCCCGGCGGAGGCGCCGCAGCTGATCGGCGGCCACTGCGCCGATTGCGGCGGCTGGCATTTCCCGGCGCAGGACAACTGCCCGCACTGCGCGAGCCTGGCCGTGCACCGCACGCCGCTGTCGCGGCGCGGTCGCCTGTGGACCTGGACCGTGCAGACCTTCGCGCCGCCGGTGCCGCCGTATCGCGGCGACGTCGAGGGCTTCATGCCGTTCGGCGTGGGCTACGTCGAACTGCCGGAAGGCCTGTGCGTGCAGGGGCGGCTGACGGTGGCCGACGCCGCGCTACTGACCATCGGCATGCCGATGGAGCTGCGCCTCGAACCCTGGCACGTCGACGACCAGGGTCGCCAGGTCATGGGTTACGCCTTCGCCCCGCTCGCGGCCTGAACGAGACAGGAACCCCACATGAGCAACGACATCGCCATCATCGGCGTCGGCTTGTACCCGTTCGGGCGCCACGACCAGGTTTCCGCGATCCAGATGGGCGTGGCCGCCGCGCGCGCGGCCATGGCCGACGCGGGCGTGCAATGGCAGGACGTTCAGGTCGGCTATGCCGGCAGCCTGTCGGTGATGATGCCCGAGACCATGGTCAAGTTCCTCGGGCTGACCGGCATCCCGTTCTCCAAGCTGTTCAACGGCTGCGCCACCGGCGGCAACCTGCTGCTGAACACGATCAACGCCATCCGCACCGGCCAGGCCGACGTGGGCATCGCGATCGGACTGGACAAGCATCCCAAGGGCGCGTTCTCCTCGGGCGAGGCGATGGACTCGACCGGCCTTCCGCAGTGGTACGGTGATGCGGGCCTGGCCGTCAACCCGCAGTTCTTCGCGATGAAGCTGCAGCGCTACATGCACGACTGGGGCATCACGCCGCGCACGCTCACCCGCACCGCCGTCAAGGCCTTCGCCAACGGTGCGCTCAACCCCGCCGCCTGGCGGCGCAGCGCTCTGAGCGCGGAGGAGATCGAGGCCTCGCGCATCGTCTGCCACCCGCTGCGCAAGTACCACTTCTGCTCGCCCAGCGACGGCGCGGCTGCCGCCGTGGTCTGCCGCGCCGACATCGCGCATCGCTTCGGCGGCACGCCGATCTACGTCCGTGCCGGGGAGTTCCGCACGCGCCGGGGCGGGTCGTTCGACGTGCAGAACACCTCGTTCGCGCTGCGCCCGACGCCGGGCGCCACCGAGGCCGCCGCGCACGCGGCTTTCGAGGCGGCGGGCATCGGGCCGCGCGATATCGACATCGTGCAGTTGCAGGACACCGAAGCCGGCCACGAGGTCATGCACCTGGCCGAGCTCGGGCTGTGCCAGCACGGCGAGCAGGAGGCGCTGGTGCACGACGGCGCCACCGAGCGCACCGGCCGCCTGCCGACCAACACCGACGGCGGGCTGCTCGCCAACGGCGAGCCGATCGGCGCCTCGGGCCTGCGCCAGGTCTACGAGATCTGCCGGCAGCTGCGTGGCGTGGCCGGGCCGCACCAGGTGCCGCGCGCGCTGAAGACCGGCATGACGCATGTCTACGGCTTTCCGGGGTCGAGCTGCGTGACCATCCTGTCGAGGTAGCCCGATGCGCGCCTGGGTCATTCACGGATCCGGCCTGGAGCACCTGCGGCTGGAGGAGCGCGAGACGCCGCGCCCCGGCGCCGGACAGGTGCTGCTGCGCATGCGCGCCGCGTCGGTCGCGCTGCGCGACCACAAGATGGCCCTTGGCGCCTACGGTGCGGTGGACGCTGCGCAGGGCCGCGTGCTCGGCGGCGAAGGCGTCGGCGAGATCGCCGCGCTGGGCGAAGGCGTGAGCGGCTGGCGCATCGGCCAGCGCGTCAACCCGCTGTTCGTGCAGGCCTGGACCGGCGAGCGCATCGTCGCCGCCGACATCGCCGCCAGCTCGCTCGGCGGCCTGCGGCGCGACGGCTGCTTCGCCGAATACCTGCTGGCCGACGCGGCGGCGCTGGTGGAACCGCCGGCGCACCTCGACGACGAGCAGGCCGCCACGCTGTCCTTCGCCGGCCTCACCGCGTGGTGCGCGCTGGGCGGTGCCGGTGGCGTCCGCGAAGGCGATTGCGTCGTCGTGCAGGGCACGAACGGCGTGATGCTGTGGGCGCTGCAGCTCGCACGCGCGGCCGGTGCCACGCTGGTGGTGACCTCGAAGAACGATGACAAGCTGGCGCGCGCCCGCGCCCTCGGCGCGGCGCACACGATCAACTACCAGGCGGTGCCCGAATGGTCGGCCACCGTGCTGGAGATCACCGGCGGCCGCGGCGCCGACCGCGTGCTCGACCCCGGCGGCAGCGCCACCCTCGCGCAGTCGCTGCAGGCGCTGCGGCCCGGCGGCCATTGCGCCGTCGTCGGTGCGCTGGGGGCGAGCCCTGAGCTTGCGGTGTCACTGCCCCACCTGCTGGGCCACCAGCTCAGCGTGTCGGGCTGCAACGCCGGCCCGCGCTCAGCGCATCGCGCACTGGTCCAGGCGGTGGATGGCGCCCGGCTGCAGCCCGAGATCGAACGGCGCTGGCCCTTCGAGGCCTTGCCCGACGCGCTGGCGGCGGCACCGAAGGGCGAGCAGTTCGGCAAGGTCGTGCTTCGGTTCGCGTGAGGCCCCTGGAGATCGCGATGGATTTCGACGACACCCCCGACGAAGCGGCGTTCCGCGCCGAGGCGCGCGCCTGGCTGGCGGCCAACGCGACACCGCGCGACGCGGCGAGCTCGCTCGTCGTCAACCAGGAGACGGGCGACTTCAGCGCCGAGTTCGGTGCCGCCCGCGCCTGGCAGCAGCGCAAGTTCGACGGCGGCTTCGGCGCGATCTACTTTCCTCGCGAGGTGGGCGGGTGCGGCGGCACGGCGCTCGAGCACATGATCTTCGCGCAGGAGGAGGCCGCCTTCGACGTGCCGGCCACCAACCATTTCATGATCGTCAACCGCGGCTGCTGCGCGTTGCTGATGAAGCATGGCAGCGAGCCGCTGCATCGCGAGCTCATCCGGCCCTCGCTGCGCGGCGACACGATCTGGTGCCAGCTGTTCAGCGAGCCGGGCGCGGGCTCGGACCTGGCGGGCGTGCGCACGCGCGCCGTGCCCGACGGCGACGACTGGGTGGTCGACGGCCAGAAGATCTGGACCAGCAACGCGCACCTGGCCGACTGGGGCGTGCTGCTCGCGCGCACCGACCCGGCCGTGCCCAAGCACAAGGGCCTGAGCTTCTTCATCGTCGACATGAAGTCTGCCGGCATGCGCACTCGGCCGATCCGGCAGCTCACCGGCGGCAGCAATTTCAACGAGGTGTTCCTCGAGGGCCTGCGCGTGCCCGACCGCTGCCGCATCGGCGCGGTCGGCGCGGGCTGGAAGGTCGTGGTGTCGTTCCTCGCCGGCGAGCGCGGCAACATCGCGGTGAAGGAGTTGCAGCCGCTGATCGCCGCGCTGGTGCGGCTGGCGCGGCAAGTGCACATCGGCGGCCGGCCCGCCATCGAGGACGGCGGCGTGCGTGAGCGCATCGCCTCGTTCCACGTGCGCGAGGCCGGCGTGCGCTGCACCGTGCAGCGCATGCTCACCGCACTCGCGCGCCGCGAGGAACCGGGGCCGGAGATCGCCATCGGCAAGCTCGTGCTCGGCACGCTGGTGCAGGAGATGACCGCCTTCGCGCTCGACCTGATGGGCGGGCAGGGCGTCGTCGGCGACGCGGCCCATGCGCCGATGGCCGGCGTGTGGCAGAGCGAATGGCTGGGCTCGGTGGTCGACCGCCTCGGCGGCGGCAGCGACGAGATCATGCGCAACGTGATCGGCGAGCGCATCCTCGGCCTGCCCGAGGACGTGCGGGTCGACAAGCAGCTTCCGTTCAACCAGCTGGCAACGGGAGAGCGCTGACGATGGACTTCGATTTCTCGCCCGTGCAGAAGGAGATCCAGCACCAGGCGCGCCGCCTGCTGTCGGAGCGTTGCGACCTGCGGGCCGTGCGTCGCGTGCTCGACGACGGCCGCCTCTGGGACGAGGCGCTGTGGCGCCAGGTGGCCGAGCTGGGATGGCTCGGCGCGGCGATCCCCGAGGCCTACGGCGGCCTCGGCCTGGGCGGCGACACGCTGGCGGTGATCGCCGAGGAACTCGGGCGCGCGCTGGCGCCGCTGCCGCTGGTCGCATCGATCTACCTGGCCGCACCGTGCGTGCTGCACGCCGGCAGCGAGGCGCAACGCCGCGAGTGGCTGCCTCCGCTGGCCGCCGGCGAGCGCGTGGCGACGCTCGCCGCGGCCGAAGGCCTGGTGGGCCTGTCCGAGCCGTCGCGCCACGCCGCGAGCGTGCGCGACGGACGCCTGAGCGGTGTCAAGCAGCCGGTGCCCGACGGCCTGCTCGCCGACTGGGCGGTGGTGAGTGCCCGCGACGAGGCGGGCGTGACCGGCCTCTACATCGTCGATCTGCAGGGGCCGGGCGTGACGCGCGAGGCCCTCGCGAGCATCGACCCGACACGACCGGTGGCGCGCGTCGCTTTCGATGGCGCACCCGCGTTGCACCTCGAGGGCCAACCCGATGGCCGCGTGGTGCTCGATCGTGTGCTCGACGAAGCGGCCGTCTGGATCGCCTTCGAGCAGGTGGGCGGGGCCGAGGCGGCGCTCGCGTTGAGCGTCGACTATGCGCGCATCCGCCATGCCTTCGGCCGGCCGATCGGCTCGTTCCAGGGCATCAAGCACAAGCTGGCCGACATGTACACGCGCAACCAGCTCGCGCGCGCCAACGCCTGCTGCGGTGCCTGGGCCCTGACCGCGGACGCCGGCGAACTGCCCCTGGCCGCGGCCTCGGCGCGGGTCGCGGCTTGCGAGGCCGCGGAATTCGCGGCCAAGGAGACGATCCAGACACACGGCGGCATCGGCGCCACCTGGGAGGCCGATCCGCATCTGTTCTATCGCCGCGCGCGCAGCCTGCAGTGCCTGCTCGATGGCCCGGCGGTCTGGCGCGAGCGGCTGGTGAGTGCGCTGGCCGCGCGCGTTGGGGCGTGACACGCCCGTCCGGGACAACCCCGAGCACGCGCGCCTTTACATCCCTTCCCGAAACCCTTACGCTGTCGACATAGTTAACTACGTCAGCGAACACGACAAGGTGCTGCGATGAGCCGATATGTCTTCAGCATGGATTCGCACGTGGTCGAGCCGCGACCGCTGTGGCAGGAGAACCTGCCGCCGGCCATGCGCGATCGCGCACTGCGCGCCGAACGCCGCGACGGCTATCTCGTGATGGTGGCCGACGGCAAGGATCTGCACCGCATGCAGATCGGCGACGGCAATTCCGACAACCCGCGCATCGGCGGCACCAGCCCCGAACTGCGCTTCCAGGACATGCTCAAGGACGGCATCGACGCAGAGCTGCTGTTCCCCAATCTCGGCATGATGTGTTACGCCATCGACGACGCCGAGCTGAGCCTGGCCTGCATGCGCGTCTACAACGACTGGCTGATGCAGCAGTTCGGCGCCCACCGCGACGCGCTGGTGCCCTGCGCCGTGCTGCCGATGCGCGAGGTGGCCGAGACCCTGGACGAATTCCGCCGCGTGGTGGCGCTCGGCTACCGCGCCGTGATGCTGCCGACGCTGCCGCCCGCAGGCCTGCGCTACAACAACAAGGACTTCGACCCGGTCTGGGCCTACGCGCAGGAGCAGGGCATTCCGCTTGCCTTCCACGTCGCCTCGGGCCTCACGCCGATCACCGAGCGCGGGCCGGGCGCGGCGATCATCAACTACATGCGGCTGGGCTTCGCCACCGAGGAGCTGGTGACCTACATGGTCGCCGGCGGTGCGCTGGACCGTCATCCGGGCCTGACCATGGTGGTCATCGAGGCCGGCGCATCGTGGATGGTGGCGCTGGGCGAGCGGCTCGACGAAGTGCATGAGGCGCACCAGTACTACGTCAAGCCCAAGCTCAGCCGCAAGCCCAGCGAGATCCTCTTCCGCCAGGTCAAGGCCACCTTCCAGTTCGACCGAGCCTGCCTGAAGACGATCCCGATGACCGGGCACGAGTGCCTGCTGTGGGCGTCGGACTATCCGCATATGGAAGGCACCTTTCCGCGCTCTCGCCAGGTCATCGAGCAGGTGTTCGGCGATGCCGGACTGGCGCCCGAAGTGCAGGCCGATATCCTCGGCGGCACGGCGGCGCGCCTGTATGGCCTGGCGCCGCGGCCGCTGGCCCAACGCCTCGCCGCCTGAGCCGGCGGCGCAACGAGTCAAACCGGAGACAAGCATGAGCAGTGCACTGCAGTTGCCCACCCCGACCCGCAGCCTCGAGCAGGGCCTGCGCGACCTCGACGAGTACGGCCTGTGCGTTCACGAAGCCTTCGTCGAGGGCGAGCAATTGAAGGCGCTGCGCGAGCGCCTGATCGAGCAGGCCGAGCTCGAATGTGAATACGGCGTGGCGCTGCTGTCGGGCCAGAGCCGCGGCGGCAAGACGTGGTACGGCCATCCCGAACCCGGCGCCATGCCGGGCTGGCAGGGGATCGCCGGCCTCTACAACAAGGGTCGGGCGTTCATCGACTACCTGAAGCACCCGCTGTTCGCGGCCTACAACCAGCATGTGTTCCGCAAGGCCTCGTGGCACCTGTCGGCGATGACCGGCCTCGTCGTGCGCCGCGGCGCCGAGCCGATGGTCGTGCACGTCGACCAGCAGTTCATGCCGCGCACCGAGGTGCCGACCTACCTGAACTGCATGCTCTGCCTGAGCGAGTTCGAGGAAGTGATGGGTGCCACCCGCGTGGTGCCCAGGAGTCACCTGGGCGGCTATCCCCCGCAGGCCTTCAGCGCCGAACGCGGTGCCTACAACCCTCAGCCCATCGAGACCGTGGCCGTCGAGGCGCCGGCCGGCTCGGTGATCTTCTTCGAGAGTCGCACCTGGCACCAGTCGGGCATCTCGACGTCGGACAAGACGCGCTACTCGCTGACCACGCTGTGGCAGCAGAGCTGGGTCAAGCCGATGGACAACATCGCGCTGAACCTGCAGCGCGATGTGTACGCCTCGCTCTCCGAAGACGAGCTGGCGCTGCTGGGCTTCAAGGCCGAACCCAGCGGGCGCATCGAATGCAACGGCCCCGATGGCGTGCAGAACACCAACCGCAAGACGCCTTACGTTCCCGAGCTGCGGCGCGGCGGCACGGCGCGGCCGGTCGCGCTCGACGGCATGGGCGACCGCAAGAGTGCGGACGACGAAGCCAAGGCCATGGGCCTGAAGGCACGCTGACCGATGCCATCGACACGCTGCGCGTCCGCCCGATGAACCTCGGATTCACCACGGAGCACGACACCTTGCGCGGCGAGCTGGGCAAGCTGCTCGCGCGCGCCGACCGCCGTTGCGCCGCCGCCGTGCACGGCGAGCCGCCTGACGCTGCGCTGTGGCAGGCGCTGGCCGCGGGCGGCTGGCTCGGCACGGCCGTGCCGCTCGAGCATGGCGGCAGCGGCCTCGACGGGGCCGCCGTGTGCGTGCTCGCCGAGGAGGCCGGCCGCGCGCTGGTCGCGCTGCCGCTGGTCGAATCGGCCTGCGCGTTCGTGCAGGCGCTGCGCGGACTGCCGAGCGTCATACCGCCGGCGCTGTGGCACGGCCTGGCCGAGGGCCGCATGCGTGGCCTGCTGATCGCCGAAGACGATATGGACGCGCACCTGGCGCTGGACTCGGAGGGGCGACTGCGCGGACGGGCGACGCAGCTGCCCGATGGCCCCTGCGCCACGCACGCGCTGCTGCTGGCCCATGCGGAGGGCGACGCGGCGCTGGTGCTGGCGAGCATGCCGCCGCACGGCAAGGCGGCCGCGGCGGATCAGCCTCTGGACCTCCTGCATCCGTGCTGCGACATCGATCTGTCGGCCGGGGAGACGCAGGTGCTGGCCCGAGGGGCGTCGGCCCGGTCGGCCTGGTCGCGTGCGCGCGATGCGCAGGCGCTCTTCGTGGCCTTCGAGCAACTCGGCGGCGCGCAGGCGGCGCTCGACGCGGCGCGTGCCTACAGCCTGCAGCGCTATGCGTTCGGGCGGCCGATCGGTTCCTTCCAGGCGCTCAAGCACCAGATGGCCGACATGCTGGCCGGACTCGACATCGCGCGGTCGAACTGCCTGTACGGGCTCGCGGCCTTGTCTTCCGACGGCGACGCACTCGGCGAAGCCGCGGCCGTCGCGCGGATTTCAGCCACCGAGGCATACCGGCAGTGCGCGGCCGGCAGCACCCAGGTGCACGGCGCCATCGGCGTCAGCTGGGAGGCCGATTGCCACCTTCACTACCGGCGCGCCCAGGCGCTCGCGCACAGCCCGGGCTCGCAGCGCGAGTGGAAGGACCGCCTCGTGCGGCTGCTGCAGCGGCGTGCCGATGCTTCGCCGGCCGAACCCTTGATGACATGAACCTCACCGACCTGCCCCGTCACGCCGCGTTTCGCCTGGAGGTGCGCGACTGGATCCGGCAACACGCCCCATGGGACCAGCTCGCGCGCATCCGGCGCATGCGCTTCGCGGGCCAGCCCTTCGAGACCGAGCACGAGTGGCTCGATGTCGCGCGCCGCTGGCAGCGCAAGAAGTTCGACGCCGGCTGGGCCTGCCTGGTGTGGCCCCTGGAGTACGGCGGGCGGGGCCTCAGCCCGACCGAGAACGTGATCTTCCAGGAGGAGGAGGGCCCGTTCGCCGAGCTGTTCGGCCCGTTCATGATCGGCCAGGGCTTCGTCGCGCCGACGCTGATGGCTTATGCCAGTGAAGCGCACAAGCGCCGCTACCTGCCGGCGCTGGCCAGCGGCGAATCGATCTGGTGCCAGATGTTCAGCGAACCCGCAGCGGGCTCCGACCTGGCCGGCGTGCGGCTGCGCGCGACCCGCTGCGACCGCGGCTGGAAGCTGTCGGGCCAGAAGCTGTGGACCTCCGGGGCGCACCACAGCAGCCACGGCATCGTGCTGGCGCGCAGCGATCTCGACGCGCCGAAGCACCGCGGGCTGACGATGTTCTACGTCGAGATGGCGAGCCCCGGCATCACGGTGCGGCCGGTGCGCCAGCTCTCCGGCGCGAGCCATTTCAACGAGGTCTTCTTCGACGACGTGTTCGTTCCCGACGAGCAGCGCCTGGGCGATGAAGGCGGTGGCTGGCAGGTGGCGCTGACGACGCTGTCCAACGAGCGCATGACCTTGGGGGCGAGCACGCCGACCGGCTTCGACGAGCTGTTCGAGCTGGCGCGCCGGCCCGGCGCCGACGGCGCGGCGCCGATCGAGTCGCCCATCGTGCGCGAGCGCATCGCCGAGTGGTACGCCAAGGTCACCGGCTTGCGCTACGGCGTCTACCGCATCCTGGCCACGCTCGAGCGCGGCGAGCAGCCGGGCCCCGAGGTGGCCGTGGGCAAGCTGGTGGGCGCGCGCACGACGCAGGACATCGCCGCCTTCGGCCTGGACCTGCTCGGCGCGCGCGGGCGCGCCGCCGCGGGCGACGACGTGGTCAGCCAGTTCCACGAGATGTTCTGCTTCGGCGCGATCCACCGCATCGAGGGCGGCACCGACGAGGTGCTGCGCAACATCCTGGCCGAGCGCGCGCTCGGCCTTCCGCCCGAGCCGCGCGCGGACCGCGGGCCGTTCCGCGACATTCCGATCGCCCGTCCGCTGCCATGACCCACGCTGCCCTGCATGCCGATCCACCGTCGGCCATCGACAAACGCGCCTTCCGCAACGCACTGGGTGCCTTCACGACCGGCGTGACGGTGGTGACGACACGCGACGCCGCCGGACGCGACGTCGGTCTGACCGTCAACAGCTTCAACTCCGTGTCGCTCGAGCCGCCGCTCGTGTTGTGGAGCCTGGCCCGCAGCGCGGCGAGCCTGCAGGCCTTCGTGGAGTCCGAGCACTTTGCCGTGCACATCCTCGCGGCCGATCAGGAACCCTTGTCGAACCGGTTCGCGCAGCGCGGCGCCGACAAGTTCGCCGCGCTGGACCTCGAGCGCGGCGAAGGCGGCATACCGCTGCTGCCGGGCTGCGCCGCGCGCTTCCGCTGCCGCACGGCCTATCGCCATGAAGGCGGCGACCACGAGATCTTCGTCGGCGAGGTGCTGGGCTTCGAGGCCTTCACGCGAGCGCCGCTCGTGTTCCACCAGGGCGGCTATGCGGTGGCCGTGAAGAAGCGTCCGGCGGTTCCCAAAGAGACTGACGCCGCGGACGCCAGCATCAGCCGCGACGCGCTGGTTTACCTGCTCGGCAGTGCCCACGCGATGTTGCTGGCCGCGCTGCGGCCGGCGCTGGCCGCGCGGGCTCTTTGCGACGACGACTACTTCGTGCTCAACATCCTGAGCGTGGGCGTGCCGCGCAGCGTGGACGAGCTCGACGCGCTGATGGCGCTGGCCGGGCGCCGGGTGACGGCGCCGCAGCTGGCCGCCTTGGCGCAGCGCGGGTTGGTGCGCGCCGCGCCGGACCGGCCCGGCGCGTGGCTGCTGGCCGAAGCCGGAACGCGAGCGATGCTGGAGATGGCGGCGGTCGCCAAGGCCGTCGAGGAAGACGCGCTGCAGCAGATCGACTACTCCGAGGCGCACTTGCTTAAGCACCTGCTGCGGCGGGTGATCCGCAACACCGTCAAGGGCGGGCAGCCGGCCTTGTGGCCGGCGGCCAGCTGACGCGACCGTCTCGACTCCCGGGTTGCACCCGGGCTGCGGATGAGGTCACCACGCCGTAGCCCGGGTGCAACCCGGGACGCCACGACCGTCGCTACTCGAGCAGATCGATCGGCCTGTCCACCGCGAAGCTCTCGCGGATCAGCTTGTCGATCGATTCCAGGTGCTTGCGCCAGAAGCCCTCGGCGCCATCGGCGTCGCCCGCCTCGATCAGCGCAACCAGCTTCTCGTGCGCTTTCAAGCCGCGCTGGCGCGAGCCCGTGTCGGTGCGCTGCACGTTGGCCGCCAGCGCCGCCGTGGCGATGTGGCTCTCGTAGATGTGCGTCAGCATGTTCATCAGCAGGATCAGCGGCATGTTGCCGGTGAGCTCGATCAGCGCCCGGTGGAAGCGCGCCGACGCCCGCGAGTGCTCCACCTCGTCCTTCTTGGCGAGCGCGGCGCGCTGCTGTTCGACATGCTGGTTCAGCACCGGCACGGCCGCCTTGCGCGCGGTCCTGGCCACCAGGTGCACGCAGGAGGGCTCGATCAGCAGCCGCGCGCCGAAGATGTCGACCAGCGTCGTGCCGCGGTTCTGCAACACGAGGCCGAAGTGGCGCGCCGCCAGGCGCGGGTCGGGTGGATGCACGCGAGGGCCGCCGCGCGAGCCGCGGGTGACGGTCAGCAGTGCCTCGGACTCGAGGATGCGCAAGGCCTCGCGCAGCGTGGGGCGCGAGACCGAGTAACGCTCCACCAGCTCGCCCTCGGCGGGCAGGGTGTCGCCGTCCTTCAGCTCGCCGCGAACGATCTTGCTGCGCAGGTCGCGGGCGACCAGTTCCGCTGTCTTGGGCACGCGAAATGGCTGGTCCAGTTCGCGCATGTCCAGGGAATGGCCGGGGCTCTCGGCGTCGAGCAAGTTATGGGGCATATCGATAACTTGGATAAATAAGATGACGCATTATCGCGCCAGTACGGTCACCACACACGCGCCGCCGATGCCGACGTTGTGTGCCAGCCCCAGCCGCGCCCCCGGCACCTGGCGCTCGCCGGCCTCGCCGCGCAGCTGCCAGACGATCTCGGCGACTTGTGCCAGTCCGGTGGCGCCGAGCGGATGCCCCTTGGACAGCAGACCGCCGGACGGGTTGGTGACGACGCGCCCGCCGTAGGTGTTGGCGCCGTCCCGGATGAACCTTTCCGCACCGCCCTCCGGGCACAGGCCGAGCGCTTCGTAGCTGATCACCTCGTTGGGCGTGAAGCAATCGTGCAGCTCGACCACGTGCAGTTCGTCCGCGCCGATGCCGGCCTGACGGTACGCGCTCCGGGCGGCGCGGCGCGTCATGTCGGCGCCGACGCCGGCGATCATGTCGCCGGCCTCGAAGCTGGCCCCGGCGTCGGTGGTCAGGGCCTGGCCGGCGATGGCCACGCTTCGCCCCGACAGCCCATGCCGGCTCGCGTAGTCCGCCGACACCACCACCGCGGCAGCAGCGCCGCAGGTCGGCGGGCAGCACTGAAGCTTGGTCAGGCCGGCGTGGATGCGCGCCGAGGCGAGCACCTCCTCCACCGTCGTCGGCTCGCGGAACACCGCCAGCGGGTTGCGCGCTGCATGGCGCCGCGACTTCACCGAGATCATCGCGAACACCTCGTCGGGCATGCCGTAGCGGCGCTGGTATTCGCGCCCGGCGCCGCCGAAGTACTGCGCCGCGATCGGCGCCTTCTCGTCCCAGCCCTGGACCCGGGCGACCATCGCGTTGAGCGTGCCGTTGACGCCGGGCCGGTCGTTGAACGGCGAGGCGAGCGCGCCGGCGAGCATCTGCTCGAAGCCGAGCGCCAGCGCCACGTCGACGGTGCCCGAGGCCACGGCCTGGTGCGCGAGGAAGAGCGCCGTCGAGCCGCTGGCGCAGGCGTTGTTGACGTTCACGATGGGCGTGCCGTTCAGGCCCAGCGCGTACAGGGCCTGCTGGCCCGAGGTGGTGTCGCCGATCACGAAACCGACGTAGGCCTGCTGGACCTCGCCGTAGGGCAGGCCGGCGTCGGCCAGCGCCTGGCGCGCCGCATCGGCGCCCATCGCATCGTAGGGCGCGCTGCGGCCGGCCTTGGTGAACGGCACCATGCCGACGCCGGCGATGCGCGCTTTGTCCTTCATCAGGGTTCCTCTCTTGTGGACACGGGTTGTGGTCAGTATAGTTAACTAAGTTGACTAGGTAAACAATCTTCAAAGTGATCGATCCCGACAAGCTCCTGCGCTGGCCCCTGCCGCCCGTGACGCAGGCGTACACCGAGCGCGACAGTGCCCTGTACGCGCTGGGCCTGGGCCTGGTGCGCGCCAACCCGGCGCCGCCGACCGCGCTGCGCTGCGTGTACGAGGGCGCCGCCGGCGGCATGGCGGTGCTGCCGACGCTGGCCACGGTGCTGGCGACAGGCCCGTTCTGGATGCAGGACCCGGCCACCGGCATCACCTGGCAGCGCCTGCTGCATGCCGAGCAGCGCCTGGAAATCCACCGGCCGCTGCCGGCCGCGGCCACCGTGGTGGGCGAGCACCGCGTCGACGCGATCGTCGACAAGGGCGCCGACAAGGGCGCGTTGATGCTGCTCAGCCGGCGCCTGTTCGATCAGGCGAGCGGCGACCTGCTCGCCACGGTCGGCAGCACGGCGTTCCTGCGCGGCGACGGCGGCTTCGGCGGCCGCAGCGACGGCGCGCCGCCGCCTCACCCGGTTCCGGCCGACCGGCCGGCGGACCATGTCGTCGAGCATCCCACCCGGCCCGAGCAGGCCCTGCTGTACCGCCTGAGCGGCGACCTCAACCCGCTGCACGCCGACCCCGCGGTGGCCCAGGCCGCGGGCTTCGCCCAACCGATCCTGCACGGCCTGTGCAGCTACGGCATCGCCGGGCTCGCCGTGCTCGCCGCGCTGTGCGGCCACGAGCCGCGGCGGCTGAAGCGGCTGGACCTGCGCTTCGCCAATCCGGTGTTCCCGGGCGAGACGCTGGTCACCGAGATCTGGCGGCTCGACGCGGGGCGGGCCGCGCTGCGCGTGCGGGTGCCGGCGCGCGCGGATGCCAAGCGCCAGGTCGTGCTCGACCACGGCCTCGCCGAGTTCACCGACGCGGCCTGATTCGCCATCCAACGAAAAGGAGACATCGCATGGGCTTGCTCGAGGGCAAGGTTGCCGTCATCACCGGGGCCGGCGGCGGCCTCGGACGCGCCTACAGCGTGCTGCTGGCACGCGAGGGCGCGGCGGTCGTGGTCAACGATGTGGACGCCGAGGCGGCGGCCCGGGTCGTCGCCGAGATCGAGACCGACGGCGGGCGCGCCGTCGCCAGCGTGGGCGACGTGGCCAGCCCCGCGGCCGGCGAGGCCATCCTGCGTTCGGCGCTGGAGGGCTTCGGCGCGGTCGACATCCTGGTCAACAACGCCGGCATCCTGCGCGACAAGAGCTTCGCCAACGTCGCCGAGGCGCAGTGGGACGCGGTGATCCAGGTGCACCTGAAGGGCGCCTTCTGCGTCACGCAGCCGGTGTTCCGCTGGATGAAGGAGAACCGGCGCGGCGGCGTGATCGTCAACACCGCCTCGTCGTCGGGGCTGGGCGGCAGTTTCGGGCAGACCAACTATGGCGCGGCCAAGGCCGGCATCTGGGGCTTCTCCAACTGCCTGGCGCTGGAGGGCATGAAGTACGGCATCCGCGTCTGGACCTTGTGCCCGGCCGCGGCGACGCCGATGACGCAGGGCCTGATGACGCCCGAGATGGTGGCCCAGTGGTCGCCCGAGCGCGTGGCACCCGTGCTGCTGTACATGGTGAGCCCGCTGTCGGGTGAGCGCACCAACCGCACGCTGTTCGCGAGCGGCAGCAAGGTGATGGAGCTGAAGATGGTGTCGGGCCCGCCGGTGCGCAACGCGGCCGGCTTCACCGCGCAGGACCTGGCGGCCGCGGCCGACAGGCTGTTCCTGCCCGACACCGCGCTGGACTTCAACAGCTGAAGCGGACGCCGCGCATGGCGATCGTCACGCTCGCGGTCGATGCCGACGGCATTGCGCTGATCACGCTGGACGACCCGGCGCGCTCGGCCAATGTCACGTCGCCGCAGCTGACGGCCGAGCTGCTCGCGGCGATCGATCGCGTGGCCGCCGACCCGTCGATCCGCGGCGCGGTGATCGCTTCCGGCAAGCCCGGCCGCTTCGTCGCCGGCGGCGACATCCAGGACTTCGTGCAGGCTCACGAGCGCGGCATGACCGAGGCCGAGGCCTTCGAGATCAGCCACTCGTGGAATCGCGAGCTGCGCCGCATCGAACGCAGCGGCAAGCCGTTTGCCGCGGCCATCAACGGCGCCGCTCTCGGTGGCGGCTTCGAGCTGGCGCTGATGTGCCAGCACCGTGTGCTGGTGGACGACCCGAAGGCCGTGGTCGGCCTGGTGGAAGTGAGCCTGGGCCTGCTGCCGGCCGGCGGCGGCAGCCAGCGCCTGCCGCGGCTGGTTGGCATCGACGCCGCGCTGCGCTTGATGCTCGACGCCCGCCGCCTGGCGCCGTGCGAGGCGCTGGCCGCGGGGCTGGTGGACGCGGTGGTGCCGGCCGAGCGGCTCATCGAGCAGGCACGCGCCTGGGTGCGCGACCACCCCGGCGCGCAGCAGCCCTGGGATGCCCGCGCCGGTGCGGCGCCGGACCTCGAACGCATCGAGGCCCTGCGCGAGCGCTGGCAGCGCGAGGTGGACCGGCGCTTCGGTGCGCACTATCCCGCGCCGCACGCCTTGCTGAGCGCGGTGTTCGACGGTGCGTGCCGGCCGCTCGACGAGGCGCTGCGCACCGAATCGCTCTGCTTCGCGCCGCTGCTGCCTGGGGTGGTGGCTCGCAACCTGATGCGCACCGGCTTCGTCTACCGGCAGCAGGCCGACAAGCGCGCGCGCCAGGCGATGGCGCGATGCGCGCCGGACGCCGCCGCGCCACCGGTGCATGAGCACGACGCCGCAGCGCCGCCGCCGGGCGGGGCCTGCCTGTGGCTGTGGCCCGATGCGGTGCGGCCGGCCCTCGCCGAGATCGCGTCGGCGCCCGATGTCGTGCCGCGCTCGCTCGACGCCGCGCTCGCGCATTGCGCCGTGCTCGGCGTGACGCCGGTGGTGCTGCCGCCGGGCCGTGCGTCGTTCGTGCGCCGCGTGCGTGCGCAGCCGACGCTGGCCGCGCGGGCCGAGGAAGGCCGCCGCGCGCTGGCGGCCGGTGACGTGGCGTGCGCCGCCGACGCCGACCTCGCGTCGGTGCTCGACGGCAGCTGCCCGCCGTGGAGCGGGGGCGTCATCAGCCTCAACGACATGCCGGGGGCGACAGCAGGCCCGGCGATCCAACTTGTTCACCAAGGAGACATCCCATGATTTCCGTCGACCTCGAACGACATGCGGAAGCGGCCCGTGCGCTGCCGGCCGAGACCCTGCTCATCGGCGGCGAGCGCCTGCGCCACGGCAGTGGTGCCGCGTTCGGCCACGTGAACCCCGCCACCGGTCGCGTCCAGCACGAGATGCGCCTGGCCGGTGCGGCCGAGGTCGACCGCGCGGTGCGCATCGCGCGTGCCGCATTCGACGGCTGGCGAATCACCAAGCCGTCGCGCCGGGCCGAGATCCTGAACCGGCTGTGCGAACTGGTGGGGCGCGACACGTCGCACCTGGCGCTGCTCTCGGCGCTCGAAAACGGCATGCCGGCGCGCCAGTTCAGTGGCCGGCAATCGGCCATCGTGCAAGGCTGGCTGCGCTACTACGCCGGCATGGCCGACAAGCTCGAGGGCCTGGTCACCGCGGCCTGGCCGGCCGAGAACCTGGAGTACACGCTGCCCGAGCCGCTCGGCGTGGTCGCGGCGATCATCCCGTGGAACGCGCCGGTGATCTCGCTGGCGATGAAGGTGCCGGCCGCGCTGGCGGCGGGCAACTGCGTGATCGTCAAGCCGGCCGAGTTCACGCCGTTCACGAGCGCGCATTTCGTGCGCCTGGCGCTGGAGGCCGGCGTGCCCGAAGGCGTGCTGCAGGTGCTGCCCGGTGGCGCCGAGGCCGGCGAGGCGCTGGTGCGCCATGTCGATGTCGCCAAGGTTTCCTTCACCGGCGGCACGGCGGCGGCGCGGCGTGTCATGGCGGCCTGTGCCGACACGCTCAAGCCGGCGCTGTTCGAGCTGGGCGGCAAGTCGGCCAACATCGTCTTCGACGATGCCGACCTGGCGCGCGCGATTCCCTACTGCGGCGCCTTTCCGATGAACAACGCCGGGCAGGGCTGCCAGCTGCCCACGCGGCTGCTGGTGCACGAGCCGATCTACGAGACCGTGGTGGAAGGCGTGCGCGGCACGCTCGCCCACCTCAAGCTGGGTGACCCGCTGGCCGAGGACACCTTCATGGGCCCGGTGGTCAGCGAGGGTGCGATGCGGCGCATCCTCGGCGACATCGATCGCGCGCGGACCGAGCGTGCAGGCACCTTGCTGACCGGCGGCGCGCGCGCCGAAGCGGCGGGCTGGTTCATCGAGCCCACCGTCTTCGTCGGCGTCGATCCGGCCAGCCACCTGGCGCAGAACGAACTGTTCGGTCCGGTGCTGGCCGTCATGCCGTTCAAGGACGAGGACCACGCCGTCGCGTTGGCCAACGGCACCCCCTGGGGCCTGGCCGGCTACGTGCAGACGCGCGACCTCGGGCGTGCCCATCGCGTGGCCGCGCGGCTGAACTGCGGCAACGTCTACATCAACGGCGCGATGAACGTGCACCCGGCGGCGCCATTCGGCGGCGTCGGCCTGTCGGGGTTCGGCAAGGAAGGCGGCCGCGCGGGCATCGAGGAGTACGTGCGGCACAAGGGTGTCGCCGTCGCGTTGGCCTGAGACTTCGCGCCCTCGGGTTTGACCGAATACGCTAACCTAGTTAGCGATGTATTCTGCCAGCATGAGCACCGCCGCCTTGCCACGCACGACCGCCGGCGCGACGGCTCTGCTCGCCGCGCTGGTGCTGGCTGAGGTCGTCAGCGCCACCGAGGCGACCATGATCTACGGTGCGATGCGTGTGCTGACGCGCGACTTCGGCAACCCCGTCGCGGTGGGCTGGGCGATCACCGCGTTCCTGCTGGTCGCCGCCGGTTCGGCTGCCGTCGGCTCGCGGCTGGGTGATCAGTTCGGGCGCCGGCGCCTGCTGCTGATCTCGCTGGTGCTGGCGGGCGCGGGTTCGGTGTTGAGTGCGCTGTCCGATGGCGCCGCGGGCGTGATCGCCGGGCGCGCCCTGCAGGGCATGGCCGGCGCCGTGCTTCCGCTGTGCTTCGGCCTGGTGCGCGAGCATCTGCCGGCCGACCGCGTGCCGTTCGGCGTGGGCGTCGTCGCGGCCGCGGCCTTCGTGTCGGGCGGCCTGGGCTTCGTCGCCGGCGGGCTGATCGTCGACCACCTGCACTGGAGCTGGATCTTCATCGTCGGCGCGGGCACCGCGGCGGTGGCCTGGCCGGCGGTGCGTTGGGGCGTGCCGCCCGATCGCGAGTCGCGGCGCCGCGAACCGGTGGACGTGCTGGGCGTGCTGCTGCTGCTGCCGGCCATCACTGCCTTGCTGCTCGCCCCCACGCAGGCCAAGGCCTGGGGCTGGGGCGATGTGCGCGTCTGGGCGCTCGTCGCGGCCGGAGCGCTGCTGCTCGCCGTGTGGGTGCGCCACGAGTTGCGGGTGGAATCACCGCTGATCGACGTGCGCCTGCTCGGGCGCCGTCAACTGCTGCTGGCGAACCTGGCGATGATGCTGCTGGCACTGGGGCCGATGCAGTCGGGCATCGTGCTGTCCACGCTGCTCCAGCAGCCGGCCTGGACCGGCGCCGGCCTGGGCCTGAGTGCGACCCTCGCCGGCCTCGTGCAGGCACCGCCGATGGTGCTGGCGGTGCTGGTCGGCCCGGCCTGTGGCGCGCTGGCCCTGCGCCGCGGCGCGCGCGCGCCGGCCCTGCTGGCCTGCGGCCTGCTGCTGCTGGGCTGGGGCGGCCTGCTGGTGGCGCATGCGGCACTGCCCTGGGTGGCGGCGATGGCGCTGCTCAAGGGCCTCGGCCTGGCGGCGGCGTTCGCCGCGGCGCCGATGTTGATCGTCGAAGCCTCGCCGGCCGAGCGCACCAGCGAGACCACCGGCGTCTCGTCGGTGCTGCGCCATGTGTTCAACGCGATCGGCTCGCAGCTGGTGGCGCTGATGCTGGCCTCGTCGACGGTCACCGACGCGGCCCAGGGCCCCGCGCGTTACCCCGCCCCGGGGGCGCTGACGCTGGCCCTGGCGGTGGTCTGCGGCCTGGCCGTGGCCGCCGTCGCGGTCACCTGGTGGCTGCCGCGCCGTCACGTTGCCGCCGTCCCGGTCGCCAGTCCGCCGACCGCTGTCGAGGCGAGCTGAAGGAGCGGCCATGAAAGGCATCGAAGGCAAGGTTGCGGTGGTCACAGGAGGCGCCTCGGGCATCGGCGCGGCGGCCTGCCGGCACTTCGCGGCGGCCGGCGCGCGGGTCGTGATCGGCGACATCGATGCCGCACGCGCGCAGGCGCTGGCGATCGAGATCGGAGAACACTGCGCATGGCCGTTCGCGTTCGACGCCGCCGACACCGAGCAGGTGAGGCAGCTCGTCGAACAGGGTGCAGCGCATTTCGGCCGCCTCGACTTTCTCTTCAACAACGCCGCCCTGGTGTCCCGCGACGTCGTCAAGCGCGACACCAACCCGGTGGACATCGAATTCGAGATCTGGGACCGGGTGCTCGCGGTGAACGCACGCGGCTACCTGGCCGGCTGCAAGTACGCGATCCCGCACATGCTGAAGGCCGGCGGCGGCGCGATCGTGATGACCGGCTCGGGCTCGGGCCTGCGCGGCGACCTGGCGAACATCGCGTACAGCGCCAGCAAGGCCGCGATCATGAGCCTGTCGCGCTCGGTGGCCACGATCTACGGCAAGCAGGGCGTCCGCTGCAACGTGATCAACCCCGGGCTGATCGTCACCGAACGCGGACGCGAGACGATGGCGCCGGCGGTGCGCGACGTGCTGCAGCGCCACACCCTCACACCCCGCCTGGGCGTGCCCGAGGACATCGCCGCGCTGGTGGTCCACCTGTGCAGCGACGACGGCGGCTTCATCACCGGCCAGGCGATCAGCGTCGACGGAGGGATGCAGGAACACATGCCGTACTACGCAGACTTCAGCAGCGGAAAGGCTTCCTGGGAATGACACCGATCCGCAAGGCATTGCTCGATCGCATCACCGATCCCGATCGCGCCTATGACACGCCCGAGGCCGAGCTGCTGCCCCTGCAGCTGGCCGCGGCCCAGGAGCTGTTCGCGCAGCGCCTGAGCCAGATCGCGCTGCTGCGCAAGCGCGCCGAGGACGGTGGCATCACCGCGATCCGCTCGCGGCAGGACCTGCTGCCGCTGCTGTTCGCGCACACCGCCTACAAGTCCTACCCGAACGCCTTCGTCGAGCAGGGCCGCTGGGACCGCCTGCTGCAGTGGATGCAGACGCTGTCGGTGGCCGACCTCGGCAACGTCGATCTCGACGGGGTGGCCGACGTGGACGGTTTCCTCGAGCGCCTGTGGGCGGCCGGGCACGGCGTGCTGGCCAGCAGCGGCTCGGGCGGCAAGTGCTCGTTCCTCAACCACACCGAGGCCGACCTGGCGCTGAAGACGCGCCACCTGCGGCACAGCACCGGCTGGCCGCATGCGACCGCGGCCCAGGCGGGCGCCCGGCGGCCGCTGTTCTGGCTTGGGCCGATCGAGGGCTTCAACAGCGCCGTGCAGGCGGCGCAGATCAACCGCGCCAACTGGGGCCGCCCCGGCGCGATGCATGCCCTGAAGACGCCGCTGCGCATCGGCGAGGTCAATGCCGCCATCGCGATGCGCCGCAAGATGGCCGACGGCAGCGCGACGCCGGGCGAGATCGCGGCCTTCGAGGCCGAGGCGGCGGCCAAGGCCGAGCGCGGCCGGGCCGAGCTGCTCGAGCTCGCCGACCGGGTGCTCGATCACCGCAGCGAGCCGATCATGCTGTCGGGCCTGTGGGCGCAGCACATGGTGATCCTGCAGCGCGCGCGCGAGCGCGGCATCGGCGACGGCAGCTTCCACCCGCAGTCCATCGTGATGGCCGGCGGCGGCGTCAAGGGCATCGCGCTGCCGCCCGACTACAAGGAGCAGGTCGAGCGCTTCTACGGCGCCGTGATCCGGCCCGGCGCCTACGGCATGACGGAGCTTGCGCAGCTGATGCCGCGCTGCGAGGCGGGCCGCTATCACCGCGCGCCCGGGCTCCTCTGGCTGGTGAGCGACGAACGCGGCGAGCGCCTGCTGACCCGCGAGGACGACGCCGACGCGCAGGGCCAGGCGAGCGGGCGTTTCGCCTTCCTCGACCTGCTCTACGAAGGCCGCTGGGGCGGCCTGATCAGCGGCGACAAGGTCAGCATCGACTTCAACGATCGCTGCCCCTGCGGCCGCCACGGCCCGACGCTGCTCGACAACATCACGCGCTACGCCGCCAACGGCCCCGACGAGGCGATCGGCTGCGCCGGCACCATCGACGCCTACATCCGGGGGGCGTTGACGTCATGAACACCAACTTGATCGAGGTCCGCCACATCGTCAAGGGCCGCAGCGTCACCGGCGCCGAGCAGTCCTACGGCCGCTTCGCGACACCCCGCCTGGACCTGAACGAGCTCGTCTGGCCGCGGCGCGAGCCGGGGCCTGCCTTCGATACGCCGGTGGCCGAGATCATCGACATCCTGGTGGCGCTCGGCCAGTGGCTCTCTGCCGATCCGCGCGGCGTCGTGGCCGAGGCACTCGAGCACTCGGTGCGCGCCGGTCCGCTGCCGCGCCCGCTGCTCGAATTCTCGTACGCGAACATCGGCAAGCCCTTCGACCGGCGCAGCATCGCGTTCCAGATCGAGCGCGAGCTCGGTGGCGCCGACGTGCTCGATGGCTGGCGCGAGATCGCCGACACGCCCAGCGGCCGGCCGGCGCGCATCCGCGCCTTCCCGCCCCGGCTGGTGCACATCGTGGCCGGGAACGCGCCGGGCGTGTCGGCGCAGACCGTGGTGCGCGCGGCGCTCACCAAGGGCGTTCACCTGCTCAAGCTGCCGTCCAACGATCTGTTCACCGCGCCGGCCCTGCTGCAAGGGCTCGCTGCGGTGGCACCGGACCATCCGCTCACCCGCTCGTTCTCCGCCGCGTACTGGCGCGGCGGCGACGCGGCGGTCGAGGGCGTGCTGTTCCGCCCGCAGTTCTTCGACAAGATCGTCGCCTGGGGCGGCGAGGCGACGATCCGCAGCGCGATCAAGTACCTCGGGCCCGGGCTGGAGCTGGTGTCCTTCGATCCCAAGACGTCGATCTCGCTGATCGGGCACGAGATCTTCGCGAGCAACGACGCGCTCGCCGATGCCGCGGAGCGCGCCGCCTTCGACGCGACGCTGATGAACCAGCAGGCCTGCGCATCGAGTCGCTACCAGTTCGTCGAGGGGAGCGTCGCCGAGGTCGACCGCTTCTGTGCGCTGCTGCAGCGGCGCATGAACGTCGACCGGCCCACGGCGTCGGCGGTCGGCGCGCCGGTACCCGGCGAACTGCGCGAGGAGATCGAGGCCCTGAGCCTGCTCGAGCCGCAGGTGCGGGTCTGGGGCGGCTTCAACGGCGAAGGCCTGGTGATCCGCTCGGAGGAGCCGGTGGACTTCCACCCCGACGGCAAGATCGTCAACGTCGTGCCGGTGGCGAGCCTCGACGACGCCATCGTCCGCGCCGGCGTGGCGACGCAGACGGTGGGCATCTGGCCGCCGCAGCGCAAGGCCGCGCTGCGCGACCGGCTCGCCGCGCAGGGCGTGCAGCGGCTGGTCAACCTCGGCGGCAGCGCCGGCATCGAGATGGGCCTGCCGCACGACGGCTTCCATCCGCTGCAACGCTTCGTGCGCTGGGTCCACGACGAAGGCACCGAAAGTTGAACCTGGAGCATCCCATGATCGTCCGACCCATGAGCCCCTTCGGCGCCGAGATCATCGGCGTCGATCTCGATGATCCCGGCGCGCTCGACGGCGGCGTCGCCCAGGCGCTGCGCGACGCCTGGGTCGAGCACGGCATCCTGCTGTTCCGCCATGCGCTGCATTCCGAGGACGCCCACCTGCGCCTGAGCCGCGTGTTCGGCGATCCGCAACCTTCTGTCGTCAAGCGCATCAACGAGGCCAGCAACCCCTACCTGATGAAGCTGGAGCAGCGCCCTCTCGACAGCAGCAGCGAGACCTTCGCGCTGTTCGAGGTCGACGGCCAGCGGCGCGCCGGCTGGCTGGGCTGGCACTGGGACCAGGCCTTCACCGCCGAGATCGTGCGCGGTGCGCTGCTGCGCATGATCCGGCCGGCTGCGCAGGACGGGCGCACCGGCTTCATCGACGCCGCGCAGGCCTACGAGCGCCTGCACCCTGACTTGCAGCGGCGCATCGAAGGGCTGGAAGTCGTCTACCACTTCACCGGCGACCAGGAGGCCAACCGGTTCGGCTTTCCGTCCAGCCTGCGCGTGGTGGAGCACAACCCCAAGCGCGACGCGGCGCTGGTGCGCTACCGAGGCGATTTTCCGCCGGTGGTCCATCCGCTGGTCATCACCCAGCGCGAGACCGGACGCAGGATCCTCAAGCTGTCGCCGATGCACGCGCAGCGCATCCTCGGCATGTCCGACGCGGACAGCGATGCGCTGCTGCACGAGCTGGCCGAGCACCTGACCGATGCGCGCTTCGCCTACTTCCACACCTGGCAGGCAGACGACGCCATCGTGTGGGACAACTGGCGCACGATCCATTGCGCCACCGGCGTGCCCTTCGACGTCGATCGCTTCGGGCAGCGCACCACCATCGTCGGCGACTACAAGCTCGGACGCTACCTCGACGCGGCGCAGGCGCCGCAGGGCGAGCGGCGCCGGCTCGACGATTGAGCTGCGTCGCCATGCGCTACCGACTCTTGGGCCGCAGCGGCCTGCGTGTCTCCGAGCTGTGCCTGGGCACGATGACCTTCGGTGCGTCCGGCTGGGGCACGACCGAGGACGATGCGGCCACGATGGTCGAGGCGTTCCGGGACGCCGGCGGCAATTTCTTCGACACCGCCAACGAGATCTACGCCGGCGGACGCTCGGAGGAGATCCTGGGCCGGCTGGTGCGTGGCGGCGAACGCGAACGGGTGGTCATCGCCACCAAGTACGGCCTGCATCCGCCTGGCGGCGGAGACCCCAATCTCGCCGGAAATCACCGCAAGAGCCTGAAGCGATCGATCGAGGCGAGCCTGCGGCGGCTGGCCACCGACCACGTGGACCTGCTCTGGACGCATTGCTGGGACGGCGTGACCCCGGTCGACGAGGTGATGCGCGCGCTCGACGACCTCGTGCGTCAGGGCAAGGTGCTGCACATCGGCGTGAGCAACACGCCGGCCTGGGTGGTGGCGCGCTCGAACACGCTGGCCGAGTTGCGCGGCTGGACTTCGTTCATCGGCCTGCAGGTCGAGTACAGCCTGGTCGAGCGCACGGCCGAGCGTGAACTGCTGCCGATGGCGCGGGCGCTCGGGCTGGGCGTGGCCGCGTGGTCGCCGCTGGGCAGCGGCATCCTGAGCGGCAAATACGCCGACCCGGCCGGGCACGAAGGCGAGGCTGCACGGCTGCGCACGGTGCCGATGCGCGCGCTGGACGATCGCAGCCTGCAGGTGGCGCGCGGCGTGGCCGCACTCGCTGCCGAGCTCGAGCGCCCGGCGGCGCAGGTGGCGCTGAACTGGCTGCGCCAGCGCGACGGCGTCATCCCGCTGCTCGGGGCCCGCACGCCGGTCCAACTGCAGGGCAACCTGGGTTGCCTCGACTTCAACCTGGATGCGACGTCGCGGGCGCAGCTCGATGCATTGAGTGCCGTTGAAGCCGGTTACCCGCACGACTACCTTCGCCGCACCGGACCGCTCGCGCGCCCCGGGATCGAACTCCCACCTGAGGCATGACCATGAGTTCTTCGATGAATCCGCTCGCCGCGGCGATGCGCAGCTTCGTGCTGACGGGCTTCGGCGAGCCGCTGCGCGAGCAGCACACGCCGCTGCCCGAGCCGACGGGCAGCGAGGTGCTGCTCAAGGTCGACGCCTGCGGCGTGTGCCACAGCGACCTGCACATCTGGGAGGGCTGGTTCGATCTCGGCGGTGGGCGTCAGCTGGACATCCGGCCGAGCATCGCCGTGCCGCGCGCGCTGGGCCACGAGATCGCCGGCACGGTGGTCGCGGCAGGCCCGGACGCGCGCGAGGTGCGACCGGGCGACCGGCGCGTGGTCTACCCGTGGATCGGCTGCGGCCACTGCGCGCGCTGCGCCGACGGCGAGGAACACCTGTGTGCGGCACCGCTCAACCTCGGCACGCGCCGCGACGGCGGCTTTGCCAGCCATGTGCTGGTGCCGCACGAGCGCTACCTGGTCGAGTTCGGCGACCTGCGCGAGGAACTGGCCTGCACCTATGCCTGCTCGGGGCTGACGGCCTACAGCGCGCTGAACAAGGCGGCCCCGCTGGGCGCGAAGGACACGCTCGTCATCATTGGCGCCGGTGGTGTCGGGTTGGCGGGGATCCGGCTGGCGCGCGCGGTCCATGGCATCGCGCCGGTCGTCGCCGAGATCGACCCTGCGAAGCGGGATGCGGCGATGACTGCGGGGGCCGCACAGGTGCTGGACCCACGCGACGACGACGCAGTGGGGCGCTTCGTGAAGCAAGCGGGCGGCGCGGCAGCGGTGGTGGACTTCGTGGGCACGCCGTCCAGCGTCGGCCTGGCGATGAAGGCCCTGCGCAAGGGCGGACGGCTGGTCGTCGTCGGCATGATGGGTGGCTCCATCGAGCTGGCGCTGCCGCTGCTGCCGGCGCGCGCGCTGAGCATCATCGGCTCGTCGGTCGGTTCGCTGGACGAGATGCGCGCGCTGGTGGCGCTGGCGCGCGAAGGGCACGTGCCGGAGATTCCGGTGCACACGCGGCCGCTGCACGAGGCGCAGCGCTCGCTGGATGACTTGAAGCACGGGCGCATCGTCGGGCGGGCGGTGTTGCAGCCTTAGCCTGGAGCGCCTCTGCAGTGCCATGCCGATGTGGATGTCGGGTGGCGCGGTTTACCTGTGCCGTATCTCCGTTCGCCCTGAGCTTGTCGAAGGGCTTCGTCGCAGTAGCAACCCGTTCGTCCTGAGGTATCGAAGGACCCGGCCGGCGAAGCCGGCCGGAGCATCGGCCGCAGAAACCCGATCGCGGTCAGGCGCGTCGCGGCAGGCGATGCGCGTCGGCAGCGCCCCTGTGGCGGTCGTCGCTGCGCGCCGACTGCACTGCGATGCTCGGCCCGGGGTCGCGCCGCAGAACTCGCTCCGCGAGCTCCGCTCGCTGCGCTCAAACAACTGCGGCGAGTCAGACCACGAAGCGCGCTGCGCGCGCCGACCCCGGTCCTGCGCTTCTCGTCGCCACAGACGCGCCGCCGCCGCGCACCGCCTGCCGCGAGGGTCGGCGTTTGGGCTTGGCGGTGGGAGTCCGGGTGCGGCCAGTTGCGGACGATCAGAGCTTTGCCGGTCACCAGACACTCGATGCGCCTGGGTGATGAACCACAGAGAACGCTGAGAACGCTGAGAACGCAGAGCAAAGACGAATTGAATCCAATCTCAGCGTTCTCGGCGTTCTCTGTGGTTAGTCATGAACCTCACGCGAAATGGCCGCTCTCGCATCGCAGCGACGGACCGCAACGGGTCGTGCAGCGCCCGCCGGCATTGAGTGCCAGCGGGCAGGTACGCGGCCTTGACCCGTTGGCGCGCACAAAAAAGCTGCTTTGAATCTCGCAATGATGCTCGCAATTGATGGCCGTTTTCATAGGTAGAGATGGCCGCGTACAATGTCGCAAATGAAGGCGCAAAGAATCGAACACTACGACGCTCCGCATCAGTTTGAGCCACTGCTGCCGGAACAGCGCGTGATCGAACCGCTCCTCGAGCGCGCCAGTGATCTGACAAGGGTCGCTACCAAGCTTGGTGCATCAGCAGCAGCTCCTGCGCAGCGCGAGCTGCGCGTGCTGCTGCGTTCCATGAACAGCTACTACACCAACCGTATCGAAGGTGAGCATACGCGTCCAAGTGACATCGACCGTGCCCTGCAGAACGACTTCTCGTCGAACGCCGAACTTGCGCGCAAGCAACGACTTGCTGTGGCTCACATCCGCACTGAGGAAGGCTGCGAACGAACGCTGGACGAGACGGTGCAAGCAGACGAGGAGGCTGGCGCGTCAGCAGCCTTGAAGTCCCTTTACGGCGCCGATGCCTTGGTCTGGCTCCACGAGGAACTGTTCACCGGGCTCACCGAGCAGGACCTGCGGCTATCCGATGGCTCCGTCATGATCCCAGGTGTGATTCGTGAGACGCGCGTGGCTGTCGGTCGGCATGAAGCTCCGCTCCCCGAGTCGCTCGGCCGATTCATCGAGCGCTGGGCAACAGTCTATGGTGGCGCGCGCCGCGGTGAGGCTTCGCTGGTGGCAGCTGCGGCATCGCACCACAGGCTGGCTTGGATTCACCCGTTTCCTGACGGCAATGGCCGGGTTGCTCGCCTGCATACGCACTTGGCGTTGCACACAATGGGCCTGACCCACGGCTTGTGGTCTCCCCTGCGCGGCTTTGCCCGCACCGAGGAACGCTACAAAGCGCTCCTCCAGGCTGCCGACGAGCACAGGCACGGTGACCTTGATGGTCGCGGCAACCTCAGCCAGGCTGCTCTCATTGATTGGATCCAGTACACGCTGGACGTGTGCATCGATCAAGTGCAGTTCATGAGTCACCAGATCGACATGGCCGGAATGAGGGAACGTCTCGAAGCTGCCTTGGCGTTCGAAGAGGCTATGCGGTCCGGCGTGAGACGGGAAGCGCTGATCCCGCTGCACTACCTCTTTGTCACGCAATCCGAGCTCGGCCGCGCTGAGTTCAAGACGATGACCGGGCTGGGAGACCGTCTGGCGACCGATCTGGTGTCTTCACTTCTGCGCTGCCGCTATCTCGCGACTGATTCTGCATACGGGAAGGTTCGATTCGCCATACCACGACACGCCCTGCGCTTTCTCTTTCCCGCCCTTTGGCCGGAAGCCGAACAGGATCAGGCGCTCATTTCCACGGAGATGAGGCACGCCGACCTCGAAGGCCGGCGGCCGCCGCGCAGGCGCTGAACGCGTCAGCAGAAGAGTTCTGTCCGTATGGTCCATGACCAAACGTCCCAGCCGCCTTCCGTCCCAACTGCCAGTGTCACGCCTCATCCTGGTTTGCAGAACTGTCGTAAGGAGCAAAGAGTTCCGCAACCCAGTCGATGAACACGCGCAATCGGGCGTTCAAGTGCCGATGCGAGGGATACACCACATAGAAGGGCACGGCTTCCGTGGACCAATCGGCGAGCACCGGCTGCAAAGTGCCTGACTTCAGGTGCTGATGGGCAGTCGCCGTCGTCGTGCGGATGATTCCCAAGCCCCGGACGCCGGCCTCCAGCGTCGCCATGATGTCGTTCGTCGCAAACGAAGGAGGGCACTCCACTTCCACGCGCTCGCCATCCTTCGACAGGACGAACGGATAGACCCGACCGGTTCGATGAAAGAAGTAGCCGACGACCCGGTGGGCGCCGCCTTCCAGATCCTTCGGGTGGGCTGGCACGCCGTGCTGCTTCAGATACTCGGGGGATGCACAAACGAGCCAGCGAAACTGCCCCAATCGCCTCGCCACGAGTGACTCGTCGCGCAAGTCGCCCGTGCGCAAGACGCAATCGATGTTCTCGCTCACCAGGTCAACGGGACGATCGCTCACGCCGAGCTTGAGGTCGATGCCCGGATAGCGCGCGAAGAAGTCCGGCAGCGCAGGGACGAGAATCGTTTGGGCCATGGCCGATCCGACATCGACGCGAAGGTGCCCGCTCGGCGCCGCGCGCTCGCTGGACAGCCCTGCTTCGAGGTCATCGACTTCCGCGAGGATGCGGCTCGCGCGCTCGAAGTACGCCGCCCCGCCCGGCGTGACGGTGACGCCTCGTGCTGTCCGCTTGAGCAGGACGATCTTGACCTCGCCCTCCAACCACTGGACCCACCGGCTCACGGTCGGCTTGGGCCACCCCAGGGTCTCGGCGGCCCTCGTGAAGCTCGCGCATTCGACGACCCTGACGAACGCTCTCATTGCACTGAGCTTGTCCATCTCCATTCCACCGAGCCGGCAGGCTCACCATCGCGGTTTGCCGACGGTCGCAATGTATCCCCAAGGGGCGCTTGCGGTTCATCGTCTCGCTGCGTGAGACGCCCGTTGCGCAGCGACGCCTTGTCCTTCGGCGGTCTGGCGCCGATCCTTGCCTTGGCTCTGGGTCAGACCCCCAGCCCGCGACGACCAGCCGTCCTGCCGGCTGAATTTCATCCCTTCCCACCTTGCCCGGGAAACAGACACAAGGATCACCGATGAACTCGGCCACCAACTCGCCAAGCGCAGTCTCCGCCCCGAATCAGTTCGTTGAAGTCAGCGGCCGCAAGCTTGCGTACCGGTCCATCGGATCGGGATACCCCATCGTGCTGTGCCAGCGCTTTCGAGGGAACATGGACTCGTGGGATCCGGCGTTCCTCGACGGACTGGCCTCGCGTGGGTTCCAGGTCATCATCTTCGACTACAGCGGCATCGGCCTGTCCACCGGCGAGCGGACCTACAGCCCCCCATCCCTTGCCAAGGACGCCATCGAGCTGATCGGCGCACTGGGCCTCGAAAGGGTCGTGATCGCAGGCTGGTCCGTGGGAGGCATCGCGGCGCAGATCGTTTTCGCGATGGCGGCTTCCAAGGTGAGTCATGTCGTTCTCCTGGCCACGACCCCTGCGGGTGACCTTGCCAAGCTCGGCGAGCAGCTCTTCTTCGACCTGGCAGCCAAGCCGAACAACGATCTCGGCGACAACACGGCCCTCTTTTTCGAGCCTGCCTCGGAGATCAGTCGCGAGGCGGCGAAGCGTGCCATGGCCCGGCTGGAGGAACGCAGGCAGGATCTCAGCGTGGAGGTCCCTGCCGAGTGGGCCATCAGCACGATCGGCGCGGGCCCTCGGAGCCCTGTCTTTCCTGCCCCGGCGGTGCTGGAGGCCATGAAGAAGACGAAGACACCGATCCTGCACATCGGCGGCGATCACGACATCGTCTTCCCCGTCGAGAACTGGTACGCCCTGAACCGGCAGCTGCCGACGCTGCAACTGCTGACCTTCCCGGCTGCAGGGCACGGCCCGCAGATGCAGTACGTCCAGGAGTCTGTCGACTCCATCGCGAGCTTCATCGGGACTCGAGCTTGATCGGCGCCGGCTCGAACCGCGGCAGATGAATCGTCTCAGCCACCTGCTCGAACCGCACCCGCAGCGCCATGCCGATCCGGATGTCCGGCAGTGCGCAGCGGACCAGGTTGCTGAACATCGCAGGCCCCTCGTCGAGCTCGACGACGGCCAGCACGAAAGGCGCCTCGAACCCCGGCGCGGGTGCACGGTGCACGACGGTGTGGCTGTACAGCGTGCCGCGGCCGCTGGCCTCGACCCACTGCCAGTCGGTGGCGAAGCAGTGCGTGCACGCCACCTCGGGGCGGAAGAAGTGGCGCTGGCAGACCCGGCATCGCGGCAGCAGCAGGCGCCCCTCGGCGGCGGCATCCCAGAACGGACGCGTCAGCGCCGTCGGGACCGGCAGCGTGGGCGTGGGCATGACGCCGGCAACAGGAGTGAAGTCCATCGTCGTCATCCGCGTCCGAGCAGCACCAGCTCGATGTGCTGCGCGCCGCTGCCGGCGTTGCTCGCCAGGGCCAGCTCGGCGTCCGGCACCTGGCGTGCGCCGTTCACGCGTCGCAACTGGCGCACCGCCTCGATCACCTTGAGTGTCAGCTGCGCGGTGCCGGTCCAGCTGCCGGCGAGCATGCCGCCGTCGAGGTTGGTCGGGCAGCTGCCCTGGAGCGTCAGCCGCTCGCCGGCGCAGAAGGCGCCGCCTTCGCCCTCGGCGCACAGGCCGAGCATCTCGAACTGGCGCAGCACCTCGAAGCCCACCGGGTCGTAGAGCGAGAAGACGTCGACGTCGCTCGCCGTCATGCCGGCCCGGCCGAGCGCGCGTGCAGCGGCGGCGCGTCCCAGCGTTCGCAGCTGCCGGTACAGCGGCGGGTTGGCGTAGTTGCCCTGGAAGAACTCCATGCCGCCGCCGAGGATGGACACCGGGTGCGCCTTCAGGTCGCGTGCGCGTTCGGCGGTGGTGAGAACGATCGCGGCGCCGCCTTCGTTCATCAGGCAGCAGTCCAGCCGGTGCAGCGGCGTGGCGATCAGCGGCGAGGCCAGCACGTCGGCGGCGGTGTACGGGCCGGCACCGAACATCACGGCGTCGGGGTTGACGTGACCGTGGTTGCGGATCGTCGCCGCCACGTGCGCGAGCTGCTCGGGCGTGGTCCCGAACTCGTGCATGTGGCGCGTGGCCACGAGCGCGAACTGCGCCATCACCGAGCTGCCGAAGGGCTCGGCGAACTCCATGCTCATGTTCGCGCCGGGCGCGGCGCCGTCGCTGCTGAACGGCCCGGCGCGCCCGCTGCCCACCACGGCCACGTCGCACAGCCCGGCCTCCACCGCCGCGGCGGCCTCGAGCACGCCGCGCACGCCGGCGGTGAGCAGGTGGTGGCTGACGCACCACGACAGCGGCTGCTTCAGGTACATCGCCCAGTTCTCGGCGTCGCGCGGCGCGCCGCCGGGACCGGGCCAGTCGATCGCGGCACCGTCGACATCGCGCGGCTGCAAGCCGGCATCGGCGATGGCGCCCTTGACGGCCTCGATCACCAGGTCCTGCGACGTGCGGCCGGGCAGGGTGCGCGCCTGCTGCGTCTGGTGGATGCCGACGATGGTGGCGCTGCGTGCGTGTCGCGTCATGCGTCAGGCCCCGCGTGTCGCGCCGCCGGGATAGCCGCCGCCGCCATGCGCCGCATCCAGCGCCGCGTGGTCGACCGCGCCTTGCGCGGTGCGCGGCAGGGCGTCGACGAAGACGACCTGGCGCGGTTTCTTGTACGAGGCGATCTGGCTGCGGCAGTGCTCGATCAGCTCGCCTTCACCGACGCGCGCGCCGGGCTTCAGCACGACGACGGCCTTGACGCTCTGCACCCAGGTGGCGTCGGGAACGCCGATCACGCCGGCATCGGCGACCGCCGGGTGCCGGCGCAGGCAGGCCTCGACCTCGGCGGGATAGATGTTCTCGGCGCCGCTCTTGATCATCCGGGCCTTCGGGCCGACGAAGCTCAGCGAGCCGTCGGCCTCGCGCCGGCCCAGGTCGTTGGTGCGGTGCCAGCCGCCGCGCTGGCGCAGCCCGTTCAGCTCGGGGCGACGCCAGTAGCCGTTCATCACTGTCGGGCCGCGCACGCAGATCTCGCCGACTTCGCCGGCCGGCAGCTCGTTGCCTTCGTCGTCGAGGATGCGCACCTGCGCCACCGGTCCGCTGCGGCCGTTGCGGCCCAGGTTGTGGCCCCAGCCGTAGTAGCTCCAGGCGACCGGGCCCATCAACTCGGTCTGGCCGTAGCCGAACAGGTTGCGTGCCTCCTGCACCTGCACCATCGCGTCCCACTCGGGACTCACGCTGGCCGAGCGCAGGCAGCTGAAGTCGAGGCGGCCGTCGCGGTTCAGTGCCGCGAGCTCGGCGCAGGTGCTCTGCATCAGGAAGGCGTAGGTGCAGCGTTCGGCGTCGATCATGCGGGCGATGTCCGCGGTGTCGGTGCGGCGGATGAAGAGGTTGGTGCCGCCGATGTGGAAGACCGCGAGCGTCATCATCAGCGTGCCGACGTGGAACAGCGGCCCCGAGTTGAGGAAGCGCGTGTGCATGTCCAGGTCCTGGATGTCGATCAGCGCGAGGTCCTGCCAGGTGATCGCGCGCTGGCTGAGCATCGCGCCGTTCGGGCGTCCATCGAAGGCGGCGGTGTAGATCACCAGCACCGGGTCTTGCGCGTCGGGCGTGCGCTTGCGCGGCGTGGCCGGTGCGGCGGCGATGAAGTCGTCCCAGCCGCCGGGGCCGTCCAGCGCCAGCCATTGCGCGGGGCGGTGGCTGGCCAGCTCGCGGGCGGCGCGCACGGCGTCGCCGATCTCGGCGTCCTGCCAGACCACCAGGCGCGGCGCGAGGTCGTCGATGACGAAGGCGAGCTCGGTGGCACTCTGGCGCCAGTTCGCCGGGCAGAACATCGCGCCGAGCTGGCCGCAGGCGATGATGCTCTCGAGCACCCCGGCGTGGTTCTGGGCCAGCCACAGCACGCGCTCGCCGGGGCCCACACCAGCGGCTTCGAGCGCGTTCGTCAGGCGCTGCACGCGGTCGGCCAGTTCCGGATAGCTCAGCCGCACCGCGCCGTCCACCACCGCCAGCTGCTGCGGCCGGGCGCGGCGGTGCTCCTCGAGGATCTCGCCGAGCGTCAGTGAATGCAGAGACGGATTCATGCGGACAGGACGATGCGGCCGTCGCCGTCGATGCCGCCGCGCACACCGGTGGCCAGCCGATGTTGCGGCGTCGCGCGCGGGCCGGTGCTGCTCACGAGCAGCTCGCCGTCGGCCGACTCGACCCGCCATTCGCTGCGGTCGAACTCGGCGCCGCCGCCCTCCGGCGGCTCGAAGGCCCACAGCGGTCCGAGCGGCAGCAGGGTCCAGGGCGCGAGATCCGCGGCGCGCAGCGTCGCGGCGGCGTCGGGCAGCGCCACGAGCGTCGAGTGCCCCAGCAGCGCCTTCAGGTCGCGGCCGAGCCCATGCAGCGCATCGACCAGCTCGCCGGTGAGCCCGATGACGGCCTGCATGTGCAGGCGGCGCAGGAACATGTCGGTGCGCGGCGCGTCGATGGCCACCGGCTCGGCCACGCCGAAGGGCACGCCCAGCGCCATCAACGCGCTCTCGTAGGGCCACAGAATGGCGTTGTCGAAGCCGGCGCCGATCAGGTGGGCCGGCTCGCCGCGGCGCAGGCCCATGCGTTCGAACACGCGGCGCGCCCAGGCGGTGTCGGCCTCGATGTCGCGCAGGCTCACGGTGCAGGTGCGCGTGCCGGCGGGCAGGCGCAGCAGGAAGACGGCCCAGCGCGAAGCGAGCTCGCCGGGCGCACGCGGGTCGGTCCGGTCGAGATTCATGACTTCACCGTGCGCGGAATCTTGTGACGCGAGCCCGACTGCATGATCTGCGCCTCGGGCACCAGCTCGATCCGCGCACGCAGGCCGACCGCGGCCTCGACCGAGTCGACCAGCGCGTCGCGCACCGCGGCCAGGTCGGGCGTGCCGGCGTAGCCGACGCGGATCATCAGGGTGTCCACTTCGCGCTGCGGCCGCACGATCTGGAACAGGCCGTGTTCGCTGGCCGGCACGTCCTCGATCGCGCCCCACACGTCCATCGGCAGGATCGAGCGTCCCTGCACCAGCAGCTCGTCGGCGCTGCGCCCCACCGGCGTGAATCGCGCATGGGTGCGGCCGCAACCGCAGCGCCCGCGCTTCATGTCGACGATGTCGCCGCCGCGGTAGCGCAGCAGCGGGTCCAGCGGGTTGACCAGCGAGGTACAGACCAGCTCGCCGCGGCCGTCGCCTTCGATGGTCTGCGCCGTCACCGGGTCGATGATCTCGGCCACGCCGATGTCCTCCCAGGCATGGCAGCCGTCGTGCTCGCGGCAGTCGTGGGCGTGGCCGATGTCGCCGAAGCTGGTCTGGTTGAAGATCTTTCCGGCCAGGCCCCAGCGCTCGAAGGTGCGCCGCATCTTCGGTCCCACCGGCTCGCCGGCGAACAGGATGCCCTTGTAGCTGGCGAACACCTCGCGCATGTCGATGGCCCGCGTGCGCTCCAGTTCCTGCAAGCCCGCGCCGAGGTACGCGGTCATCGCGTAGAACACAGTCGGCCTCAGTTCGCGCGAGAGCTCGCAGAAGCGCTCCAGGTCGCCCGGGCCGTAGCCGAGCATCACCGGCGTCACGCCGAGCTGCTGCAGCAGGCGAAACATCGGCCCCCGCATGCGCAGGCCGAAATAGATGCCGTGGTCGCCCGGGCGCAGCCCGATCTCCCACCAGTCGCGCAGCGTGCCGCCCCAGTAGCTGGCCGGGCCTTCGCCGGGCAGGCCGGGGCCGGCGGGGAGGTTGCCGTCGGGGCTGCCCCAGCGGTAGCTGAAGATCGTCGGATCACCCGTGGTGCCGGAGCTGGAACCCATGAAGCTGATCTCGGCAGGGTCGGTGCACAACAGCCCGCAAAACGGGTCGCCGTGGCGGTCGCGCCAGTCGCGCAGCTGGTCCTTGTCCATCAGCGGGGCGCGCGCGCAGAAGTCCGCGGTGCTGCCGATGTCCTGCGGCCGCAGTCCGGCCGCCTGCCACTGGTGGCGGATGAAGGCCGAACGCTCGCAGGCATAGGCCACCATCGCCAGCAGCCGCTGCTGCTGCAGCGCCAGCAGGGCGGGGCGCGGCAGCGTCTCGACCGGGTCGAAGTGGCGCTGCTCGTCCGGGGGGAGCGTGAAGTGGCTCATCGTCCGCCGAATTGTGGCGCCCTCTTGGCGAGAAAGGCCTCGATGGCTTCCCGATGGTCGGCGCTCTGCAGCGAGTTCATCTCGTAGGCGAGGCCGGCGTCCAGCACCAGCGCGGCCTGCGCCTTCAGGCTCAGGTTCAGCGTGGCCTTGGTCCATCGCACGGCGTCGCGCGGGCCGCTGCTCCAGCGGCCGGCCCAACGCTCGACCGTGGCGTCGAGCTCGGCGGCAGGCACGCAGAAGTTGACCAGGCCGATGCGCTCGGCCTCGGCGGCGCCGATCAGCTCGCCGCCGAGCAGGTAGCGCTTGGCCCGCGCATAGCCCACCAGCAGCGGCCAGGCGATGGCGCCGCCGTCGCCGGCCACCAGGCCGACGCGCACATGCGGGTCGCCGATGCGCGCCGTGTCGGCCATCACGGTCAGGTCGCACAGCAGCGCCAGCGTGGCGCCCAGGCCGATGGCGTCACCCTGAAGGCGCGCGATGAGGGGCTGTTCGACGTCGAGCAGCGTGTTGACGAAGCGGCGGGCCAGGTCGAACTCCTGCCGAATCATCGGCAGGTCGCCGAGCAGGCGCAGGTTGTGCTGCAGGTCGCCGCCGGCGCTGAAGGCGCGGCCCGCGCCGGTGAGCACCACCACCGCGGTGGCGCGGTCCTGGCGCAGGTCCTGGAACAGGCGCAACAGCTCGCTCTCCATCGCGAAGTCGATCGCGTTGAGCTTGTCGGGCGCGTTCAGGACCACGTGAAGCACCGCGTCGCGGCGCTCGATCAGCAGGTGCTCGTAGCCGGTGTGGTTCATGTCAGTGCAGCTCGTGGGCGCGCGCACGGCGTGCCATCTCGGCCAGCTGCGGCGCCGGGGCCCACAGCGGCCCCTGGCTGGCATGCAACCGGCTCACGGTATCGAAGACCTGTGCCCAGCCGTGCCGTGCCGCCCAGTACATCGGCCCGCCCTGATGGCGCGGAAAGCCGTAGCCGTGCACGTAGGCCACGTCGATGTCGCTCTCGCGCAGCGCAATGCCCTCGCCGACGATCTTCAGCCCTTCGTTGGCCATCGCGGTCAGCACGCGCTCGACGATCTCGTCGTCGCCGATCGCGCGTCGCTCGATCTTCAGTTCGCGCGACACCTGCTCGATCAGCGCCTCGACGGCCGGATCGGGGCTGCCCACCCGGCCCTCGTAGCGGTAGTAGCCTGCGCCGGTCTTCTGGCCGAAGCGGCCGAGCTCGCACAGACGGTCGGCGATCGGCGAGTAGCGCAGGCGCTTGTCGCGGAACTGCTCGCGGTACTTGCGGATGCGCCAGCCGACGTCCAGCCCCGCCATGTCGCGCATGAGGTACAGCCCCATGGGGAAGCCGAAGCCCTGCAGCGCGCGGTCCACTTGCCAGGGCGTGGCGCCTTCCTCGAGCAGGAAATCGCATTCGCGGCCGTAGACGGCCAGGATGCGGTTGCCGATGAAGCCGTCGGCATTGCCGGAGAGCACCGCCGTCTTGCCGATCGTGCGGGCCAGCGCCATGGTCGTGACGACGGTCTGCGGGTTCGTCAGCTTTGCGCGCACCACCTCGAGCAGCTTCATCACGTTGGCCGGGCTGAAGAAATGCGCCCCGATCACCTGGCCGGCTCGCGTGGTCACGGCGGCGATCTTGTCGATGTCCAGCGTCGAGGTGTTGGTCGCCAGGACGGCACCGGGCTTCATCACCGCGTCGAGCTGGCGGAAGACCTCCTGCTTGACGGCCATGTCCTCGAAGGCGGCCTCGACGACGATGTCGGCGTCACTGAGCGCTGAATACTCGAGCGTCCCGGTAATGAGCGCCAGTGCCTGGTCCGCCTTCGGCCGCGCCAGGCTGCCGCGCGCCACCGAGGTGGCGTAGTTCTTCTCGATCAGGCTGCGGCCGCGCGCCAGCGCCTCGGGCGTGGCGTCGAGCAGCCACACCGGGATGCCGGCATTGGCGAAGCACATCGCGATGCCGCCGCCCATCGTGCCTGCACCAACCACCGCCGCGCTGCGAATGGCTTGCGGCTGCAGGTCGGCTGACAGCCCCGGGATGCGGGCCGCCTCGCGCTCGGCGTTGAAGACGTGGATCAGCGCGGCGCGCTGCGCACTGGCCTTGCATTCATCGAAGGCAGCCAGCTCCAGCGCGTAGGCTTCCGCCCAGGGCCGGGTGCAGGCCGCCTCGATGCAGGCGACGATTCTCTGCGGGGCGAGCTGGCCTCGCCACCTCTTCGCGTGCTGGGCGCGGAAGTCGGAGAACAGCGTCGGATCGATGTTGCGGATGCGCTCGTCGCGCTCGCTGACACGCGTCAGTGGCCGGCCCTCGGCCAGGACGCGTCGAGCAAAACTCAGTGCGGCGTCGAGCAGTGCGCCGCCGACGACCTCGTCGACGACGCCGGCCGTGAGCGCCTCCTGCGCCGTCATCGGCTTGCCCGTGGTGATCAGCTCGAGCGCCCGCGCCGCGCCCACCAGGCGCGGCAGGCGCTGAGTGCCGCCGGCGCCCGGCAGCAGGCCGAGTTGCACCTCGGGCAGGCCGATCTTGCAGTCGGGGGTTGCGATGCGGAAGTGGCAGCCGAGCGCGATCTCCAGTCCCCCGCCCAGCGCGTGCACACCCAGTGCGGCCACCACCGGCTTCGGGCTGGCTTCGAGTGCTGCGATCACGTCGCGGCCGCTCGGGCCGGTCAGGGGTTTGCCGAATTCACGGATGTCGGCGCCGGGGATGAAGCGGTCACCTGCGCCGATCAGCACGATCGCCTTGACGGCCGGATCGGCACAGGCCGACTGGACGGCGGCCAGCAAGTCGCGGCGCACCGCCATGCTCATCGCGTTGACCGGGGGGTTGGCGATGGTCAGTACCGCGATGCCCGCTGCATCGAGACGGGTCTGCACCGTGGCGTCGGAAGGGTTCATCGGGTTTGTCTGCATGGCGCCGTGCATTGTGTTCGTCGTGTCTAACATAGTAAACTAGGTTAGCTAGATAAACGACCTCTCTCCGGGAATGTCCGGATGCCATGAACCAGCCCTACGTCCGCTATCAGAAGCAAGGCCGCGTCGTCACGCTGACGCTGGACCGCCCGGCGCTGCGCAACGCGATCGGCAGCCACGACGACTGCGCGCAGCTGGTTGCCGCCGTCGAGCAAGCCGCCGCCGATCCGGCCGTCGCGGTGCTGGTCCTCACGGGCGCCGGCAGCGCCTTCTGCGCCGGCGGCGACCTGGCCGCCATGCGCGCACGCGACGGCATCGGGCCGCTGGATTCGCCGCTGGCGACGCGCAACAACTACCGCGCCGGCATCCAGCGCATTCCCGAGCTGCTGTGGAACTGCGAGCTGCCGATGATCGCGGCCATCAACGGCCATGCCATCGGCGCAGGGCTGGACCTGGCCTGCATGTGCGACCTGCGCATCGCCGCCGACGGCGCCAAGCTGGCGTCGAGCTTCGTCAAGATCGGCATCGTTCCGGGAGACGGCGGGGCCTACTTCCTGCCGCGCGCGGTGGGCTGGGCCAAGGCCGCCGAGATGATGTTCACCGGCGAGCCGATCTCTGCCCAGGAGGCGCTGGCCTGCGGCCTGGTGTCGCGCGTGGTCGCGCCCGAGCAGGTCCTCGCCGAGGCCCTGGGCCTGGCCGAACGCATCGCCGCCAATCCGCCGCAGACGCTGCGCCTGGCCAAGCGCCTGCTGCGCGAGGCCCAGCATGCGCGGCTGTCCGAGGTGCTGCAGCTGTCCGCCGCCTTCCAGGCGCTCGCACACGAAACCGCCGACCACCGCGAGGCGCTGGACGCCTTCTTCGACAAACGCTCCCCCATCTTCACCGGGCAATGACCATGACCGACAAGATCCTCACCCGCCGCGACGGTGCCGTCGCCCACATCGTCTTCAACAACCCGGACAAGCTCAACGCCATCTCGCTCGAGATGTGGCAGGGCATGGGCGACGCGGTGGAGCGATTCGAGGCCGACCCCGAGGTGCGCGTGATCGTGCTGTCGGGCGCGGGCGGCAAGGCCTTCGTGGCCGGCGCCGACGTCTCCAAGTACGAGGAGGAGCGCATGGGCGAGGACAGTGCCGAGCACTACGCTCGCACCGGCGAGCGCGGCCTGTCGGCGCTCTACCACTCGAACAAGGCCACCATCGCCGCGATCGACGGCTATTGCATCGGCGGCGGCATCTCGGTGGCCACCTGCTGCGACCTGCGCATCGCCACGCCCAAGTCCACCTTCGCTCAGCCGGCGATGCGCTATGGCATCGGCTACCGCTACAAGAGCCTGCGCCGCGTCACCGACCTGATCGGCCCGGCTGCGACCAAGGAGCTGCTGATCGGGGGCGCCACCTTCGACGCGCAGCAGGCATTGACGAAGGGCCTGGTCGGCCAGGTGTTGCCCGAAGAGGCCTTCATGGAGGCGATCGGCAAGCTGGCCGACAAGATCGCGGCCGGCGCGCCGCTGACGCTCAAGCAAGTCAAGCATGCCATCGCGCAGATCGTGCGCGACCCGGCCGACCGGGAGCTCGAGGTGTCGGAGCAGCTGTTCCAGGCCTGCTATGCCAGTGCCGACTACCGCGAAGGCATCCGCGCCTTCGCCGAGAAGCGCAAGCCCGTGTTCAAAGGCATCTGAATGGGCGCGCTGTCAGGCATCCGGGTGCTCGACCTCAGCCGCGTGCTGGCCGCGCCGCTGGCGGCGCAGACGCTCGCCGATCTGGGCGCCGAGGTGGTGAAGATCGAGCGGCCCGGCACCGGTGACGAAGGCCGCAGCTACGGCCCGCCATTCCTGATGGACCGCGACGGCAACAGCACCGGCACCGCGGCCTTCTTCCTCGCCTGCAACCGCGGCAAGAAGTCGGTCACGGTGGACCACGCCACGCCCGAGGGGCAGGACATCATCCGCCGCCTGGCGATGGACAGCGACGTGCTGCTGGAGAACTTCCGCGTCGGCACGCTGGCCAAGTACGGCCTCGACGCGGCGGCGCTGCGTGCGCTCAACCCGCGCCTCGTCTACTGCTCGATCACCGGCTACGGACAGGATGGGCCGTACGCCCAGCGCCCCGGCTACGACGGTGTGTTCCAGGCCATGGGCGGCGTGATGGCGGCCAACGGCCATCCCGACGAGCCGATGAAGATCGGCATCAGCATGGTCGACATCCTGACCGGCCAGAACGCCGCGATCGCGATCCTCGCGGCACTGCGGCATCGCGACCAGGTCTCGGGCGAAGGCCAGTTCATCGACATGGCGCTGCTGGACAGCGGCGTGGCGGCGCTGTCGCACTTCGCGATGAACTACCTCGTCTCGGGCGAGGTGCCGCAGCGGCGGGGCAACGGCGGTTTCGGCGGCGTGCCCTCGCAGGCCTTCGAGTGCAGCGACGCCATGATCTTCATCGTCGCCGGCAACGACAAGCAATTCGGCGCGCTGTGCCGGGCGCTGGGCCGCGCGGCGTGGGCTGAAGACCCGCGCTTCGACCATCCTGCCGGCCGCGTCGTGAACCGTGACGCGCTGCTCGAGCTGCTGCGCGCGCGACTCAAGGACCACCCGTGCGCGTTTTGGCTCGCCCAGCTCGGCGCCGCCGACGTGCCGGCCGGCCCAGTGAACGAACTGCCCGAGGTTTTCGCCGACGCGCAGGTTCAGCACCGCGGCCTGCTGGTCACGACCGAGCATCCGCAAGCCGGGTCGCTGCCCCTGTTGGCCAGCCCGCTGCGCCTCTCGGCCACGCCGGTGAACGACTACCCCGCACCACCCACCGTCGGCCAGCACACGCGTGAGGTGCTGCGCGATCGGCTGGGCTTCACCGACGCCGACCTCGACGCCCTGGCTGCCAGGCAAGTCATCTGATCGTGCCCTTTTGAAGGAACTCCCAATGTCTGCCCTGCCGCAACCCACCTTCCGCTTCCCGACCGAGGGCGTGCCCGAGGCACTGCACCGCGCCGAGGCCGAACTGCCCTTCGTCGAGTTCGAGCCCGGCGTGCAGATGCAGGTCATCCAGGTCGACATTCCCACCGGCCTGTGGGTCGTGCGCATGCGCATGGAGCCCGGTGCGACGCTGTCCACGCACAAGCACGCGGGCGAGGTCTACGCCTTCACGCTCAGCGGTTCCTGGCGCTACCTCGAGTACGACGCCGTCAACCGCGCCGGCTCGTACCTCTACGAGCCGGCCGGCTCGACACACACGCTTCACGTGCCGGCGAGCAATACCGAAATCACCGACGTCTGGTTCGCGATCCGCGGGCCGAACCTCAACCTCGACGCCGAGGGCAAGGTCACGCTGGTGCTGGACGCCGGCCTGGTGCTCAAGGTCTACCTGTCGCGCTGCCGCAAACTCGGCCTGCCGGTTCCGCCCGTGATCGGCGCCGAGCGCGCCTGAGCTCGGTCGCGATGGACCTGCGCTTTTCCGCCGCCGACCACGCCTTCCGCGGCGAGGTGCGTGCCTTCATCGACGCGGAGCTCGACCCCGCGGTGCGACGAAAGCTCGCCGAGCACCGCGCGCTGACCAAGGCCGAGATCGTGTCCTGGCAGCGCCGCCTGAATGCGCGCGGCTGGGCCACGCCGAGCTGGCCGGCCGAGCACGGCGGGCCCGGCTGGAGCGCGGTGCAGCGCTACATCTTCCTGGACGAGCTCCACCAGGCGCCGGCCCCGGAGCCGCTGTCGTTCAACGTCAACATGATCGGTCCGGTCCTGATTGCCCACGGCTCGCCCGAGCAGCAGCGCCGCTTCCTGCCGCGCATCGCCAACCTGGACGACTGGTGGGCGCAGGGTTTCTCGGAGCCCGGTGCCGGTTCGGACCTGGCGGCGCTGAAGACGCGCGCCGTTCGCGACGGCGACCACTACGTCGTCAGCGGGCAGAAGATGTGGCAGGGCATGGCCCAGCATGCTGACTGGATGTTCACGCTGGTGCGCACCGACGGGACCGAGCCCCCCAGTCGCTCCGCTCCTGCCCCCGAGGGGCTTGACCGCCTCGGGGCGGGCCAGCGGCGGTCGGCCAAGCCGCAAGCAGGCATCTCGATGCTGCTCATCGACATGCGCTCCAGCGGCGTCACGGTTCGCCCGATCGCCACGCTCGACGGCCGCCACGAGGTCAACGAGGTGTTCCTCGACGCCGTGCGCGTGCCGCTGGACTGCCGCGTCGGGGAAGAGAACCGCGGCTGGGACATCACCAAGTTCCTGCTCGGCCACGAACGCACCGGCATCGCGCGCATCGGCATGACCAAGCGCCTGATCGCGCGCGCCAAGGCGCTGGCCGGCGACGACGCCGGCTTTCGCGAGCGTGCTGCCGAGATCGAGATCGAGCTGAAGGCGCTCGAGATCACCCAGCTGCGCCTGCTGGATGCCATGCGCCTGGGTGGACACGGCCCGGATGCGCGCGCCTCGATCCTGAAGGTGCGGGGCACCGAGCTGCGCCAGGCGGCCAGCGAGCTGCTGCTGCAGGCGGCCGGCACGCGGGCCTGGCGTGCCGCCGGCGACGAGTTCGATGCGACCGCGCATGCCGACACCACCATCGCCGCGACCTACTTCAATCTGCGCGCGGCATCGATCTACGGGGGCAGCAACGAGGTGCAGAAGAACATCCTCGCCAAGGCCGTGCTGGGACTCTGATGGACTTCGACTTGAACGACGACCAGCGCATGCTGGGTGACGCGGTGCAGCGACTGGTGGAGCGTGACTACCGCTTCGAGCAGCGCCGCGCCTACGCGGCCGAGCCGGATGGCTTCAGCCGCGCCCTGTGGGCCAAGGCCGCGGGCATCGGGCTGCTCGGCCTGGCCTATCCGCCAGAGGAGGGCGGCCTCGGTGCCGGCGCGGTGGAGGTGATGCTGGTCATGCAGGCGCTCGGGCGCGCGTTGCCGCTCGATCCCTTCCTGCCCACCCTGGTGCTGGGCGCGGCTGCGCTGCGTGCGGCCACTGCCGGGCAGCGCGCAAGCTGGGTCGGCGCGATCGCGTCCGGCGACCGCGTGCTGGCCTGGGCCGGCGCCGAACCATCCAGCTGCATCGCGCGCCGCGACGCCTCGGGCTGGGTGCTCGACGGCAGCGTGCCCGCCGTGCTGCACGGGGACAGCGCGGACGCGCTGCTGCTGGTCGCGGGCCTCGAGGGCGACGCGTCGCGACGCGCCCTGTTCATCGTCGACGCGCGCGCGGCCGGCCTCGCCCGCGAAGGCTGGCGCACGCACGACGGCCGGCGTGCCGCCGACATCCGGCTGCAGTCGGTGCGCTGCGGCGCCGAAGCGTGCCTGGGCGACGACAGCCTCGTGGAGGCCGTCGAGCACGCCGGCATTGCCGCGCTCGCCGCCGAAGCCGTGGGCGCGATGGAGCTGGCGCTGGGCCTGACCGTCGAGCACCTGAAGACGCGCGTGCAGTTCGGTGCGCCGCTGGCGCGTCAGCAGGCGCTGCAGCACCGCGCGGCCGAGATGCTGATGGCGTTGGAGCAGTCGCGCAGCATGGCCATGTATGCGGCGCTGATGCTGGACGAGCCCGACCGCGCCGAGCGCGCCCGCGCGCTGGCGGCCGTGAAGGTCCAGATCGGGCGCGCCGGCCGCTTCGTCGCCCAGCAGGCGGTGCAGCTGCACGGCGGCATCGGTGTCACCGAAGAATGCGCGGTGGGGCATGTGCTCAAGCGCTTCGCGTTGCTCGAAGGCGAGTTCGGTGACGGGAGCGGCCACCTGGCCGCGTTTGCGCGCAGCGGTGGCTTCATCGCGGCGGAGGCGGCCGCATGAACTTCGCCCCCGACACCGCCGCCGAGTCGTTCCGTGCCGAGGTGCGCGCCTTCCTGCGCGAGCACCTGCCGGCAGACCTCGCCGCCCGCACGCTGCGCGGCTACCACGCGCGCAAGGAGGACATGCTCGGCTGGACGCGCATCCTGCATGCCCGCGGCTGGTCCGCGCCGCACTGGCCGCGCGAGCACGGCGGGCCAGGCTGGACGCCGCTGCAGCGTCACCTGTTCGAGGAGGAGTGCGCGCTCGCCGGTGCGCCGCCCACCTGCGTCTCGGCCTTCATGCTGGTGGCGCCGGTGATCTACACGTTCGGCAGCGCCGCGCAGATCGCGCAGCACCTGCCGCCCATCCTGCGCGGCGACGCCTGGTGGGGGCAGGGCTTCTCGGAGCCGAACGCCGGCTCCGACCTGGCGTCGCTGAAGACGCGCGCCGTGATGGGACACGACAGCGACGGCGACCACTACATCGTCAATGGCCAGAAGACCTGGACCACCGAGGGGCACTACGCCGACTGGCTGTTCTGCCTGGTGCGCACCGATGCCGAAGCGAAGCCGCAGCGCGGCATCAGCTTCCTGCTGATCGACGCGCGCTCGCCCGGCATCACGCTGCGGCCGATCATCTCGATCGACGGCGCGCACAGCCTCAACGAGGTGTTCTTCGACGACGTGCGGGTGCCGGTGGCCAACCGTGTCGGCGCGGAAGGGCAGGGCTGGAGCTGCGCGAAGTTCCTGCTCGACAACGAACGCGCCTTCAGCGCCGAGGTGCCGCGCAACAAGCGCATGCTGGCGCGTCTGAAGTCGCTCCTGGGTGCGGCCCCGCAGGACGCCGCGTTCATGCGCCGGGTGGCCGAGGTCGAGGCCGAGCTCGCGGCCCTGGAGATGCTGACGCTGCGCGCGCTGGCCGAGCAGGGCAACGCGCGTGCCGAAGCCTGGCCGGCCGGGTCGATCCTGCACGTGCTGGGCTCCGAGCTGCAGCAGAAGACCGGTGCCCTGCTGGTGCAGGCGCTGGCCGAGTACGGTGTCGTCGACTACCCGGAAGACGCGGCGCCCGGCGCACTGCCGGGTCCGGCCGGTGCGCCGGGCATCAGCGCGGATTTCCTCTACCGCCGCGCCGTGACCATCTACGGCGGCAGCAACGAGATCCAGCGCAACCTCATTGCGCGCCATTGGCTGGGGGCTTGATGGACTTCGAACCCGGTGAAGACCAGGTGCTGCTGCGCGAAAGCGTCGAGCGCTGCCTGGCCGAGACCTACGGCTTCGAGGTGCGGCGTGCGATCGTCCGCGCCGGCGGCTTCGATCCCACGCAATGGCAGCGCTTCGCCACGATGGGCTGGCTTGGCACGGCGCTGCCGGATGCGCTGGGCGGCATCGACGGCGGCGCCGAGGAGCTGGCGCTGGTGCACGAGGCGCTGGGCCGAGCGCTGGTGCTCGAGCCGGTGGCCGCCGTGGCCACGCTGGCCGCGCAGACGCTGCGCCACGCCGATGCCGCGCGTGCGCGCGAGCTGCTGCCTGCGCTGGTCGCGGGCGAGCGCATCGTCGTGCTGGCGCATCACGAGAATGGCGCCGCGGGTCGGCTTGCGCACGTGGCCGCGCGCGTCGAGGCGTCTGACGGCGGCGTCGGTCTGAGCGGCCACAAATGCCTTCTGCCGGGCGGAACGCGGGCCGAATCGTTCATCGTCTCGGCGCGCGAGCCGGGTCGCGGCTCGGATGAGGCGGCGCTCTCGCTGTTCCTCGTGCCGTGCGATACACCGGGTTTGCGCCGCCACGACTACCGGCTGATCGACGGCAGCAGTGCCTGCGACCTGGTGCTCGAGAACGTGCGGCTCGACGACGCGGCCCGGCTGGGCCCGGCCGGCGGCGGCCTGGCCGCGCTCGACGAAGCGCATGCGCTGGCCACCGTGGCCGCGCTGGCCGAGGCGGTGGGCGTGATGGACCGCGCCGTGAGCACCACGCGTGGCTACCTGCTCGATCGGCGCCAGTTCGGCATGGCCATCGCCGGCTTCCAGGCGCTGAGGCACCGCCTGGCGGACATGGTGATCGCGCTCGAGCAATCGCGCGCCATGCTGCAGCACGCGCTGCATGCCCTGCACGACGGCGACCGGCCACGCCGCTGCCGCTCGCTCGCGCTGGCCAAGGCGCTGGTCGGCCGCAACGGCCGCTTCGTCGGCGCGCAGGCGATCCAGCTGCACGGCGGCATCGGCATGACCGACGAGTATCCGATCGGCCATTGCTTCAAGCGGCTGATGGTGCTGGATCGGTGGCTGGGCGACGCCGACACGCTGTGGGGCGTGGCATCGGAAACATGACCCGCTACGTCCGGCCGGGCATCTACCGCCGCCGGCTGCGGGTCCAGACCGGCCGCGGGTGGGCGCGTGCCGATCTCGAGGATGACCCGCATCGCTACGGCGTGGACCTGCGACACGACGGCGCGCACATCGGCGCTGTCACGGCGCGCGCGTTGCGCACGCCCTGGACCGCCTGCCACGAAGCACCGGCCTTGCTGGAACGGCTGCAGGGAGCCCCGCTGTCACCGGACCCGCAGCAGGTCTATCGCCACTGCAACGGCCGCGAGCAGTGCACGCACCTGCTCGACCTGGTCGGCCTGGCCCAGGCCCACGCGGCGCGTGGCATCGCGCGGTGCGACTACGACGCGGAGGTGCCGTGCTTCGACCCCGGCGAGCCGCGCGACGCGATTCTTCGCCGCAACGACCGGGAGGTGCTGCGCTGGACACTGCAAGGCGACACCATCGTGGCGCCCGCGCGCATGGCGGGTCTGCACTTGCCCAGCCTGATGCACTGGGCCAAGGCCGAGCTCGACGACCGCGACGAATTCGAGGCGCTGTGGGTGCTGCGCCGTGCCGTGTTCGTGGCCGGCAACCGGCTGATGGACCTGGATCGCATGGCGCGTGCGTCCGACACCGGTCACATCGCAGGCAGTTGCCATGTGTTCACCCCGGGCGTGGCCGATCGGGCCTGGCGCATGCCCGGGACGACGCGCGACTTCACTGACCCGGCCGAGCCGATGCTGCAGGATTGAGGCCGGCGGCAGACGCTGCCGCTTCAGGCCGCCGCCGAGTGTCGAGCAGGAAGTGCGACAGCGCCGGGATCAGCACCAGCGCACCGACCATGTTCCAGAGGAACATGAAGGCCAGCAGGATGCCCATGTCGGCCTGGAACTTGATCGGCGAGAACGCCCAGGTGACGACGCCGGCGGCCATCGTCAGCCCGACGAAGGCGACGACCTTTCCGGTGAAGCCCAGCGAGGCGACGTAGGCCTCGGACAGGCTCATGCCGCGGCGCTGGCAGTGGATCTGGATCGACAGCAGGTACAGCGCGTAGTCCACGCCCACGCCCACGCCCAGCGCCACCACCGGCAGGGTGGCGACCTTGATGCCGATGCCCAGCAGCACCATGATGGCCTCGCACAGCAGCGAGGTCAGCAGCAGCGGAATCACCGCCACCACGACGGCGCGCCACGAGCGGAAGGTGATGAAGCACAGCAGCACCACGGCGAAGTAGAGCAGCAGGTGCATGCGGTAGAGCGACTCGCGCACCACCACGTTGGTCACCGCCTCGATGCCGGCGGAGCCGGCGGCCGGCAGGAAGGCGACGCCCGCCCGGTCGTGGCTGCGCGCGAAGGCCTCGCCGACGTCGAGCACACGCGCCAGCGTGTCGGCCTTGTGGTCGGCCAGGTAGGCCACGACCGGGAAGACCGTGCAGCTGGGGTTCATCGTGTCCGGGTTGTCCTGCAGCACGCGGGCCGAGGTGTAGCCGCGCGAGCCGTCGTCGCGCGCGATCGTGGCCCACTTGAAATAGCCCTCGCGCGTGGCCGCCTGCACACGCCGGATCTGTTCGGCGAACGAGCCCACCGCAGTGACACCGGGTGTTCGTTCGAGCGCCCAGCCGAGCCGATCGGCGTCGACCAGCACCGCGTGGGCGTCGCACTGCGCCGGCGGCGTCTTCACCATGAAGGCGAACTGGTCGCTCGACAGCCCGTAGTGGCGGATGACGAAGTCGTTGTCGCGGTTGTAGCGTGAATCGGGGCGCAGTTCGGGGGCACCGGCGTCGAGGTCGCCGAACTTGAGCTGCGTGCGCAGCGCGAAGGCACCGCAGGCGAGCAGGGCCGAGAGCGCCAGCACGCCGAGCGCGGCGCGGCGGCCCGTGAGCGCCGCGAGGCCGCGCCACACGGCACCCGCCGCTCCCGAGGTGCCGGTGCGCAGGCTGCGTGCCGCGGCCGCGGGGCTGACTCCGGTGTAGGACAGCAACACCGGGATCAGCACGAGCTTGGTGAAGACCAGCCCGCACACACCCAGGCTGGTCATCAACGCCAGGTCGCGGATGACCGGGATGTCGATCAGGGTCAGCACCAGGAAGCCGACCACGTTGGTCAGCAGCGCGGTCAGGCCCGCGACGAAGAGACGCCGGAACGTATAGCGCGCGGCCACGTACTTGTGGGTGCCGCGCGCGATGTCCTGCATGATGCCGTTCATCTTCTGCGCGCCGTGCGACAGGCCGATGGCGAACAGCAGGAAGGGCACCAGCACCGAGTACGGATCGAGCGCGCGCCCGAGCAGGTGCATGCCGCCCAGCAGCCAGACCACGCCGAGCAGCGCCGCGGCGACGAGCACCGCGGTGCTGCGCCAGCAGCGCGTGTAGGCGAATACCAGCGCCGTGGCGATCGCCACCGACAGTGCGAAGAAGTCGAGCACGCTGCGCAAGCCCTCGATCAGGTCGCCCATCAGCTTGCCGAAGCCGACGATGTGCACGCGCACGTGGGGGTGGTTCGCGTCGCGCACGCGGGACTCGAGCGCGCGCGACAGCGCCAGGTAGTCGATCGGCGCGCCGGTGTCGGCATGGCGGTCGAGCAGCGGCACCACGATCAGGCTGCTCTTGAAGTCGGTGGCCACGATGCGCCCGACGGCACCCGACAGCGCCAGGTTGCGGCGCAGCTCCTCGATCTTGGCCGGTGATCCATCGAAGCGTTCGGGCATCACCGGGCCGCCGCGCATGCCTTCCTCGGTGACCTCGCTCCAGCGCAGCAGCGGCGTCCACAAGGACTTGACCCAGGGCCGATCGACGCCCGGGGTGAGGTAGATCGCGTCGTTGATCGCGGCCAGCGACCGAAGATAGTCCACGTCGAAGATGTCGCCGTCGGTGTTCTCGACCACCACGCGCAGCTGGTTGCCCAGGCCGCGAAGGCTGTCGCGGTTGTCCAGGAAGTTGCGGATGTAGGGGTGCGACGCCGGCAGCATGCGCTCGAAGGTGGCACCGACCTCGAGCTTGGCCGCCTGCCAGGCGAACAGCGCCGAGAGCAGCGCGAACAGGACCAGCAGCGCGGCGCGGTGATTGAAGATCAGCCGCTCGAAGGCGTTGCCCGAGGCCTCGTCGAAGGCGGTGCGATCAGGCACGACGGGGTATCGGTCGCGATCGTCGGTGACGGGGCTCATTGGGTAACCTCCGTGCTGCGCACTGCGGTGCGAGCCCCTTCGGGCGGCCGGGCGGGGCTCATGGTCTTGGGATACCGGTCAGGGGGTGATGCGCGGCGCGGCCGGCTCCACGGCCTGGACGCCATGGGCCGTGCCGAGGAGCAGGCGTCGCGTCGGCGTGGCCAGCAAGGCGTAGCCGGCGCCCAGCGGCGCGCCGTCGCGCGGCAGCGGCACGAGGCGCTGGGCTGCGCCGTTCGAGGTCAGCAGCAGGCCGCGCCCCGTGAGCAAGGTCACGCTGCCGTCGTTGTCGATCAGGCCCGCATTGACGGGCTGGTCGGTGCCGGTGTCCAGCCGTTGCCAGTGCGCGCCGGCGTCGCGGCTGCGCCAGGCATTGCCACGCAGGCCGTAGAGCAGCAGCGAGGCGGGCGCTACCGCAAGACCGAACCACGATCCCTTGTAGGGTGACTCGACGCGCTCGAAACGCGCATCGTCGCCGCTGCCCACCAGGCGCAGCACCAGCCCAAGCTCGCCGGCAATCCAGACCTGGCGCGCGTCGCCGGCCACGGCGTGCAGCGAGTAGGCGTCAGGGTTGTCCGTGCGCTCCAGCCAAGGCTGCCAGCTGGCGCCGCCGTCGGCGGTGTGCAGCAGCAGATTGAACTGGCCGGCGGCGAAGCCTTCGCGCTCGTCGCGGAACCAGACGCTCAACAGTGACAACGCGGCCCCGCCCGCCGCCGCCTTGCGCGCGTCTTCCAGCGCACGTTGCACCGGTGCGGTCGGCCGTGCGGCGGCGAGGCGGGTGTAGTGGTCGACCAGGAGCTTGCCGAGCTCGAAGCCGTCCATGCGCTTGCGCCAGGTGACGCCGGCATCGTCGCTGTGCAGCATCACGCCGTCGTGGCCCACGGCCCACGCGTGGGTCGCGCCGGCGAAGGCGACGGCCACGAGGTCGGTCGACACCGGACAGGGCACCTGCGCCCACGTCTTGCCGCCGTCGCTGCTGCGCAGGATGTGCCCGCGCGGCCCGACGCCCAGCGCGACGGCGCCGGTGCCATGGGCCAGCGCGAAGACCGGCGCGCGCAGTGCGTGCTCGGTCAGCTCGGCCGGCGTGGCGACCGGATCGGCGAACTCCGCCGCGGCGAGATTCGTCGCTTGCGCGACGGTCAGGAGCAACGCAGCCAGGAGGCACGCGTGGCGTTGCCGCACCATGACCGACTGCCTCAGCGCTGGGTGCGCCGGGCCAAGCCCTCGGGCGAGTAGAAGCGGTCGACGTCGACCTTGTCGGTCTCGATCAGGATCCCCTTGCTGCCGCCATAGATCGACGGGTAGTAGTTCACGTTGGTCGCGAAGTCGATCTGCCAGCTCGAGGTGCCGAACGGGATCTGCTTGTCGTAGATCTGCATCATGAACTGCCAGTAGCCGCGCGACAACTTGCCGCTCGCGTCGAAACCCTCGTACATGCCTGCGCTGAACGAATCCTCGTCCAGGTAGAAGCGCTTCTTCGCCACCACGTGCCTCGCCCCGGGCTTGAGCGTGCCTTCGACGATCCACAGGCGGTGCAGCTCCCAGCGCAGCACGTCGGGATTGATGTGCTGCTTGTCCAGCACCTGCTCGGGCTTGGCGTTGTAGAAGCGGTAGGTGTTGTACGGCACGTACATCTCGCGCACGCCGAGCAGCTTCCAGTCGAAGCGGTCGAGTCGGCCGGAGAACATGAAGATCTCGTCGTAGTTGGCCACGCCGCCCGAGCTGGCGATCGGGAAGTCGTAGCCCGCGTCGGGCGACAGCCGCACGCGCCGCTGGCCGGGCGAGTAGTTCCAGGTCTTGTCCGGGTAGCTGATCGGATTGGCCCACTTGCGCAGCAGGTTGCCCTCGCCGACGATCCGCGCGGGCGCGGTGTAGACGTTGTTCTGGTTGAAGTAGGGGCCTCCGGCCTTGTAGAACGCTTCCGGCGTGAGGGCCTTGTCGTAGTAGGGGCTCTCGCCCCGGTTCGAGATGGCGTTGACGAGCACCTTGTTGCCCGCCGCGTCGCTGTACCAGCCTTCCGCCGAGTACCAGACCGACTGACCCTTGTAGTTCAGCATCAGGTCCCACATCAGCTCGTGGCCGTTCTTGGGCACCGGGAACGGGATGCCGCCGAAGCAGCCTTCGACCCCTTCACCCTTCTCGACCAGCTTGCAGCGGCCTTCCGCGTTCCTCTTCGTGTTCTCGACCACCCAGTCCGGATAGGCCGCGCTGCGGCGTGTCGGGTACACGTCGACGCGAAAGCTCGGGAATCGCTTGAGCAATTCCCGGGTCGCGTCGTTGAGCTTGTCGGCGTATTGGTCGACGTTCTTGCCGGTGATCGAGAACAGCGGCTTGTCGTCGGCATAGGGATCGGGCCAGAAGCCCGAATCCTTCTTGAACCCCGGCGGGCTCGTGGTGGTCTTCAAGCCGCCGGTGTAGTCCGGGATCGTGCCGTCCTTGTTGCCGGCCTTGACGGCGCCCCAGGGCAGCCGTTCGACGTCGGCTTGCGCGTAGGCACACGCACAGGCGGCCACGGCCAGAGCGACGGTGAGTGAATTCAGGGTCTTGTTCATGCTCGTGGTTCCTTCAGAAGCCGGTCTGGTAGGTGAAGGACAGGTAGTTGCGGTCGCGGAAGTTGGCCAGGCCCGAGTAGGTCAGGGCGGACTGTCCCGGGAGCACGCCGGTGCGGCCGCCGCGCGTGGTGTAGCCGAGGTCGAACTGGTGCTTGAGCTTGCCCACCACCCACTCGAGTCGCAGCCCGCCCTTGAAGAGCCAGGATTGCTCCGGCAGCATCGAAGTGCCCAGCGCCGCCGGGGTTCCCTTCAGCCCATAAAGTGCCACGATCGGCAGCGAGATGTCCATGCTCGGGAACACCTGTTGCCAGGTTGGCGTGAATACTGCGCCTGCGCTCAGGGCATCGCGTGTCGAGCAGCCGCGCAGGGCTTCTTCATTGGCGCAACGACCGGGGACGCCGCCGGCCGCGCCGTTGAACAGGTTGGCATTCTTCGTGATGGCGCTCAGGCGCGTGTAGTCGAGCTGGAAGACCAGCACGCCGCTGTCGAACAATGCGTTCTTGTTCAGTGTCTGCACCGCGCTCAGCAGCGCGTGCACGGTGCGGCCGCGTGCACCCTCGAGCGTGGGGTCGTTGACCGTCGCCACCGGGATCGAGCCGTACAGGCCGGTCGAGGCCAGCGGCATGTTCTTGCGCACGTTGAATTCCGCGCCGAGCGACCACGACGCGAGCACCGTGTTGTAGGCCAGGCCCAGCAGCTCGATGTTCTTGGCGTAGACCGCGCGCGCCGTGCCCTGCGGCAGGGTGACGCCGGGCGCCGGGGTGATGAACGCGGTGGCATAGATCTGGTTGCCCCAGGTCGGGTTCTTGTCGTCGAACTTGCGGTACCAGGCGCTGATCGCGCCATTGGCCCATTGCGGCGACCACTTGATGCCCAGCCCGATGTCGCCCTTCTCGCCTTCGAACGCGGGCAGGCGCGGCACGGTGCCCGGCACCACGAAGCTCGGGCCGTTGAGCATCGTGTCGCCCTGGGTGTTGAAGAAGGTGCCGCCCTCGGAGATGCGCGAGGAGCGGAACTCCAGGGTGTACTGGCCCATCAGCGTCAGGTCGGGCAGCAGCTGCCAGTTCGCCGCGATCTGGGCGATCGGCAGTGCCGTCTCCTTCGCCGAGGCGCCCGGGCTCAGGTCGCCCTTCTGCCCGTCGCTGGGCGCCATGGAGAACGACAGGCTGTTGCCGTTGGCGATCAGGAATTCGCCCGGCAGCCAGGCCAGGCGTCCGACCTTCAGATTGAGCTCGGATTCGCCGAGCTTGAGGTTGCTCCAGGCGAACGCGTCCAGCACCTCGCCGCTCGGACCCTGGTAGTACCGCTTGACGTAGTCGTTGAAGGCGTTGCCGGGATAGGTCGAACCGGTGACCACGTTCGGATTCGAACTCGGGAACTTGGTGTCGTACCACGCCGCCGCACTGACCCGCAGGCCCATGTTGCCCTTGTAGGCGAGGTCCAGCTCGGAGTACAGGTCCAGGCGCGACAGGGCGATGTCGTTCTTGTCCACCAGCGAATCGCCGCCACCGATGCCGAACTTGCGCATCAGTCCCGCCTCCTGGGCTTTGGTGCGCACCGCCGCGTTGTAGCGAAGCGTGGTGTCGAGCGAGACGGCGAGGTCGGGATCCGGCATGTCGATCTTGACGGCCATGGCTGGCGAGCACAAGCTGACCGCCGACAGTGCGCAGGCGGCATGCCAGCCTGCGCGACGCGGTCCGTGACGAGGGCCATGGGGGCGGGGATGTCTCACGCAAGTCTCCTGTTTTTGGGTTCG
>DASUZE010000030.1:0-56578 GCA_036377015.1 Piscinibacter sp. | reverse complement strand
CCAGCACCTTGCCCTGGCGCATGTCGACCTTGGGTTGATAGAACAAGGTGAACTGGCCCGCATCGAGCGCCTCCTGGACCCGTCCCACCGCCTCGAAGTGCTGCTCGGTGCGGCGGTCGTGCTCGGCGTCGAAGAACAGGTAGCCGTTGCGGCCCGCCTGCTTGGCGCCGTACATCGCATGGTCGGCATGGCGCAGCAAGGTGTCCGCATCGGCCTTGTCGATCGGGTAGACGGTGGCTCCGACGCTCGCCGTCACCGAGACCGGCCCGGCGCCGACGCCGAGGCCGTAGGGCAGGGACACGCTGCGCATCACGCGTTCGACCGCGTGGCGGCCTTCCTCCAGCGTGGCGGTGCGCAGGAGCAGGACGAACTCGTCGCCGCCCAGGCGCGCGACGGCGTCGTCGCCGCTGGCCCAGTGGCGCAGCGAGCGGCGCAGGCGCTCGGCCAGGTCGACCAGCAGGCGGTCGCCGGCCTCGTGTCCGAAGCGGTCGTTGACCGGCTTGAAGTGGTCGAGATCGAGGTAGCACACCGTGAGCAGGAAGCCTTCGCGCTCGCTGGCGCGCATCGCCTCGCGCAGCAGCTGGGCCAGGCGGGCACGGTTCGGCAGGCCCGTGAGCTCGTCGGTATGGGCCTGGCGCTCGAGCTGCGCGCGCTGCGCCTGGGCCTGCGTGATGTCGGACAGTGCCCAGGCATAGAAGCGGGTCTGGCCGCTGCCCGACTTCACCGCCGAGATGGTGACCTGGAGCGTGCAGGCTTCGCCGTCGCGGCGCCGCTCGACGATCTCGCCGCGCCAGCTTCCGGTGGCATGCAGGCTGTCGCGCACCGCGCCTTGCTGGCGCTCGGCGGCGGAGCCGGTGGGGGCGGCTCGCATCAGGGCCGGAACCGTCCCCAGCATCTCGTCGCGGGCGTAGCCGGTGATGGTCCCGAAGGTGGGATTGGCGTCGAGCACGCGGTGATTCGCGTCGGTGATCAGCAGCCCTTCGTGCAGGTGCTGGAACAGCTTGGCCGACAGCTGGTAGCGCTCCTCGGCGGCACGCTGGTCGCCGACGTCGCGCACCGTCACGATGACGCGTGTCGGCCCGTTGCCGCCGCCGCGCTCGGCCACCACGGCGTGACCTTCCAGGCAGCACCAGCTGCCGTCCTTGCACTGCATGCGGAACTCGGCGCGGCAGCTGTCGCCGCGACGTTCGCGAAGTGCTGCCAGCGTGTCGTGGAGGGCGGGCCGGTCGTCCTCGTGGATGCGGCTCCAGACGGCGTCGAACGAGCGCCCGAACGACTGGTTGGCGTGGCCGAGCATGGCCAGCCAGCGTCGCGACAGGATGAATTCGCCCGAGCGAAGGTCCCATTGCGCCATGCCGATGTGCGAGCGGTCCAGCGCGAGCTGCCAACGCTCGTCGTTGGCGCTCAGCTCGCCCACCAATGCGGTGAGCAGGAGCGGTGTCGCGGACAGGCTGCCCGCATAGCCCCACAACAGTGCCAGGCTGTGCGCCACATCGCCCTGGAAGAACGGGCCGAAGCCGCTCGCGGTTGCGAAGGTGGCGCCGCCGGTCAGCAGCAAGGCGGGAACGGAAGCGACGAACACGCCGCCGCGCACGGCCAGCCAGCACAGCAGCAGGTGCGGCACGAAGATGAGCGGCGACAGGGCCCTGGCCTCGCTGCCCGGCGTGAAGGCCAGCAGGCCGCTGGCCACGACGGCGGCCGACAGCAGCAGCGTCGCCACCCACCGCCAACCACCGAACGCCCGCTGCAAGGCGGCGCGCGACAAGGTCAGCAGCGGCACGCCCAGCAGGAGCGCGCCCACGGCGTCTCCCAGCCACCAGTACAACCACGCCGCGGGCGCGTCGGACTGGGACAGGTGACCCGAGGCGAGCAGCAAGGCGACGCCGCTGGTGGCGCTCAGCAGCGTGCCCGCGAAGGCGCCGACCAGCGCGTAGTGCCAGAGGTCGCGTCGCCGGTCGAGCGCGCGGTGCAGGCCCAGGCGATTCAGCGTCCAGGCGGCGGCCAGCGGCCCGGCGGACTTGCCGGCCGCCAAGGCGGCAGCCAAGCCCAGGGGCAGACCGAGGCCCATCTCGAGGACGAAGGCGCCGGCAGCGACCGCGGGCCACATGCCCAGACCCCAGCGCAGCATGGCGGCGAGCGCGACGCCGGCGGGGAGCCACACCAGGCTCACGTGCGAGGTGAGGGAAGGAATCGAGAGGCTGAGCAGGCCGCCCAGCTCATAGGCCAGCGCCACGGCCAATGCGCGCCACACCCACATCAACGTGGACGCGGACAGCGAAGCCGGCAACCAGGGAATGGCGAGGCGCAGTGCGGGCACGGTGGGGGATTGGATTTCGGGACGAAATGTAACTCGGGCCCCGGGATTTCGGTCCGGCAGCTCGCCGCGAACCCCTTGCCTTGGGGGGCCGGCGTGCGAGCCGGAGCAAATTCGCAAGGTACCCGCCAGGAACAAAGCCGCCCGGCAGGCGGCTTTGTCACAGAGGCGAGGCGGACTACTTGACCGCGAATTCGTCGATCTTTCGGCCGGCGGCGAGCGCGGCTTTGAGCCATTTGGGCTGCAGGCCGCGGCCGCTCCAGGTATCGCCGGTGGCCGCGTTGCGGTACTTCGCGGCGACCTTGCCGCCTTTGCCGCCCTTGGCGGCCTTGGCAGCGGGCTTGGTGCCCAGGTCGGCAACGCTCAGGCCATATTGGGTCATCAGGGCCTTGACCTTGGAAATCGCATCCGACCTTTCCTGGCGGCGGGTGGCTTCGATTTCTTTTTCGAGCGCCGCCTTGCGGTCGAGCAAATCCTGAAGCGATGCCATGTCGATTCCTTTATTCATTTGCCTTGCCAAGGCGGCAATGCCGTGCATTCTAAGGATGCGAGGAATCGGATGCCAGCAGCGCAAACTCCGAACAAACCATGAATCGACGTCACGCCGGATATTCAGCCTCGGCCGTCGCCATAATGTCAGGAACCGCTGGGCGGCACATATCCGGCAGGTTGCTCGGCGCCTTCGCCGAAAAAGAATCGCTCCATCTGGCGGGCCAGATACTGCCGGGCACGCTGATCGGCGAGATTGAGCCGGTTTTCGTTCACCAGCATGGTCTGGTGCTTCATCCAGAGCTGCCAGGCTTCCTTGCTGATCTCGTTGTAGATGCGCTTGCCGAGTTCGCCCGGGTAGGGCGCGAAATCGAGTCCCTCGGCTTCCTTCTTGAGATAGACGCATTGAATCGTTCGTGCCATGAGGTACTCCTTGTCGATGATCAGGCGAGTTTCTTGACCAGCACCTGGGAGCGCCGATCCCAGTTGTATTTGCGCTTGCGCGCCTCGGGCAGCCAGTCGGCCTCGACCTGCTGGAAGCCGCGCTTGACGAACCAGTGCATGGTGCGCGTGGTGAGCACGAAGATGCTGTCCAGGCCCTGCGAGCGCGCACGTTGCTCGATGCGCTTGAGAATGCGCTCGCCGTCGCCCTGGCCCTGGACGTGCGGCGACACTGTCAGCGCCGCCATCTCGGCGGTGCGCGCCTCCGGATACGGGTACAGCGCCGCGCAGCCGAAGATCACGCCGTCGTGCTCGATGACCGTGTAGTGGCCGATGTCGCGTTCGATCTCGGTGCGGTCGCGCTTGACCAGCGTGCCGTCCTTCTCGAAGGGCTCGATGAGCTGCAGCACGCCGCCCACGTCGTCGCTGCTGGCCTCGCGCAGGCTCTCGAGCTTCTCGTCGACGATCATGGTGCCCACGCCGTCATGGGTGAACGACTCGATCAGGATGGCGCCGTCGACCGAGAACGGCACGATGTGCACCCGATCGACGCCGCTCTTGCTCGCCTTGACCGCATGCTGCAGGTAGAACGCGGTGTCAGTGGGCTGCGTGGGGTTGGGCAGCGCGGCGAGCAGCTTCTCGGCGTCGGCCAGGGCGAGCTCGGTGTCGATCTCGCTGTCGGGGTCGTTCACGTCGAGCGGAATGCCCTTGACCTCGGTGACGTAGATCAGCTTGTCGGCCTGCAGCGCGATCGCGGCGCTGGCGGCGACGTCTTCCATGCTGAGGTTGAAGGCCTCGCCGGTCGGCGAGAAGCCGAAGGGCGACATCATGACCAGCGCGCCGAACTCGACCGCGCGGCGGATGCCGGTGGCGTCGATCTTGCGCACCAGGCCCGTGTGCTGGAAGTCCACGCCATCGACGATGCCCACCGGCCGCGCGGTGATGAAGTTGCCCGAGACCACGCGGATCTGGCTGCCGGCCATGGGGGTATTGGGCAGGCCTTGCGAGAACGCGGCCTCGATCTCGTATCGGAGCTGGCCCGCGGCCTCCTGGGCGCAATCGAGCGCCACCGCGTCGGTGACGCGCATGCCGTGGCTGAAACGCGAGCTGTGGCCCTTGGCGGTCAGCTGCTCCTCGACCTGCGGCCGAAAGCCGTGCACCAGCACGACCTTGATGCCCATGGCGTGGATGAGCGCGAGGTCCTGGGCGAAGTGGGCGAGCTTGCCGGCGGCGATCAGCTCGCCGGCAATCGCGACCACGAAGGTCTTGCCGCGGTGCGCGTGGATGTAGGGCGCGACCGAGCGGAACCACGGCACGAACGTATGCGGAAAGACAAGGCTCATCGCGGCGCTTCGTCGCTTTGAAATAATCGGCGATTTTGCACGAAGGCCCGATGACCTCTGCCTCGCGCGGCCGGGTGCCGCCGCCCGCGAACCCCGTTCCGCCGATCACCTTTCCCGAGTCGCTGCCGGTGTCGGCCCGGCGCGACGAGATCGCACGCGCGATCGACGGGCACCAGGTGGTCATCGTCTCGGGCGAGACCGGCTCCGGAAAGACCACCCAGCTGCCCAAGCTCGCGCTGGCGCTGGGACGCGGGCGCGGCGCGGGGGGCGCCGGCCTGATCGGACACACCCAGCCGCGGCGCATCGCCGCCTCCAGCGTGGCCAAGCGCATCGCGCAGGAGCTGAACTCGCCGCTGGGCGAGGTGGTGGGCTTCAAGGTGCGCTTCCAGGACCGGCTGGCGGCCGGCGCGAGCGTGAAGCTGATGACCGACGGCATCCTGCTCGCGGAGACGCAGACCGACCCGCTGCTCTCGGCCTACGACACGCTCATCCTCGACGAGGCGCACGAGCGCAGCCTCAACATCGACTTCCTGCTCGGCTACCTGCGCCAGATCCTGCCCCGGCGGCCCGACCTGAAGGTCATCGTCACCTCGGCCACCATCGACGCCGACCGCTTCGCCCAGCACTTTGCCTCGCGCCATGGTCCGGCGCCGGTGATCCACGTGTCGGGTCGCCTGTACCCGGTCGAGCAGCGCTGGCGGCCGTTCGAGGAGAGCCGCGAGTACGGCCTGAACGACGCCATCGGCGACGCCATCGACGAGCTCTGGCGCGAGGGCGCCGGCGACGCGCTGGTGTTCCTGCCCGGCGAGCGCGAGATCCGCGAAGCCGCCGAGCACCTGCGCAAGCACCATCCGCCCGGCGTGGAGGTGGTGCCGCTGTTCGCGCGCCTGAGCCAGCAGGAGCAGGACCAGGTGTTCGAGCCGCACAGCGCGCGCCGCATCGTGCTGGCTACCAACGTGGCCGAGACCTCGCTCACGGTGCCGGGCATCCAGTACGTGGTCGACGCCGGCACGGCGCGCGTCAAGCGCTACAGCTACCGCAACAAGGTCGAGCAGCTGCAGATCGAGCCGGTGAGCCAGGCCGCGGCCAACCAGCGCGCCGGTCGCTGCGGGCGCGTGAGCAACGGCATCTGCATCCGGCTGTACGACGAGAAGGACTTCGCCGGCCGTACGCGCTTCACCGACCCGGAGATCCTGCGCTCGTCGCTGGCCGGCGTGATCCTGCGCATGAAGGCGCTGGGCCTGGGCGCCGTCGAGGACTTCCCCTTCCTCGAGCCGCCACCGCGGCGCGCCATCGCCGACGGCTACCAGTTGCTGGCCGAGCTCGGCGCGGTCGACGAACAGAACGAGCTCACGCCGATGGGCCGCGAGCTGTCCAGGCTGCCGCTGGACCCGCGCGTGGGCCGGATGATCGTGGAGGCGCGCGACCGCCATGCGCTGACCGAGGTGCTGGTGATCGCCGCCGCGATGAGCGTGCAGGACGTGCGCGACCGCCCCCTGGAGCAGCAGCAGGCCGCCGACCAGGCGCACCGCCGCTTCGACGACGAGAAGTCGGAGTTCATGGGCGACCTCAAGCTGTGGAAGTGGCTGGAAGAAGCGCGCGGCGGCAGCAAGGAGCACAAGCTCTCGCACCGCAAGCAGGACCAGCTGCTGCGCGACCATTTCATCTCGCCGCGCCGCGTGCGCGAATGGCGCGACATCCATTCGCAGCTGCACACCGTCGTCGCCGAGCACGGCTGGCGGCTGAACACGACGCCCGCCACCTACGACCAGATCCACCTCTCGCTGCTGGCCGGGCTGCTGGGCAACATCGGGCTGAAGAGCGACGAGGACGACTGGTACCTGGGCGCGCGCGGCATCCGCTTCTACCGCCATCCGGGCGCCAACCTGCTGAAGAAGCCGGGCCGCTGGATCATGGTCGCCGAGCTGGTCGAGACCACGCGCCTGTTCGGCCGCGGCATTGCCGCCATCGAGCCGCAATGGCTCCCCGGCATCGCCGGGCACCTGCTCAAGAAGCAGCTGCTCGACCCGCACTGGGAGAAGAAGGCGGCCGAGGTGATCGCGCTGGAGCGCGCGACGCTGTACGGCATCGTCATCTACAGCAACCGGCGGGTGAGCTTCGCCCAGGTCGATCCGGCGGCGGCGCGCGACATCTTCATCCGCGAAGCGCTGGTCGGCGAGGAGTGGGACACCAAGCTGCCGTTCCTCGCCGCCAACCGCAAGCTGATCGCGCAGGTGGAGGAGATCGAGCACAAGTCGCGCCGCCAGGATGTGCTGGTCGACGACGAGCTCATCTACGCCTTCTACGACCAGCAGCTGCCGCAGGACGTGACCGGCGGCGCGAGCTTCGAGCGCTGGTACCGCGAGGAAAGCCGGCGCCAGCCCAGGCTGCTGTTCCTGTCGCGCGACGAGCTGATGCGCCACGAGGCGGCGGGCATCACCACCGCGGCCTTCCCCAAGGTGCTGCGGCTGGGCGGCGTGGACTGCGCGGCGAGCTACCTCCACGAGCCGGGCGACCCGAAGGACGGCGTGACCGTGACGGTGCCGCTCTATGCCCTGAACCAGGTGAGCGACGAGCGCTGCGAATGGCTGGTGCCGGGCATGCTCAAGGACAAGGTCACGGCACTGGTCAAGAGCCTGCACCAGCGGCCGCGCTCCCGGCTGATGCCGCTGGCCGAGTTCGCCGACGGCTTCATCGCCGGGCTGGACGAGGCGCACGGCTTCGGGTCCGGCAGCCTGCTCGAGGCGCTGCTTAAGGCGGTGCGCGACAAGACCCAGCTCGACATCAAGCGTGCCGACTTCAAGCTGGAGCAGGTCCCGCCGCACCTGTTCATGAACCTGCGCGTGGTCGACGAGCATGGGCGGCAGCTCGGCATGGGCCGAAATCTCGCCAGCCTGAAGGCCGAGCTGGGCGGCGAGGCGCGCTCGGCCTTCCAGGCGCTGGCTCAGCTGAAGACCTCGGTGGCGGCGACACCGGCCGTTCCACAGGCAGCCGCACCGGCGAAGGCCAGCGCGCCGCCCGCAACGGCGCCGGCGCAGCAGCGCTACACCGACTGGACCTTCGGCGAGCTGCCCGAGCTGATGGAAGTGCGCAAGGGCGCGCAGGCCCTGGTGGGCTTTCCCGCCCTCATCGATCGCGGCGACCATGTCTTGATCGAAGTGTTCGACGAGCCCGACCTGGCCGCCGCGCGGCATCGGGCCGGCCTGCGGCGCCTGGTAGCGCTGCAGATCCGCGATGCCCTGAAGTACCTCGAGAAGAACATTCCGGAGCTGCAGAAGATGTCGGTGCTGTTCATGCCGCTGGGCACGGCCGACGAGCTGCGCGAGCAGATCGTCGACCTCGCCCTGGACCGCGCCTTCCTCGCCGATCCGCTGCCCACCGATGCGCTGTCGTTTCGCCGCCGCATCGACGAAGGACGCGGACGCCTGACGCTCATCGCCAACGAGATCGCGCGCAGCGCCATGCAGGTGCTGCTGGAGTACGCCGCGGCGGCGCGAAAGCTGAAGGACACGCGCGCCGGCAAGGAGCTGGCCGAGGACGTGCAGGCCCAGCTCGCCCGTCTCGTGCCCAAGCGCTTCGTGGCGAGCACGCCCTGGGCCCAGCTGGCTCACCTGCCGCGCTATCTCAAGGGCGTGACGCTGCGGCTGGACAAGTGGCGCGCGGATCCGGCGCGCGACACCGCGCGCCTGGCCGAGATGCGGCCGCTGGAGCAGCGCTTCTGGCGCACCGTGGCCGATCGCAAGGGCGTGGCCGATGCGCGGCTCGACGAGTTCCGCTGGCTGCTCGAAGAGCTGCGTGTCAGCCTGTTCGCGCAGGAGCTGCGGACGCCGCAGCCGGTGAGCGTCAAGCGGCTCGAAAAGGCCTGGTCGCAGCTGAGCCAGTGAACTCGTTCGGCGGCGCAGAATCGATCCTGGTGCGAAGGCATGCAGGAGCATCGAGACATGGCCAGGTCGACCGATTGGGTGGTGGTGCCGGAGACGCCGGCACAGATCGAGGAGGTCGCGCGGCACTGCCGGCGCATGGTGAACCGGCGCGCGCTGGTCGCCGCCGGCGTCGCCGCCGTGCCGTTGCCGGGGATCGACTGGGTCACCGACGTGGGCGTGCTGCTCAAGCTCATCCCCGACATCAACCATGCTTTCGGACTGACGCCGGAGCAGGTCGAGCGCCTGTCGCCGGACCGCCGGCTGGTGGTCTACAAGGCGATCTCGGCCGGCGGCAGCCTGCTGGTGGGCCGGCTCGTCACCCGCCAGGTCCTGACGCGCACCCTGCGCATGGTGGGCGTTCGCCTGAGCACCCAGCAGGTGGCCAAGTACGTGCCGGTGGCGGGCCAGGCGGTGTCGGCGGCGCTCACCTTCTCGGCGCTGAAATACGTCTGTGAGCAGCACATCCGCCAGTGCATGGAGGTGTCCAGGAAAGTGGCCCTGCTGCCGGCGCCGGCCTGAGTTGCGGCGCGCTCGCGACGGGCCGCCGGCTACAATGCCGGCCTTCGGGGTGTAGCGCAGCCTGGTAGCGCAACTGCTTTGGGAGCAGTGGGTCGGATGTTCGAATCATCTCACCCCGACCATCTAAGACTCCTCGTCGTATCGAAGATCACCGCGGACTTCCATGTCAAGAACGCGGTGACCAAGCTGCAGACGGCGGTCAGGGCGGCAGGGCGGCCAGCGTCGCGGCCAGCAGGCGGTTCATGCCGTCGACGTCGACATCGTGCGTGTGGGCGCGGCCCAGGCGCACCACCACCAACTCGCGCGACGGGATCACCACCAGGTACTGGCCGAGGTTGCCGAGGGCGTAGAACGCGTCCGGCGGCACGTCGGGCATGAGCGGCATGTTGTAGCCGGACACGGTGGGTCCGGGGCCGCGCCGGTTCAGCCACCAGCCGCCGCCGTAGTTCGTGCTGAGAGTGGGCGTGGTGGACCACCGCACCCAGTCTTCGGGCAGCAGGCGCCGGCCACTTGCCGTCATGCCGTTGTTGAGGTACAGCGCGCCGAAGCGTGCCCAGTCGGGTGCGGACGCGAGGATGTAGTGGCCCCCGATGGGCGTGCCGGTCTCGTCGGTCTCCATGGTCACGTGCTGCATGCCCAGCGGGCCGAACAGGCGCTCGTGCGCGAAGCGCTGCACCGCCTCGGCGCCCCCGGCGGCGTCGCGCACCAGGCGGGCCGCCAGGTGGGTGCTGGCTGTGCTGTAGCCGAAGCGTTGTCCCGCAGGCGCGAGCGCCTTGGCCTTGGCGGCGAAAGCGGCCATGTCGTCGGTGTGCACATACAGCACGTGGTTCGACGGGTCGAAGCCGCTGCCTGTCTCATCGAGGTCCAGGCCGCTCGTCATGCGAAGCAGGTTCTCGAGCGTGACGCCGGTGTGCCCATCGCCTTCGAGCTGGATGGGCATGTCGAGGCGAAGCCTGCCGTCTCTCACCAGGATTCCGACCAGCGCACTGGTCACCGACTTGCTCATCGAGAAGCCGAGCACCGGGGTGGCGGGCCCATAGCCGGGCGCATAACGTTCGGCCACCACGCGCCCGCGATGCAGGACCAGCACTGCCTTCGTGGCGCGCTGCGCGCCGCGCACGTTCTCGGCGAATGCCTCGTCGACGGCGGCCTGCAGGGCGGGCGATGCGGCCGGCGTCGACGCACCCGACGGCGCGGCACTTCGTTCGGGCGGCCGCCTGCCGCGCGTGCCCGGCTGCTTGACCAGCGCGCAGCCTTCGGGTCCTCGATAGACCGCGCGGCTCGCGAAGCCGCCGGCAAAGCTGGCGCGGACCTCGCCCTGCTCGCGATCGACTTCATAGCGCACCATCGAAGCGATGAGGCTGAAGCCGGGCCGCGGCCGGATGTTTTCTGCAAACGCCTGGTTCGGATCCAGGCCACTCACGAAGGTCTCGGAGCAGAGATCGTGCGCGGTCGTGCCAGTGGCCGTGCGCGCGGCCAGGTCCGGCCGGAGCCAGGCGCAACCGCTGGTGCCGAGGATGGACAGCAGGACGAGGACTTGGAGCTTGTATCGGTATGTCATGCAAGGAGCTGGCCGGCGGGCAAACGATGCTAAGCGCAAAGGCCGCCGTCGACCGGCAGCACTTGCCCGGATACGTAGCTGGCCGCGTCCGACGCGAGGAAGGCGGCCACCTCGGCCACCTCCGCGGGACGGCCGAAGCGGCCCATCGGGATGAGGTGCTCGCGCGCGAAGGCGAGGCTGTCGCGGCCCGCGGCGCGTTCCTGCATCTGCGCGAGCAGGTCGGTCTCGATGAAGCCCGGCGCCACCGCGTTGACGCGGATGTCGTAGCGCGCGAGCTCGCGCGCGAGCGTCTGCGTCATGGCCACCAGCCCCGCCTTGGCGGCGCTGTAGTTGGCCTGTCCGGCCTGCCCGTGCAGACCGCTCACGGACGCGATGTTGACAATGCGCCCGCCGTGCCTGGCGATCATGGCGGGAAGGCAAGCCTGCGTGGTGTGGAAGGCGCCCGTGAGCGCGACGTCGAGCACCTCGGTCCATTCCTGCACACGCATCGTGGCGGCGAGGTTGTCGCGCGTGATGCCGGCATTGTTGACCAGGGTGTGCACCCAATATCCGCGCGCCTTGATGGCCGCGAGCATGTCGCGCACCGCGTCGGGTCGGCGCACGTCGGCTTCGAAGATCTCCGCGCGCCCGCCGCGCGACACGATCTCGTCGCGTGTGGTCGCCGCGCTCGCCGCATCGCGCTGGAAGTTGATCATGACCGGCAACCCGGTGGCGGCGAGCCGGCAGGCGATGGCGCGGCCGATGCCGCGCCCGCCGCCGGTCACGAGGGCTGCGGCGCTTCGCTCGCGAGAGGGGATCGGGTTCATGGTGCGGGGCCGCTTCGTTGAAGCAGCGTTTCGAGGATCGTGAAGAGCATGGCGAGCATCAGCGCCGCCTCGATGCCCGCAATGAGCGCGCTCAGGCCCAGGCCCACGGCGGCATAGCGTGGCAAGCCGCGTGTTTGGGCGATGTGTCGCCAGCCGGAGCGCACCATGCTCCAACCCACAAGCGCGAGCGTTCCGGCGATCGCCGGACGCGACACCGATGCGAACGCCGGCGCGGCCAGCAGGGCCAGGGCCAGCAGGATCAGTGAGGACATCACCGCCGCGGCGCGCGTGATTGCGCCCGCATCGATGTGCGCCGCGGTGCGGTTGAACGAGCCCGAGCAGGCGAAGCCGCCGCAGACCGATGCCGACAGGTTGGAGCCGGCCTGGGCCAGCAACTCGCGCCGGCAGTCGCGGTGGTCGGCGCCGGGCTTGGTCGACTGCAGGATGATCACCGACTGCAGGCTCGCGACCAGTGCGATGCTGATCGCACTGAGCGCGAGCTGCTTGAGCACGTACAGCTCGTCGGTCGGAAAGCTGGGCCACTGGATCACATCCAGGGCGAGGTGCAGGTGGCCGATGCGCTCGAGATGCACCACGTCCATGCCCACCCACAGGTCCATGGCCCAGCCGGCCAGCGCGCCGGCGAGCATCGCCGCCACCAGGGACGGCATCCACGGCTTGCGCACGCGCTCGAACGCCAGGCCCGTGACGATGGCGGCGAGCGTGACCACGATGGCCCAGGGATTGGCGTCCGCCCAGCGCTGCGCATAGACCCAGGGCGTGAGGAACGATGGCGTCTCGCGCGAAGCCAGCAGACCCATTGCCGGGCCGATCTGGCAGGCAAGCATGACGAGCCCGATGCCCATGTTCAGTCCGGCCGACGTGAAGCGCGGCAGCAGCGCCAGCAATCGCCCCACGCCGCCCAGCGCCGCCACGATCTGCGCCAATGCGACCATGGCGGTGAGCGTGGAGGCGAACACCAGGTACTCGTGGCTGCCCGGCGCGCCCAGCGGCAGCAGCGCCATACCCAGCATCACGGCGACCGCGGTGTTGGGCCCGGACAGCAAGAGCGCCGACGGGCCGAGCAGCGAGGCCACGATGACGGGAATCACCGCCGAATAGATGCCCATCTCCGGCGGCAGGCCTGCGAGCACGGCGAACGCGATCGCCTGCGGCAGCATGACCAGCGCCGACACGCCGCCGGCGCGCAGGTCTTCCGGACGCGGACACCACCGCAGCGCCGGGACGATCGTGTCGCCGACCAGCGAGGGCGCTGGGGGTGCGGCGGCGACCTTCGCCATGGCGGTCGGCTTGAGGTGAACCGCAGCGGCGGTCGCCGCCGCCGTCGCGCCGGCCATGGCCGTGGCAGCCGGTTGCATGCTTGTCGAAGGATCCCCGTACCCGGCGAACTCAGGGCGATCGGGGAACGAGGCCGGGGCTTGCTGGGGGCGGCTTGGCGCGGCGGCCGGTGAAGTCCAGGTTGACGCGGGGTGTCGCATGGGCGCCCTATCGTTCCAGGAGTCCGCCCAGCAGGCCCTTGCGCGGGTCGGGCCAGCGCTCCTGCAGCCGCACCCAGGCGGCGATGTCCAGCGCTTCCTGGTCGCTCAGATCGGGGTTGCCCAGCGGCATGTTCGCCTTCAGGAACCCCGCCAGGAGGTCGATGCGGTGCATGCCCGCCCCCTTGTTGTAGCTGTCGAATCCCCACAGCGGCGGCACGCTGTAGCTGTCGGAGGCGGTTTTCTGCCCTTCGCCATGCGCACCGTGGCAGGAGGCGCAGCGCCGCGCGTAATGGGCCTTGCCGCGCAGCGGATTCGGGTCCGAGCCGGTGCGCGCGACCGTGGGGAAGCCGCGCCCGGGCTGCTCCACACCGATGGGCCGGTTGCGCGCGAGCCATTGCGAATAGGCGAGCAGCGCGGCCATCTCCTGGCTGTCCAGCGGCGGCGGCAGGCCGTTCATGCTGAAGGTGAAGCACTGCTGCACCCGCTCGGCCAACGTCGCGACGCGGTCCGACTTGGCCGCGGCCGGCACGCCGACTGCCGTTGCGCCGGCCGGCACGTCCGTCAGCACCACGCTGCCCGCGCCCACCTTCGCGTGGGCGCCGATGCGTACGTTGCCGAGGATCTTCGCGCCGGCGCAGATCATCGCGCCGCGATCGACCTTGGGGTGGCGGTCTCCGCCATGCTTGCCCGTGCCGCCCAGGGTCACGTCCTGGAAGATCGTGCACTCGTTGCCCACGGTCGCGGTTTCTCCGATGACGACGCCCGTGCCGTGGTCGATGAAGACGCCGCTGCCGATGCGCGCGGCGGGGTGGATGTCCATGGCATACACCTCGCTGACGCGTCCCTGCAGGAAGAGCGCGAGTGACTGCCGTTGCGAGCCCCACAGGTGGTGGGCGATGCGGTGCGCCTGCAGGGCCTGGAAGCCCTTCTGATTGAGGAAGACGTTGAGCCGGTCGTGCGCGGCGGGATCGCGCTCCAGCGCGGCGCGCATGTCCAGCAGCATGCAGTGGCCGATGTCCGGCGCGTCGGCCAGGCATTGACGGATCAGGCCGGACAGCGCCGCTTCACTGATGCCCGGCATCGCCAGCTTGCGGCTCAGCACGTGGTTGAGCGCGGCCTGGATGTCCGCATGCTGCAGAACGCAGGACTGGAGGTGCGCGGCCAGCAGCGGCTCGGATGCGGCCTGCAGCCGCGCATGGTCGTGCAGATGGAGCCAGAGGTTGGCGCCGCCGCCCGGCGGCAGCGACGACGGCATCGACCAGTGGCTCGGCACGCGTTCGCCGAGGGCGTGCAGCGGTGGCGCGTCCATGTCGGCGTACGCGCGTGTCATCACTGGCGCACGCGCACCAGCTTGCGCTGCGTCAGCTCATGGCGGCGCCCGTCCCATTCGCCGGCGCTCGCAAGGGCCACCGCCCTGCGCAGCAGCAGCTGCGGGAAGTCGGCCGGCACGCTGCGCTCGAAGTCCGCACCGGCGCGCTCGTAGTTTTTCTGCGAGCTCTCGAGGATCATCCGGTCCTGGTTGAGCGTGGTGTTGTAGTTGTCGTCCCAGGCGACGCTGCCCGGCTCGCCCTTCAGGTCGACCATGATCCATTCGATGCGCGAGCTCGTCGCCGTTTCGCGCACCAAGTGCAGCACCAGGTGGAAGTGGTTCTTGCTGCCGCGCTGGAACACGTAGACGCGGTCCGGCAGCTCGAAATGCTGGTACGAGGCCACGGTGTCCTCCGGGAACGGGTCGTCGGCGTTCGGCGTCGGCGGGTAGAACACCATCACGCCGCGCTCGGTCAGGCGCACTTCGTAGTCGTACTCGACGAAGCCGTTGATGCGGTTGAAGAAGTAGGCCGGATGCGTGCCCTTGTGGACGAAGGGAACATGCGACGCATCGAGGATGTTGTCGGCCAGCAGCTCGGCGCTGCACGCGGCCTGCACCGTGCCCTGCCGCCAGGGATGCAGGGCGAGCTCCCTGATCGCGGACGGTGCCGGCGTGTCGGGCGCACCGTCGCCCATCCACACCCAGACGTAGAAGTCCTGCTCGACGCACGGAAAGGCGCGCACCTGGAAGCCCTTGGGCACCGGTGTTCCTGTGCACAGCGAAGGCACGTGCACGCAGCGGCCCCTGCCGTCGTACTGCCAGCCGTGGTAGCCGCAGGCGATGTGGCCTTCCTTGGTGATGCGGCCGAGCGAGAGCTGCACGCCGCGGTGGCAGCACCGGTCTTCCAGCGCGTGAGGCTGGCCTTGCGCATCGCGATAGACGACCAGCGGCTGGTCCAGCACGGTGGCCGCGCGAGGTTCGCGCCTGTCCAGTCGGCTGGACGGGCAGGCGATGAACCACGCATTCTTCAACTTCGACATGAAGCGCTGTCCTTATGGGAAGGTTCGAGGGCCGTCGCCTGGACCGGCAGCGGGCACGCGACGGGTGCGGCGACAGCTTCCGGGCCGTGCTGCACTTGCGCGGGCACACCTGCGAGCGCCAGGCCCGTCAGGTGCGCCCAGGTCATGCCCGGCCCCAGGGTGATGCCCCCGCCGGGGCAGGCGCCGCGGAACACGTTCACGCGGTCGTTGCCGGCGAGGTACAGGCCGGCGATGGCGCGGCCGTCATGGTCGAGCGCCTGGCCGTGCAGATCGGTCTGCAGTCCGGCCAGGGTGCCCATGTGGCCGACGCTGATCCGCACCGCGTAATAGGGCGGGCGCTCGAGCGCGCCCAGGCAGGGATTGGTCCCGGGGCAGGGGCTCATCGACCGGTTGAAGCGCGTGCTGCCCTTGCCGAACTCGTCGTCGCGGCCGTTTCGCGCCGCGGCGTTGAATCGGCGCACCGTGTCGTCGAATACCACGCCGTCCACCCGCATCGCCTCGGCCAGCGACCGCAAGGTGTGGCGGCGGATCACGTAGCCGGAGCGCAGGTGCTTGCCGATCGGGAAGGGGGCACCGTGGATGAGGTCGCCCAGGCCGATGCGCGACAGAGCGGGCTGGTCGCACACCAGCCACGCTTGCGGCGCCTGGCCGGGTGCGGTGGCGCGAAGCAGGGCCTCGCAGAAATGGTGGTTCGACTCCGCTTCGTTCGCGAAGCGGCGGCCGTCCGGCGTGATCGCGATGAAGCCCGGAAGGAAGCGGTCGCGGGAGTGCGTGGACAAAGAGCCGGCCGCATCCGGCAGGCGCGACACCGGCGCCCAGAATGCAGCGGTGCGCACGCGGCCCGGCGCAGCGCCCAGCGCGATGGCGGCGCGCACGCCGTCGCCGTCGCATCCCTCGGGCCCCAGCGCCCAGGAGCGTCCGGCCAGCTGGGGGCGCTCGAACAAGCCCGCGCAGCGATCCATGTCGTGCCCCGCACCGCCGCACGCAAGCACGACGCCGCGCTGCGCCTGCACGCGCCAATGCCGGCCCCGCGATTGCACGAGCGCGCCGCTCACGCGTCCGTTCTCCGTCAGCAGTTGACTCATGGCTGCCTGGGTGTGAATCGGAATGTCCAGCTCACGAGCCGCTTTGAAGAGCGCGCCCACCAACGCGTTGCCGCCGGTGAGATGTGTGCTTCGGCGGTACAGCAGCAGGTCGACCAGGTGGCGTCCGAGGCGCCGGCACAGGTGGCGCAGGCCGGCGGCCGAGCGCGACGACACCAGGCCGAGCTCCGACGGCGTGAAGGTCATGCCGAACAAGGTCGCGCGCGGCGGAGGCGGACGAAGGCGCTGCAGATGCGGGCCCAGTGTGCGGCCGTCGAAGGGCTGTGGCAGGACGGTGCGTCCGTTCTGGCTGGCGCCGGGGCGCTCGGAGTGGTAGTCAGGGAAGTTCTCGCGCAGCTCGAAGCGCACGCCGCATTCACGCTCCAGGAATTCGATCATGCGCGGGCCGTGTTCCAGGTAGGCCTCGACGCCCGCTGCGTCGTAGTGATCCTCCATCTCGCCGCGCAGGTAGGTGCACGCCGCGGCCCGGTCGTCGGCCAGGCCCGCGCGGGCCGACAGCGGATTGCACGGCATCCAGAGCATGCCGAGCGAGTACGCGCTGCAGCCGCCGACTTGCGGCTGCTTCTCGATGACGTGTACGTCGAGGCCATGGAATCGTGCGGTGATGGCAGCCACCAACCCGCTGGCCCCGGAGCCGACCACCAGGGCGTCGCACTGCACGACATCGGACGAAGGCGGCCGGCGCTGCGGGTGCGGCGCACTCTCCTCGATCCTCGGCACATCGTCTCCTCTGAAGAACTCGTGCGGGGATTGGATGGAAAACGGCGCGCCAAGTAACCTACCAACTTTGGTAGGTTGCGCCTCCTCGGGGCGAGATCAGCGGAAGACGGTGCGCGGGACGAACTCGACCCAGGGCAGCACGTCGACGACGGTCGCCAGGCGTTCGAGGTTCTGCGACCAGGACTTGTCGTTGCCGGAATCGTCGACCAGCATCACGTTCGCCCTCGGCTGGCTGGCGCGCTGGAAGGACGGATCGTCGGCGCTGGTGACCAGGCACCAGTCCCATCCGATGGTGATCGGCGGCTCGGTTTGTGTGACCCATTCCGTGTACCCGGAGATCGTGGTCGGCCGGCCGCAGGCACTGGCGGACAGGTTGTGTTCCACATCGATCCCCGACATCAGGTGAACGATGCGCATCGACAGCAACTCGGCAATCGAAGCACGAATCAGTCCGTCGCGTGATACGTGCATGGAGCTGGAATGGCGTTGAGTGTCATGACATGACATGCGACACTCGGCATCGTACAACGCACCACCTTGCGGCACGGCATGCGGAAATACGTGCCACAATCCCGCCCGGCCGGTAAGAAGAATCGGGCTGGAACCCGCATGAATCCTCGTTTGGCTCGCTGCTCCGGGAGCGTGGGTCGGATGTTCGAATCACCTCACCCGACCATCTTGAAATCGGCCTCTCGCGGCCTCGCTGCCCGTAGCTCAACTGGATAGAGCAGCTGCCTTCTAAGCAGCAGGTCGGGGGTTCGAGTCCCTCCGGGCAGGCCACCTCCCGCATCGCCAGGCCTGGGCACATCATTTGCCTCGCTCCCGGATCGGTGCCGCTCCCCGCGTGCCGATTTCGACAATCGGGAGACACGACACATGGAGTCGGACGACGTTGCCGTCGCGGGACCGACGCCGGCGCGCCATCAAGGCGACCTGCAATTCCAGCGACTGCTCGAGAAGCTGCCGGCCGCCGCCTACACCTGCGATGCCGAGGGCCTGATCACCTACTACAACCGGCGGGCGGTCGAGCTGTGGGGCCGCGCGCCGCGGCTCAACGACGTCGTCGACCGATTCTGCGGCTCGTTCAAGCTGTTCGGCATCGACGGCGCGCCCATCCAGCACGACGGCTGCTGGATGGCGCTCGCGCTTCGCGACGGCAAGGAATACAACGGCCATGAAATCATCGTCGAGCGGCCGGACGGCAGCCGCCTGACCGCGCTGGCCCATGCGAACCCGTTCACCGACGACTCGGGCCGCGTGTACGGCGCGGTCAACGTGCTGGTCGACATCACCGAGCGCAAGAAGGTCGAGGAAGCGCTGCACGCGGCCGACCGCAACAAGAACGACTTCCTCGCGATGCTCGCCCACGAGCTGCGCAACCCGCTCGCGCCCATCCGCAACGGCCTGCAGATCATGCGCATCGCGGGCGCGCCCAGCGGCGTGGCGGCCGAGGCGCACACCATGATGGAACGCCAGCTCGGCCACATGGTGCGGCTCATCGACGACCTGCTCGACATGTCGCGCATCACCAAGGGCAAGGTCAAGCTGCAGAAGGAGCGTGTCGAGATCGCCGTGGTCGTGCAGGATGCGGTGGAGACCAGCCGCCAGCTGATCGATGCGGCCGGCCACCGGCTGACGGTCACGCTGCCGCCGCAGCCGGTGTTCGTCAACGCCGACCGCACGCGGCTCGCGCAGGTGTTCGCCAACCTGCTCAACAACAGCGCCAAGTACACGCCGGCCGGCGGGCACATCGAGCTGATCGCGCAGCGACTGGGCACCGACGTGACGGTGACGGTGAAGGACGACGGCACCGGCATCCATGCGGACATGCTGCCGCGCATCTTCGATCCCTTCATGCAGGTGGATCGATCGCTCGAACGCTCGCAAGGCGGGCTGGGCATCGGCCTGAGCCTGGTGAAGGGCCTGGTGCAGATGCACGGCGGGACGGTGGAGGCACGCAGCGAAGGCCACGGCCATGGCAGCGAGTTCGTCGTCCGCCTGTCCAACGTCATCTCGCCCGCCCAGGCCGACGCGGCGGCCGACGTGACGGCCGCCGGTCCGGGGCGCGCCTCGACCTATCGCGTGCTGGTCGTCGACGACAACCGCGACGCCGCGCTCAGTCTGGCGATGATGCTCAAGATCATGGGCCACGACACGCGCACGGTGCACGACGGCGAGGCGGCGGTCGCCGCGGCCGCGAGCTTCCGTCCCGAGGTGGTCCTGCTCGACATCGGCCTGCCCAAGATGAACGGCTACGACGCCTGCCGCTGCATCCGCGAGCACGACGGCGGCAAGGGCGTCGTCCTGATCGCGCTGACCGGATGGGGCCAGGACGAGGACAAGCGCCACTCGCGCGAGGCCGGATTCAACTTCCACATGATCAAGCCGGTAGACCCGGAAGCGCTCAACAAGCTGCTGGCCGGATTGCTTCTCAGCCCGGCCTGAGCCCGCTGTAAATCTTTCCGCGAAAGCGGACTTCTTACTGGTCGCTAACCCGCAGGCTGCGCGGCCGCCAGGCCCGAGTCGGCGCCACCCAGGAGGACCCCGATGAGTGCACGCCAATCGCTCACCGGCTGGTGCGCCCAAACCTTGGCGGCATCGACGAGCGCGGTGTCGGGGACGGCGTCGAGGGAGCTGCGCAGGTCTTCCAGCTGGCTGTCGGGCAGGCGGCTGCGCTTGACGCGCTGCGCCAGCAGGCTGCGCAGGGTGCGCGCCTCGAGCCGGTCGAGCAGCACCGCCGCGTCGTCGGCGTTCTCGGCCAGGCCCAGCGCCACGGCCATGCCGCGATCGCTGATCGACGGCCCGTCGACCCGCGGCTCGGGCGCCTCGACCACCACCTGCGCCTGTGCCAGCCCCGCCTTCACCAAGCCGGCGGTCGCCGCCTGCAGCGCGGTGGCTTCACAGCCCATCACCATGGAGAGCAGCGACAGGTCGACGAGATCCGGATACGCCTGGGCCATGGCCTGCAGGACCTTGTCGGCGACCGGTTTGTCGAACGATTCCACGGATGCTCCCATCGAGAACGCACTCTGGGGGTCGCGACTGCGTGCAGCCCCCGGCTTGGCGGGTGATTTCACCCCCAAGCATCGAACAGCAAACGGTGTGCCGCCGGGTGGCCGGATGGGATCAGTGGCGCTGGTATTGCTGGCTGCCGAAGAGCATCTCGCGAGACTTGTCGTCGACCAGCGGCTTGCGCCGGTCGGCCAGCACCGCGACGCCCCGCTGCACGGCGGGACGTGCCGCGATCTCGTCGAACCAGCCCTTGAGGTGAGGGTAGTCGGCCCAATCGATGCCCTGGTTCTTCCAGGAGCGCAGCCATGGAAAGATGGCGATGTCAGCGATGCTGTAGTGGGCACCGGCGATGTACTTGCTGCGCGCCAGCCGCGTGTCCATCACGCCGTACAGGCGCCTGGCCTCGTTGGTGTAGCGGTTGATGGCGTACTCGAGCTTCTCGGGGGCGTAGATGCGGAAGTGATGGGTCTGTCCGAGCATCGGGCCGACGCCGCCCATCTGGAACATCAGCCACTGCAGGACCTCGTAGCGGGCGGCGATGCCCTCGGGCATGAAGCGCCCCGCCTTGGCGGCGAGGTACACGAGGATGGCGCCCGACTCGAACATCGAGATGGGCTTTCCTTCCGGTCCGTCCGGATCCACGATGGCCGGGATCTTGTTGTTCGGGCTGATGGCGAGGAACTCCGGCTTGAACTGGTCGCCGGCGCCGATGTCCACCGGTATCACGCGGTACGGAAGCCCGCACTCCTCGAGCATGATGTGGAGCTTGTGGCCATTGGGCGTGGCCCACGAATACACTTCGATCATGTGATGCACTCCTTGATGTTCTTGTCGAGCGACGCCCCGCGACTCTAGACCAACTGCCCAAACCCATGCTGGACGCGATCAAGCGCTGGATCTCCGGCGGGCCTGCCGGCCCCGACTGGAGCGAGCTGTCCGGCTGGGCGCAGAAGCAAGGCCACGGCTTCAAGCGGGCGCGCGACGACGAAGGCTTCGTGATCGACGGCAACTTCGGCGGCAAGCCCTGGCGGCTCGAGTGGGGGCCGCCGCAGCGCTCGTACATCGGGGCCCACGAGCTGCGCATCCGCATGGAGCTGCAGCTGTCGTCCAGCCTGCAGATGCTGCTGCTGACGCGCGCGCTCATGGAGATGCTCGAGCGCGAGACCTTCGAGCGCTACACCCAGAGCAACCAGACGATGATCGACTTCTCCACGCCCGAGGAGATGCGCTGGCTGGCGATGTTCCCCAAGGCCACGCTCGACGAGCTGCCCAAGGAGGTGCGATCGCGCTTCGCGGCGGTGTCCAGCGATTCGCGCAACGCGGGGCACTGGGTCGGCGACCCGGCGTTCACGCAGCAGCTCACGCAGGCGGCCGCGCGGCTGCTGCGCCACGATCCGCCTTTCGTCCTCATGACCTTGCGCGGGCGGCTGTACCTGCGGCTCGAGCTGGCCCTGCCCGAGCCGTTGACGATCGCTCAGTCGCTGTCGTTGTTCGAGGCGGCGGCACAGGCCGCGCAGCGCGTGCGGGCAGTGAGCGCCGCGGGGGCCGGGCCGGCCGAGCCGAGCTCCGAGTTCCCGAACACCGGCTCGACCGCCTGGACCGACCTCGGCCCCGACCAGCCCAAGCGCTGAGCGCGCCTCAGGCGAAGCGGCCGATCTCCATCTTCGCGATGGCGTTGCGGTGGACTTCGTCCGGACCGTCGGCGAAGCGAAGGGTGCGGGCAATGGTGTAGAACTGGGCGAGCGGGAAGTCTTCGGACACCCCGCCGCCGCCGTGCACCTGCATCGCCCAGTCGATGACCTTGCAGGCCATGTTCGGCGCGACGACCTTGATCATCGCGATCTCGGCCTTGGCGGTCTTGTTGCCGGCCACGTCCATCATCCACGCCGCCTTGAGGGTGAGCAGGCGGGCCTGCTCGATCATGCAGCGCGCCTCGGCGATGCGCTCCTGGGTGACGGTCTGCGCCGACACCGGCTTGCCGAAGGCCACGCGCGCGCTGGCGCGCTTGCACATCAGCTCGAGCGAGCGCTCGGCCAGCCCGATCAGGCGCATGCAGTGGTGGATGCGGCCGGGGCCGAGGCGGCCCTGGGCGATCTCGAAGCCGCGGCCTTCGCCGAGCAGCATGCTGGACGCCGGCACGCGCACGTTCTCGAACAGCACCTCCATGTGACCGTGCGGCGCGTCGTCGTAGCCGAACACGCCGAGCGGGCGCACGATCTTGATGCCCTGGGCGTCGGCCGGCACCAGGATCATCGACTGCTGCGAGTGGCGCGGCGCGTCGGGGTCGGTCTTGCCCATGAAGATGAACACCTTGCATCGCGGGTCGCCGGCGCCGGAGGTCCACCACTTGCGGCCGTTGATCACGTACTCGTCGCCGTCGCGCTCGATGCGCGAGGTGATGTTGGTCGCATCCGACGACGCCACCTGCGGCTCGGTCATCGCGAAGGCGCTGCGGATGCGGCCGTCGAGCAACGGCTCCAGCCACTGCTTCTTCTGCTCGACGCTGCCGTAGCGCACCAGCGTCTCCATGTTGCCGGTGTCGGGCGCGGAGCAGTTGAAGACCTCGCTGGCCCAGGGCGTGCGGCCCATGATCTCCGCCAGCGGCGCGTATTCCTGGTTGGTCAGGCCCGCGCCCTGGTCGCTCTCGGGCAGGAACAGGTTCCACAGGCCCTGGGCGCGCGCCTTGGGCTTGAGCTCTTCGATCAGCGCGAGCGGGGTCCAGCGCTTTCCGGCCTGGGTGTTGGCCGCGAGCTCGTCCCAGTAGCGCTGCTCGTTGGGGTAGATGTGCGCTTCCATGAAGCGCTGCACCTTGGCTTGAAGGTCCTGGGTGCGCGGGGAAAAACTGAAGTCCATCGTGATCTCCGTTGAGTTCGGTACTGCGATCAGGCTGCGCTGCCGCGGGCAATGCGCCATCCCATTTCTGCCAGGGGCCGTGCGCCCGCGCCGGCCTGCTTTGCCTGCGCGCTGGAGGCCGTTCCGTCGACCACCCGCTTGGCGATGCCTTGAAGAATGCCCGCCATGCGGAACAGGTTGTAGGCCATGTAGAAGTTCCAGTCGGCCATCACGGCGTCGGGGTCGGCGCGGCCGGTGCGCACGCAATAGCGGCGCACGTAGTCGCGCTCCGACGGAATGCCCAACGGCGCGATGTCGACGCCGCCGATGCCGCGTCCGGTCGCGTGCGGGATGTGCCACGACATGCAGTGGTAGCTGAAGTCGGCGAGCGGGTGCCCGATCGTCGACAGCTCCCAGTCGAGCACCGCCAGCACGCGCGGCTCGGTGGGGTGAAAGACCAGGTTGTCGAGCCGGAAGTCGCCGTGCACCACCGACACCTGGGTCTCGTCGCGCGCGCTGGCCGGCATGTGCGCCGGCAGCCACTCCATGAGGCGATCCATCTCGGGGATGGGGTCGGTGATCGAGGCGATGTACTGCTTGCTCCAGCGAGCGATCTGGCGCTCGAAGTAGTTCCCCGGCTTGCCGTACTGATCGAGGCCGGCGGCCTTCACGTCGACCTGGTGCAGGGCCGCCATCACGCGGTTCATCTCGTCGTAGATCGCGGCGCGCTGCGGGTTGCCCATGCCCGGCAGCGATTGGTCCCACAGCACGCGCCCCTGCATGAACTCCATGACGTAGAAGGCGCGACCGATCACGGCCTCGTCCTCGCACAGCAGGTGCATGCGCGGCACGGGCACGTCGGTCGCGTGCAGCGCTCGCATGACGGTGAACTCGCGGTCGATGGCATGCGCCGAAGGCAGCAGCTTGGCCGACGGGCCGGGCTTGGCGCGCATCACGTAGGCGCGTTGCGGCGTGACGAGCTTGTAGGTGGGGTTGGATTGCCCGCCCTTGAACTGCTCGACGGTGAGCGGGCCGGCGAATCCCTCGAGATGGGCCTGCAGATGGGCCTGCAGCGCCGCGACGTCGAAGGCGTGCTGCTCGGCAACGGGCTTGGTTCCGGTGAATGCGTCCATGCGGTCTCAGCAATCTGGTTGCCCGCACGACGCCGAAGCTGCCGGCTGCGCGAGCGCTATTGTTTGGAAGCGATGGCGAGCAGCTTTTCCTTCGACAGAACCACTAGCCGCGTCGGCTCGATGCGCACCGCGCCGTCGCGCTCGAAGCCCTTGAGCTCCTGGTTGACGCGCTGGCGCGATGCGCCCAGCAGCTGCGCCAGGTCTTCCTGCGCGAGCTGCAGCCCGATGCGGATCTCCTCGCCGTCGGGGATGCCGTAGCTGCGCGCCAGCAGCAGGATCTGCTTGGCCAGCCGTGCCGCGAGCGGGCGCGTGTTGAGGTCTTCCACCGCGTCGAACATGAGCCGCAGGCGCCGGCAGTTCAGGCGCAGCAGCGCGTCGTACAGCTCGACGTGCTGCGCGAGCAGCTCCTTGAAGTCGGGCTTGCGCACGACCAGCAGCGTGGTCGGCCCATGCGCGTTCGCGTCGTGCGTGCGGGGCAACCCGTCGAAGAGCGCGATGTCGCCGAACCACAGGCCCGGCTCGACGTAAGTCAGCGTGATCTGCTTGCCCGACAAGGACACCGAGCTCACCCGCACCGCGCCCTTGGCGATGCCCACCCACTCGTCGGCCGGTTGTCCGCGCGAGGAGAGCAGCGCACCGTCGGGCAGCCTGCGCACGGACGACCGCGAGAGGATCGCGTTGCGCAGCGGCGGAGAGAGTTTGGAGAACCACGAACCCGATTCGATGTTGTTGCGCTCGGGCATTGTAAGAACGGGGGTATTCATGTTTTGTCTCTGACGTGACAGCATCATCGCGCTGCGAAAACCTATTGTCCACGAGCACAACAGGAGACAAACCATGAGCACCGCGGACCTTCGCATCGAGAGCCGCCAGGAGCACGTGAGCGACGCCGAGTGGCGCACCCGCGTGGACCTCGCCGCTGCATACCGCCTGGTGGCATTGTTCAAGTGGGATGACCTGGTCTTCACCCACATCACGGCGCGCGTGCCGGGCACCGACAACCAGTTCCTCATCAATCCGTACGGCCTGATGTTCGAGGAGATCACGGCGTCCAGCCTGGTCCGCATCGACACCGCCGGGAACAAGCTCGACGACTCGCCGTTCCCGGTCAATCCGGCCGGCTTCGTCATCCACAGCGCGATCCACGGCGCACGCCACGATGCGCAGTGCGTGCTGCACACGCACACGCTCAACGGCGTCGCGGTGTCGGCGCAGAAGGGCGGCGTGCTGCCGCTGTCGCAGCAGTCGATCTTCGTGCTGTCGAGCCTGGGCTATCACGACTACGAAGGCGTCGCGCTGCGCGACGAGGAGAAGCCGCGGCTGGTGAAGGACCTGGGCACGAGCCAGTTCCTCATGTTGCGCAACCACGGCCTGCTGACGCTGGGGCCGAGCATCGCCGACGCGTTCATCAACATGTACCTGTTCGAGACCGTGTGCACGATCCAGGTCCGCGCCATGGCCGGCGGGACGCCGCTGGTGCACGTGGACCCCCGCATCATCGAGACCGCTCAGGAGCAGGCCCGGGGCGCGACGCGCGGCATGGGTGGCGGCGCGCTGACCTGGCCCGGCCTGCTGCGCAGGCTCGATCGGATCGACCCGGGCTACCGCAGCTGAAGCTCGCGTCGCCGGTACTGGGCGAGCAGCTTCTCCATCGTCGTCTGGCTCTCGTGCTGATGCAGCCACTGCGTCGGCGCGAGGTTCACCGCGCGCACGATCATGTGATCGTCGCCCACGTCGACGATGTTGATGCACGCAGGCAACTGCTCCAGGCGGCCGAAGAAGGCGCGCTCGCCGGTCATGGCCTGGGCCAGCAGCGCGCGGTTGACACCGCCGTGCAGCACCATGAGCAGGCAGGACCAGTCGCTGCGCGCGACCACGCGCTCGAAGGCCGGCAGGGTGCGGTCGAGGAACTCGCCCACCGATTCGCCGCCGAGGAAGCGCTTGTGCTCCAGGTCGGGGCCGGCCTGGAAGGCGCCGAGGAAGGCGGCCTCAATCTCGTCAGGGGCGATGTCGGACAGCCGGCCGCCGCGGATCTCCTCGAGCGCCGGCTCGATGTCGAGAGTGAGCTGCTGTCCGGCCGCCGAGAGCACGCGCTGTGCGGTCTCCACCGTGCGTTGCAGGCCGCTCACGATCACGCGATCGAAGCGCACGCCGCATTGGGCGAACAGCTGGCCGGCCGCATCGGCTTGCGCGCGCCCCGCTTCGTTGAGCGGCACGGTCAGCGGTGGGATGGGCGTCCCGTCGGCATGGAAGTAGTCGACCGACCCATGCCGCATCAAGTAAATGCGACGCCGGTTCATGACAGCCCCTCGCCCGGCGAGTACGCCGGTCGGTCCCCCGCGGGGACGCGGGCCGGCTTGGGAGCGGCCCGGCGCTCGGCCCGCCGAAGGCACCACGCGCTACTTGAAGTGCGGCGGCCGCTTCTCGAAGAAGGCCTGCAGGCCTTCGGCCGCGTTGGGATGGAAGAGGTTTTCAATGAAGTGATCCCGCTCGGATGCAAGCTGCTGCGTGAGGCTCGCCTCGCCGGCGCGCTGCAGCAGCTCCTTGCCGCCGGCGACCGCGTTGGGCGCCATCGCCGCCAGTCGTTTCGCGACGTTCAAAGCTTCGGCGAGCGCCTGGCCACTGTCTGTCACCCAATTGACAAGGCCATGGGCATGCAGCTGGCGCGCGCTGACAGGCTCGGCCAGCCACACCCATTGCTGCACGAGCTGGCGCGGCACGACGCGCGACAGATGCGCAGTCGAGCCGCCGTCGGGAGTGAGCCCGACCTTGGCGTACGACAGCATGAAGCGCGCATCCTCGGCCGCGACGACGAGGTCGCAGGCGAGCGCGAGCGAGAAGCCCGCGCCGGCCGCTGCACCCTCGACCGCGGCGATCACCGGCTTGGGAAACACGCGCAGCGCTTCGATGAATTGATGCAGCTGGTCGAGCATCTGCACCTGGGCCGACACGCCGGCCTGGCGCCGCGCCTGCAGTCCGCGCAGGTTGCCGCCGGCACAGAAGTTGCCCCCGTCACCGCACAGGATCACGGCTCGCAGGTCAGGATCCGCCTCCGCCACGTTCAGCGCTTCGATGCCCGCCGACACCAGTTGCTCGGACAGCGTGTTGCGTGTCGCCGGATCGCTGAGGGTCAGCACCAAAGTGCTGTCGCGCCGCTCGCTCTTCAGTTCGGAGGACATCGATCGGACTCGAAGAAAGTGGTGCCGAGAATTGTGTCACGCAGGCCCTGTGGCAGCCTCCACACATCGTCGGCGCCGCCCCGCTGGCGAGTTGTAACTACATGCTAGAGTGCCCCAGTCCCCGCTTCCCCATGCCCATGCGCAGAGTCTTCGCTGCCTTCGTCGTCGCTTCGCCGCTGTGCTGCGGCTCGGCCGCGATGGCATTGGGATTCGGTCCGGTGAGCAACGCGACACGGCTGGGCCAGCCGCTCGACTTCAGCGTCGCCGTTCGCCTCGACGCCGGCGAGACGCTCGAGCCGTCGTGCGTCACGGCCGAGGTCAGTGCCGGCGACGTCCGCATCCCGCCGACACGCATCCGCACCCGGCTCGTGCGCGCCCGCGCCGGCGAGGCGGTGGCCCGCGTCACCACGACGACGCGCATCACTGAGCCGGTGGTCACGGTGCAACTGGCGCTGGGCTGTCCGCCGCGCGCATCGCACAAGTTCGTGAGCCTGCTCGATCCTCCGGGCACGGCCGGGCCACGCGCCGAGGCAACGCGACCGGCGGCAACGGCGCCGGTCGTGGCGACCGTCGCGCCGGTGCTGCCGGCGGTGGCCATGGCCACGCCCGAGGCCGTGCCGGTCGCGCCCACGCCCGACGAGCACGCGCGCGACCGCGAGATGCTGAGCGGCCTCGAAGTTCGGCTCGAGGGGCTGCGCCGGGAGCAGGAGGCGACGCAGCAGTCGATCGCGGTGCTGCAGGCGCGGCTGCGCGACTCCGAAGAGGCTCGCCATCACAACGACCCGGCGCTGTACGGCCTGTCCACGCTGGTGGTCCTGCTGCTGGGCGTGATCGCGATGCTGCTGTGGCGGCTGTCGCGTCTGCACAGCGAGCAGGCCTGGATGAACAACTCGCAGGCGCTGACCGACCTGGGGCCGCGTCCCTCCGACCTGGAGCGTCCGTCGCCCGCGCCGCACGGCTTCGACGAGGTCACCATGACCTCGATGCGCGTCGTGCAGGAGTCGACCTATCCCGGCGCGGCCACCGAGCCGCCACCGCCGGCGCGCGAGCCCGGCTCGACCACCATCCCGTCGGCCGCGCGCATGCGCCGCGAGCTGACCGCCGAGGAACTGATCGACCTGGAGCAGCAGGCCGACTTCTTCGTCGCGCTGGGCCAGGAAGATTCGGCCATCGACCTGCTGATGGGCCATGTGCGCAGCAGCGGCGGCACCAGCCCCATGCCCTACTTGAAGCTGCTCGAGATCTACCGCCGGCGCGGCGAGGACGAGGCCTACGAGCGCATCCGCGAACGCTTCAACCGTCGCTTCAACGCCCACGCGCCGCAGTGGGGCGACGACGCGCAGGACGGGCGCACGCTCGACGCCTATCCCGACATCGTCCAGCGACTGCAGTCGGCCTGGCGCCTGCCCTCGCAGGCGAGCGATCTGCTCGAGATGCTGCTGTTCCGCCGCGACGGCAGCCAGGGTGCCTTCGACCTGCGCGCCTACGAGGAGCTGCTGTTCCTGTACGCGCTGGCGCGCGACCTGGTCGAGCACGACCGCGGCGCCGACGGCGTCGACCTGCTGCTGCCGATGGACACCGAGCCGCAGGCCATCGTGCACGCCGAGGCCACGCGAGCGCCGGTGCGCCGCGAGGAGCGGACGGTGGACGTCGATCTCGACCTGGGCACGCCGCCCAAGACCGACGCCTGACGCGGCGCCTCAGACCCGCGCGAGCCGTTCCAGGGCCTGCGCCAGCGTCGGGTCTTTCTTGGCGAAGCAGAAGCGCACGATGCGCTGCTCGAAGCCACCGGGATAGAACGCCGACAGCGGAATCGCCGCGACGCCGGCCTCGCGCGTGAGCCGCCGGCAGAACGCCTCCTCGGGCTCGTCGCTGATGGCCGAATAGTCGACGCACTGGAAGTAGCTGCCCTCGCTGGGCAGCATCTTGAAGCGCGTCGCCGCCAGCCCGGCGCGGAACAGGTCGCGCTTGCGCTGGTAGAACGCCGGCAGCTCGAGGTAGGGCGCCGGATCGGCCATGTAGGCCGCGATGCCGTGCTGCACCGGGGTGTTGACGGTGAACACGTTGAACTGGTGGACCTTGCGGAACTCGGTCATCAGCGCCGCCGGCGCCGCGACATAGCCCACCTTCCAGCCGGTGACGTGGTAGGTCTTCCCGAAGCTCGAGACGATGAAGGCGCGTGCGGCCAGCTCCGGAAATCGGGCCGCGCTCTGGTGCTCGGCGCCGTCGTACACCATGTGCTCGTACACCTCGTCGGCGATGAGCAGTGCGGACGTGGGCCGCAGCAGCGTCGCCAGGCGCTGCATGTCGTCGGCCGACCAGACCGTCGCACTCGGGTTGTGCGGCGTGTTGACGATGATGGCGCGGGTGCGCGGCGACAGCGCCGCCGCGATGCGGTCGAAGTCGGGCCGGAAGGTCCCCGGCGTCAGCGGCACGTGCACCGCCTTGCCCCCGGCCAGCACGATGTTGGGCTCGTAGCTGTCGTAGCAGGGGTCCAGCACGATCACCTCGTCGCCCGGATGCACGATCGCCAGCACGGCGGTGAGGATGGCCTGGGTCGCGCCCGCGGTGATGGTGATCTCGGTCGCGGCGTCGTAGCGATGCCCGTACAGCGCAGCCAGCTTGGCGGCCACCGCCTCGCGCAGGGCCGGCACGCCGGTCATCGGCGGGTACTGGTTGAGGCCGTGCCGCATGGCCTGCTCGACTTCGTCGACCAGCCGCGGATCGCAGTCGAAGTCGGGGAAGCCCTGGCCCAGGTTGACCGCGCCATGCTCCTGCGCCAGCGCCGACATCACGGTGAAGATGGTGGTGCCGACGGCGGGCAGCCGGCTCTCGAGGGCGGGAGTGGTGATGGTCATAGCTGGTAGTCCTGCGAGTCGCTGCTCATCGCCTTGGTGATCAGCGCGCGGCTGAGCCGATCCGACAGCATCTCGGCGAAGGCATAGACGAAGTTGCGCAGGTAAGCGCTGCGCTTGAACGCGACGCGGGTCACGTTCTGCCCGAACAGGTGGCCCACCGGCCGCGCGACCAGGTCGCTGCCGGGCGTGTCGTCGCGCACCGCGATCTCGGCCAGGATGCCGATGCCGAGGCCGAGACGCACATAGGTCTTGATCACGTCGGCGTCGATCGCCTCGAGCACGATGTTGGGCTTGAGTCGCCGCGCGGCGAAGGCGCGGTCGACGCGGGTGCGCCCGCTGTACGAGGGGTGGTAGGACACCAGCGGATGCAGCGCCAGGTCCTCGAGCGTGATGCGCTCGAGCTGGGCCAGCGGATGGTTGGACGGCATCACGACGGCATGCTGCCACTCGTAGCAGGGCAGGGTGACCAGACCGGGCACCTCGTCGAGCGCCTCGGTGGCGATGCCGATGTCGGCGACCTCGTCGATCACCATCTGCGCCACCTGCCCCGGCGCGCCCTGGTGCAGGCTGATGCTGACCTTGGGGAAGCGCTTGCGCAGCTGCGCCACCGGCTCGGGCAGGAAGTAGCGCGCCTGGGTGTGGGTGGTGGCGATGGACAGCGTGCCGGCGTCCTGCTTGGAGAACTCGTCGCCGATGCGCTTCAGGTTGTTGACCTCGCGCATGATGATCTCGATCGAGCGCAGCACCTGCTGGCCGGGCTCGGTCACGCGGCGCAGCCGCTTGCCGTGGCGCGCGAAGATGTCGACGCCCAGTTCGCCTTCGAGCTCCAGGATCGCCTTCGAAATGCCGGGCTGCGAGGTGAACAGCGCCTTGGCGGTCTCGGTCAGGTTCAGGTTCTGCCGGACGGCTTCCTGGACGAAGCGGAACTGGTGCAGGTTCATATTTCCGGGCGAAATGTGCTTCGTCCGGATTATTCCATCCTGCCTTGATCGAGCCACGCGAGCGCGGCGTTGGCCATGGCCTCGACGACGCTGTCGATCTCCCCGATGGCGGGCCGCAGCTCCCAGTGAATCGCCGGATGCTGCGCTTCGAGCTCGGCCAGCAGCTCCGGGATGTCCTTGCGCACATGGCCTCCGGCACCGAGGAACAGCGGAACGACATCGACCCGCTCGCAGCCGGACGCGGCCAGCCGCCGGCCGCCCTCGACGATGTCGGGCGTCATGAGCTCGAGGAAGCAAAGCTCGACCGCTGCCTGCGGCGCGCGCAGTCGCACGCGGTCGGCGATGTCCTCGAAGGGCAGGGCCCAGCGCGAATCGCGCGCGCCATGGGCGAACAGCAGGAGCCCGTGCCTCATCGGTACTTGACCAGCCACGCGAACGCCCCCATCGACAGCATCAGGTAGATCACGCTGGGCGTGGCCGCGACGATCCAGGGCGTCCAGTCGCGCAGCAGGCCCAGGTGGCCCGCCACGTTGTTGAGCAGAACGAAGCTGATCCCGAGCATGATGCCGCCGAAGACCTTGAAGCTGATGCCGCCGCCGCGTGCGTGCAGGTAGGCGAAGGGCAGGGCCAGCGCCACCATCACCAGGCAGGCGAAGGGATAGAAGGCGCGCTTCCAGAACTGGATCTGGTACTGCTGGGCCGCCTGCTCGTTCTCGGCCAGGTGGCCGATGTAGCGCGCCAGCTCGACGGTCGACATGGTCGACAGCGGGAGCACCGCGGCGGCCACGACGTTGGCCGAGAGCGTGCTGCGCCAGGTCAGCTGCGCCATCCGGTTGTCGGTGGCCCTGGGCGATGCGTCCGCGGGCGAATCGGCCCAGCGCGTGACGGTCACATCCGACAGCGTCCACACCGAGTCGTTGCCGACCTGCCCGCGGGTGGCGGCGATGCGCTGCAGCAGCCGCCCGCTGGTGTCGAACTCGAAGATGCGCACATTGCGCAGCACGCCGCCGCTGGCCGCGCTGCCGACGTTGATCGAATACGAGCGCTCGCCCCCGGGCGTCATCTGACGGTCCTTCAGCCAGGCGCCGGAACGCCCCAGCTTGAGCCCGCCCTTGTAGCTTGCCTGCAGCGTCGCCGCCTGCTCCTCGGCCAGCGGCGCGAGGTAGTCGCCGACCACGAAGGTGAGCACGCCGAACACCAGGCCCAGCGTGGCCAGCAGGTTGAGCGCGCGGCCGGGGCCCAGGCCGCCCGTGCGCAGGATGGTGTATTCGGACGACTGGGCCAGGCGGGCCAGCGCATAGATGGTGCCGATCAGCACCGCGATCGGGATCAGCTCGTACACATGGCCCGGCACCTCCAGCAGGCTGACCAGTGCCGCATAGACCGGGCTGTAGCCGCGCTTGCCGGCGTCGGCCAGCTCGTCGACGAAATCGATGAAGAAGAACAGCGACAGGAAGGCGAGGGCGACGAAGGCCACCGACGAGACGATGTCGACGTAGAACAGCCGCCGGACGGTCTTCATGAGGGATTCGCCATCGCTGCCGCGGGCCGCCACTTGCGGCGGCTGTTGCGGCCGTCGCGCCACCACAGCATGCCCAGCGCGAGCGCGAAGGCGCCGCCGTGCGCCGCCACCAGCGCCACGCCCATGCCGACCTTGCCGCCCGCGACCCAGGCCTGGGTCAGGTTGATCACGTTGTAGTAGACGACGAAGGACAGCAGCGCGAACAGCAGGTTCCAGTTGCTCGCGCGGCGCGGATTGGTTTCGGACAAGCCGATCGCGAGCAGCAGCAGGTTGGCGCCGCCGAAGATCAGGCCCAGGCGCCACACCAGCTCGCCCTGGTGGGGCGCGCTGGGGCTTTGCAGCAGCTCGATGGTGGGCCGCGCCTTGGGCGGCAGGTTCTCGGCGCCGGACACCACGCGCTCGCCCGCCAGCACCCGGTAGTTCTCGAAGCGCGACAGCGTCTTCTCGTTGGTCTTGCCGTTCTGCTCGTTGCGCTGGCCGCGGTCGAGCAGCAGGAAGCGGTCGTCGCCTTCGATCGCGATGCGCCCCGACTTGGCCGTCGTGACCGCCTCGACGCCATTGGTGTTGGAGAGGATGAACACGTTGCGGCCGGTGTGGCCGTCCTGCGAGTCGCGCTCGATGAAGAACACCCGGCTGCCGTCGCTGGAGGTCTGGAACTGGCCGGGCGCGACGCGCGACAGGTCGGAGCGGCGCTCGAAGCGGTCGCGCAGCTCGACGCTGCGCTGGTTGACCCAGGGCCAGACGAACAACGCCAGCACGCCCACCACGATCAGCACGGGCAGGCTGGTGCGCAGCACCGGCCGCACGAAGCGCGTGAGGCCCACGCCGCTGGCGAACCAGATCGCCATCTCGCTGTCGCGGTACATGCGGCCCAGGGTGGCGACCACCGAGATGAACATCGACAGCGCCAGCATGGTGGGCAGCTGGCCGAGGGCGATGTAGCCCAGCAGCAGCACCACGTCCTGCGGCGAGACGTTGCCGACCGCGGCCTGCCCGATGGTGCGGATCAGCATCATCGTCAGCACGATGGTGAGGATCACGACCAGGGTGGCACCGAAGCTGCGCGCCAGGTCTCGGCGCAGAGTGGAATCGAATAACATCGTTGGCTTGTCTAACCGGACCGCATTATGGACTTCCGACATCAAATCGCTTCCGCCGGAACACTCACCGGCGTGGCGGCCGATGCCTTGCTCGTCGTCATCCACGGCGACGCGGCGGCGGGCACGCTGGACCCGGCCGTCGCCGGCATCGTCAAGGACGCCGTGGCCCACGGCGACTTCCAGATCAAGGCGGGGCGAACGCTGTACCTGCATCGGCCCAGCGGCCTGAAGGCGGCGCGGCTGGTGGTGGCGGCGGCCGGCAACGCGAGCGTGAAGGCCTTCAAGTCGGCGGTGGCCAGCGGCCTGGGCCTGCTCAAGGGCGGCGGCGCCAAGAGCGTCGCCGTGGTCCTGGGCAGCGACGAGACGGTGACCGAGCAGCACGCCGAGGCCCTCACCGCCGCCGCGGCCGACGCGACCTACCTCTATCGCCGCACCAAGCCCAGCGCGCCCGAGGCCCCGACGCTCTCGAAGTTCACCCTGGTCTGCGGCAAGGCCGAGGCGCGCGACGTGCAGCGCGGACTGGCGCGCGGCGCCGCGGTGGTCGAAGGCGTGAACCTGGCGCGCGAGCTGGCCAACCTGCCGGGCAACCACTGCACGCCCACCTACCTCGGCGAGACCGCCAAGAAGCTCGGCAAGGAGCACGGCCTCAAGGTCGAGGTGCTCGACCGCAAGGCGATCGAGAAGCTCGGCATGGGCTCGTTCCTCGCCGTGGCCCAGGGCTCGCACCAGGAGCCGCGCTTCATCGTGGCGCGCTACGACGGCGCCGCCAAGACGCAGGCGCCGGTGGTGCTGGTCGGCAAGGGCATCACCTTCGACACCGGCGGCATCTCGATCAAGCCCTCGGCCGAGATGGACGAGATGAAGTACGACATGGGCGGCGCGGCCAGCGTGCTGGGCACCCTGCGCGCGGTGGCCGAGCTCAAGCCCAAGCTGAACCTGGTCGGCCTCATCCCGACCTGCGAGAACATGCCCAGCGGCCACGCCATCAAGCCGGGCGACGTGGTGACCAGCCTGTCGGGCCAGACCATCGAGATCCTGAACACCGATGCCGAGGGCCGCCTCATCCTGTGCGATGCGCTGACCTACGCCGAGCGCTTCAAGCCGCAGGCGGTGGTCGACATCGCCACCCTGACCGGCGCCTGCGTCGTCGCGCTGGGCCATCACAACTCGGGCCTGTTCACCGCCGACGACGAGCTGGCCGATCGCCTGCAGGCGGCCAGCCGCGCCGCGCTCGACCCGGTGTGGCGCATGCCGCTCGACGAGGAGTACGACGAGGTTCTGAAGAGCAACTTCGCCGACATGGCCAACGTCGGCCCGCGCGCCGGTGGCGCCATCACCGCGGCGATGTTCCTGCGCCGCTTCACCGGCAAGTACCGCTGGGCCCACGTCGACATCGCCGGCACAGCCTGGAAGTCCGGCGCCGCCAAGGGCGCCACCGGCCGGCCGGTGCCGCTGCTGACCCACTTCGTGCTGTCGCACGCCGGCTGAGGGACGGGCGGCCGGGCGGTCCCATGACCGAGGTCCACTTCCACTTCAACGTGCCCGACCGGCTGGCCTATGCATGCCGGCTGCTGCGCAAGGCACTGCGCAGCGGCGCGACCGGAGTGGCGGTGTGCGGGCCCGAGGCGACGCTGTCGCGCCTGGATCGCCTCCTGTGGACCTTCGAGCCGCAGGAGTTCATTCCGCACGTGATGCTGCGCGCCGGCGAGACCTTGCCCACGCGCCTTTCGCGCACCCCGATCTGGCTCGTCGAACAGGCCGAGCAGGGGGCGCATCACCCCGTGCTGGTGCACCTCGGCGAAGAGCCGGCGGCCGGCTTCGAAAGCTTTTCCCGCCTGATCGAGATCGTCTCCACCGAGGCCGACGATCGCGAATCGGCGCGCCGGCGCTGGAAGCACTACGCAGGTCGCGGCTACGCCATCCACAAGCACGAGCTGGGGGCATCTCAATGAGCCCCGCCCGGCCGCCCGAAGGGGCTCGCACCGCAGCGCGCAGCGCGGAGGTCTCCGAATGAGCACACCCCTTCCGCCCCCGCGCAAGCTGCCAACGCTCACTGAAGTGGTTCGCGGTGACGCGCCTGCCGCGCCGGCGGGTGAGCAGGATCTCGTCCAGCGGGTGCTCGAGGACGTCCAGCGCCAGGTCGACGGGGTGCTGGAGCAGCGGGTTCGCGAGGCGCTGGCGCCGGCGCTCGGCCGCCTGACGGACGCCTTGCTGCGCGAGATCCGCGGTGAGCTGGCATCGAGCTTGCGAGACATCGTGTCCCGGGCCGTGGCCCAGGAGTTGTCCCGTCATCGCGATCGATAGGTCGTTCGTTGCGGGACCAGGTGACGCTCGACTCGACGTGCCCACCGCTTCCCAGCGACTGTCCTCATGCCCCCGTCGAAACCCCTAGACCACTTGGCCAGGCCGCCGTTGCCAAACGGCGTCACGACCCGTGGATTCCCGATGTCTCGGGGGTGTCAATTGGGGTATGGTGGCGCCCGTTGAGAATTTCAACACGCTCTCTTCTCTCCATACCCATTCGGAGGTTATGCATGCAAGTCAAGCTCAGTGTGATCGCGGCAGCCGCAACGGCAGTACTCGCCAGCGGTGCGTATGCACAAGACATGGTCGTCAAGATCGGCCACGTCGGCCCGGTCTCAGGGGCCCAGGCCCACTACGGCAAGGACAACGAGAACGGCGCTCGCATGGCCGTGGACGATCTGAACGCCAAGGGCGTGACCATCGGCGGCAAGAAGGTCAAGTTCGAGCTCGTCGCCGAAGACGATGCGGCTGACCCGAAGCAAGGCACCGCAGCCGCCCAGAAGCTGTGCGACGCCAAGGTTGCCGGCGTGGTCGGCCACCTGAACTCTGGCACGACGATCCCCGCCTCCAAGGTCTACAACGATTGCGGCATCCCCCACGTCACCCCGTCGGCGACCAACCCCAACCTGACCAAGCCGGGCTACAAGACGACCTTCCGTCTGCTGGCCAACGACAACGCGCTCGGCGCCGGCCTCGCGTTGTACGCCTCCGACGCGCTCAAGCTGAAGAAGATCGCCATCATCGACGACCGCACCGCTTACGGGCAGGGCGTCGCCGAGGTGTTCAAGAAGACCGCCCAGGCCAAGGGCATCCAGATCGTCGACGAGCAGTACACGAACGACAAGGCGACCGACTTCATGGCCATCCTGACGGCCATCAAGGCCAAGAACCCGGACGGCGTGTTCTTCGGCGGCATGGACCCGCAAGCCGGCCCGATGCTGCGCCAGATGGAGCAGCTGGGCATGTCGAACGTGAGGTATTTCGGCGGCGACGGCCTGTGCACCGACAAGGTGATCGAGCTGTCGGGCGGTGCCAAGACGCTGTCCAACGTGGTCTGCGCGGAAGGCGGCGCATCGCTGGCCAAGATGCCCGGCGGCACCGCCTGGCGCGCTCGCTACGACGCCAAGTACCCGAAGCAGTTCCAGGTCTACTCGCCGTACACCTACGACGCGACCATGGTGCTGGCCAACGCGATGCAGAAGGCCGGCTCGGCCGACCCGAAGGTCTACCTGCCCTTCCTCGCCAAGACCGACTACCAAGGCGTGACCGCCAAGATCGGCTTCGAGGACAACGGCGAGCTGAAGAACCCGGCGATGACGCTGTACGTCTACAAGGACGGCAAGAAGGTTCCGCTGAACTGAGCGGCCGAGGTCGCTTGGACGAAGAGGGCGCCGCAAGGCGCCCTTTTTTGTAGCCCGGGTGCAACCCGGGTTGCACCCGGGCTACGGCGCCGCCGGATCCTGCCGGTAGTAGCTCTGCAGGAGCGCGTACAGCTCGGGATGCTCCAGCTTCAGATCCTCCGGCGCCACGAAGAACACCTCCGACGCCACCGCGAAGAACTCGTCCACCGACTCCGCGCCGTAGGGATCGAGCAGCGTGTCGACGCCGCCGTCCACATGCGCGCAGAACGCATCGAACTGCGCGTCGATCACCTTGCACCACGCCTCGCGCGCCGCCCGGTCGGGCAGCAGCGGCACGCCGTCGGGCACGCCATCGGCCATGTCGAGCACGTGGGCGAACTCGTGCACGACGACGTTGTAGCCCCACTCGGCGGATTCGCCGGCGGCCTCGACGTCGCGCCACGACAGCATCACCGGGCCGCCCTCCATGGCCTCGCCCGACAAGGTCTCGTCGTAGTGGTGGACGACGCCGTCGTCGTCCGTCACCTCGCGGCGCGCGACGACCTCGTCCGGGTGGACGACGATGCCGACGAAGCCGGCGTAGGCGCCCAGGCCCAGGCGCAGCACCGGCAGGCAGGCCTGCGCCGCAATGGCCACCGCGATCTCGTCGGAGATGGCCAGGCCCTGCGCGCCGGTGAACTCCTTCTGGGCCAGGAACAGCGTGGCCAGGTCGCGCAAGGCGGCGCGATCGTCGGCGCTGCGGCGGCCGAGAAAGGGATAGCGTGCGAGCGTGAGCTCCCACAAGGCATCGGGGATGGGACGCTTGCGCAAGGTGCGCTCGTCGCGCATCCGGCGAAGGCTGGACCACCAGCGGTCGAGCACGTCAGTGCGCCGCGGCCGGCGCCAGCCGTGAGAAGCCCTCGGGGCGCCAGCGCAGCACGTCGGCGCGCGTGGCGCCGGCGGGGTGGTCGTAGTCCCAGTCGCTGAGCACGTAGCGCACGAGGTTGGGCGACATCGGATGGCGCGCCGGCACGTGCGTGTGGCCATGAACCAGGCGGGTGGCACTCGCGTGCGTCAGCCAGCGCCGCGTCTCGGCGACGTCGACGTCGAACCACTCGCCCGGTCGCTGGCGCATCTTCACGGCCTGGCTTTCGGCACGCATCTGCGCGGCCGCCAGGCGGCGCTCGCGCAGCGGCTGCGCCAGGAAGGCCTGCTGCCACTGGGCGCTGCGCACCTGCGTTCGAAAGCGCTGGTACGCCACATCGGACAGGCACAGCGCATCGCCGTGCGACAGCAGCAGGCGCTGATCGAAGGCGATCAGCACGGTCGGATCGGCCAGGTGCACGATGCCGCATTCCTTGAGCATCTGCGCGCCGACCAGGAAGTCTCGGTTCCCCGCCATGAACGCGATGAAGCGATGCGCGCTGGCTTCGGAGAGCATCGCGGTGCACTCGGCCTCGAAGCCCTCGTGGCGCGCGTCGTCGCCCACCCACACCTCGAACAGGTCGCCCAGGATGAACACCGCGTCGGCCTCGGTGCAGCGCAAATGCGTGGCCAGTGCGGCGAACGTTCGCGGCGTGGCCTCGCTCAGGTGCAGGTCGCTGAGGAAGTCGATCGCCCGCCAGCTGGCCGGCGCGTGGAGCTGCGCGAAGGAGGGCAGCACCGGCGCATGCGCCTCGGCCATCGTGCCTGTGCCTCTCGGGGTCAGAGAACCTTGGCCTTGACGATGGTCACGTCTTCCAGGGGCACGTCGTCGTGGAAGCCCTTGCGGCCGGTCTTCACGCCTTCGATGGCGTCGACGACATCCTGGCCGGCGACCACCTTGCCGAACACCGCATATCCCCAGCCGCTCGGGCTCTCTGCCTTGAAGTTGAGGAAGCCGTTGTCGGTCGCGTTGATGAAGAACTGCGCCGTCGCGGAGTGCGGATCGGAGGTGCGCGCCATCGCGAGCGTGTACTTGTCGTTCTTCAGGCCGTTGTTGGCCTCGTTGCGCACCGGCGCGTCGGTAGGCTTCTGCTTCATGCCCGGCTCGAAGCCGCCGCCCTGGACCATGAAGCCCTTGATGACGCGGTGGAAGACGGTGCCGTCGTAGTGGCCCTTGCCGACGTAGGCGAGGAAGTTCTTCACCGACTCCGGCGCCTTGGCGTCGTCGAGTTCGATGCGGATGTTGCCCTTGCTGGTCTGCAGTTCGACTTGGCTCATGTTCATTTCTCCACAGTGGCTCGTTTGATGATGACCGGCGTGAGCGGCACGTTCTCGTGCGGACCCTTGCTGCCGGTGGGCACGCCCTTGATCTTGTCGACCACCTCCATGCCGGAGACGACCTTGCCGAACACGGCGTAGCCGTTGCCGTCGCGGGCCTTGTCGGCATTGAGGAACTCGTTGTCCTTCACGTTGATGAAGAACTGCGCGGTCGCCGAATTCGGGTCCATGGTGCGTGCCATCGCGATGCTGCCGCGCTCGTTGAGCAGGCCGTTGCGCGACTCCAGCCCGATCGGATCGCGGGTGGTCTTCTCCTTCATGTCGGGCGTCATGCCGCCCCCCTGGATCATGAAGGTCGGGATCACGCGATGGAAGATGGTGCCGTCGTAGTGGCCGGCCTTCACGTACTTGACGAAGTTGTCGACCGTCTTCGGCGCCTTGGCCGCGTCGAGCTCGACGACGATGTCGCCCATCGAGGTGGCGAACTTGACCTTCTGGGCCAGCGCCTGCGGCGCGGCGAGCACGGCGGCGCTGAGCGCGGCGGCGGCCGAGAGCAGGCGAAGGGTCTGGCGTCGAGTCATGGCTTGTCCTTTTTGTTCAGGGGGTGGTTCGCGCAGCCGCTGCGTTGGCCGGCTTGATCAGCTCACGCAGCAAGGTGAGTTTCGGCGGGATCGCGGCGTTGGCCGGGTCGAGCTTGAGCGCCTGCTGGTACGACAGCCGCGCCAGCTGCGCATGGATGTCGCCCATGTTCTGGTGCGCCACCGCGTAGTTCGGATTGGCGCGCAGCGCTGCGTCGAGTGCGGTGCGGGCGCGATCGTAGTCGCCCTCGGCCGCGTAGATCACCGCCAGGTTGTTGTGCGGCTCGGGGATTTCCGGATAGTCGACCGTGAGTTCCGTGAGGATGCCCTTGGCTTCGGCGCGGCGCTGGGTTTCCGCGAGGATGACCGCCTTCTGGAAGCGCAGCTGCGGGTCGCGCGGGCGCTGGGCCAGCAGCTGATCGAGTCGGGTGATCGCCTCGGTGGTCTGGCCGGCGGCCGCCAGCCGGTTGATCTCGCCTTGCTCGTCGGCCCGGGCCGGCACGATCGCGGCGGCTGCGCAACACACCACCAGCGCGACCAGGCCGCGCGCGATCAGGAGCAAAGGTCGGAACATCGATGCGAGTGTGGGAGAGCGAGGTGGAAGCAGGCTGCATGCATACCAAATGCCAACCGCTTGCGGTAGGCCCCGCTATACTGAATCGATTGTAGAGCAGGCCCCCCGCTGGCATGCCCTCGCGCCGTCAAGGAGACGCGGCGCGGTTCCCCGACCTTCCGTTCAACTCGACGTGGCAACGTTTTCCGACGGCCCTGTGGCGGGCCCGACCGTCCCATGACCCTGCGCATCTTCAATACGCTGTCCCGAGAGACAGAAGAGTTCAAGCCGATCGAGCCGAACCATGTGCGCATGTACGTCTGCGGGATCACCGTCTACGACCTCTGCCACGTCGGGCATGCGCGCTCCCAGATGACCTTCGACATGGTGCACCGCTGGCTCAGGACGCTGGGCTACCAGGTCACCTACGTGCGCAACGTCACCGACATCGACGACAAGATCATCAAGCGCGCCGTCGAGCGCAAGATGCCCATCCGCCGGCTCACCGACGAGATGACGCAGGCCATGCACGACGACTTCGCGGCGATCGGCATCGAGCGTCCGACGCAAGAGCCGCGCGCCACCGAGCACGTGCCGCAGATGCTCGACATGATCTCCACGCTCGAGCGCAAGGGCCTCGCCTACCGCGCCCCGAACGGCGACGTGAACTACGCGGTACGCAAGTTTCCGGGCTACGGCAAGCTGTCCGGCAAGTCCATCGACCAGCTGCGCGCGGGCGAGCGCGTCGCGGTGCTCGACGGCAAGGAAGATCCGCTCGACTTCGTGCTCTGGAAGGCCGCCAAGGAAGAAGAACCCGCCGACGCCAAGTGGGACAGCGCTTTCGGCGCCGGCCGCCCTGGCTGGCACATCGAATGCTCCGCGATGGCCTGCGCCCTGCTGGGCGAGCACTTCGACATCCACGGCGGTGGCATGGACCTGACGTTCCCTCACCACGAGAACGAGATCGCGCAAAGCGAAGGCGCCACCGGAAAGCCTTTGGCCAACTACTGGCTGCACAACGGCTTTCTCAATGTCGACAACGTGAAGATGTCGAAGTCGCTCGGCAACTTCTTCACCATCCGCGACGTGCTCAAGCACTACGACGGCGAGACGGTGCGTTTCTTCATGCTGCGCACGCATTACCGCAGCCCTTTCAATTTCAGCGACGCGAGCATGGAAGACGCGCGCCACGGCTTGCGCCGGCTCTACACCGCGCTCGACCTGGTGCCGGCCGCCGACGCGAGCGTCGACTGGAACGAGCCGCACGCGCAGGCGTTTCGCACTGCCATGAACGACGACTTCAACACGCCGGGCGCGGTGGCCGCGATGTTCGAGCTCGCCGGAGAGGTCAACCGCACGCGCTCGGCGCAGGCGGCCGGCACGCTCAAGGGCCTGGGCGCCACGCTGGGCCTGCTGCAACAGTCGCCGCGCGCCTATCTGCAAGGCGGTGCGGCGGGCGACGATGCGCGCATCGCCGAGCGGATCGCGGAACGCGCCGCGGCCAAGCAGGCGCGCGACTTTGCCCGCGCCGACCAGATCCGCAAGGACCTCCTCGCCGAGGGCATCGTGCTGCAGGACTCGCCGCAAGGCACCACCTGGGTGAAGGCCTGAGCTGCCCATGAGCGCCGCCCCACCCGACAGCGTCGACGTCACGCCCGCCTACTGGGACGAGGCCTGCAAGCACCTGTCGCGCCGCGACCGCGTGATGCGCAAGCTGATCCCGCAACTCGGCGAGGGCCGCCTGCAAAGCCGTGGTGACGCCTTCACCACGCTCGCCCGCTCGATCGTCGGGCAGCAGATCTCGGTGAAGGCGGCGCAATCGGTGTGGGACCGCTTCGCCTCGCTGACGCCGTGCATGCCCACGCGCATCCACCCGTCGGCGGTGCTCGCGCTGGCCGCGGTCGAGATGCGCAACGCCGGCCTGTCGGCGCGCAAGATCGAATACCTGGTCGACCTGGCCGCCCACTTCGAGTCCGGCGCGGTGCACGTGCCGCAGTGGCAGGAGATGGACGACGAGGCCATCATCGAGGAGCTGGTGGCCATCCGCGGCATCGGCCGCTGGACGGCCGAGATGTTCCTCATCTTCCACCTGATGCGCCCGAACGTGCTGCCGCTGGACGACCTGGGGCTGATCAAGGGCATCAGCGTCAACTACTTCAGCGGCGAGCCGGTGTCGCGCGCCGAGGCGCGTGAAGTCGGTGACGCCTGGGCGCCTTTCCGTTCGGTCGCCACCTGGTACATCTGGCGCAGCCTCGATCCGCTGCCGGTAGACTACTAGCCTGACTCCTGATTCGTTCGCCGCGGTCGTTCAGCGGGACAAAGCAAGGACCCATCGCATGAGCAAACGACATTTCCTGGAGTTCGAGCAGCCGGTCGCCGAGCTCGAGACCAAGATCGAAGAACTGCGCTATGTGCAGAGCGAATCCGCGGTCGACATCTCCGAAGAGATCGACCGCCTCAGCAAGAAGAGCCTCCAGCTCACCAAGGACATCTACTCCAGCCTCTCGCCCTGGCAGGTCACGCTCATCGCGCGCCACCCGCAGCGGCCCTACACGCTCGACTACGTCTCCGACATCTTCACCGAGTTCCAGGAGCTGCACGGCGACCGCCACTTCGCAGACGACCAGTCCATCGTCGGCGGCATGGCGCGCTTCAACGGCCAGGCCTGCATGGTGATCGGCCACCAGAAGGGGCGCGACACCAAGGAGCGCGGCCTGCGCAACTTCGGCATGTCGCGGCCCGAGGGCTACCGCAAGGCGCTGCGCCTGATGAAGCTCGCCGAGAAGTTCGGCCTGCCGGTGTTCACCTTCGTCGACACGCCGGGCGCGTACCCGGGCATCGGCGCCGAGGAGCGCGGGCAGTCCGAGGCCATCGGCCGCAACATCTACGAGATGGCGCAGCTCGAGGTGCCCATCATCGCCACCATCATCGGCGAGGGCGGATCGGGCGGTGCGCTGGCCATCAGCGTGGCCGACCAGATGCTGATGCTGCAGTACGCCATCTATTCGGTGATCTCGCCCGAAGGCTGCGCGTCCATCCTCTGGAAGACCGCGGCGCGTGCGTCCGACGCCGCCGAGGCGCTGGGCATCACCGCGCACCGGCTCAAGGCGCTGGCCATGATCGACAAGATCATCAACGAGCCCGTCGGCGGCGCGCATCGCGATCCCAAGCAGATGTCGGCCTACCTGAAGCGCGCGCTGAACGATGCGTTGCGCCAGGTCAGCGACCTGAAGCCCAAGGAGCTGGTGCAGCGCCGCTATGAGCGCCTGCAGTCCTACGGGCGCTTCAACGACACCACCGAACACGCATGAAGCCGCGCGTCGCGGTCGCCTACAGCGGCGGCCGTGACTCGACGGCGCTGCTGCACGCGACCGTGAAGGCCGCCGCCGCGCAGGGCGTGGAGGTGCTGGCGCTGCATGTCCATCACGGACTGAGCCCACACGCCGACATCTGGCTCGAGCGCTGCGAGCGGCAATGCGCCACCTGGGCTCGTCGCGGGCTGCCGGTGCGCTTCGCCGTCCATCGTGTCGAGGGCAAGCCGGCCAAGGGCGAGAGCGTGGAGGCGTGGGCGCGACAGGCGCGTTACCGCGCCTTGCGGGCGATGGCGCTGGAAGAGGGCGCCTCGCTGGTCCTGCTGGGCCATCACCGGCGCGACCAGGCCGAGACCTTCCTGCTGCAGGCGCTGCGCGGCGCCGGTGTCGCCGGCCTGGCGGGCATGCCGGGGGCGATCGAGCGCGACGGCATCACCTGGATGCGTCCATGGCTGAAGGTGCCGCGCGAGGACATCGAGGCCTATGCGCGCCGCCACCGCCTCGTCCATGTCGACGACGACAGCAACACCGACACCCGCTTCGCGCGCAATCGTCTGCGCCACGATGTCTGGCCGGTGTTGTCGCAGGCGTTTTCGCAGGCCGAGTCGGCGCTGGCGGATGCGGCGTCATGGGCGCAGGAGGCCAGTGCCTGCCTGGGCGAGCTGGCGGACATCGACCTCGCGACCCTTGTCGGTGCGAAGGGCCTGGACCTGCGTGCCTGGCAGGCGCTGTCACCGCCGCGCCGCAGCAACGCCCTGCGCGCATGGCTGCGTGCGACGACCGGTCACAGCGCGCCATCCAGCCTGGTGAGCCGGTTGATGCACGAGCTGTCGGCGTCGGGCCCGGGACGCTGGCCCGTGCCGGGCGGGATGCTTCATGCCTATCGGGGCCGCTTGCGTCATGAGGTTGATTCGCGGCCTGCGCCGGCGCCGCCCGAGCGTGAGTCCATGTTGACCATCCGCCGCGCCGGCACGCTCGTGCTGCCCGGTTGGGGCGGCCGCCTGCAGGTCGAGCGGGTGAAGCAAGGCGGCGTCCCGCTCGCCTGGCTGGCGCATCTGGAGCTGCGGCCACGCACCGGCGGTGAACGGTTTCAAGCCGGCATCGGCCGTCCGCCGCGCAGCCTCAAGAAGCAGTTCCAGACGGCGGCGGTGCCGGCCTGGGCGCGCGAAGGGCCGCTGGTGTACAGCGGCGGCCAGCTCGTGTTCGTGCCGGGACTGGGCCTGGATGCCCGCGTCATCGGCCTGCCGGGGCAGGCGCAGGTGACGCTGCGCTGGCTTGCGGCGGACAAGGCAGCGGATCGCGCCGGCTAAAATGCGCGGTTCACGCGCGCGGCGTGGACCCATCCCTTCATCACAGCATGGCACTCATCGTTCACAAGTACGGCGGCACCTCCATGGGGTCGACCGAGCGCATCCGCAACGTCGCCAAGCGCGTCGCCAAATGGGCCCGCGCCGGGCACCAGATGATCGTCGTGCCATCGGCCATGAGCGGCGAGACCAACCGCCTGCTGGCGTTGGCCAAGGAGCTGTCGCCGGGCAGCACCACGCCGGAGCTGCAGCGCGAGCTCGACATGATTGCCTCGACCGGCGAACAGGTGTCGGTCGGGCTGCTGGCCATTGCGCTGCAGGCCGAGGGCATGCCCTCGGTGAGCTACACAGGGTGGCAGGTGCCCATCGCCACCGACAGCTCGTTCACCAAGGCGCGCATCCAGAGCATCGACGACACGCGCGTGCGCGCCGACCTGGAAGCGGGCAGGGTGGTCATCATCACCGGCTTCCAGGGTGTGGACCCGGACGGCCACATCACCACGCTGGGCCGCGGCGGCTCCGACACCTCGGCGGTGGCGGTGGCGGCGGCGATGAAGGCCGACGAGTGCCTGATCTACACCGACGTCGACGGCGTCTACACCACCGACCCGCGCATCGTCGCCGAGGCGCGCCGCCTGCAGACCGTCAGCTTCGAAGAGATGCTCGAGATGGCGAGCCTGGGCTCCAAGGTGCTGCAGATCCGCTCGGTCGAGTTCGCCGGCAAGTACCGTGTGCCGCTGCGGGTGCTGAGCAGCTTCACGCCCTGGGACATCGACATCGCGGAAGAGGCGAAGTCGGGCACCCTGATCACTTTTGAGGAAGACGAGAAAATGGAACAAGCCGTTGTGTCGGGCATTGCCTTCAACCGCGACGAAGCGAAGGTGAGCCTGCTGGGCGTGCCCGACAAGCCCGGCATCGCCTACGCCATCCTCGGCCCGGTGGCCGACGCCAACATCGACGTCGACGTCATCATCCAGAACATCGGCCACGACGGCCGCACCGACTTCTCGTTCACCGTGCACCGCAACGACTACGCGCGCACGATGGAGCTGCTGAAGAACACGGTGCTGCCGAAGACCGGCGCCGAGCAACTGTCGGGGGACCCGAAGATCTGCAAGGTGAGCATCGTGGGCATCGGCATGCGCTCGCACGTGGGCGTGGCCAGCCGCATGTTCAGCGCGCTGAGCCAGGAAGGCATCAACATCCAGATGATCACCACCAGCGAGATCAAGACCAGCGTGGTGATCGACGAGAAGTACATGGAGCTCGCGGTGCGCGCGCTGCACAAGGCTTTCGATCTGGATCAGCCGGCCGCCTGAGGGCCGCACAACCGGGGTTAGAATCCCGGCTGACTTTGGAGCTGTGACCGAGAGGCCGAAGGTGCTCCCCTGCTAAGGGAGTATGCGGGCAAAACCTGCATCGAGGGTTCGAATCCCTCCGGCTCCGCCAACGATAAATATTGGTTAGTCCACGTTAGACCGAACGAGCCACTAAAAAGCCCCGTCCTACGGGGCTTTTTTCTTCCCGTTGGTCCACGTTAAGCCTTTGACATCTGCTTGAAGCGTGGGGCATCGTTGGGGGCACGCAGCGCGAAAATCGCGATGCCCAAGCCCAGATGCCGCTCACGGACCCAGCCTGCAAGAACGCTCATTGCCCCACTGAGAGGCCTCGCCCGCGCTTGGCGAACTCCGGAGGCCTTTACCGAGGTGCTGCCCGCTGGCGCGAAGCATTGGCGATGGAAGTACCGTTTCGCCGGCAAGGAGAAGCGCCTCGCGTTGGGCAGTTACCCGGCCGTCTCACTCAAGCAGGCTCGCCTTGATCGAGACGCTGCGCGCATCACGTTGCAGGCTGGGACGGACCCATCGCAGGAGCGCAAGGACGCGAAGCTCAGGGTACATCGACGATCCGTGCATGAGCACGGCTTCGATCACACGCACATCGAACTGCAGCTCGCGCACCAAGAGCGAGATGCAGTCTCGGCAGCGTACAACTGGGCGGTCTACTTGCACGAGCGCCAGCGGATGATGCCGTGGTACTCCGACCACCTTGACCAGTTGCGCCAGGGTGCGAGGATCATCCCGATGAAGGCTGCGTGAGGCCTCTCTAAGCAAATCGGCCGAGCCGCGCGTTGGCCCGTGCGACCCGGCCTGACCAGACCCACCTGAAGAGGAGGTATGCCGTGGCTGACGTGATTCTGATCAATGGGCGGCGCGGCCGCAATGCCGAACGCGCCGGCGACACGTTAGAGGCTCATGCCGACGCTGATGCTCCGGAGGGGCTTCGCGATTGGAAGCTGCCGACGCGCGACCATAGTGTTTAGACCGAGCCGCGTTGGTCCCCTGCCTGGCCCAAACCTCGCCGGTTCGAGCGCGCGATTCACCTGCGAAAATCTCGCCTCCACGAGATCACGACAGGGGGCGGGGGATGCGCGACGGATCGAATGCTGAAGAGAGCTGGCTAGCTGCGGCGATCAACGCCCTTCTTGCTCTGCTCGGGACGTGTTTGCTGGCCCGCGGCGTCTGGCTTGGCTTCATCGTCGACGAGAACGCGATGGCCATGACGTATCTCGGAGCCGGTTTGCTGTTCCTGTTCGCCGCTACTCTCGATCGGTTTAAGGCCCTTAAGGGCATGGGTGTCGAGTTGCAGATGCGCGAATTCGATCAGAAGATCGGCCAGGCGGATGCCATCCTGGCGCAGTTGAAGCGACTAGCTGAGCTGTCCGGCGCGTCGCTTTTGGAACTTGCGGCCGGAACTGGACGGTGGGACGGCGCACCGTCTCCGTTGGCCTCATACGAATTGTCTCGCTCGGTGAAAGGCATGCTCGAATCGCTCGGCTCGACGTCCCTGGTCGTGCGTCGCGCTCTCGTGCCATGGGCCCGCTCCGCTTGTATCGACGCCATCGGCCCCGTTGTAGGACAGTACGCGGAAGCGGTGTTTCGGCACTACTGGGAGATGCACAGGCGCTTTGTTGCAGCATTCTCCGACGCAGATCCCAATGACCCTGACCAGCAGGCAGCGAAGGAGGCGGCGCGGCAGAGGGTGGACGAAGTTCTCTCGTACTGCCGTCCGGTGCGCGACCGAGGGGTGGCGGACTGGTCGCTCGAGTCCACTCCTTCGCGCTTGCGCGAGCTTGTGGATTCAGCACCTGCGTTCGTACCCAAGGACGCACTTGACGAACTCCGCCAACAAGCGAACTTGTGGGGACCTGAGCTGGAGTATCTCGCCCGCGAACTGGACTTCAGGGACAAGGAGTCGTGGTTCGCGAAACTCGCTGCAACCCGAATCGGGTAGCTCACTACCTCCAACGACATAACACACGGCAGCAAGCGTACCAATGCTTCGAGAGGGCCATGCCTAGGCGTGCTGCCCCACGCGTACTTCTCTCTCCTTGGCTCCTGGATACCCCTCGCCCACGCGCGCAAGGTGGTGTCGCAGAATATCCAAACGACCAACGAACAACAGACGGAGGGCCGGGCCCATGAACGACTTCACCACTCCTGCGCCCGGCCGACGGGAACGCGCACACACGCCCCGGCCAGCTGAGCACCCGCGGCCGCCGCAACCAGCGCCGCAACCGGCGCCATCGCCGCCGGCGCCCGCACCTGGAACTTGACTCCGTGGATAAGGCCGATTGGGACTACCTGTGTGACCGCCGCGGCGACATCCGTTTGCGCGCGCTGGCAAATCGCATGTACCAACAGGAGCGCCAGCGGATCTTCGAGACACGAGAGGGCCTGGTGAAGGTCGCCTCCCTTGTTGCAGGCTCAGTCGCGCTGGCGAACGTCACCAGACCCGACGTGATCAGGTGGAGCGCAGCCGTCATCTTCGCTGGCACCGCGATGGCGCTGGTGTTCGCTTGGGGCAGCAAAGCTCGGGACGCCGCAAGGCGAAGTGCTGAATGGGCGAACCTCGAGAAGGAGATGGAAGAGGCCGGCGAGCGAACGTTTACCGAGCCTCAGCTAGCCGTTTGGGCCGGGAAATGCAACGGATTGGAGGCCGGCGAGCCCGCGATGCATCCTGGCTTGTGGGAGCGGTGCTACCTACGGGCATGCGAGGCGCTCGGGTCCAAACCGAAGACGCCGGGCAGGTGGTGGGACCGCGTGCGGCCAGCGATCGTGATCCACTGAGCGCGGGGGCATTGGCGGTGGACCCGCGGCACGCCGATTGTGTGCAGACCTAGCAACGGCGCGCATTCCCGAAGAACATTCGGAAGCCTCCGGCTCCGCCAAAAGTTCAAAACGAAACGGGCCCTTGCGGCCCGTTTCCCATTTCCGGCTCAGCAAGCCAGCCGATGCCGCTCCGTCCTCACCACCGACCGCCCCTTGTCCATCGCATACGACAGCGCCTGGTCAGGCCGCGCCCACCGGTGCCCGCAGGCCAGCGCATCATCCCGAAACGCCTCGCGCGGGCCGCGCTCCGTGCCCCGCACCTTGTGCACCACCACCGCCGCAATGTAGCCGTCGCCGATGCTGCTTTCCAATGCACCGGCGTAGATCCGGTACTCGCCTTCGTCGCGTTCGTCCAGTTGCATGGTCAACTCCTTTTGAAGATCAGCACGCCAAGCGGTGCGGCAGTTGGGTGACGAGCTCGCGGCCCTTGCCGATGGCGTAGCAGACAGCGGCTTCGGGTGAGGGCCAGCGGTAGCCGCCGGCCAGGGACTCGTTGCGATACGCCTCGCAGGGGCCGGGGGCGCCGCGCACCCTCCGGATGACGACCGCGGCGATGAACCCTTCGTCGAACTCGCCGCCTACCGCACCGGCAACGATCCGGTAGTCGCCTTCGTCTCGCTCGTTGGACACCATGGCCGTCTCCTGTACTTCGACGTGGGGGTGCAGTGTGTTCCCCTGTCCGCAGGGCCAACACCCCCAGACGGACGAGGTCCGTAGTCGCGGCTCTCTAAGTCGCCAGGGCAGCGCGCGGTTCAGGGAGCGTCGGCATTGCATGACATACGGGTCCTGACCCTGCGCGGACGCGGGAACGCTTCCTGCCGAGATGCAGGAGGTGTTGCCATGTCCGCCCCCGATGACCCAGATCGCCCCTGCGCCGCGCCGGTCGCTGACCGTGCTGACGGTGAACATCCACAAAGGTTTCGACCTGTTCAACCGCCGTTTCGTGCTGAAAGATTTGCGCGACGCGGTTCGCAACGAGTCGGCCGACATCGTCTTCCTGCAGGAAGTGCAGGGCAGCCATGAGCTGCACGCCACCCGCTTCGTCGACTGGCCGGCCGGCTCGCACTACGAGTTCCTCGCCGACTCGGTGTGGAAGGACTACGCCTACGGCCAGAACGCGGTGTACCCCGATGGCCACCACGGCAATGCCCTGCTGTCGAAGTTCCCGATCCTGAGCCACCACAACCACGACGTGTCGGTCGGCGACGACAGCGAGAAGCGCGGCATGCTGCACTGCGTGCTGCAGCTGCCCGATCCGCTGCCTCAGATGCATGCGGTGTGCGTGCACCTGGGTCTGGCCGAGCACCATCGCAACGAGCAGCTGCAGATGCTGTGCCGGCTGGTCGACCAGGCCATCCCGGCCGATGCGCCCCTCGTCATCGCCGGCGACTTCAACGACTGGCGCATGCGGGCGCATTCCACGCTGGAGCGCTGCGCCGGCATGCGCGAGGCCTTCGTGCAGGTCATGGGACGCGCGGCGCGCACCTTCCCCGCACGCCTGCCGATGCTGCGCCTGGACCGCATCTACGTCCGCCATGCGAGCGCCGAGCGCCCGCGCGTGCTGAGCAGCCGCCCTTGGTCGCACCTGTCGGACCACGTCCCGCTGGCGGTGGAGATCGGGCTGTGAGCGGTACCCGCCCGGGCTGGAGCGACGGCAACCGCTGCCAGTTGCTGGAGAACGGCGAGGAGTTCTTCCCCGCGGTGTTCGGGGCGATCGACGCTGCGCGCCGCGAGGTGCTGATCGAGACCTTCATCCTGTTCGACGACAAGGTCGGGCGCCAGCTGCGCGAGGTGCTGATGGCCGCGGCGCGGCGCGGTGTCAGCGTCGACCTGACCGTGGACGGCTGGGGATCGCCCGACTTGTCGGAAGACTTCGTCGGCGGCCTGGCCGCGGCCGGCGTGCGCGTGCACGTCTTCGACCCCAGCCCACGGGTGTTCGGCTACCGGCTGAAGCTGTTCCGCCGCCTGCACCGCAAGCTGGTGGTGGTCGACGGACGGCTCGCGTTCGTCGGCGGCATCAACTATTCGGCCGATCACCTCGAGGACTACGGCCCCGAGGCGAAGCAGGACTACGCGGTGAAGGTGGCCGGCCCGCTGGTGGCACAGATCCATCGCCTCGCGCGCTCCATGCTGCCGCCGGCGACGCCGGGGCGGTGGTGGTCGCGCCGGCCGCTGCCGCCGCTCGATGCGGTGCCCCGCGCCGGCGACGCCCAGGCCATGCTGGTCATCCGCGACAACGACCGCCATCCCAACGACATCGAGCGTCACTACCGCGCCGCCATCCGCACGGCGCGGCGCGAGGTGATCATCGCCAACGCCTATTTCTTCCCCGGCTATCGCCTGCTCAACGAGATGCTCAAGGCAGCGCGGCGCGGCGTGAAGGTGAGCCTGATCGTGCAGGGCAAGCCCGACATGCAGATCGTCTCGGTGGCAGCGCGCCTGCTCTATCCCGACCTGCTGGCCGACGGCGTCGCCATCCACGAATACTGCCTGCGTCCGCTGCACGGCAAGGTCGCGCTGGTCGACGACGAGTGGTCGACCATCGGGTCGAGCAACCTGGATCCGCTGAGCCTGTCGCTCAACCTCGAGGCCAACGTCATCATCCGCGACCGCGGCTTCAACGCCGAGCTGCGCCAGCACATGCAGCGGCTCATGGGCGAGCACTGCACCCGCGTCGAGGCCAAGCATGCGCCGCCGCGCACCGCCTGGCGCGTGCTGGTGAGCACCGTGGTGTTCCACGTGCTGCGGCGCTTCCCGACCTGGGCCGCCTACCTGCCGGCTCACCGGCCGCAGCTGCATTCGGTGCCTCCTCAGGCAGAGGCGCTCGAGGCGCAGCATCGGTCCTTGGACTCGCACCGATGAGCTCAACCGGCACGCCCGAAGTCGAAGTCCGCGAATGGCAGCCTCAGCCGACGGCACGTCCCGCGTGGCGCGTGTGGCTGCTGCGCCTGCTCACGCTGGCCTTCTTCATCGGCATGGCGGCGCTGCTCGCGCACGTGGGACGCTCGCTCGACTGGGACACCGTGGTGGCGACGCTGCGCGCCTATCGACTGCGCACCCTGGTCACCGCCGCGACGCTGGCGCTGGCGAGCTATGGCGTGTACGCCGGCTTCGAGCTCGCGGCGAGGCGCTACAGCGGCCACACCTTGCCGCCGCGCCTCGTGGCGGGGGTGGGCGCCATCGCCTACTCGTTCAACCTCAATCTCGGCGCCTGGGTGGGCGGCATCGGCTTTCGCTACCGCCTGTACTCGCAGCTCGGCTTGAACGCGGCGACCACCTCGCGCCTGTACCTGTCGACGCTGCTCACCAACTGGACCGGCTACCTCGCGCTGGGCGGCGCGGTGTTCACGCTCTATGGGCTGGACCTGCCGCCGCAATGGGAGCTGAGCGACGAGGGCCTGCGCTGGATCGGCCTGCTGATGGTCATCGCCGCGGCGGCCTGGCTGCTCGCCTGCGCGCGCCTGCACGGGCGCAGCTGGACGGTGCGCGGGCACGAGGTCGAGCTGCCCACCTTGCGCCTGGCCCTCGTGCAGATGGGACTGGGTGCGAGCAACTGGATGCTGATGGGCGCCGTGGTCTACACGCTGCTGCCGCACGTCGCGCCGGCGCCGGGATACGGAGCGGTGCTGGGCACCTTGCTGCTGGCCTGCATCGCGGGGGTCGCGACCCACATCCCGGCCGGCGTCGGCGTGCTCGAAGCGGTGTTCCTGGCGCTGTTGGGGCACCGGGTGCCGCAGTCGCAGCTGCTGGGGGCCTTGCTGGCCTATCGGGCGGTGTACTACCTGGTGCCGCTGGTGATCGCGGGAGTGGGCTATGCGTGGCTGGAGGCGAGGCTGAAGCGACGCCGGTAGCCCGGGTGCAATCCGGCGTCCCTGACCGGACCGACAACCCGGGTCGCACCCGGGCTACGCGACAATGGCGCTCACATGACGTCGTCTGCTGCTTCCCCCTGGCGCCTGTCCGTCGCCCCGATGATGGACTGGACCGACCGCCACTGCCGCTACTTCCATCGCCTGCTCACCCGCCACACCCGGCTGTACACCGAGATGGTGACCACCGGCGCCTTGCTGCACGGCGACGTGCCGCGCCACCTCGACTTCAATCCCGAGGAGCATCCGGTGGCGCTGCAGCTGGGCGGCAGCGAGCCCGACGAGCTGGCGCAGGCGGCGCGGCTGGCCGAGCGCTGGGGCTACGACGAGGTCAATCTCAACTGCGGCTGTCCGAGCGAGCGCGTGCAGCGCGGCGCCTTCGGGGCCTGCCTGATGGCCGAGCCCGCCACCGTGGCCGACGGCGTGAAGGCGATGCGCGATGCGGTGAGCCTGCCGGTCACGGTCAAGCACCGCATCGGCATCGACAAGGGCGAGGACTACGGCTTCGTGCGCGACTTCGTCGGCACCGTGGCCGATGCCGGCTGCGAGGTCTTCATGGTCCACGCCCGCAACGCCTGGCTGAAGGGCCTGAGCCCGAAGGAGAACCGCGAGGTGCCGCCGCTGCGCTACGAGACGGTGTACCGGCTCAAGGGCGACTTCCCGGCGCTCACCATCTGCCTGAACGGCGGCGTCACCGAAGAGGCACAGATCGGCGCGCACCTGGCCCACATCGACGGCGTGATGGTGGGCCGCGAGGCCTATCACAACCCCTGGTCCATGGCGCACTGGGACTCGGCCTTCTTCGGCGCTGCGCCGCAGCATCGCGAGCGCGCGGAGGTCGAGCAGCGCATGGTCGAGTACATGGTGCGTTGTGCGGCGGACGGCGAGCCCTGGTCGCGGGTGGCGCGCCACATGCTCGGCCTGTGGAACGGCCTTCCGGGCGCGCGCCGCTGGCGCCAGGTGTGGTCGGACCATCGCCTCAAGCAGGCGCCGCCGCAAGAGGTGGCGGCGCAAGCCCTGACAGCACGCCGTCACTCGGTGGAAGCGGCGGAGGCGGAACTCGCACCCTGAGCGCGACTCGGACAAACCCCGAGGCGCGATTGGGAGAGCCTTGCAAAGCTGGCCGCAAAAATTGCAGGCCCTGTTTCAGCCGTGGTGGAAGTTTCTGCATGCTCGAACCTGCTTCCGGGCGCGAAATCTCGACGGCGTGTGCAGTTCGACACACCTCTCACAGGTGGCATGGGCCGTGCTCTCGAATGGGCCGTGCAGTGGGATTCCACCGGCGAAACCACGGGCTTGCGCGCACGCCGGCGACAGCTTTCTTGGGGGAATCGGGTCACCCCGATCTGATGTGCTTGTGCGTCCGGTGCGCCGACCTTGTCCACCCGACGAACACCAACGGGAAATTCGATGATTGCCTACGATGATCAGACGCTCCTGGCCCCGGCCGAGGAGCTTTCGGCGCTGCTGAACGCGCTGACGGCCTTGCGCAAGGGCGACGCCAGCGTGCGCCTGCCGGCCCACTGGACAGGGCTGCAAGGCAAGGTGGCCGACGTCTTCAACGACGTCGTCGAGATGAACGCCCGCATGGCCGCAGAGCTGTCGCGCCTGCGCCAGGTGGTCGGCAAGGAAGGCAAGCTCAAGCAGCGCGCCTCGCTGCCCGACGCCCGCGGCTTCTGGGGCGAGTCGGTCAGCTGCATCAATGCGCTCATCGACGACCTGGTCCACCCGACGTCCGAGGTGGCGCGGGTGATCGGCGCGGTCGCTCAGGGCGACCTGTCCAAGTCCATGGCCCTGGAGGTGGAGGGTCGCGAGCTCGAGGGCGAGTTCCTGCGTACCGCCAAGACCATCAACAAGATGGTGGAACAGCTCGGCAACTTCTCGGCCGAGGTGACGCGGGTGGCCCGCGAGGTCGGCACCGAGGGCAAGCTGGGCGGCCAGGCCAAGGTGAAAGGCGTGGCCGGGACCTGGAAGGACCTGACCGACTCGGTCAACTCCATGGCCGGCAACCTGACCGACCAGGTGCGCAACATCGCCGACGTGACCACCGCGGTGGCCAAGGGCGACCTGTCGAAGAAGATCGACGTCGACGTGAAGGGCGAGTTCCTCACGCTCAAGAACACCATCAACACGATGGTGGACCAGCTGCGCTCCTTCGCGTCGGAGGTGACGCGGGTGGCGCGCGAGGTGGGCACCGAGGGCATGCTGGGCGGCCAGGCGCGCGTGGAAGGCGTGTCGGGCACCTGGAAGGACCTGACCGACTCGGTCAACTCGATGGCCGGCAACCTGACTTCGCAGGTGCGCAACATCGCCGACGTGACCAAGGCGGTGGCGGCGGGCGACCTGTCCAAGAAGATCACGGTCGACGGCAAGGGCGAGATCCTCGAGCTGAAGAACACCGTCAACACGCTGGTCGACCAGCTGCGTTCGTTCGCCGCCGAGGTGACGCGGGTGGCGCGCGAGGTGGGCACCGAGGGCAAGCTGGGCGGCCAGGCCGACGTGCAAGGCGTCGCCGGCACCTGGAAGGACCTGACCGAGTCGGTCAACTTCATGGCCGGCAACCTGACCTCGCAGGTGCGCAACATCGCCGAGGTGACCACCGCCGTGGCGGCGGGCGACCTGTCCAAGAAGATCACGGTGGACGTGAAGGGCGAGATCCTGGAGCTGAAGAACACCGTCAACACCATGGTGGACCAGCTGCGAAGCTTCGCTGCGGAGGTGACGCGGGTCGCTCGTGAAGTGGGCACCGAAGGCAAGCTGGGCGGCCAGGCCGAGGTGCAGGGCGTGGCCGGTACCTGGAAGGACCTGACCGACTCCGTCAACTCGATGGCGTCGAACCTGACTTCGCAGGTGCGCAACATCGCCGACGTGACCAAGGCGGTGGCCGCGGGCGACCTGTCCAAGAAGATCACGGTGGACGTGAAGGGGGAGATCCTGGAGCTGAAGAACACCATCAACACCATGGTGGACCAGCTGTCGTCGTTCGCCAGCGAGGTGACGCGCGTCGCCCGCGAGGTCGGCACCGAAGGCAAGCTCGGTGGCCAGGCACTGGTGCGCGGCGTAGCCGGCACCTGGAAGGACTTGACCGACAGCGTCAACTCCATGGCCTCCAACCTCACCGGCCAGGTCCGCAACATCGCCGAAGTCGCAACCGCGATTGCCGGCGGCGACCTTTCGCGCAAGATCACCGTCGACGTGCGCGGCGAAATCCTTCAGCTGAAGGAAACGCTCAACACCATGGTCGACCAGCTCAATCGCTTCGCGGGCGAAGTGACGCGCGTGGCGCGCGAGGTCGGCACCG
>DASUZE010000029.1:0-59177 GCA_036377015.1 Piscinibacter sp. | reverse complement strand
GTCGTCGATCGCAGCTCCTCGTTGATCGCCTGCAGCTCCTCGTTCGAGGCTTTGAGCTCCTCGGTGGAGGTGTCGGAGTGCTCGATGGTGTTCTGCAGCTGCTCCTTGGTGCGGCCGAGCTCTTCCTCGAGCTGGGTCAGGAGCGGATCGCGGCCCTCGGTGTCGGCGGGATGCAGGTCCGGGACCATGGAGTCCTCGACCTCGTCGAACAACACCATCACCAGCGGCCCCGACGACAGCTCCGGCTCGTGGACCGGCCGCGCGATCATGTTGACGTAGTGGTCCCGGTCATCGCGCTGCACGCGCACGCGCCGGGCCTCGACGCTCTTGCCCGAGCGCAATGCCTGGAACACCGCACTGCGCAGCTCCAGCCTCAGCTCCGGCAGCACCAGCGTCATCAGGTTGTGCGAGGGCGAGCCGGCCGTGTGGCGCAGGAAGCGGCCGGCCTGGGCAGACAGGTGCACGATGTTCGAATCGGCGTCGATCAGCACGCTGGGCGGCGCATGCTGCTCGGCCACGCGCCGATGCAGGTCGGCGAAGGTCAAGGTGCGCTTCTCGGGGCGCACCTCCAGGTGCTGTGCCGCGAGGCCGGGCGAGTTGCCCATGGGCAGGCTGGGCATGTAGCGCGCGGTGCGCGGCACGGTGTTGGCGCGGAAGATGCGGTGCTTCTTGTCGACCACCGAGAAGAACTGCGACGCGGTGTCGGCCGACTCGGAGCTGCCCAGGAACAGGTAGCCGCCCGGCTTGAGCGCGAAATGGAACATCTCCAGGATCTCGGCGTGCACGTCGCGATCGAGGTAGATGAGCAGGTTGCGGCAGGAGATGAGGTCGAGCTTGGAGAACGGCGGGTCGTGCAGCAGGTTGTGCACCGCGAACATCACCTTCTCGCGCACCTCCTTGCGGATGCGGTACAGGTTGGCCTCGCGGTCGAAGAAGCGCCGCAGGCGGGTGGGTGCGACGTCGGTCTCGATCGAGACCGGGTAGGTTCCCAGCCGTGCGTGCGAGATCGCCGACTCGTCGATGTCGGTCGCGAAGAGGTGGATCTTGGGCGGCTGGGCGAGCTGCGCGGCCTGCTCGCACAGCAGCATCGCGACCGAGTACGCCTCCTCGCCGGTCGCGCAGCCGGCGACCCACGCGCGCAGGCCGCCCGGGTTGCGGTCGTCGAGGTCGAACAGCGGTGCGATGGCCTCGCGCTGCAGCATCTCGAAGGCATCGGTGTCGCGGAAGAAATTGGTGACGCCGATCAGGAGGTCCTTGAGCAGCGCCTGCGCCTCGTCGGGCTGGGCGTGCAGGAAGGCCCGGTAGGCCGGCAGGTTGGGCAGGCCGTGCACCTGCAGCCGCCGCTCGAGCCGGCGCAGCACGGTGGCGCGCTTGTAGTTGCGGAAATCGTGGCCGGTGCGGGCGCGCAGCAGAATGAGGATGTCGCGCAGCGCCTCCTCGGCCAGCTTGGTGGCATGCGGCGAACGCGGCGGCGCGCCGGGCACGCCCTCTTCGTCCGCGCTGGGCAGCTCGATCGCCTTGGCGTTGTTCCACAGCTCGACCACCTTGGTGGGCATCTCGGCCACTGGCAGCACCCAGTCGATGGTGCCGGTGGCCAGCGCGGCGCGCGGCATGCCGTCGAATTCCGCCTCGGTGGGGCTTTGCACCAGCGAGATTCCGCCCTCCTCCTTGATGCGCGTGATGCCGACCGCGCCGTCGGCGCCGGTGCCCGACAGCACGATGGCCACGGCGCGCTCGCGATGGACCACCGCCAGCGTGCGGAAGAACAGGTCGATCGCCACATGGCGGCCGCGTGGGCGGTCGAGGTCGGTGACGCGCAGGTAGCTGTCGTTCATCGACAGCATCTTGTTCGGCGGAATGACGTAGATGGTGTCCGCCTCGATGCCGCTCGGCTCCTCCGCGCTCACGACGCGCATGGAGGTCGAGGCCTGCAGCAGCCCCGGCAGGTTGCTGATGTGCTTGGGGGACAGGTGGACGACCACGACGAAGGCCATGCCGCTGTGGGTCGGCATCTGCTCGAAGAACTTCAGCAGCGGAGCGAGCCCGCCCGCCGAAGCCCCGATGCCGACCACGGGGAACTTCAGCGTGCTCGGAATGAGCTCCGACTCGGGCAGGGTGCGCGGCGGCGATTCAGCGGTCATGGCGCGAAGGCGGTCGGGAAAATGAACATTGTGCAACTGTGCACCTGTACCGCTTACTGGCACTGGCGCCAAGGTGTTCTTTACACCCCGGCACGGACTTGGGCGCCCCGATTGCTGCCCCAAGCATGATCGGCCGACCGGCCGGTCCAGGAGCAGCCATGTCCCGACGCGACGACCCCTCCCTCCCTCTGCGAGACGTCGTCGTGATCGGCGCCTCGGCCGGCGGCGTGGCCGCGCTGCGCAGCATCGCCTCGGCATTGCCCGCGCAGTTTCCGGCGGCCGTGCTGATGGTGCTGCACACCGGCGCCTATCCGAGCCGCCTGCCGCAGATTCTTGCGGCGGTCGGGCCCAACCCGGCCGACTTCGCGGTCGACGGCGAGTCCTTGCGGCCCGGGCGCATCGTCGTGGCGCCGCCGGACCGGCACCTGCTGATCCAGGACGGCACAGTGGCCGTGACGCACGGTCCGAAGGAGCACCATTCGCGGCCCGCCATCGACCCGCTGTTCCGCTCGGCCGCGCTGTGGGGCGGTCCGCGCATCGTGGGCGTCGTGCTCAGCGGGCGCAACGACGACGGCACGGCGGGCCTGCAAGCGGTGAAGTCCTGCGGCGGTGTCGCCATCGTCCAGGACCCGGACGATGCCGAAGAGCCCATCATGCCGCGCAGCGCGCTTCTCCACGTGGAGGTGGACCATGTCGTTCCGCTGGCAAACCTGGTGCCGACGCTGGTCCAGCTGGTGGGCCGGCCGGTCGGGGCCACACCGCCGGTGCCTGAACGGCTCGTGCTCGAGCACGCGGCCAGCTTGTCGGAGGACGATCCCATGGACAAGTTGTATGCGATCGGCAAGCCGAGCCCGCTGGTATGTCCCGATTGCAACGGCACGCTGTTCGAACTGACCGGCACCGACCCGCCCCGGTTCCGCTGCCACACCGGGCATGCGTTCAGCATCCGCAGCCTCAAGCAGTCGCAAGCCGAGGCCACCGAAGTGGCCCTGTGGACCGCGATCCGATCGCTGCAGGAGCGCGAAAGGCTGCTGCGCAAGGTTTCCGAACTGGACCGGATCGCCGGAGACGCGCATCATGCGGATCAGGCTGACATGGAGGCCCAGCGGCTCGCCGATCACGTCGGCGTGCTGCGCCAGCTGATCGACGAGGTGTGACATGGACGGCACCGGGTGGCACGAGGAGCAGCATCGGGAGCACATCTCCCTCGCCGAGCGCCATGTCCGCGAAGCGGTGTCACGGGTCGCGCGCCAGCAACGGCTCGTCGACCGCCTGAATGCCGAAGGCTCCGATTCAAGCGTCGCGCAGGAGCTGCTGGACGTGATGTCCGACCTGCTCATCGAGTTCCGCGACCACCTGGCGCGCATGGAGGCCGAAGAGGCGCAGGGCCAGCAGTGGGTGCACTCCCGGCCCGATCCGCTGCGCAGGTTGGCTTCCACGAGCGCCGACATCGGGCCGGCCTAGAAGAACGGCACGCGGAACGACAGCGCGCCGCGCAGGCGCCAGTACACCGACAGGAACGGGATCAGCGCCGAGGTCGCGATCATCTCGGCCACGTGCGAGGGCGTGCGGGCAGTGTGGCGCAGGCGGTGGGCCGCGATTCGCAGCATCAGCAGCAGGCTGCCGGCCGCGCACGGCAGCGCCGCGTCGGTGCGGCCCGCGACGGACAGTGCCAGCGCGGCCAGCGCCAGCCCCACCACCAGGTAGTGGTCCCAGGGCGGGCGGGGCCGGATGCGCTCGCGGTAGTGCCGCGGGTGCTTCTTGTAGAGCAAGGCGTCGAAGAAGACATTGCGCTGCTGGCGCAGGCACACGCCCCATCCTTCGGGCCGCACCGGGTGAATGACGGCCGCGCGCTCGCTGCGCGCCACGTCGCCCAGCTCGGCGAGGCGAAACTGCAGGTCCGAGTCCTCGCGCCAGGCGCGCCGGAAGCGCTCGTCGAAGCCGCCGACGCGCTCCAGCGCCTCGCGCCAGACGAAGGCGTTGGCGGTGACGAACTCGGCCGACGCCAGGCCGCGCGTCATCAGCTCGTGGTCGGTGGGCGGCTCGGCCAGGGGCGGGACGACGACGCGGCCGCACAGCGCGACCCGCGTGCCGATGTCCTGCTCACCCTCGGCCAGCCAGCGGCGGTCGGGAATGGTGTCGTCGTCGGTGAAGGCGACCAGCGCACCGCGCGCGACGCGCCAGCCGGCGTTGCGCGCGACGGCAGGCCCACGGCCGGCGGCGGGACGCAGGTAGCGCAGCGCCGGTGAGCCGTCGCCCTGCAAGCGCTCGACCACGGCCCGCGTCGCATCGTCATGCCCGTCGTCGACCACGATGACCTCGTAGCCGTCGGCATCGATGTGCTGCGCCAGCACCGCCGACAGGCAGCGCGCCAGCAGGCCGGGGCGCCGGAAGGTGGGAATGACGACCGAGATCCGCGGCGTCATCGGTCGCATCGTCCTCAGCCTTGCTTCTCGACGATGAACGGGCCGATCGCCAGCGCATCCAGCGGCGTGCTGTGGAAGGCCTCGATCGCGGCCCGCGGCGTGCACACGATGGGCTCGCCGCGCACGTTGAACGAGGTGTTGACCAGCACCGGCACGCCGGTGCGGCGGCCGAAGGCCTGCAGCACGGCGTGGAAGCGCGGGTTGGTGTCGCGGCTCACCGTCTGCACCCGCGCCGTGCGGTCCGTGTGGCAGGCCGAGGGGATCCTCGCGCCCTGCCCCGGCCGCACGTCGTAGATGAACAGCATGAAGGGCGATCGGCCGCCGTTGGCGTCGGAGGGACTGAACCAGCGGTCCAGCGCCTCCTCGGGGACCGCCGGCGCCACCGGGCGGAAGTCTTCGCGGTCCTTGAGCTCGTTGAGGCGCGCCTGCATGGCCGGATCGATGGGCGACGCGAGGATGGAGCGCGCACCCAGCGCCCGCGGCCCGAACTCCATGCGGCCCTGGTACCAGCCGATGATCTTGTTCTGCGCCAGCAGCTCCGCGGTCGCCTCGGCGATGTCGTCGGCGCGCCGGTACGGCAGCTTGGCCCAGCGCAGCAGCGCCTCGACCTGCGCGTCGTCGCAGCCGGGGCCGAGGTAGGCGTGCTCCATGGTCCATCGCCGGTCGGCCAGTGCGATGCCCTCCGTCGCGACGGCATGGTCGGGGCTGACGGTGGCGCAGCGCTCGCGGGCGTCGACCCACAGCGCGGCCCCGAGCGCGGTGCCGGCGTCGCCGGCGGCCGGCTGGATCCACACCGCGTCGAACATGCCGCTGTCGCGCAGCCTTGCGTTCATCACGCAGTTCAGGGCCACGCCGCCGGCCATCGCCAGGTGACGCTCGCCGCTGGCCTCGCGCAGCCACGATGCCAGCGCGAGCACGGTGTCCTCGAGCACGTCCTGGAGCGAGGCGGCGAGGTCCAGGTGCTGCTGCTCCATCGGCGCGCCGGGCACGCGCGGCGGCCCGAACAGCGCGGTGAAGTCCATCTCGTCGATGCGGAACTGCCCGTCGCGCTCGACGTGCACGTGGGCGGCCAGCGCATCGCGCTGCGTCGGCGTTCCCAGCGCCGCCAGCGCCATCACCTTGTACTCGTCGCTGGAGTGCAGAAAGCCCAGGTGGGTGGTGATGCGCTCGTACAGCATGCCCAGCGAATGCGGCATGCTCACCTCGCCCAGCGCGCGATAACGGTCGTCGCGGTATGCGCCATAGGTGGTCGTGGCGTGCTCGCCGCGACCATCCAGCGTCATCACGGCGCAACGCGCGAACGGCGCGGCCAGGAAGGCGCTGGCCTGGTGGCAGGTGTGGTGCTTGACGAAGTGCCAGCGATACCGGACCCGGTCGCGCACCGCCAGCATCCGGCGGCGAAGGTGGTGCGGCGCGCCGTCGAGCAGCTGGCGCGGCGCATTGAGGATGTAGGCGGCGAACAGGGGATCCCAGGGGCTCTCCCAGCCGCAGGCGCGGTGGGCCGACGGCTGCAGCGGCAGCGTCATGACGGCGGTGTCCATCGGCAGCCGGTCGCCGAGGAATTCCTTCGGATCGAAGCTGTAGGCCACGTGATCGATGTCGGCCAGCGTGATGTCCGCCTGCGCAAGGCAGAAGTCGATCGCGTGAAAAGGCAGCTCCCAGGCCGAGAACGGCACCGGCCGCTTGCCGTGCTTGATGCGCGTGAAGCGCTCCTCTTCCGCAGCTGCGACGGTGCGGCCGTCGACGACGAGCGCGGCCGCCGAATCGTGGAAGGCCGCGTTGATGCCCAGCGTGATCATCGAGGGTGCGCCTCGTTCAGGGCCAGGACGATTCCTGCAGGGGCAGGACCATGATCTCGGCGACGATGGACTCGCGCGGCATGCTCAGCACGAAGCGCACCGCTTCGGCGACGTTGGCCGGGTCCTGCAGCCTGGTCTGGTCGATGTCCTTGAAGCGGTCGAGCAGGAACGGCGTCTTCATGCCGCCCACGACGATGCTGGACACGCGGATGCCCTGCGAGCGCAGCTCGGCGTACAGCGCCTGCGACAGTCCCACCAGGCCCCACTTGCTCGCGTGGTAGGCGCTGGCGTTGGCCCAGGCGCGCCGCGATGCCGTCGACGCGATGTTGACGATGTGCCCGCCGCGTCCCGCATCGCCCGCTCGCAGCGCCGGCAAGGCGGCCTTGCTGAGCAGGAAGGGCCCGCGCAGGTTGGTTGCGAGCACGCGGTCCCAGTCCTCGATCGACAGCTGCTCGAGATCCATGGTGACGTCGGTGCCGGCGTTGTTGACCAGAACGTCGAGGCCGCCGAAATGGTCGGTGGTCTGCTGCACGGCCGCCTGGGCCGACCCGGCCTGCGACACGTCGCAGGCGATGGCCAGCGTGCGCTGGCCTTCCGGATCGATCTGCGCGGCGACGGCGCGCGCGCGCTCGGCGTTCAGGTCGGCCAGGACCACGCGGGCGCCGGTGCCGAACAGGTTGCGGGCGATCGCCGCGCCGAGGCCGCTGCCGGCGCCGGTGATCAGTGCGGTGCGTTGGGCAAGGACGTTCATGCGCGGGCTCCGGCTTGTTGAACAAGGCTCAGGCGGCGCTGGCCACGCGCGGCGCGGGCGGGCGCGCGCACCGTCTCGTACACGTCGGCCAGCTCGCGCGCGACCCGCTCCCAGGTGAACAAGGAGCGCACGCGCCGGATGCCGGCGCGGCCCATCGCGGCGGCCAGCGCCGGGTTGGCGTGCAGATGCGCGAGGCGCTGCGCGAGCGCGGCCGGGTCGTGCGGCGGCACCAGCAAGCCGGTGACGCCATCGACCACCGAATACTGGATGCCGCCGACGGCGCTGCCCACCACCGCGCGGCCGCAGGCCATGGCCTCCAGCGGCGTGATGCCGAAGGGCTCGTACCAGGGCGTGGTCACGAACACGTCCGCGGCCGCGTAGCAGCTGCGCAGGTCCTCGCGCTGGCGATGACCGACGAAGCTCACGCGATCGGACACGCCGACCTCGCGCGCCACCGCGCGCAGGCGCGCGATCTCGGGCGTCGCGACCTCGTCGGGCACGGGCGAGTCGCCGCCGACGACCAGCAGCCGCGCCGGGATCTCGCGGTCCAGAAGCGCCAGCGCGCGGATCACGTTGTCGATGCCCTTGCGCGGCACCAGTCGGCCCAGCTGCAACAGCACGAACTCGTCGGATCGCAGGCCCATCTCGCGCCGCGCCTGGGCGCGCGACGAGGGCGTGAACACCTCCAGGTCGACGCCGCAGGGCACCATCGCGACGCGCCGCGCATGGGCCCGGTACAGGCGGACCAGGTCCGCCTTGTCCTGCGGGCACTCGGCGATCACGCGATCGGCGGCGCGGACGATGTCGCTCTCGATGGCGATGCGCGCCGGCGGGAACGCGTCGGCACTGCCTTGATGTTCGCGGCGCACCAGGCCCAGGGCGTGAAACGTCATCACCAGCGGCACGCCGAACATCTCCTTCAGCCGCAGGCCCACCAGGCCCGACATGAAGAAGTTGGCGTGGATCACGTCGTACGGCACGCTGTGCTCGAACAACTGTCCCGCCGAGCGGACGAAGGACTCCATGTGCGGCAGCAGCTGCTCCTTCGGCACGAAGCGCGCCGGTCCCGCATCGATGTGGATCACGCGCACGCCGGGACGCATGTCGACCACCGCCGGCACCGACGCGTCGTCGCGGCGCGTGAGCACGTCGACATGGTGGCCTTCGCTCGCAAGGCCGCGCGCGACGTGCGCGACGTAGATGTTCTGGCCACCCGCGTCGACGCTGCCGATGGTGGCCAGCGGTGACGCGTGCTCGCTGATGAGCGCAATGCGCAGTGCTTTGTTCGACATGAGGCTTTCCCGTTGATTGAGGACGGGAAAGGCAATCGCCATGCCGTTGGCTTCAACGCGCCGGAAGGACGCTTGACTTGAAAGTGCTTCAGGGGTCAGTGAAACGATGAACGATCGCGAACCCGCATGCGAGACCGATTCGACGGCTCGGCGCGTTTCATTCCGAAAAGAAGCCGAGCGAGGAACTACACGCGGCCGTAAATCGTTCTGTGCGGCGGTGCTACGCCTGCGGTCCGCCTGCGACCCAGTGCCCTTGTGCGAGCGCGAGCGCGTGCCGGCTCTTCGCAATGGCGCGCACGTTGGCAGCGATCGCGGTGGCGAAGGCTTCGTCGAACCACGGGTGCGCGCCGCTCACGCCGACGACGATGCCATCGAGGCAGACGCTGCCCCACAGCACGCTGTCGCCATGGCGCAGCGCATGTGTTCTCGTCGCCTGAACCTCATGGCTGCCCAGTCCGCTCTGCCAGCTCAGGCGCGCCTTGCCGCGCGCGAAGCCGGCGTAGTCGGCATCCCACTGCGTTCGATCGCCGAGCGCATGCTCGACCAGCACCGCGTCGGCGAAGTCGACCTCGCCCGGGGAAAGCCCGGGATCCATCACGACGATGTAGAGGAAGCCGCTGCCGCAGACGTCAGGGTTCTTCATCGCGCGCTCGATCATCGGCAGGGCCATGTCGATCGCCTCGCGCACCGCGCTGGCGTCGGCGAAGTGGCTGCCATGCAGACGTGAGGGGGCCATGGCAAAGCTGCGGGCAAATGGCGGACCGGGCGCCTCAGGCCGCGGGCAGGCTTGGCGTGGGTGCCGCCGTGCGACCCACCAGCGTGTAGATGGTCGACACCAGCTCGTTGGGGTTCACCGGCTTGGCCAGGTGCACCTGGAAGCCGGCCATGAGCGCGCGCACCCGGTCGCCCGCACCGGCGTGACCGGTGAGCGCGATGGCCGGCACGCGCTGGTCCAGCGACAGGCTGCGCTGGGCTTCGATCTGGCGGATGCGACGGACCACCGCATGGCCATCGTCCTCGCCCAGCGAGATGTCGCACAGCACCAGGTTCGGCCACTCGGTGGACGACTGCTGCTGCAGCCAGGCGATCGCTTCCTTGCCGCCGGCCATGGTGAGCACCTGGGCGCCTTCCATCTCCAGCAGCAGGCGCAGCGACTCGCGCGCATCGGCGCTGTCGTCGATGCAGACGATGCGCAGCCCGGCCAGGGGCTGCGCCTGGCCGTCGACCGGGGTGGGCGCAGGGGCCTGCGGTGCGTCGACCGCACGCAGCGGCATCTCGATCACGTAGGCCATGCCGTGCGTGGACGACGGCGGCTCGACCATGAAGCGGCCGCCCTGGCGCTCGATCAGCGAGCGCAGCTCCAGCGGGTCGGGCGGCGTGTCGGTGCCATGGGGCGCCGGCAGCGTCGCCGCCTCGGCCGACGGCCGCACCAACGCGGATCCGTCGCTGGCATGGCGACCGTCGACGATGCGCACCCTGGCATGGGCTTCATGGCGCTCGATCTTGAGATGGATGCGTCCGCCGGGCGGGGTCGCTTCGGCCGCGGCCATCGACAGCTCGCGCAAGGCCTGGGCGAGCGTGCTCGGGTCGCCTTGCACGCGCGCGTTCTCCATGTCGATGTCGGTGTACAGACGCACCCGGCGGGCCTCGATCACGCCGCGCAGCCCGTCGATCGCGCCGGCCAGCAGCACCGCGAGGTTGACCGGCTGCAGAGCCAGCGCCTCCTCCATCGTCTCGAACTCGCGCTGCTGGCGCTGCAGCGACCACAGCTGCGCATAGAGGCCGTCCTGCGCCAGCAGCTGCTCGTGCCGCCCGCGCTCGACGATGCGGCCCTTGTCCATCACGACGATCTCGTCGGCGTTGACGATGGTCGACAGCCGGTGCGCGATGATGAGCGTGGTGCGACCTTCCGCGATGCGGTCGAGCTCGGTCTGGATGGCGCGCTCGGCGCGGGTGTCCAGCGCCGAGGTGGCCTCGTCGAAGATCATGATCGGCGGGTTCTTGAGGAAGGCGCGTGCGATCGCGATGCGCTGCTTCTCGCCGCCCGACAGCTTCATGCCGCGCTCGCCGACGACCGTGTCGTACTGCTGCGGCAGCGACATGACGAACTCGTGCACCTGCGCGGCCTTGGCCGCCTCGATGATCTCGGCCATGCCGGCGCCGACGCGGCCGTAGCCGATGTTGAAGGCGATGGTGTCGTTGAAGAGAACGGTGTCCTGCGGCACCACGCCGATGGCGTCGCGCAGGGTGGCGAGCTGGAGCGAGCGCAGGTCCTGCCCGTCGATGGTGATGCGCCCGCCGCCCACGTCGTACAGGCGAAGCAGCAGGCGCGCGAGCGTCGACTTGCCCGATCCGCTGCCGCCCACCACCGCGACGGTGCTGCCGGCGTCGAGCGTCAGGCTCACGTCGTACAGGATCTGGCGCCCCGCCTCGTACGCGAAGTCCACGTGCTCGAACCGCAGCGCCCCGCCCTTGGCCGCGAGGGGCAGGCTGTCGGGACGGTCCTCGATCTCCGGGGCCTCGCGCAGCAGCGAGAACAGCAGCTCGGTATTGATGAGCGCATCCTTGGCTTCGCGGAACACGAAGCCGAGCGCGTTCAGCGGCAGGCAGATCTGGATCACGTAGGCATTGACCAGGACCAGGTCGCCCACGGTCATCGCGCCGCGCACCGTCTCCTGGCCGGCCAGCAGCATCACGGCGGCGACGCCGGCGGCGATGATGGCGCTCTGACCGATGTGCAGCGCCGACAGCGCGCGCTGGTTGCGCACCGCACGTTCGACCCACTCGTCGGTGATGCTGGCGTATCGCCTGCGCTCGAACGCCTCGCGGGCGTAGGTCTTGACGGTCTCGTAGTTGATGAGGCTGTCGACCAGGCGCCCGCTGGCCTTGGAGTCCATCTCGTTCACGCCGCGCTGGTGCACCGCGCGCTTGCCCGTGAGCACCATGGTGTACGCGGCATAGACGAAGAACGTGACGACGATGATCAGCGTGAACCACAAGCTGTAGCCGGCGGCCATCACGACCAGCACGGCGACGAACTCGACCACCGTCGGCACCAGCGTGAACAGCCCCGCGCCCAGCAGGAAGCCGATGCCCGTGGTGCCGCGCTCGACATCGCGGATCAGCGAGCCGGTATTGCGCTGGACATGGAAGCGCGGGCTCAGCGCCAGCAGCTTCGCGAAGGTCTGCTCGGCGAAGCTCGTCACGGTGCGTCGCGCCACCCGCGCGAAGACCAGATCGCGCAGTTCGGTGAACAGCGTGCCCGAGAAGCGCAGCACGGCGTATCCGAGCAGCAGGAAGACCGGGAGCGCCAGCACCGCGGGCGCGCTTTGCAGCGCGGGGCCGGCATCGGCGCCGACAACGGTGTGCAGGGTCTCCGGTCGGCTGAATCGGTCGACGATGGCTTTCAGCAGCAGCGGCACGAAGACGCCCGCCACCTTGGCGAGCACGAGCAAGGCCAGGGCCGCGAGGGTGCGCAGGCGGAACTGCCAGGCCGCCTGCCACAGGCCCGTGAAGACGCCTTGCACTGAATGGGGGTCGCGTGCCATGGGGCTGCGTGCCGCAATCGGCATGCCCATGGTGCACACAAAAAAAAGCCCGCGACGCGGGTGGCGTCACGGGCTCGAGGGGTCTGGAGGCGCGGGCCGGAGTCGAACCGACCTACACGGATTTGCAATCCGGTGCATAACCGCTTTGCTACCGCGCCGTGGGGCCGCATTCTCACACAACGGCGTCAATGCCGTGGTGCCCGGGCCAAATGAAAAGGGAAGCCGAGGCTTCCCTTCAAGAACTGGAGCGGGAGACGAGTCTCGAACTCGCGACCTCAACCTTGGCAAGGTTGCGCTCTACCAACTGAGCTACTCCCGCATGTTCGGCGTTCATTGCTGTCTGCCGAAGCTCGCATTATATGTCGAAAAAACGGCCGCTCGCAGCGGCCGTTTTCCTCGTCAGTGCTTCAGCGAGTCGACCGCCGTGGCCGGCGCCGCCGCTTCGGGCTTGGCGTCGACCTTGGCCGGGGCTTCTTCGTCCGGCAGGGCTTGCGGCGCGGCTTCGAGCGCGACCTCGAGGACCCGATCGATCCACTTCACCGGGATGATCTCGAGGTGGTTCTTGACGTTCTCCGGGATGTCCTGGAGGTCCTTCACGTTTTCCTCGGGGATCAGCACGCTCTTGATGCCGCCGCGATGCGCCGCCAGCAGCTTCTCCTTCAGGCCGCCGATGCCGGTGACCTCGCCGCGCAGCGTGATCTCGCCGGTCATCGCGACGTCGGCGCGCACCGGGATGCCGGTGAGAGCCGACACGAAGGCCGTCGTCATCGCGATGCCGGCGCTCGGGCCGTCCTTGGGCGTGGCGCCATCGGGCACGTGAATGTGGATGTCGCGCTTCTCGAACAGCTCGTCCTTGATGCCCAGGCGGCGTGCGCGTGAGCGCACCACCGAGCGGGCAGCCTCGACCGATTCCTTCATCACGTCGCCCAGCGAGCCGGTGCGGATGATGGTGCCCTTGCCGGGCATCACCGCCGACTCGATGGTGAGCAGGTCGCCGCCGACCTCGGTCCAGGCGAGGCCCACCACCTGGCCGACCTGGTTCTTCTTCTCGGCCTGACCGTAGTCGAACTTGCGCACGCCGAGGAAGTCGTTGAGGTTTTCCTCGGTGACGACCACCTTGCCGTCGTACTTCTTGAGCTGGATGCCCTTGACCACCTTGCGGCAGATCTTGGAGATCTCGCGCTCGAGCGAACGAACGCCGGCCTCGCGGGTGTAGTAGCGGATGATCCCGCGCACCGCGGACTCGGTGACTTCCATCTCCTCGTCCTTGACGCCATTGTTCTTGCTCTGCTTGGGCAGCAGGTAGCGCTGGGCGATGTTGAGCTTCTCGTCCTCGGTGTAGCCCGACAGGCGAATCACTTCCATCCGGTCCAGCAGGGCCGGCGGGATGTTCATCGAGTTGGAGGTCGCGATGAACATGGTGTCGGACAGGTCGAAGTCGACCTCGACGTAGTGGTCGCTGAAGGTGTGGTTCTGCTCGGGGTCGAGCACCTCGAGCAGCGCCGACGACGGGTCGCCGCGGAAGTCCATGCCGAGCTTGTCGATCTCGTCGAGCAGGAACAGCGGATTGCGCGTGCCGACCTTGGACAGGCTCTGCAACACCTTGCCCGGCATCGAGCCGATGTAGGTGCGGCGGTGGCCGCGGATCTCGGCCTCGTCGCGCACGCCGCCCAGCGCCATGCGGACGAACTTGCGGCCGGTGGCGCGCGCCACCGACTGCCCCAGCGAGGTCTTGCCGACGCCCGGAGGCCCGACCAGGCACAGGATGGGGGCCTTCACCTTGTCGACGCGCTGCTGCACCGCGAGGTACTCGAGGATGCGGTCCTTGACCTTCTCCAGGCCGTAGTGGTCCTCGTTGAGGACTTCCTCGGCGTGCAGCAGGTCGTGCTTGATCTTGGTCTTCTTGCTCCAGGGCAGGTTGACCAGGGTGTCGATGTAGTTGCGAACGACCGTCGCCTCGGCCGACATGGGTGACATGAGCTTGAGCTTCTTGAGCTCGGCGTCGACCTTCTTGCGCGCCTCTTTCGGCATCTTGGCCGCGGCGATCTTCTTCTCGAGCTCTTCCATGTCGGCGCCTTCTTCGCCGTCACCGAGCTCCTTCTGGATGGCCTTGACCTGCTCGTTCAGGTAGTACTCGCGCTGGCTCTTCTCCATCTGGCGCTTGACGCGGCCGCGGATGCGCTTTTCGACCTGGAGGATGTCGACCTCGTGCTCGAGCTGCTCGAGCAGCTTCTCCAGGCGCTTGTCGACGGCGAACAGGTCGAGCACCGACTGCTTGTTCTCGAGCTTGAGCGGCAGGTGCGCGGCGATCGTGTCGGCCAGGCGGCCGGCATCGTCGATGCCCGCGATGGAGGTGAGGATTTCGGGCGGGATCTTCTTGTTGAGCTTGACGTACTGGTCGAACTGCTGGGTGACCGCGCGACGCAGTGCCTCGATCTCCGGCTTGGTCTCGGCTTCGGGCGGCACCGGTGTGACTTCGGCCACGAAATGCTCGCCGTTGTCGCGGATGCCATGGGTGTTGGCGCGCTGGATGCCTTCGACCAGCACCTTCACCGTGCCGTCAGGCAGCTTGAGCATCTGCAGGATGCTGGACACGCAACCGACCTCGAACATGTCGTCGGGCTTGGGCTCGTCCTTGCCGGCGGCCTTCTGGGCGACCAGCATGATCTGGCGGCCGGCTTCCATGGCGGCTTCGAGCGCCTTGATCGACTTCGGGCGACCCACGAACAGAGGGATCACCATGTGGGGGAAGACCACCACATCGCGCAGCGGCAGCAGCGGCAGCGTGATCCGTTCAGCAGGCAGGATGGGATGTCCGGACATTGGGGAACCTCTCTTTCTCGGACCCATGTGGGCCCAGAGGATTGGATTGCAAGAAGCCGACCCGCTCTGCGGCGGGATGCGGCACCGGACTTCAGGCGCTGGCCTTGGACTGCTCGCGGTACACGAGCAGCGGCTTCGCGTCGTCTTCGATGGTGTGTTCGTCCAGCACGACCTTGGCCACGCCGTCGAGCGTGGGGAGGTCGAACATCGTGTCGATCAGCGACTGTTCCATGATGGACCGCAATCCTCGCGCGCCGGTTTTGCGGGCGAGCGCCTTGCGGGCAATGGCCGTGAGCGCGGAGGGGCGAATCTCCAGGTCGACGCCGTCCATCGCGAACAGCTTCTGGTATTGCTTGACCAGTGCGTTCTTCGGTTCGGTGAGGATCTGGACCAGCGCATCCTCGGTGAGTTCCCCGAGGGTGGCAACGACCGGCAGGCGACCGACGAGCTCGGGAATGAGCCCGAACTTGATCAGGTCCTCGGGCTCGACCTCGCGAAAGACCTCGGAGACACGACGCTCGGTCTTGGTGTGCACTGTGGCGCCGAAGCCAATGCCCGACTTCTCGGAGCGGTTCTGGATCACCTTCTCGAGGCCGTCGAAGGCCCCGCCGCAGATGAACAGGATGTTGGTCGTGTCGATCTGCAGGAAGTCCTGGTTGGGGTGCTTGCGCCCGCCCTGCGGCGGCACCGAGGCCATGGTGCCCTCGACCAGCTTGAGCAGCGCCTGCTGCACGCCCTCACCCGACACGTCGCGGGTGATCGAGGGGTTGTCGGCCTTGCGCGAGATCTTGTCGATCTCGTCGATGTAGACGATGCCGCGCTGCGCCTTCTCGACGTCGTAGTTGCAGTTCTGCAGCAGCTTCTGGATGATGTTCTCGACGTCTTCGCCCACGTAGCCGGCTTCGGTCAGCGTGGTGGCGTCGGCGATCACGAAGGGCACGTTGAGCAGGCGCGCCAGCGTTTGCGCCAGCAGCGTCTTGCCGGAGCCGGTGGGGCCGATCAGCAGGATGTTGCTCTTGGACAACTCGACGTCGTCCTTGGACCGGCTCATGTGCTTGAGCCGCTTGTAGTGGTTGTAGACCGCCACCGACAGCGTGCGCTTGGCCGGCTCCTGGCCGATGACGTACTGGTCGAGGATGGACTTGATCTCGGTCGGGATGGGCAGGTCCGAGCGGGCCGCCTTGGCGTCGGCACCCTCCGCCGGCACCTCATCGCGAATGATGTCGTTGCACAGCTCGATGCACTCGTCGCAGATGAAGACGGACGGGCCAGCGATCAGCTTCTTCACCTCGTGCTGGCTCTTGCCGCAAAAGGAGCAGTACAGAACTTTCTCGCTGGAGGAGCCTTTTTTATCGGCCATGGGGGCAAGCGCCTGGGGGTAAAGCCAGAGGGAATGATAGTGGAAAAGAAAACGGGGCCTTCATTGGAAGAAAGACCCCGTTCGATCCCAGATTCAATGTGAGAAAAGCCTCACAACCTTCGGTCGAGGACCTGGTCGATGAGACCGTAGTCCTTGGCTTCGGGACCCGACATGAAGAAGTCGCGCTCCGAGTCGTTACGAATCTTTTCCAGGGGCTGCCCCGTGCGCTCGGCCAGGATCTTGTTCAGGCTCTCGCGCAGCTTGAGGATCTCGCGCGCCTGGATCTCGATGTCGGTGGCCTGGCCCTGGGCGCCGCCCGAGGGCTGGTGGATCATGATGCGCGAGTTCGGCAGCGCGAAGCGCTTGCCCTTGGCGCCGGCCGCCAGCAGGAAGGCGCCCATGCTGGCCGCCAGGCCCATGCACAGCGTCGACACGTCGGGCTTGATGAATTGCATGGTGTCGAAGATCGACAGCCCCGCGCTCACCGAGCCGCCCGGCGAGTTGATGTACAGCGAGATGTCCTTGTCGGGATTCTCGCTTTCGAGGAACAGCAGCTGCGCCACCACCAGGTTGGCGGTCACGTCGTTGACGGGACCGACCAGGAAGATGACGCGCTCGCGCAGCAGCCGCGAGTAGATGTCATAGGCGCGTTCGCCGCGGCCCGACTGTTCGATGACGATGGGCACCATGCCCAGACCTTGTGTCTCCAGCGCGCTCATGATGGTCCTTGCGAAAGGGGGACGGAAAGACGAATGTTGGGTCCGATTATGTCGCGACAAGAGGGCCGCACGCACGCCGCGCCGCGGGCGCGCCGGACGACAAAAAGGGCACCGGCCGGACGGCGCGGTGCCCTCTCGCGACGGTGCGGCGCGTCAGGCCGACATCAGCTCGTCGAAGGGCAACACCTTCTCGCCGACCTTGGCTTTGCCGAGCACGAACTCCGCGACGTTGTTCTCGACCACGACGGCCTCGACCTCGGCCATGCGCTGGCGGTCGCCCAGGTACCAGCGCACCACCTCGGCCGGCTTTTCATAGCTCTGCGCCATCTCCTCGATGTGCGCCTGAAGCTGGTCGGGACGCGCGCCGAGGTTGTTGCCGCGCACCAGCTCGGCAACGACCAGGCCCAGGCGCACGCGCTTCTCGGCCTGCGGCTGGAAGATCTCGGCCGGGATCGGCGCATTCTCGGCGTCCTTCACGCCGCGCTTCTTCAGGTCGGCACGCGCGCCTTCGATCATGCGCGCAACCTCGCCGTTGACCAGCGCGTTGGGCACGTCGAGCTCGGCGACCTTGACCAGCGCGTCCATCACGGCGGCCTTGTTGCGCGCCAGCACGCGGAACTTGACCTCGCGCTCGAGGTTCTTCTTGACGTCGGCACGCAGCCCTTCGACCGTGCCGTCCTTGATGCCCAGCGACTTGGCGAAGGCCTCGTTGACCTCGGGCAGGTTCTGCTGCTCGATCTTCTTCACGGTGACCAGGAAGTCGGCTTCCTTGCCGGCCACGTCCTTGCCGTGGTAGTCGGCCGGGAACTGCAGCGGGAAGGTCTTGGAGTCGCCCGCCTTCATGCCGCGCACCGCCTTGTCGAAGGTCTCGAGCATCTGGCCCTCGCCGATCATGAACTGGAAGTTCTCGGCCTTGCCGCCCTCGAAGGGCACGCCGTCGATCTTGCCTTCGAAGTCGATGGTGATGCGGTCGGCCTCCTGCGCGCCTTCGGCGGCAGGACGCTGCGAGAAGGTCCGACGCTGCTTGCGCAGGATGTCTATGGTCTTGTCGATGGCCGCGTCGGTGACCTCGGTGGAGACCTTCTCGACCTCGGCGGCCGACAGGTCGCCGATCTTCACCTCGGGATAGACCTCGAAGGTGGCATCGAATGCGATCTGCCCCTCGCCGGCGCCTTCCTTCTCGGTGATGCGGGGCTGGCCGGCCACTCGCAGCTTGGCCTCGTTGGTCGCCTGCTGGAAGGCCTGGCCGACCTTGTCGTTCATCACCTCGTACTGCACCGAATAGCCGTAGCGTTGGGCGACCACCGACAGCGGCACCTTGCCGGGACGGAAGCCGTCGGCCTTCACCGTGCGCGACAGGCGCTTGAGGCGCGACTGCACCTCGTCGTTGATGGTGTCGGCGGCCAGCGTCAGCGTGATGCGGCGTTCGAGCTTCTCGAGGGTTTCAACAGTGACAGCCATGATCAAAGGACTTTCTGGTTTCGTTGTGGTGCGTGGGGCGGGACTCGAACCCGCACACCATCGCTGGCGTCAGGACCTAAACCTGGTGCGTCTACCAATTTCGCCACCCACGCGAGCACTCAATAACAAAGGGAGCCCGGAGGCTCCCTTTGAGGCGATCCGGTAAACCGCGTATTTTAGCCGGTGGTCAGCGCGCCTTCGGGCCCCTTCGCCGGCGCGGCCTTTTCCTGATCGGCCGGCTTGACGCGGAACCAGGCCGCATACATGGCCGGCAGCGACAGCAGCGTCAGGACCGTCGCCACGATGAGGCCACCCATGATGGCCACCGCCATCGGGCCCCAGAACACGCTGCGCGACAGCGGGATCATGGCCAGCACGGCTGCGGCCGCCGTCAGGATGATGGGCCGGAAGCGCCGCACCGCGGCCTCGACGATGGCCTCCCAGGTCGGCACGCCGCGCTCGCGATCCTGCTCGATCTGGTCGATCAGGATGACCGAGTTGCGCATGATCATCCCGATCAGCGCGATGACGCCCAGCAGCGCCACGAACCCGAACGGCCGGTTGAGCAGCAGCAGCGCCCCGGCCACGCCCGCGATGCCCAGCGGCCCTGTCAGGAACACCAGCACCGAGCGGCTGAAGCTGTGCAGCTGCAGCATCAGCAGCGTGAACATGATGAACAGCATCAGCGGCGCGCCGGCCGCGATGGACCCCTGGCCCTTGCTGCTCTCTTCCACCGCACCGGCGACGTCGATGCGATAGCCCGGCAGCATCTTCTCGCGGATCTGCTTGAACAGCGGATTGAGCTGCGCCGTCACCGTCGCGCCCTGCATGCCGTCGACGATGTCGCCCTGCACGGTGGCCGCGTAGTCGCGCCCTTCGCGCCACAGAACGCCGGGCTCCCACACGAAGCTCGCCTTGGCGATCTGCGACAGCGGGATGTTGCGACCGGTGGTCGTCGGCACGTAGGCGTTGGCCAGGTCAGTGATGGCGTTGCGCTCCTCGATCGGCTGGCGCAACACGATGTCGATCAGCTTGTCGCCGTCGCGGTACTGCCCGATCGTCGATCCGCTGTTGATGGTGCGCGCCGCCTGCGCGATGGCCTGGCTGGACACGCCCAGGCTGCGCGCCTTGTCCTGGTCGACCTCCAGGCGCAGCGTCTTCACCGATTCGTTCCAGTTGTCGTTGACCCCGCGCATGTTGGGGTTGGTGCGGATGATGGCCTTCACCTCGTCGGCGTAGGCGCGCACCTTGGCCGGGTCCGGACCGACGACGCGGAACTGCACCGGATACGGCACCGGCGGTCCGTTGGGCAGCAGCTTGGCACGGCCGCGCGCCTCGGGAAACTCGGTCGCCAGGACTTCGGGCAGCGACTTGCGCAGCCGCTCGCGCGAGGCCAGGTCCTTCGGCAGCACCACCAGCTGGCTCACGTTGCTCTGCGGGAAGATCTGGTCGAGCACCAACGCGAAGCGCGGCAAGCCGCTGCCGACCCAGGTCGTCACGTGGTCGACGCCGTCGAGCTTGGCCAGGCGCGTTTCCACGCGACGCGTCACCGCTTCGTTGGCGGAGAACGAGGTGCCTTCCGGATACCACAGGTCGACCAGGATCTCGAGCCGGCTCGAGTCGGGGAAGAACTGGTTCTGCACCTTCCCCATGCCCATCAGGCCCAGCACCAGCGTGCCGATGGTCAGCCCGATGGTGATCCAGCGGTGCTCGACGCACCAGTTCACGACGCGGCGAAAGCGCGCGTAGAACGGCGTGTCGAAGAGCTCGTGCGGCTTCCAGTCGCCCTCGTGCGGCTTGGTCTTGAGCAGCAGCGTGCCGAGGTAGGGCACGAAGTACACCGACACCAGCCAGGAGATGAGCAGCGCCGCGGCGGTCACCGCGAAGATGGCGAAGGTGTACTCGCCCACCGTCGACTTCGCCATGCCGATGGGCAGGAAGCCCACCGCGGTGATGAGCGTGCCGGTCAGCATGGGCATGGCCGTCGCTTCGTACGCGAAGGTGGCTGCACGCGCCTTGTCGTAGCCCTCCTCGAGCTTGCGCACCATCATCTCGACCGCAATGATCGCGTCGTCGACGAGCAGGCCGAGCGCGATGATCAGCGAGCCCAGCGAGATCTTGTGCAGGCCGACGCCCCAATAGAACATGGTGACGAAGGTGATCGCCAGCACCAGCGGAATCGTGATGCCCACCACCATGCCGGGACGCCAGTCGATGTGGAACTTCGGCTTGAAGTGCAGGCCCAGGCTCACGAAGCTCACCGCCAGCACGATGACCACCGCCTCGATCAGCACGCCGACGAACTCGTTGACCGAGCGGGCCACCACCGTCGACTGGTTCTGGAACTGCCGCATCTCGATGCCGACCGGCAGGTCGGCCTGGATGGCTTCGGTGGCCGCCTTGAGCGCCTGGCCGAGCTCGATGATGTCGCCGCCCTTGGCCATCGAGATGCCCAGCGCGAGGACCTCCTTGCCGCGGTCACGCACCTTGACCTGCGGCGGATCGACGTAGGCACGCTTGATGGTGGCGATGTCGCCGAGGCGGAAGCTGTTGCCGCCGGCGCGGATCGAGAACGCCTTGAGCTCGTCGACCGAGTTGAACTGGCCGGCCACGCGCACCTGCAGGTAGTCGGTCGGCGAATCGATGATGCCCGCCGACTCGACGGCGTTCTGCTGGCCGATCTGCTGGATGACGGTGTTGAAGTCCAGGCCGAGCTGGGCGAGGCGCTTCTGCGAGATCTCGATGAAGACCTTCTCGTCCTGCGCGCCGAAGATCTCGACCTTGTTGACGTCCTTGACCTTGAGCAGGCGCTGGCGCACGCGGTCGGCTTGCTCCTTCAGTTCCTCGTAGCTGAAGCCGTCGCTGGACAAGGCATAGATGGAGCCGTAGACGTCGCCGAACTCGTCGTTGTAGAAAGGCCCGATGACCCCGCCCGGCAAGGTGCCGCGCATGTCGTTCAGCTTCTTGCGCACCGTGTACCAGATCTGCGGCATCTCCTTGGGCGGCGAGGAGTCCTTCACCTGGAAGGTGATCAGCGTCTCGCCGGGCTTGGAGTAGCTGCGGATGCGGTCCGCGTACGGCACTTCCTGCAGGGTCTTCTCGAGCTTGTCGGTGACCTGGTCGGCCACCTGCTGCGCGGTGGCGCCGGGCCAGTACGCGCGAACGACCATGGCGCGGAAAGTGAACGGCGGGTCCTCGTCCTGGCCCAGCTGGAAATACGCCGCGACGCCCAGCAGCATCAGCACGACCAGCAGGTAGCGGGTGAGCGCGGGATGCTCCAGCGCCCATTTGGAGATGTTCAGCCGCTTGACGCGGTCCAGCGATCCCGAGAGATCGTCGATGGTGGTGCTCATGGGCGCCTCCTCGCTCACTTGATCGTCACCGCGGCGGCCGACACCGCAGCGGCGGTGGCGGCAGCCGAGGCCGCGCCCGGATCGACGTACAGCTTGATCTTCTGTCCCGGATTCAGCACATGCACCCCTGCGGTCACGACGACCTGGCCGGGCGCGAGTCCGCCGCTGATGACCGCCTCGTTGCCGTCGGCACCGGCCAGTTGCACCGGCTGCGGCTTCACCGTCATGCTGGCCTTGTCGACCACCCACACCACGGTGCGCCCCTGCTCTTCCTTGAGCGCCGACAGCGGCAGCTTGCTCACGCCCACCGTCTTCGGCATTTCGACCAGCATCGTCGCGGTCTGTCCGAGCCGGACCTGGTCGAGTGCGGCCTTGCCGATGTCGGCCTTGATGACGAAGGTGCGCGACACCGGATCGGCCGCGGCAGCGATCTCGCGGATCGTCGCCGGGATGGGCGCGCCGCCGCCCCAGAGTCGGACCTTGAACCGGCCCGGCTGCTCGGCCAGCGCCTTCACCAGGCCGACCTTGTCTTCGGGCACCGAGAACACCACGTCGCGCGGGCCGTCGTGGGCGAGGCGCACGACCGACGCACCCGCACCGACCACCATGCCGGGCTCGGCGTCGACGCCGGTGATCACGCCGCTCGCGTCGGCCACCAGCGTGGCGTAGGCGGCTTGATTGCCTTGCACGCTCGCTTGCGCCTTGGCCTGGTCGAGCTGGGCCTGGGCGGCCTTCAGCGCGGTGTCGCGACGCTCGAGCTCAGCCGAGCTGATGAAGCCCTGGTCGCGCAGGTCCTTGTAGCGCCGGTAGTCGGCAAGCGTCTGATCGTGGTTGGCCTGGGCGGCGACCAGGGCCGCGCGCGCCGCATCCTGGCCCAGGCGCAGGTCCTGCGGATCGAGCTGTGCCAGCACTTGTCCTGCCTTCACCACGCTGCCCGCATCGACCTGCCGTCGCACGAGCTTGCCGCCGACGCGAAAGCCGAGGCGGGACTCGGTGCGCGCCCGCACCTCGGCGGCGTATTCCTGAACCCCGCCGGCGGAGTCGGCCGCCACGGTGATCGTGCGGACGGCGCGCACCGGCTCGGGGGCAGGCTCGGTCTTGGAACAGGCAGCGACCGCGACGGCAGCGGCGGCGACGAGGGGGAGCAGGATGGGTCGCATGGGGCGAATCCTTCGGCAAGGCAGAACGGACGAAAGGGCAAGGGCTCGGCGGTCGGAACTGCTTGACGTCGCGAGGGGTCAGTGCTGCAACTGACTGACCGGTCAGTAATATATGCGTGGGAACCCGCAGTGTCAAACGACAAAGGCTTGGCTCCGCAAGCAAGTGTCTGCGCGAACATCGCGTGGACAATGCACCCCCGTGAGCGTCGACCACTACGAGAATTTCCCTGTTGCATCCTGGCTGTGCCCACCCCGGCTGAGACCGGCGGTGGCCGCCATCTACTGGTTCGCGCGCACGGCCGACGACCTGGCCGACGAGGGAAATGCCGCGCCCGACCGGCGCCTGGCGGACCTCGCGGCCTTCAAGGACGACCTCGGCGCCATCGCCGCCGGGCGCCTCGCATCGCCACGCTGGAGCGCGGTCTTCGAGCCGCTGGGACATGCGATGTCCCGCTTCGCACTGCCCCTGGCGCCCTTTCATGACTTGTTGAGCGCCTTCACGCAGGACGTCACGACGACCCGCTATGCCGACCGTGCGGCGCTGCTCGACTACTGCGGCCGATCGGCCAATCCCATTGGCCGTCTGCTGCTGCACTTGTACGGCGTCGCCGATGCCGCGTCGCTGTCGCGCTCCGACGCCATCTGCACCGCCTTGCAACTGGCCAATTTCTGGCAGGACCTGAGCGTCGACACCTCGCGCGGCCGCCTCTACGTCCCGCTCGCCGACTGTGCGCGGCATGGCATCGCGGCCGATGATGTACTCGCCCACCGCGACAGCCCCGGCGTGCGCGCCGTCGTGGAAGACCTGGTGCACTGGACCGGCTCGCTGATGGCCTCGGGCGCGCCGCTGGTGCACGACCTGCCGGGGCGGGCCGGCTGGGAGCTGCGCCTGGTGATCCAGGGCGGCCGACGCATCCTCCACAAGATCGAACGCATGAACTTCGCAACGCTGCAGGCGCGGCCACGCCTGAACGCGCTCGACGCGCCGGTGATGCTCTGGCGCGCAGCGTGCATGCGCGCGGGCAGCACGCCGATGGCCAGCAAGCCCACATGACCCCCGAGCAATACGTGCAGGACAAGGCCGCCCGAAGCGGCTCGAGCTTCTACTACGCCTTCCTCTTCCTGCCGCCGCCGCGGCGCGCCGCCATCACGGCGTTCTATGCCTTCTGCCGCGAGGTGGACGACGTGGTCGACGAGGTGAGCGATCCCGGTGTCGCGGCCGCCAAACTGGCCTGGTGGCGCAAGGAGACCGCCGACAGCTTCGCCGGCCACCCCAGCCACCCGGTCACCCAGGCGCTGCTGCCCCATGCCGGCACCTACGGCATCGGTTCGGCGCACCTCAATGCGGTGATCGACGGCTGCCAGATCGACCTCGAGCAGACCCGCTTCCTCGACTTCGCCGGCCTGTCGCGCTATTGCCACCTGGTGGCTGGCGTGGTGGGCGAGGTGGCGGCGAACATTTTCGGCCGCACCAGCGACTCCACCGTCGAATACGCGCACCGCCTCGGACTCGCGATGCAGCTCACCAACATCATTCGCGACGTCGGCGACGATGCCCGCCGCGGCCGCATCTACCTGCCGGTCTCGGAGCTGCAACGCTTCGACGTGAAGGCCAACGAGATCCTCGAGCGCAGCGCACCCTTCGGCTACAGCGAGCGCTTCACCGCGCTGATGAAGTTCCAGGCCGAGCGTGCCCATCGCTGCTACGACGAGGCGCTGGCCTTGCTGCCCGAAGCCGACCGGGCGACCCAGAAGCCCGGGCTGATGATGGCCAACATCTACCGCACGCTGCTGCGCGAGATCGAGGCCGACAACTTCCAGGTGCTCCACCAGCGCACCTCGCTCACGCCCTTGCGCAAGCTGTGGATCGCGATGCGCACGAATTGGCGCGGCCGGTGATGCGCCCTCGCCTGGCCGTCGTCGGCGGCGGCTGGGCCGGGCTGGCGGCGGCGATCGAAGCCACCACGCGCGGCCATCACGTGACGCTGTACGAGATGGCATCGCACTGGGGCGGCCGCGCCCGGCGCGTCGACATCGACGGCATCGCGCTCGACAACGGCCAGCACATCCTGATCGGCGCCTACCGCGAAACCTTGCGCCTGATGCGCACGGTGGGCGTCGAGATCGACCGGGCCTTCGTGCGCACGCCGCTGCGCCTTGCCACGCCCGACGGACACGGGCTTCGACTGCCGCCCGGCCCGCCGATGCTCGCCTTCGGGCGCGGCGTGCTGGGCCAGCGGGGCTGGCCGATGCGCGATCGCCTGGCCTTGCTCGCGGCCGCCACAGGCTGGGCGCTGCAGGGCTTTCGCTGTGACGAGCGACTCACCGTCTCGGCGCTGGCCCGCAAGCTCCCCGACCCCGTGAAAGCCGACCTGATCGAGCCGCTTTGCGTGGCGGCGCTCAACACGCCTGCCGAGAGCGCGAGTGCCAGCGTCTTCCTGCGCGTCATCCGCGACGCGCTCTTCAGCGGCCCCGGTTCGGCAGACCTGCTGCTGCCGCGGCAGCGACTCACCGAACTGCTTCCCGGTCCGGCGGTGCGATGGCTGGAGCAGCACGGCGCGACGCTGCGCGTGGGCACGCGCGTCGAGCGCATCGCGCCCGAGGGCGCAGGCTGGTCGGTCGACGGCGACCGATTCGATGCGGTCGTGCTGGCCACCACGGCCGTGGAAGCCGCGCGGCTCGCCAAGGGCGTCGCTGCCGACTGGGCGGCGAGCGCAGCCGCGCTTCACTACGAGCCGATCGTGACGGTCTATGCCGAGAGTTCGGACACGCGTCTGCCCGAACCCATGCTCGCGCTGCCCTCCGACGATTCCGAGCGGCCGGCGCAGTTCGTCTTCGACCACGGACAACTCGGCGGGCGCGACGGCCTGCTGGCATTCGTCATCAGCGGCGCCCAGCCTTGGCTCGCCCGGGGGCTAGACGCGACACGCGACGCCACCCTGGCGCAGGGCCGCGCCCAGCTCGGATCGCTCTTGCGTTCGCCGCTGCAACCGGTGCGCGTGCTGACCGAAAAGCGCGCGACCTTTCGCTGCGTTCCTGCGCTGCGCCGCCCTGCGGGTGCCGTCGCGCCGGGGCTTCATGCTGCCGGCGACTACGTGGCCGGGCCCTATCCAGCGACGATCGAGGGGGCCGTGCGCTCGGCGGTGGAAGCCGTCGAGCGTCTGCAGGGCTGATCTCAGCGCTTGGGGAACGGCGCGGCCAGCGGCTCCCCGATGAACACGCCCTGCAGCGGCCAGGCCACGCTCTTCCAGTACGCCTCGATGGCGGTGCTGCCCTGGGCGTAGTGCAGCAGGAGCAGTTGCGGATGCGGGAACTTCTGCGGATGCGAGCAGGGCTCGGATACCGTGCCGTAGCTGGCCGTCGCGCCGGCGGCGATCCACTCGAGGGCGCTCATCTGCCCGCCCTGACCGTCCAACTGCCCGCCGAAGGAAGTGAGGTGATCGGCCAGAGCGCCGGGGACGAAGCGCAGCGTGTCGAGCTGCTCGACGTGCGCCGCGCCGGTCTCGACCAGCAACACGCCATCGGCGTCGTGAACCGCTGACGTTTCCACATGCACCACGATGCCCGCGCCTCGCACGGTGCCGGCCGGCGGAAACAGCGGTGCACGGGCATTGCGGGCACGGTCCCGGGTGGCAACGAAGTAGGCATGGACCGGCGGCGCCCCGCGCAGCCCGAGCGTGTGGTCGGACTGCACGCCGCGTTCGATCAGGCTTTTGGCGCCCGCGGCGTCATGCGCAGCCAGCAGCATCGCGGGACGCAGTTGCAAGTCGGTGTAGGGACGGGCGCTGCGGGCATTGAAGTACGGCGAGCGCTTCGACGGAGCGCAGGGGTGGGCGCACAACTGCGCGTCGTAGCCCAGTGCCAGCGCGCCGGTGATGGAGTTGCACTGGACCGCGTAGGGCTGGGTCCATGCCAGCGCCAGCGCCTGGGTGTCGGGACCGAAGTGGTGCTCGATCCGTGCCTTCAGGGCGTCGAACTCCTCAGGATCCAGGCGCGGCTTGACGGGGACTTGCACGCGCAGCACCTGATCGGCCGACAGCTTGCGTGCCTGGGCGTAGAACTCGCCGACCTCCACCGAATACGGGTCGCTGGTGTTGATGACGAGGCCGATGTCCTGGGCACCGAGTCGGCCGGGTGAGCGCGGGACGGTGAGCCAGCCGAGCCGAGGCGGGACGCTCGCTCCGGAGGCTGCCGTCGCGGGCCGTGACGCCGGCTGGGCCCCCGCCGCTGCGGCCGTCGCCAGCAGCACGGCGGCGAGGCAGCTGCGCGCTCGCAAGGCCCGCCGGACATCTCGGTATGCAGTCGTGCGTTTCGCCATACAAAAATTTGTGCGATTTGGGCGACAATCGACGCCCATGAAGACCACCGAAGCCAAGGCCCCCACCATACAGGTGCTCGAGCGGATGTTCGCCCTGCTGGACGTGCTCGCGTCGTACCAGGACCCGGTCTCCTTGAAGGTGATCAGCGAGCAGACGGGCCTGCACCCGTCGACCGCGCACCGCATCCTCAACGATCTGGCCATCGGTCGCTACGTGGATCGGCCGGAAGCCGGAAGCTATCGCCTGGGCATGCGACTGCTGGAGTTGGGCAACCTGGTGAAGGCGCGGCTGGACGTGCGCGATGCAGCCCTCGGGCCCATGCGCGAGCTGCACAAGCTCACCCATCAGCCGGTCAACCTCTCGATGCGCCAGGGCGACGAGATCGTCTACATCGAGCGCGCCTACAGCGAGCGCTCGGGCATGCAGGTCGTGCGGGCCATCGGCGGCCGCGCTCCCCTGCACCTCACCTCGGTGGGCAAGCTTTTTCTGGCCCATGACGATCTGCAGCGCGTGCGGGCTTACGCCACCCGCACCGGCCTGGCCGGGCACACCCGCAACAGCATCACCAACCTGCCCGCGCTCGAACGCGAGCTGTCGAAGGTGCAGCACCACGGCACGGCACGCGACGACGAGGAGCTGGAACTGGGCGTGCGATGCATGGCCGCCGGCATCCTGGACGACCAGGGCAAGCTCGTCGCCGGACTGTCCATTTCCGCGCCGGCCGATCGGCTCGAGGAGGCGTGGCTGGACCGCCTCAAGGCCACGGCGGCGCAGATCTCGGCCGCGCTGGGCCACCGGACCGCATCGCCCCGGGCCAGCGCCAAATGAAAAAGCCCGGCTGGTGCCGGGCTGTCTTCGCGTGAAAGTGGGTCGTCAGGACGTGACGCGCGGCAACTCGGCCGCCACCGGCGCCGACTCGTTGATCCACTTGCGCACGCGCTCGGCGTCGCCGATCCGCGAATACTTTCCGGTGGAGTCGAGGAACACCATGATCAGCTTGCGTCCCGCCAGTTGCGCCTGCATCACCAGGCAGCGGCCGGCTTCGGAGATGTAGCCGGTCTTTTGCAGGCCGATGTCCCAGGTGGGATTGCGGACCAGCAGGTTGGTGTTGCGGAACTGCATCTGGCGCTTGCCGATGGCAACCTGGTGCTCGGGCGTGGTCGACAGCTCGCGGATGATCTGGTGGGCGTGGGCGGCCTTCACCAGCGTGGCCAAGTCACGCGCGCTCGATTGGTTGCGGCTGGACAGGCCGGTGGGCTCCACGTAGCGGGTGTCGGCCATGCCGAGTTCTTGCGCCTTGGCGTTCATCGCGCCGACGAAGGCGTCGAGGCCGCCCGGATACTGGCGCCCCAGTGCGTGGGCCGCGCGGTTCTCGGACGACATCAGCGCGAGGTGCAGCATCTCGCCGCGGCTGAGCTGGGTGCCGACGCGCAGCCGCGACCCGCTGTGCTTCTCGGTATCGACGTCGTCCTGCGTGATGGTGAGGACTTCGTCCAGCGGCATCTGTGCCTCGGTCACGACCACCGCCGTCATCAGCTTGGTGAGCGATGCGATGGGCAGGACGGCTTCGGAATTCTTGCTGAACAGGACCTCGTTGGTGTCCTGGTCGAGGACCAGCGCGGCGCTGGACTTGAGCGCGAGATCGTCCTGGGTGGCGTGCAAGCCGGCGATCTGTCCGAAGGAAGGACGCCCCGGCGCTTCGACCGAGCGAATGCGCTTGATGCTTCGAGCCGAAGCTCTCACGGGGGCGGACGCCGACTTGGCGGCGGCGTGCTTCTTCTTGGCCGTGGCAGAAGACGCCTCTGCTGCAGAGGGAAGGCACAGCGCCGCCACGATGGCGAAGAGCGCGGCGGATGCGAATTTTGACAAGTACAGCAAGTCAACCTCTGCTCACACGGTTACGAAAGTGTAGGGCAAAGCAAAAGGCTGCACAAGATCAATAACTTACGCGCCGCTCCTCAAGTGAACCCTTGAAGCTGTCAGGAATGTGACGAATGTCTCACCCCTGCGCCGCGACCCGCTCGGTCTTGCTGTGCAACTTGTTCAACGCCGACAGGTAGGCCTTGGCTGACGCCACGACGATGTCCGGATCGGCTCCCACGCCATTGACGACGCGGCCGCCGTGCTGCAGCCGAACCGTCACTTCACCTTGGGATTCTGTGCTGCCCGAGGTGATGGCATTGACCGAATACAAGAGCATTTCCGCGCCACTTCGTGCCTTGGACTCGATGGCCTTCAAACTGGCATCCACCGGGCCGTTGCCGTCGCTTTCTGCATGGTGCTCCAACTCGCCCGCCGCGAACACCACCCGAGCATGGGGTCGCTCGCCGGTTTCCGACCGCTGCGACAGCGCCAGCAATCGATAGTGCTCGTGCTCGGCGGTGACCGACTCGTCCATCACCAGGGCGACGATGTCCTCGTCGAAGATGTCGCTCTTGCGATCGGCCAGCTCCTTGAACTTGGCGAAGGCGGCATTGACCTCGGTCTCCGACTCGAGCTCGATCCCCAGCTCCTGCAGCCGTTGCTTGAAGGCATTGCGACCCGAAAGCTTGCCCAGCACGATCTTGTTGGCCGTCCAGCCGACGTCCTCGGCGCGCATGATCTCGTAGGTGTCGCGCGCCTTGAGCACGCCGTCCTGGTGGATGCCCGAGGCATGGGCGAATGCGTTGGCGCCCACCACCGCCTTGTTGGGCTGCACCACGAAGCCGGTGGTCTGCGACACCAGCCGCGACGCCGCCACGATCTGCGAAGGATCGACGCCCAGCTCGAGCCCGAAGTAGTCGCGCCGCGTCTTCACCGCCATCACGACCTCTTCCAGCGAGCAGTTGCCGGCACGCTCGCCCAGGCCGTTGATGGTGCACTCGACCTGACGCGCGCCGCCGAGCTTGACCCCTGCCAGCGAGTTGGCCACCGCCATGCCCAGGTCGTTGTGGCAGTGCACCGACCAGACCGCGCGGTCGGCGTTGGGCACCCGCTCGCGCAACTGGCGAATGAAGCTGCCGTAGAGCTCCGGGATGGCATAGCCGACGGTGTCGGGGATGTTGATGGTGGTCGCGCCTTCGGCGATCACGGTTTCGAGCACGCGGCACAGGAAGTCCGGGTCGGAGCGATAGCCGTCCTCGGGCGAGAACTCGATGTCGTCGCTCAGGTTGCGGGCGAATCGCACCGCGAGGCGCGCCTGCTCGTGGACCTGTTCCGGCGTCATCCGCAGCTTCTTCTCCATGTGCAGCGCACTGGTGGCGATGAAGGTGTGGATGCGCGAGCGTGCCGCGCCCTTGAGGGCCTCGGCGGCACGCGCGATGTCGCGATCGTTGGCCCGCGCCAGCGAGCACACGACCGACTCCTTGACGTGGCCGGCAATCGACTTGACCGCCTCGAAGTCGCCGTTGCTCGACGCGGCGAAGCCGGCCTCGATCACGTCGACGCGCAGCCGCTCGAGCTGACGCGCGATGCGCAGCTTCTCGTCCTTGGTCATGGACGCACCCGGCGACTGTTCACCGTCGCGCAGCGTGGTGTCGAAAATGATCAGCTTGTCGGTCATGGTCACATCCTCAGCGTGGGCTCCCTCGGGCAGTCATCTTAGGCGAGCACAGTGGGTTCGAAGCGCAGCGCGCCGCGCTCGTGTGCACGCGCCAGCCCCGACACGATGGCCTGCAGCGAGGCCGACACGATGTTCGCGTCGATGCCCACGCCGAAGAGGGTCAGCTCGTCGCCCACGCGCAGCTCGAGATAGGCCGCCGCCTGCGCGCCGGCGCCGCTGCCGATCGAGTGCTCGTGGTAGTCGAGCACCCGCACCGGCGATCCGCCCAGGTGCCGGTTCAGTCCGTTCACGAACGCGTCGATCGGTCCGGCGCCGGTGGCGTCGACGCTGAACGAGCGGCCCGCGATCTCGACCAGTGCCGACAGGCGCAAGGTCTCGCCGGCCACCACCGGCTGCCTCACGCAAGCCCTCGCCTGCGCGCCGAGGCCGTATTCGCGCTCGAAGATGGTCCAGATGTCCGCGGCGCTGAGCTCCTTGCCGGTGCCGTCCATCACGGCTTGAACGACCTGGCTGAACTCGATCTGCAGCCGTCGCGGCAGCTCGACGCCGTACTCGGTCTCGAGAAGATAGGAGATGCCGCCCTTGCCCGACTGGCTGTTCACTCGGATCACCGCGTCGTAGTTGCGGCCGAGGTCCTTGGGGTCGACGGGCAGGTAGGGCATGTCCCAGACATCGCCGTCGCGCCGCGCAGCGAAAGCCTTCTTGATCGCGTCCTGGTGCGATCCCGAGAACGAGGTGTAGACCAGGTCCCCGGCATACGGATGGCGCGGATGCACCGGCACCTGGTTGCAGTGCTCGACGCAGCGCCGGACCTCGTCGATGTCCGAGAAATCGAGACCCGGCGACACCCCCTGCGTGTACAGGTTGAGCGCGATGTTGACCAGGTCGACATTGCCGGTGCGCTCGCCGTTGCCGAACAGGCACCCTTCGATGCGGTCGGCGCCGGCCATCAGCGCGAACTCCCCGGCCGCCGTGCCGGTGCCCCGGTCGTTGTGCGGATGGACCGACAGCACCACCGCATCGCGCCGCTCGATATGCCGGTGCATCCACTCGATCATGTCGGCGAAGATGTTGGGCGTGGCGTGCTCCACCGTCGACGGCAGGTTGACGATGCACTTGCGATCGGGCGTCGGTTGCCACACCGCGGTCACTGCGTCCACCACCCGCTTGGCGAAGGCGAGCTCGGTGCCGGAGAACATCTCGGGCGAATACTGGAACACGAACTCCGTCTTGGGTTGCGATGCGGCCAGTCGCTGGATCAACCGGGCATGCGAGGTCGCCAGCTCGACGATCCCGTCCTCGTCCGTGCCCAGCACCACGCGGCGCATCACCGGCGAGGTGGCGTTGTAAACGTGCACGATGGCGCGCCGTGCCCCGCGCAAGGCATCGAAGGTGCGGTGGATGAGCTCTTCGCGGGCCTGGGTGAGCACCTGGATCGTGACGTCCTCGGGCACCAGGTCCTTGTCGATCAGCATCCGGATGAAGTCGAACTCGGTCTGCGAGGCGGAGGGAAAGCCGACCTCGATCTCCTTGAAGCCGATGCGCACCAGCATCTCGAACATGCGCAGCTTGCGGGCGCTGTCCATCGGCTCGATCAGCGCCTGGTTGCCGTCGCGCAGGTCGACGCTGCACCACACGGGCGCCTGCGTGAGCGCGGCGTCGGGCCAGGTCCGGTCGGCCAGCGCGACCGGGGGAAAGGGTCGGTACTTGATCTGCGGTTGCTTCAACATGGGCGATTCCTCGTCGAGATTGGCAACCAGCGCTGTCTGAAATGCAAACGGCCCGCTGCTGGTTGCATGCGGGCCGTTGAGGTCAAACGTGTGGACGTGAGCAATCAGCGAACCCGCGGTTCTCCTAGAAGAAGCAGTAGCGTGATTGCGAAGCCGGACGTCATGGATCGAAGGATAGCACGCACCACGGGCTCAGTGGTGAAGGCCCTTCTCGTCCGGCTCCTCGGTCGAGGTGGCGATCACGCTCACCGGCCGGCCCTTCATGCGCTTGTAGGCATACACCGCGTAGCCGGAGGCGCCGTAGACCAGAAACAGCGCGAACAGCACGATGGGCGGATGGATGTTGATCACCGCGATGCCCAGCGCGATGGCGACGATCACGATGAACGGCACGGTGCGCTTGAAGCTCACGTCCTTGAAGCTGTAGAAGGGGATGTTGGTCACCATGGTCAGTCCCGAGTACAGCGTGAGCGCGAAGGCCGACCACGCCAGCCAGTCGATCTTCGAGGCGCCCTTGAAGCCCGCATCGTCCATCACCCAGATGAAGCCGATGATCAGCGCTGCCGCTGCCGGGCTGGGCAGGCCCTGAAAGAAGCGCTTGTCCACCACCGCGATGTTGGTGTTGAAGCGCGCCAATCGCAGCGCCGCGCCGGAGCAGTAGACGAAGGCCGCGATCCAGCCGAGCTTGCCCAGTCCCTTGAGCGCCCATTCGTACATGATGAGCGCCGGCGCGGCGCCGAAGCTCACCATGTCGGACAGGCTGTCCATCTGCTCGCCGAAGGCGCTTTGCGTATTGGTCATCCGCGCGACCCGGCCGTCCAGGCTGTCGAGCACGGCCGCGATGAAGATGCCGTACGACGCCTGCTCGAACTGACCGTTCATCGCCATCACGACGGCGTAGAAGCCGCCGAACAGGGCCGCCAGCGTGAACAGGTTGGGAAGGATGTAGATGCCCTTGCGCCGCGGCCGCACCGGCACGTCTTCCACGTCGTGGACGGGGTCGGCGCCGTCGTGCAGTTCGTTCGGAGAGTTCATCGCACGAGGATACCGTAGGCGACGATGAAAAAGCCGCAAGGTCGCCCTTGCGGCTCGGCCTGGATTTCGACGACGCGCTCAGTTGCGGCTCTTGTCGACGAGCCTGTTGGCCTTGATCCACGGCATCATCGCGCGCAGCTTCTCGCCCACCTGCTCGATCTGATGCTCGCTGGTCAGGCGACGACGCGATTGCAGCGTCGGCGCACCGGCGCGGTTCTCGATGATGAAGCTCTTGGCGTACTCGCCGGTCTGGATGTCGCGCAACGCCTGACGCATCGCCTGCTTGGTCGCATCGGTCACGATCTTCGGCCCGGTCACGTACTCGCCGTACTCGGCGTTGTTCGAGATCGAGTAGTTCATGTTGGCGATGCCACCTTCGTAGATCAGGTCGACGATCAGCTTGAGCTCGTGCAGGCACTCGAAGTAGGCCATTTCCGGCGCGTAGCCCGCCTCCACCAGCGTCTCGAAGCCGGCCTTGATCAGCTCGACGGTGCCGCCGCACAGCACGGCCTGCTCGCCGAACAGGTCGGTCTCGGTCTCTTCGCGGAAGTTGGTCTCGATGATGCCGGCCTTGCCGCCGCCGTTGGCCGCGGCGTACGACAGCGCCAGGTCGCGCGCCTTGCCGCTCTTGTCGGCATAGACCGCGATGAGGTGCGGCACGCCGCCGCCTTGCGCGTAGGTGGAGCGCACGGTGTGGCCCGGCGCCTTGGGGGCGACCATCCACACGTCGAGGTCGTCGCGCGGCACGACCTGGCCGTAGTGAACGTTGAAGCCGTGCGCGAAGGCGAGCGACGCGCCCTGCTTGATGTTCGGCTCGACGTCGGTCTTGTAGACCTGGGCGATCTGCTCGTCGGGCAGCAGGATCATCACCACGTCGGCGCTCTTGACCGCCTCGGCCACCTCGGCGACGCGCAGGCCTGCCTTCTCGACCTTGCTCCACGAGGCGCCGCCGCGCCGCAGGCCGACCGTCACCTTCACGCCGCTGTCGTTCAGGTTCTGGGCATGCGCATGGCCTTGCGAGCCGTAGCCGATGATGGTGACGTTCTTGCCTTTCACCAGGCTGAGGTCGGCGTCTTTGTCGTAGTAAACCTTCATGTCTTTCTCCTTCAATTCAGGGTCGCGGGCCGATGTTCAAACGCGCAGGATGCGCTCGCCGCGACCGATCCCGCTGGTGCCGGTGCGCACGGTTTCGAGAATGGCGGCGCGGTCGATGGCCTCGAGGAAGGCATCGAGCTTGCCCGCGTCACCCGTCAATTCGATGGTGTAGCTCTTCTCCGTCACGTCGATGATGCGGCCGCGGAAGATGTCGGCCATGCGCTTCATCTCCTCGCGCTCCTTGCCGACGGCGCGCACCTTGATGAGCATCAGCTCGCGCTCGGTGAACGCACCTTCGGTCAGGTCGACCACCTTCACGACCTCGATGAGGCGGTTCAGGTGCTTGGTGATCTGCTCGATGACGTCGTCGGACCCGGTGGTCACGATGGTCATGCGCGACAGCGAGGAATCCTCGGTCGGCGCGACGGTGAGGCTTTCGATGTTGTAGCCGCGGGCCGAGAACAAGGCGACGACGCGCGACAGCGCGCCGGGCTCGTTCTCGAGCAGCAGGGCAATGATGTGTTTCATGGTCGTGGAGCGCGCTCTTCAGGCAGCCGGCGGTAACCGACGGCCCTTGGCCACGCTGATCGATGAGGTGAAAAGTCCTTGTCGCCGAAGTCGTTCGGCGCATCCCGCCGGCTCCTGGGTGGGCGCGGTAACGCACACCCCTCGCCGCCGTTCAGCGCGTCACAGGTCTTCGGATCCCAGCAGCATCTCCGAGATGCCTTTCCCGGCCTGCACCATCGGCCAGACGTTCTCGGTCGGGTCGGTGCGCACGTCGAGGAAAACGGTGCGGTCCTTGAGCTTGATGGCTTCGCGCAGCGCGGGCTCCACGTCGCCGGGCTTCTCGACCAGCAGTCCGACGTGGCCGTAGGCTTCGGCGAGCTTCACGAAGTCGGGGAGCGCGTCCATGTAGCTGTGCGAGTACCGGCCGCCGTAGTCGAGCTGCTGCCACTGCCGGACCATGCCCAGGTAGCGGTTGTTGAGCGAGACGATCTTCACCGGCGTCTTGTACTGCAGGCAGGTGGAGAGCTCCTGGATGCACATCTGGATGGAGCCTTCGCCGGTCACGCAGAACACGTCGCTGTCGGGCTTCGCGAGCTTGATGCCCATGGCATACGGCAGGCCCACGCCCATGGTGCCCAGGCCGCCGGAATTGATCCAGCGGCGCGGCTCCATGAAGGGATAGAACTGCGCGGCCCACATCTGGTGCTGGCCGACGTCGGAAGTGATGTAGGTGTCGCGGTCCCGGGTCAGCTCCCACAGCTTCTCGACCACGTACTGCGGCTTGATGACCTCGGTGCTGTTCTTGTAGCGCAGGCACTCGCGCTTGCGCCATTCGTTGATCTGGCCCCACCACTGCGACAGCACCTGCACGTCGGGCTTGGCCTGCGCTTCCTTGATCTGTGCGATCAGCTCCTGCAGCACGTCCTTGACGTCGCCGACGATGGGGATGTCGACCTTCACGCGCTTGGAGATCGACGAAGGGTCGATGTCGATGTGGACGATCTTGCGCTCGACCGACGAGAAGTGCTTGGGATTGCCGATCACCCGGTCGTCGAAGCGCGCGCCGACGGCCAGCAGGACGTCGCAGTTCTGCATCGTCATGTTGGCTTCGTAGGTGCCGTGCATGCCCAGCATGCCGAGGAACTTGGGGTCGTTGCCGGGGAAGGCGCCGAGACCCATCAGGGTGTTGGTGCAGGGAAAGCCGAGCAGGTTGACGAGCTCGCGCAGCTCGGCGGACGCGTTGCCGAGGATCACGCCGCCGCCGGTGTAGATGTAGGGCCGCTTCGCCGCCAGCAGCAGCTGCACGGCCTTGCGGATCTGCCCGCCGTGGCCCTTGCGCACGGGGTTGTACGAGCGCATCTCGACCGTGGCCGGGTAGTGGAACGGTGCGGTCTTCAGCGAGACGTCCTTGGGGATGTCGACCACCACCGGGCCAGGGCGGCCGGTGCGCGCGATGTGGAAGGCCTTCTTCAGGGTCATCGCGAGGTCGCGCACATCCTTGACGAGGAAGTTGTGCTTGACGATGGGCCGGGTGATGCCGACGGTGTCGCACTCCTGGAAGGCGTCGAGGCCGATCGCCGGCGTGGGGACCTGCCCGGTGATGATCACCATCGGGATGGAGTCCATGTAGGCGGTCGCGATGCCGGTCACCGCGTTGGTGACGCCGGGGCCCGACGTGACCAGTGCGACGCCCACGTTGCCGGTGGCGCGCGCATAGCCGTCGGCCGCGTGCACGGCCGCCTGCTCGTGGCGCACCAGCACGTGCTCGATGCTGTCCTGCTTGTACAGCGCGTCGTAGATGTAGAGCACCGCGCCGCCTGGGTAGCCCCAGAGGTACTTCACGCCTTCGGCCTGAAGGCTGCGGACGAGGATTTCGGAGCCGTTGGGCTCGCCGGATTGGGAGGGATGCGGTTGTGCCGAAGCGGCACGCTTGACTTCCGCGGCAGACATGTCCATGTTGAACCTTTGGGTTGATCTCTGACGAAAAACCATCGGTGCACCTTTCCGCGCTCTCGTGAAGCGGGTGTGGTACCTGCGCGGTCAAAAATTGGGCGCCCCGGTCGGACGTCCAGCCTGTGACCCATACTGCGTTGTGCGAAGCAGCATTATGGCATCGCTTTGGGGCGCTTCGGCACGCAAACGAACGCAAGCACCACGATGCGATAATCGCGCCCGCCTTCGAGGGCACAACGCCCCGGCACTTCTCTCTTGGCTTCCGAAAAAGAACTCTCCGACTTCCTCAAGAGCGTCGAAAAGCGGGCCTTCAAGCGCGCCCTGTACGCCGTTCGCGACGATGAGGCCGCGCTGGACATCGTCCAGGACGCGATGATCCGTCTCGCCGAGAAATACCCGGACCGACCCGCCGCCGAGTTGCCGCTGGTCTTCCAGCGCATCCTGTCCAACGCGACGATGGACTGGTTCCGGCGTCAGAAGGTGCGCAACGCGCTGGTGAAAAACTTCTCGGACTTCGAACCCGCGGGGGATGACGGCGATTTCGACATCCTGGAAACTTTGGAGGCGCTCAACGGGTCTACGGCGTTTGAAAGCGCTGCCGACTCGGTCTCGCGGGCTCAGATCCTGCTAGCCATCGAGTCCCAGGTCGAGCAGCTGCCGGCCCGTCAACGAGAGGCTTTTCTCCTGCGTTACTGGGAAGAACTCGATGTCGCCGAGACGGCCGCCGCGATGGGGTGCTCGGAGGGAAGCGTCAAGACACACTGCTCTCGCGCCGTGCACGCCTTGGCAAAGGCCCTGAAGGCAAAGGGAATAGCGCCATGAAGAACCAGAACACCGTCCTGTCATCCGGCAGCCTGGAAGCCCTCCAGGCCCGCTACGCCCTGCGCGTCGCCGCTCGCCTCACCGACGCGTCGCGCGAACTTCCGCACGACATCTCCGAGCGCCTGAAAGCGTCCCGCGAACTGGCCATCGAGCGCGCACGCCTGGCACGCCGCACCGAGGCCGCCACCGAGGCACAGGCCATGGGCGGCAGCCCGGGCGGCACGCTGGTCCTCGGCTCGACCGGTCGCGGCCGCCGCTCCGACTGGTGGCTGAAGCTCGCGTCGGCCTTGCCCATCCTGGCCCTGGTCGCCGGCTTCCTGCTGATCGAGCGCGTGCACATCAAGTCCCAGATCGACGCCGCCGCCGAAATCGACGCCGCACTGCTCGCCGACGACGTCCCGCCGGCCGCCTACAGCGATCCGGGCTTCGTGGAGTTCCTCAAGGCGCCTCGCGACTGAGCGGCCGGACCATGGGTCGCCGAACCGCCCTTCGCTTCGACGCCGTCCGCAGCGCATGGATCGCCGCAGCGTTGTCCGCCCTGCTGTCCCTGGCCTGCGCGCCGGTGTGGTCGCAGTCGGGTGCCGTCCCCAAGACCGCCGAGGCCGGTCCGAAATGGTCCGAGCTCAGTCCGGCCCAGCGCACGTCGCTGAAGCCCCTCGAGCGCGACTGGTCGCGGATCGAGCCCGACCGCAAGCAGAAGTGGATCGAAATCGCCCAGCGCATGCCCAGCATGCCGCCCGCCGAGCGTGAGCGGGTTCAGGAGCGCATGACCGACTGGGCGCGCATGTCCCCGCAGCAGCGCGGTCAAACGCGGCTGGGCTACCAGGAGGCCAAGCAGGTCGCACCCGAGGATCGCCAGGCGCGCTGGGAGCAGTACCAGGCGCTGACGGCGGAGCAAAAGCGCCAGTTGCAGGCGCGCGCGGCCACGCCGGTGCCGCCTGCGGGCGCCAAGCCGGGCGCGCCGGTGCCCCCGCGTACCGATCGTGCCGACCGGCCCCAGGCCAAGTCCAACATCGTCCCCAACCCGGCCTACGCCGCGCCGCCCAAGCAGATCGGCCCGACCGTGGTCCAGGCTCAGCCGGGCGCCACGACCTCGCTGATCTCCAAGCGTGCGACGCCGCCCGCGCACCAGCAGGCCGGCCTGCCCAAGATCGCCGCCACGCCGGGCCTGGTCGACAAGACCACGCTGCTGCCGCAGCGCGGCGCGCAAGGCGCCGCGACCCGCTCGGCCGCCGCCTCGGCGCCCAACACCCGCCCATGACGCCCGCCGTCCCGGCGGTGACATCCGACTTGACCGCTCCCAGCCTGCGCCGCCGGCTGGCCTGCTTCGTCTACGAGGGCGTTCTGCTGTTCGGGGTGTTGATGATCTCCGGCTACCTGTTCTCGAGCCTGACCCAGCAGCGTCACGCGCTGGTCGGGCGACATGGGCTGCAGGCCTTCCTGTTCGTCATCCTCGGCATCTATTTCGTCTGGTTCTGGTCGCACGGCGGCCAGACGGTCGCGATGAAGGCCTGGCACGTGCGGCTGGTCGATCGCGACGGTCGCTCGGTCGGCGAGCGGCGCGCCCTCGCCCGCTACCTGCTGAGCTGGCTGTGGTTCATGCCCGCCCTGCTGGTCGTCTACGCCTCGGGCCTGCACAGCCTGGGCGCGACCATGGCCACGCTGCTGGCCGGCGTGATCGGGTACGCGCTCACGAGCCGCCTGCACCCGTCGCGCCAGTTCCTGCACGACGTCATCTGCGGCACGCGGCTGGTCACCTGGCGCCCTGCGGGTTGAATCGAAGCGTCGCGTTCTCGCGGCACAATCACGGCCGATGACAAATCCCTTCAAGGGCCGCACCGGGCTGGACCGGGTCGTGCGCGCCACCGGCTATTCGCTGGCCGGCTTGAAAACCGCCTACCGTGGAGAGAGCGCATTCCGCCAGGAGGCCTGGATTGCCGTGGTGCTACTGCCGGCGGCGTTCTGGCTTGGCCGCAGCTGGGTCGAGGTGGCGCTGCTCGCCGGCTCGGTCGCGCTGGTCCTGATCGTGGAGCTGCTCAATTCCGGCATCGAGGCCGCCATCGATCGCGTCTCGTTCGAGCTGCACGACCTGTCCAAGCGCGCCAAGGACCTGGCGAGCGCCGCCGTGTTCCTGTCGTTGATGCTGTGCGGCGCCATCTGGGCCGCCGCGGCGTGGCATCGCTTCTTCGCATGAGAGCGACCCTGTCCCTGTGCGTCTACTGCGGATCGCGCAGCGGTTCCGAGCCCGCCTATGCCCGCGCCGCCGAAGCCGTCGGGACGCTGATCGGCCGCCATGGCTGGCAGCTGGTCTACGGCGGCGGACGCGCCGGCTTGATGGGCGTGGTGGCCGACGCCGCGCTGGCTGCCGGCGCCCGTGTCGTGGGCGTCATCCCGTCGACCCTGATGGAGCGTGAGCTCGGACACCGCGCGCTGCACGAGTTGCACGTCGTCGAGACCATGCACGAGCGCAAGCAGATGATGGCCGAGCGGGCCGACGCCTTCCTTGCGTTGCCGGGCGGCATCGGCACCTTCGAGGAGCTGTTCGAAGTCTGGACCTGGCGCCAGCTGGGCTACCACGACAAGCCGGTGGGCCTGCTCAACGTGGACGGCTACTACGACACCTTGCTCGACTTCCTGGGCCAGACCCAGCAGCGGGGCTTCGTGGCGCAGGCCCAGCGAGACCTGCTGCAGGTCGACGCCGACCCCGAGCCCTTGCTGCAGCGCCTGGAGGCGCTCGCGCGGCTCGCCACCGCGCCCGACGACTACCGCCGCATCTGAAAACGAAGAAGGCGCCCGGGGCGCCTTCGTTCAGACCGCGTCTTCGTCAGTCTCGCCGGTGCGGATGCGCACCACCTGCTCCACTGGGGTGACGAAGATCTTGCCGTCGCCGATCTTGCCGGTCTTGGCCGCCTTGACGATGGCGTCGACGCAGCGATCGGTGTCGGCGTCTTTCACGACGACCTCCACCTTCACCTTGGGCAGGAAGTCGACCACGTATTCGGCACCGCGATACAGCTCGGTGTGGCCCTTCTGCCGACCGAAGCCCTTGACCTCGGTTACGGTGAGGCCGGTCACGCCCACTTCGGCGAGCGCTTCGCGGACCTCCTCGAGCTTGAACGGCTTGACGATGGCGGTGATCTGCTTCATGGACGGCTCCTCGTGCAAAGTAGTTTAAGCGTGGAATCCGAAGGGCTGGCGACCAGGACCTAACATCGCGCCATGCGTGAGGAAACGGGCTCGAACGATTATGTCATTCGGGTGCTGGACGACCTGGACGCGATCGAGCCGGCGCGCTGGAACGCCCTGCTCGACACGCACCCGGACGCCACACCCTTCATGCGGCACGAATACCTGGCGGCGCTGCACGAGTCGGGCAGCGCCACCGCGGACACCGGCTGGCAGCCGCAGTTCCTGGTCATCGAGCGCGGCGACGAGCTGGCTGCGGCCTGTCCGCTGTACCTCAAGGACCACTCCTACGGCGAGTACGTCTTCGACTGGGCCTGGGCCGAGGCCTACCACCGCCATGGCTTGCGCTACTACCCCAAGCTGCTGAACACGATCCCCTTCACCCCGGTGCCGGGGCCGCGGCTGATGGCTCGCGACGCGGCTTCTCGCCAGGCCTTGCTGCAAGCGATGGCGCAGATCGTGCGCGATGCGGGCCTGTCGTCGGCGCACGTGCTGTTCCTCAACGACGCCGACCGCGAGGCGGCACAGCAGGCCGGCTGGATGATGCGCAGCACGGTGCAGTTCCACTGGACCCACCGCGAAGGCGAGCCCTACGCCGACTTCGCCGACTTCCTCGCGACGCTGCATCGCGACAAGCGCAAGAAGATCCAGCAGGAGCGGCGCCGCGTCGCGGAGCAAGGCGTGAGCTTCACCACCTTGCAAGGCGAGCAGATCGAGACGGCCGACTGGGACTTCTTCTACCGCTGCTACACCCTCACCTACCGAGCGCACCATTCCACGCCCTACCTCACGCGCGACTTCTTCCGCCGCATGGCGCAGACCATGCCGGGCCACTGGCTGCTGTTCCTCGCGTGGAAGGACGGCAAGCGCGTCGCCGCCTCGCTGATCGCGATCGACCGCGAACGCGGCGCGGCCTTCGGGCGCTACTGGGGTGCGATCAAGCCCATCCCCTTCCTGCACTTCGACGCCTGCTACTACCAGCCGCTCGCCTGGTGCATCGCCCACGGCATGCGCCGCTTCGAAGGCGGCGCCCAGGGCGAGCACAAGATGGCGCGCGGGCTGATGCCGGTGCAGACCTGGTCTGCACACTGGCTCGCGCACCCTCAGTTCGCCGCCGCGGTGGCCGACTTCCTCGCGCGCGAAGGCGAGGGCGTCGAGCACTACCTCGACGAGCTGAACGAGCGGCGCCCGTTCAGGGCTTGAATTCGCCGGCGAAGGCCGACACGAACTGCTCGGGCTTCAGGTACTTGCGCAAGGCCGCATTGACGTCGGCCAGCGTGAGCTTCTCGAGCGCCGCATCGACCTCCGCGCTCTTCTGGAACGTGCGCCCGAGGTACAGGTTCACCGCCCACAGCCCCGCGACGCTCGCATCCTGCGCCCGCGACAGGCGACGCCGGCTGAGCAGGCCGCGCTGGCCCTCGGCCAGTTCCTGCGCCGTGAAGCCGTCTTTCAGCGCACGCGCCAGCTCGTCCTTCCACGCCGCCTCGACCTTGGGCTGGTTCTGCGGCGCGAAGATCGCGGTCGAGATCCACAGCGAGTGCGGCTCCTCGTTGTCCCAGTCGACGAAGGTGCGCACGTCGTAGGACAGCCCTTCGCCCTCGCGGATGCGCTTCCACAGCCGCGAGCTGCCGCTGCTGCCCAGCAGGTGGTTGACCATCATGAGCGCCGGATAGTCGGCGTCGTTGTCGGACAGCGGAACGTCCATCTTGGCGTACATGGTGGCGTTCTGGTTGTCGGGCACCCGCAGCAGCAGCCGCTGCGCCGGGATGGGCACGATGGGCGTCGGCACGCGCGCATAGGGCATGCCGGCGTTCCAGTCGCCGAGCGCCTTCTCCAGCGCCTGGCGCACCGCGGCCGGATCGAGGTCGCCCACCGCGGCGAACTGCGCCCGCTTCGCGCCGTAGAAGCGGCTGTGGAACTCGCGCACCTTCTCGATCGTGACCGACGAGACATCGGCTGCGGTCTCGTCGAAGGTCCGGGCGTAGCGCACGTCGCCTCTCGGATAAGGATTGCCGACGCGGGCCACCGCGTTCTCCGCGACCGCCTCGGGCTTCTTGCGCTGCTGCTCGATGCCGGCCAGGGCCTGGCGCTTCACCTCGTCCAGCGACTCGGGCGGAAACGCCGGCGAGCGCAGCATCTCGCCCACCAGCGCGATGGCCGCCGGCAACTGGTCGCGACGCGACACCAGGTGCACGCTGACCTGCCCGACGCCGGGGATCACCGACATCTCGGTCTTGAGCTGGTCGAGCTTGTCCTGGAACTGCTCGCGCGTCAGCGTGCGCGTTCCCTTGTCGAGCAGCGCGCCCACGACATCGGGCAGCTCGCCCTGCCCGAACAGGCTCTTCTCGTCGCCGAAGCGCAGCGTGAGGAAGGCATGCACCGCGCCGCCGCGCGTGCCCTTGGGCAGCAGCGCGGCCTGCACGCCGCCCACGGTGAAGCGCTGGGTGCGCTTGTCGATGTTGGTCGGCGTGGCCTCGAAGGCCTCGACCGCCGCGGCGGCCGATTCGGCCTTGAAGGACTTCAGCTGCTCGCCCACGCTCACGTCGACCGGCGCCGGTGCGCGCTGCGGCTTGTCGCTCGGCAAGTAGGTGCCCAGCGTCCGGTTGGTGTTGATCAGGTATTGCGTGGCCACGCGCTGCACGTCGGCCAGCTTGGCATTGCGCACGCGGTCGCGCAGCAGGAAGAACAGGCGCCAGTCGCCCTGCGCGATCGATTCGCTGAGCGCGAGGCCGATCGCCTCCGGATTGGTGAACGACAGCTCCCAGGCCTTCAGCCACTTCGCCTTGGCGCGCTGCAGCTCTTCATCGGCGATCGGCTCGGTGGCCGCCGACTCCAGCGTGGCGATCATCTCGGCGCGCGCCTTGTCGACGTCCTGTCCCGGCGCGAGCTGCGCGCCGAAGATGCTGTAGCCGGGCTCCGCCATGGGCTGAGAGAAGGCGAAGGTGCCGGCCGCGAGCTGCTTCTCGGTGAGCCGCTTGTGCAGGCGCCCGGAGGGCGTGTCGCCCATCACCTGGACCAGCAGCTCGACCGCGGCGTAGTCGGGGTCGGCGCCGGCAGGGACGTGGTAGCCGGCGAAGAAGATCGGCGTGCCGCCGACGCGTCTCACCACGACGCTGCGCTCGCCGTCCTGCGACGAATCGAGCGTGTACAGCACCGGCAGCTTGCGCGTGGGCTTCTTGATCTTGCCGAAGGCGCGCGACACCAGCGCCAGCGTCTTGGCCGGCACGAACTTGCCCGACACGACCAGCGTCGCGTTGTCGGGCTGGTAGTAGGTGCGGTAGTAGGCCCGCAGACTCGGGATGTCGACGTTCTCGACGTCGGCGCGCGCGCCGATCGTGTCCTTGCCGTAGTTGTGCCAGTCGAACATCGTCGCCAGCGTCTTCTTGTACAGCGAGCGCTCGGGGCTGTTCTCGCCCATTTCCATCTCGTTGCGCACCACCGTCATCTCGGTGTCCAGGTCCTTGCGCGCGATCAAGCTGTTGACCAGCGCATCGGCCAGCCAGCCCACGTACCAGGCGAGGTTGTCCTCGTCGGCGGAAAAGCTCGCGTGGTAGTTGGTCCGGTCGGGCCCCGTCGTGCCGTTGGCGCGCAGGCCGCGCTTCTGGAATTCGGCCCAGACCTTGGGATGGGTGGGCGTGCCCTTGAACATCATGTGCTCGAGCAGGTGGGCCATCCCCGTCTCGCCGTAGTTCTCCTGCCGCGAGCCCACGCGGATCGTGAGGTTGACGGTGGTGGTGGGCTTCGAGTCGTCGGGCACCAGGAGGACCTGCAGGCCGTTGGCCAGCCGGTACTCGTCGATGCCCTCGACCGAGGTCACCTTGGACACGCCCGGCGGCAGGACCTGGGCCGCGGCGGGCGCGACCGAGACGAAGGCGAACAGCGCGAGACACAGGAGGCGGTGAAGCATGGTGCGGCGGCCGGAAGTTTGCGGCGCAGTTTAGAGCGCGCTCGCGCCGCGATGCGTTTCGCCATTGCAAAGCAAAGGGGAGCCCATGGGCTCCCCTCGATACGCTGGCGCAGCGCGACCCGGCTTACTTCGCCTTGCTCTTGACGTAGGCGGCGATGCCCGTCGTGATCTCTGCCTTGGCCGAGTCGGGCCCTTCCCACCCCTGCACCTTGACCCACTTGTTCGGCTCCAGGTCCTTGTAGTGCTCGAAGAAGTGGGTGATGGCCTTGAGCCGCATCGGGTTGATGTCGTCGGGCTTCTGCCAGTGGGTGTAGATGGGCAGGATCTTGTCGATCGGCACCGCCAGCAGCTTGGAGTCACCGCCGGCTTCGTCGTCCATCTTCAGCACGCCGATGGGGCGGCAGGTGACGACCACGCCCGGCGTGAGCGGGAACGGCGTGATGACCAGCACGTCGACCGGATCGCCGTCGTCGGCCAGCGTCTGCGGCACGTAGCCGTAGTTGCACGGGTAGTGCATGGCCGTGGTCATGAACCTGTCGACGAACATCGCGCCGGTCTCCTTGTCGACCTCGTACTTGATCGGGTCGGCGTTCATCGGGATCTCGATGATCACGTTGAACTGCTCGGGCGCCTTCGCGCCGGGGGTGACGTTGTGCAGGCTCATGGTGTTTGAAAGGGCTGAGGAGGTTTTCGGGAAAACCCGAATTTTACCGGTCGGACTTGCAAGGGCCTGACTGTCTTTCCGACGACTGTCTCCGCTGAAAAACCCCCATGTTGCGCTCGTTGCCTTGTCCAGGGGCTTCCCGTAGCATGCGCCGGCTGATCCGAGCGCCCGGCCCCGCTCTTGCATGGGCGCGCATTCTTCCAATCACCCCCCCGGACAGAAGAAGGAGATTCCGTTGATATCCACTTCCGCGGCGCTGTACTTTGCGCTTGCCTGCGGCTTGGCCGCTGTCGTCTACGGCTTCATTCAACGCAGCTGGATCCTGGGTCAGAGCGCGGGCAACGCGCGCATGCAGGAGATCGCGAGCGCCATCCAGCAGGGGGCTGCCGCCTACCTGGCGCGGCAGTACCGCACCATTGCCCTCGCCGGCGTGGTGCTGGCCATCCTGATCGGCGTGTTCCTCGACGGCACCACCGCCGTGGGCTTCGTGATCGGCGCGGTGCTCTCGGGCGCGTGCGGCTTCATCGGCATGAACATCTCGGTGCGCGCCAACGTGCGCACGGCGCAGGCCGCCACGCAGGGCATCGCGCCCGCGCTGGCGGTGGCTTTCAAGGGCGGCGCGATCACCGGCATGCTGGTGGTCGGGCTGGGCCTGCTGGGGGTCACGCTGTTCTTCATGTTCATCAGCGGCAACGGCAACCTCACGCCGGACAAGACCCTGGCCAGCGTGCTCAAGCCGCTCCTGGGCCTGGCCTTCGGCTCGTCGCTGATCTCGATCTTCGCGCGCCTGGGCGGCGGCATCTTCACCAAGGGCGCTGACGTCGGCGCCGACCTGGTGGGCAAGGTCGAGGCCGGCATCCCCGAAGACGACCCGCGCAACCCCGCGGTGATCGCCGACAACGTGGGCGACAACGTCGGCGACTGCGCCGGCATGGCCGCCGACCTGTTCGAGACCTACGCCGTCACGCTGATCGCCACCATGACGCTGGGCGCGCTGATGGTCGCCGGCTCGCCCTACAACGCGGCGGTGTACCCGCTGGCGCTGGGCGGCTTCTCGATCATCGCCTCGATCATCGGCTGCAGCGCGGTCAAGGCCTCGCCCGGCATGAAGAACGTGATGCCGGCGCTGTACCGCGGCCTCATCGTGGCCGGCGTGATCTCGCTGATCGGCTTCTTCTTCATCACCAGGTCGATCATTCCCGACGACGCCATCTACCAGAGCGGCACGCAGATGCGCCTGTTCGGCACCTGCGTGGTCGGCCTGGTGCTGACCGCCGCGATGGTGTGGATCACCGAGTACTACACCGGCACCGACTACAAGCCGGTGCAGCACGTGGCGCAAGCCTCGACGACCGGCCACGGCACCAACATCATCGCGGGCCTGGGCGTGTCGATGAAGTCCACCGCCTGGCCGGTGCTGTTCGTGTGCCTGGCCATCTGGGTGTCGTTCTCGCTGGGCGGCCTGTACGGCATCGCGATCGCGGCCACCTCCATGCTGAGCATGGCCGGCATCATCGTCGCGCTCGACGCCTATGGCCCGATCACCGACAACGCCGGCGGCATCGCCGAGATGGCCGATCTGCCCGACAGCGTGCGCGACATCACGGACCCGCTCGATGCCGTCGGCAACACCACCAAGGCAGTGACCAAGGGCTACGCGATCGGCTCGGCCGGCCTGGCCGCGCTGGTGCTGTTCGCCGACTACACGCACGCGCTCGAAGCACGCGGCATCCACCTGAGCTTCGACCTGTCCGACCACAAGGTGATCGTGGGCCTGTTCCTCGGCGGCCTCATCCCCTACCTGTTCGGCGCCATGGCCATGGAAGCCGTGGGCCGCGCGGCGGGCAGCGTGGTGGAAGAAGTGCGCCGCCAGTTCCGCGAGATCAAGGGCATCATGGAAGGCACCGGCAAGCCCGAATACGGCCGCGCGGTCGACATGCTGACCTCGGCTGCCATCAAGGAGATGGTGATCCCCAGCCTGCTGCCGGTGGTCGTGCCCATTCTCGTGGGCCTGCTGCTCGGCCCGGCCGCGCTGGGCGGCCTGCTCATGGGCACCATCGTGACCGGCCTGTTCGTCGCGATCTCCATGTGCACCGGCGGCGGCGCCTGGGACAACGCCAAGAAGTACATCGAGGACGGTCACCACGGCGGCAAGGGCTCCGATGCGCACAAGGCGGCCGTGACCGGCGACACCGTCGGCGATCCCTACAAGGACACGGCCGGCCCGGCGGTCAATCCGCTGATCAAGATCATCAACATCGTGGCACTGCTGATCGTGCCGCTGCTGCCGATGGCCGGCGCCGGCGGAACGACGGCGACGCACGCCGCGCCGGCCGCGGTATCGGCGCCGGCCTCGGCGGCGCCGGCCGCGTCGGCCGCCAGCAAGTAGCGGCCTTCCGCCCCTCGCGAAGGGCCCGCCTCGGCGGGCTCTTTCTTTGCTGGATCGACGACAGGAAGCGCCGATCCATGCCCCGCCCGCCCCCGCCACCGCCCTCCCCGGCAAAGGCTGCCGACGTCGAGCAAGACTTACACGCGCTGAACGAGCAGCGCGAGGCCGCGCGCGAGTGCCGCGAATGCCCGCTCGGCTTCCATGCGATCCAGACCGTCTGGGGCGAAGGGCCGCTGCGCGCAGCGCTGATGCTGGTGGGCGAGCAGCCGGGCGACCAGGAGGACCGCCAGGGCCGTCCCTTCGTCGGCCCCGCCGGCCAGCTGCTGGACCGTGCGCTGGGCGAGCTGGGCTGGCCGCGCGACGCGCTGTACCTCACCAACGCGGTCAAGCACTTCAAGTTCGAGATGCGCGGCAAGCGCCGCATGCACAAGACGCCGGCCCAGCGCGAGGCCGCCGCCTGCCTGCACTGGCTGGAGAGCGAGATCGCCCACGTCAAGCCGCAGGCCGCGATCGCGCTGGGCGCGACGGCGGCGCGCCAGCTCATGGGCTATCCGGTGCCGGTGATGGCACAGCGCGGGCATTGGCTGGAGCGCGAGGACGGACTGCGCGTGCTCGTCACGCTGCATCCATCGGCGCTGCTGCGGGTGTTCGACGAGGACCGGGCCGAGGCCTATGCCCTTTGGCTGGCCGACCTGCGCAAGGCGTCGAAGCTGATCGCCCGCTGACCTACTGATACCCGTGCGACTTCATCCACGCCAGCTTGGCGGCGTACAGGTCGTGGTCGCGGCGGGTGGTGCTGCTGTCCATGGCCAGCGCCAGGTGCTTGCGGGCCTGCTCGAAGTCTCCCAGGCCGAAGCTCGCCTGCGCGAGCCAGAAGTGGAACTCGTGGTAGTAGTCGGCGCGATCCACCTCGCGGGCGAACAGGTCGCGTGCGGCGCGGAAGTCGTTGCGCGCCATCGCCGCAATGCCGAGGTTGAAGAAGTGGAACGGCGGATTGGGCTCGATCTGCGCCAGCTTGTGCTGCCACTCGGCGGCCTCGCGGTCGCGACCGAGCATCACCAGCACCTGGGCCAGGTTGTACATGGCGCGCGTGTTGGCGGGCTCGCGCTCGAGCACGTGCCGGAACACCTGCTCGGCCGGCGCCAGGTTGCCGTGGCGCAGGTAGATCACGCCCAGCGTGTTGAACGCGCTCAGGAAGGCCGGGCCCTGCACCACGGCTTCACGGGCCCAGGCGTAGGCATCGTCCAGGCGCTGCGCCACCAGCGCCTCGGCGGCGCGGTTGTTCATGTACATCGCCAGCACCGTCCGCTCGTCGACGATGCGGGTGCGCAGCCGGCGCACGTCCTCGGAGGCCAGGAAGTCGATGGTGACCGAACGGCTGTCGCCCGGTCCCGCATCGATGATGCGCCGGCCCAGCGTCAGGTTGACGTGGCCGCTGCGCAGGTACAGCCCCGCGCTGCGGCTCCAGGCCTCCTCGTTCAACGCGCTCTGGTATTCGACCCGCAGCCCGAGCTCGCGCGCGAAGGCAGCCGTCATGATCACCAGGGACAGGCAGTTGCCCGAGCGCGCGTGGAAAGCCTCGGCGGCGTTGCGCGTGGCGGATGCGTCGTACTCCAGCCTCAGCCCGCCGCGCTGGTACAGCGCATCGGCCAGCGCCTGCTGGCGCGACTTGCCGCGCGAGTGGCCGATGATCTCGTTGCGCACGTAGGCGCGCATCTCGTCGCTGATCGCGAACACCTCGTCGGCCTGGATGGCCTGCGCCGGCGGGTTGAACAGCTCGTCGCGCAAGAGGTGCTCGCCGCGCGTCACCAGGGGCGCCTGGGCGCAACCCACCAGCCACGCACAACACAGCAGGGATATCCAGGTCCGCACGTCTCGACCTCGTCGGTGCTCTGGACGATGAAACCACGAAGCGCCAGCGTGCGGGGTGGGTGTTTCTCCCGGTGGTCTCACCAGGTGCGCAGCGCGGGCGGCACTTTTTCCTTGAATCGCTCCAGGCAAGGCCCCGGCCGGTGCACGCGCACCCCGGCGGGCTCGTAGCCCAGGACGGGATAGGAGCCGAGCTCGCCCGCCGCCGGCGGACAGGTCAGCACCAGTCGCAAGCCGCGCAGGCGCGCGAACGCCAGCGCCTTTTCCGTGCGCACGATCGAGCCCTCGGGATCGCCGCTCATGTTGCAGCTGGTGCACAGCGGCGCCGCATAGTTGACGCCGCCCCAGATCGGCTCCGGGGGATGGGCCTGGAAAGCCGCTTCGATGCGCTTGAACAGCTGCCGATGCGGGCCGTCGAGCAGCACGCCCTGGTGGGTACCGTCGCGGATGGTGGGCGACTGGAAGTCGGCGCTGCGAAAGCGCACCCGGATGAAGCTGCCCGTCATCGGCTCGAAGTGCTCCCGGCGCGCTGAAGGCATCGGGCAGCTGCGCGCGATCGGCATGGGCCAGGAAGCGCTCGACCGAGCCGATGGCGGTGCCGTAGTTCTTGCCCGCCAGCCGGGTCTTGCACTCGTCGAGCTGCTGCGCGCCGCGACCGGTGGGCGCGGCCAGCAGCACGAACACCGTGGGCAGCTGCACGACGACCGGGTTCAGGTGCAGCTCGTCGATGGCGAAGTCCATCGCGTCGCGGTGGCGGATGTCGATGACCTTCACGACAGCACCGGCTGCCGGCCGGCCCGGTCGCGGCTTCTCAGCAGCAGGCCGGCATCGGCGATGGCCGGCTCGATCTCGAGCTGGCGCAGCAGCTCGAACACGCTGGCCGTGGCCGCGCTGATCACCGGCAGGCCGAGCTTCTGCTCCGCCTGGTCGATGACGTCCAGCGAAGGCATCTGCACGCAGGCGGAGATGACCAGGGCATCGGAGCCCGAGAAGTCCATCTGCGCCGCCAGGCTCAGCAGCTTGGCCGGGTCGAGCCGGCCGACCTCGGCGTTGTCGACCACCTCCAGCGAGCGGCTTTGCACGACGCGGATGCCGCAGTCGCCGAGGGTCGCGGCGACCTGGTCGGTCAGCGCCTTGCGGTACGGCGCGATCATGGTGATGCGCTTGGCCGAGAAGCATTCGAGGGCGGCCACCAGCGCGCCCGCGCTGGTCAGGACCGCCGGGGCCTGGCCGGCACCCGCGGCACGCGCCGCCAGCTGCGCCGGCGTGCGATCGACGCAGGCCCGGCCCCCCGCCATCACCGCGACCAGGCAGGCGTAGACGATGGCGTCGACGCGCGCGTCGCACAGCATCTCGACCGCGGCGTCGGCCGACTCGTTCATGCGCGCCAGGGCCTCGGGCGTGACCTGCTGCAGGCGCAGCCGGGCCGCGTGAAAGCTGAAGCGATGACCGCTGCCCAGCTGCTGGCGCTGCAGCAGTTCGGGAAGCTCGGTCTCCATCGTCGTGTTCGAACTCGGAACGATCAGGCCGATGCGATAGGGCTGCCTTCGTGCGCTCATGGTCTCGGTCCTCCGCCAACGCACCGAGCCCGCGGTTGTCCACGCCGCGTGTCGGGATGCGTCCTCAGAGGGAGATACGCAGCCCGTTGAAAGAACCGGACATCAGCCGTTCGATATGCGTGCGACCAGCGCCTTCGTGAACGCCGCGGTGTTCGCCTTGCCGCCCAGGTCGCCGGTGCGCACGCCGTCGGCATTGAGCGTGTCGGAGATCGCACGGCGCAGCCGCATGGCCATCTCGGGGAGCCGGCAGTGGTCCAGCATCATCGCGGCGGCGAGCAGCAGCGCGGTGGGGTTGGCGATGCCCTTGCCCGCGATGTCGGGCGCCGATCCGTGGACCGCCTCGAAGATGGCGGCGTCGGCGCCGATGTTGGCGCCCGGGGCCATGCCCAGCCCGCCGACCAGGCCCGCCGCCAGGTCGGACAGGATGTCGCCGAACAGGTTGGTCGTGACCAGCACGTCGAACTGCCAGGGGTTGAGCACCAGCTTCATCGCGCAGGCGTCGATGATCACCGCGTCGAAGGCGATGCGGCCCTGGTAGCGCTCCTCGTACAGCTGCTGCGCCGTCTCCAGGAAGATGCCGGTGAGCGCCTTCATGATGTTGGCCTTGTGCACGATGGTCACCTTCTTGCGGCCGGTGGCGATGGCGTGCTCGAAGGCGAACTCGAGCAGCCGGCGGCTGCCGCGGCGCGTGTTGACGCCGGTGGCCATGGCCACGGCATGCGGGTCGTCGTCGATCTCGATGTAGTGCTCGTGGCCGATGTACAGGCCCTCCAGGTTCTCGCGCACGATCACCAGGTCGATGTCGTCGAAGCGGCCGCCCGGGACGAGCGTGCGCGCAGGTCGCAGGTTGGCGTAGAGCCTGAACGCCTCGCGCAGCCGCACGTTCGACGAGCGATAGCCGCCGCCCGAAGGTGTTTCCAGCGGTCCCTTCAGCGCCAGGCGGGTGCGCCGGATGCTGTCCAGCGTCGCGGCCGGAAGCGGATCGCCCGCGGTGCGCACGCCTTCGAGGCCCGCGATCTGCCGGTCCCAATCGAACGGCGCGCCCAGCGCATCGAGCGCGGCGAGGGTGGCGTCGACGATCTCGTGACCGATGCCGTCTCCGGGGATCAAGGTGGCGGGGATGCGGGTGGCGGGCATGGCGGACCTTCGGTTCGTTGGCGGGAGCGATGAGGATACCCGCGGCGGCAACTCCATCACGCTCTTGCCGCCGCGCTTGTAACGCCGGCGGGCTTCGGCTGTAGCGACGTGCGGGCGGTGTCGATACAGTCCGCGCACTGATGACAAAGGCACACCCGCGCGAAAGCCGGGGTCGCAAAGCTTCCGGTCTAAGGCTTCGTCGAGAAGCGATGACAGCGGGGTTGCCACGCAGGCGAGACCGGTCCCTCCGGCCTTGTCGAACCGCCGGTGTGCACCGGCGGCTGGCGACGCCCTGTTGCCGGAGGTCCCCGCGACCCCGTCCTCTCCCCGAGTGTTCCGATGCAGTTTCACGGAGCCACTCAGGGAGCAGTCATGTCCAACGATTCCGTTCGACCGTCCCCACGGTCCACCGCCGACCGCCTCGTCATCCTGGTCGAATCGCGCGCGCTGCGGCTGGCCTTCAGCGTGCTGGCCACGCTGATGCTGCTCGCCTCGCTGCTGATGCCGGGCCGCGCCGTGGCGCAGTCGCAGGGCGCGCACAAGGTCGCGAGCGACCTGCGCGATGCGCTTCGCGAGAGCGGCGCACCGCGCCAGCGCTGGGCGCGCGAGCACGACGGTGTGCGCAAGGTCCAGGCCGTCGTCGTCGCCGATTCCTCCGATCCCGATCTGGTCGAGCTGCGCGCCGCCGTGCTCGCCGCCGGCGGCTCGGTCTACCACCGCTACCTCGCCGTGCCCGCGCTGTACGTGATGCTGCCGGCCGACCGGGTCGACGACATCGCCGCGCGAGCCGACGTGCAAAGCATCTCGCCCAACCGCAGGGCGGCGCGCACCTTCAGCACGCTGGAGCTCGCGACCGGCGCCGCGGCAGTCCGCAGCGGCGGCCGCTTCGCCGGACTCGACGGCAGCGGCGTCGGCATCGCGGTGCTCGATTCGGGCATCGCGTCGACCCACCAGGGCTTCCGCGACGCCGCCGGACGCACGTCGCGAGTCGTGCGCGCCGTCGACCTCGTGGGCATGGCCGACGAGAGCGCCAAGGATCGCGGCGCGCAGGCCGACCTCTACGGCCACGGCAGCCACGTCGCGGGCGTCGCCGCGGGACGCGGCGGCTCGCAGGCGCTCGACGCCGCGGGCATCGCCCCGAATGCCAACCTGATCGACGTGAAGGTGCTCGACAGCGAGGGCCAGGGCCAGCTCAGCGACGTGCTCGCCGGCATCGACTGGGTGATCCTGCACGCCGGCGAGTACGGCATCCGCGTGCTCAACCTGAGCCTGGCGGCCGACTCGACCGAGTCCTACCTCACCGATCCGCTGTGCCGCGCGGTGCGCAGCGCCGGCGCCGCCGGGATTGCCGTGGTGGTGGCAGCCGGCAACTACGGCCGCGGCGCGGATGGGACCGAGCGCTACGGCAGCATCAGCGCGCCCGGCAACGAGCCGTCGGCGATCACGGTGGGCGCGGTCAACATGCACGGCACCCCGCAGCGCGGCGACGACAGCGTCAACTTCTTCAGCTCGCGCGGGCCCACCCGCGGCGTGCACGTCGACGCGCAGGGTCGCCGCGTGATCGACAACCTGCTCAAGCCCGACCTGGTCGCGCCGGGCAACAAGGTCGTGAGCGTGCTCGCCACCGACCGGTCCGGTACCTGGAGCGCCCTGGCCAGCCGCTATCCGGAGCTGTCGGCGCCCTACGGCGGGACTGCGCAGCCGCGCGGCCAGCAACTGATGAACCTGAGCGGCACCTCGATCGCCGCGCCGGCCGTGGCCGGCACCCTGGCGCTGATGCTGCAAGCCAACCCCGGACTCACGCCGCCGCTGGCCAAGGCCATCCTGCAGTACACCGCCCAGCCGCTGGCCGGCGCCAACCTGCTGCAGCAAGGCACCGGCCTGCTGAACGTCGACGGCGCGGTGCGCCTGGCCGGTGCGCTGCGCAGCGACATCGCCGAGCGCATCGCCGGCGGCACCCTCGCGCCCGGCGACAACCTGTTGGCACCCGGCAAGACGCTGCCGCTGCCGGTCTCGGTCGTCGACGGCAGCGTCGTGCCGTGGAGCCGCATCGTGGTGGCGGGCGGCAGCCATCTGTTCAGCGGCAGCGCCTTGTTCACCCAGCACCAGCCGATCTACGACCCGCGCCTGGTGTGGGTGCGCCAGTCGGCGCAGCGCCTGGTGCTCGCAGGATCGCCGCGCATCCGGTCCATCGTCGCCCTGCCGGTGGTGGCGCAGCGCTTCCTCACGCCGGGCGTGGCCTGGGTCACGCGCCTGGCAGGCGAGAGCTCCCTGCGCGGGCGCACGGGCGGCTTCATCCCCACCGCGACGCTGGCGGGCTGGCTGGCCTCGGGCAGCGGCATCGTGCTCAGCGAAGGGATCGTGCTGAGCGAGGGCATCGTCCTCAGCGAGGGCATCGTGCTCAGCGAAGGCATCGTGCTGAGCGAAGGGCTGGTGCTCAGCGAAGGCCTGGTCCTCAGCGAAGGGCTGGTCCTGAGCGAAGGCCTGGTGCTGAGCGAGATCGTCGTGCGCGGCGAGCCCTGAGCGTGAACAGCCTCGCCGCCGTCGCGACTGTCGAGGCGCCGCCGCCCTGGTGGCTGCGCCCTCACCTGCGCTTCATGCCCGACTACAACCGCAAGGCCACCGCCTACTGGTGGACGGTGGTGCTGCTGGGCGTGGCGGTGCTCGTGCACTCGGCGCGCCACCTGATCGGACTGCCCGCCGCGGCCTGGCTGCACGTGGTGTGCGGCACCCTGCTCGCCATGCTGGCCGGGCTGGTGCCGGTGCGCATCCCTCGCTCGACCAACTCCTTCACCGCCGGCGAGATCTTCATCTTCCTGCTGCTGCTGCTCAACGGCCCCGAGGCCGCGGCGCTCGCCTCGGCCGGCGAGGCGCTGGTCGGCTCGTGGCGCACGTCCAGGCGCTGGACCAGCCGCATCGCGAGTCCCGCCATGGCCGGGCTGGCGATGTTCGGCGCCGGCTCGGCGCTGCAAGCGCTGCTGGCGGCGCTGCAGCGCCACGGGCTGTTCAACGAAGGACTGCTGCTGGTGGGCGCGATCGCCTTCGCGCTCGGCTACTTCGTGCTCAACACGCTGATGGTGACCATGGTGCCGCGGCTCAAGCGCAACGAGCCGCTGCGCTGGCGCGACTTCCTCGACTCCTTCGGCTGGCTGGGCGTCGCCTACGCCGGCAATGCCTCGGTCGCGACCTTCCTGTACCTGAGCTTCCGGCAGTCCGGCATCGTGGTGGTGGTCGCGGCGGCGCCGATCATCGTCATCCTGCTCACCACCGGCCACTTCTTCTTCCGCCGCGAGGAAGCCGCCGAGACGGTGCGCAAGGCGCGCGAGCAGCAGGCGGCGCAGCGCCAGCTGCTGGAGAACGCCCGCCAGGCCGGCATGGCCGAGATCGCGACCAACGTGCTGCACAACGTGGGCAACGTGCTCAACAGCGTGAACGTGTCGGCCGAGCTCATCAGCACCCGGGTGCGCGACTCCGAATCGGCGGGGCTGGCACGCGCCGTCAAGCTGCTCGACGACCACGCCGGCGAGCTCGGCGCCTACCTGACGAACGATGCGCGCGGCAAGCTGCTGCCGGGCTACCTGCGGCAGCTGGCCCAGGCGCTGGCGGAGGAGCGGCAAGGCGTGCTCGACGAGCTGGCGGCGCTCACCAAGAGCGTCAAGCACATCAAGGAGATCGTCGCGACCCAGCAGTCGTACGCCGGCGCCTCCAGCGTCGTCGAGGAGCTCCGGATCCGCGACCTGATCGAGGACGCCCTGCGCATCGACACCGGCGGACTGGCCGAGCGCCAGGTGCAGCTGGTCAAGGAATTCGCCGACGTGCCCGCGCTGATGCTGGACAAGCACCGCGTGCTGCTGATCCTCGTCAACCTGGTGAGCAACGCGCGCTACGCCATGAACGGCGCGCCGCACGCCGAGCACCGCATCACGGTGCGGGTGCGCCTGGTGCAGGACCACCAGGCGCTGCAGGTGAGCGTGATCGACAACGGCGAAGGCATCGCGCCGGAGAACCTCACCCGCATCTTCGCCCACGGATTCACCACCAAGAAGGACGGCCACGGCTTCGGCCTGCACAGCTGCGTGCTGGCCGCGCGCGAGATGGGCGGCACGCTCACCGCCCACAGCGACGGCCCCGGCACCGGCGCGACCTTCACGCTCGAGCTGCCGCTCGCGGCGCCCACGGACCCGACATGAACACATTGCACAACCGCCGCATCCTCCTGGTCGACGACATGCCGACCATCCACGAGGACTTCCGCAAGATCCTCGTTCCGCCCAGCGCCGCCAAGGGCGCGCTGGACGCCGCCAAGGCCGCCTTGTTCGGCGACGAGCTGCGCCCCGGCGAGCGGCCGTTCGAGCTGGACTCGGCCTACCAGGGCCAGGAAGGCCTGGCCAAGGTGGTCGAGTCGCTGCGGGTGGACCAGCCCTACGCGATGGCCTTCGTCGACATGCGCATGCCGCCGGGATGGGACGGCGTCGAGACGGTCGAGCGCCTGTGGCAGGCCGATCCGCGGCTGCAGATCGTCATCTGCACCGCCTACTCCGACACCTCGTGGGAAGAGGTGCTGGAGCGGCTGGACGCGCGGGACCGCCTGCTCATCCTGAAGAAGCCTTTCGACAACATCGAGGTGCGCCAGCTCGCCGGCGCGCTGACGGCCAAGTGGGAGATGACGCAGCAGGCGGCGCTGCAGATCGACAGCCTGGAAGAAGCGGTGGAGGAGCGCACCCGCCGCCTCACCCAGGCCAACGAGGCGCTGCACGCCGAGATCGCCGAGCGCAAGCACCTGGAGGGCCAGCTGATCCAGTCGGAGAAGCTGGCCTCCATCGGCCAGCTCGCGGCCGGCGTGGCGCACGAGATCAACAACCCGATCGGCTACATCTTCTCGAACTTCAGCACCCTCGACGGCTACCTGGCCGACTTGTTCGCCGTGATCGCGGCCCACGAGGCCGCCGCGCCGGCGACGGCCGACATCGCGGCCTTGCACGAGCGCGTGGGGCTGGACTACCTGAAGGAAGACGTGCCGGCGCTGATGCAGGAGTCGCGCGAAGGGATCGTGCGGGTGCGCCAGATCGTGCAGGACCTCAAGGACTTCTCGCGCGTCGACGCTTCGCAGGACTGGCAGCGCGCCGACCTGCACCAGGGCATCGAGTCGACGCTGAACATCGTCGCCAGCGAGGTTCGCTACAAGGCCGACGTGGTGCGCGATTTCGGACAGCTGCCCGAGGTCGAGTGCCTGCCTTCGCAGATCAACCAGGTGGTCATGAACCTGGTGGTCAACGCGGCGCACGCCATGGGGCCGGCGCGCGGCGTGATCACCATCCGCACCGGCGCCGAGGGGGCGATGGTGTGGTTCTCGGTCGAGGACACCGGCTCGGGCATCCCGCCCGAGGTGCTGCCGCGCATCTTCGATCCGTTCTTCACCACCAAGCCGGTGGGCCAGGGCACGGGGCTGGGCTTGTCGCTGTCGTACGGCATCGTGCAGAAGCACCACGGCCGCATCGAGGTGAAGAGCGAGCTGGGGAAGGGAACGACCTTCCGGGTGTCGCTGCCGATGCAGCAGGCGACGGCGGTGGCCTAGAGGGCGGCAGCGAGGCCGGTGAACATGTCCTGCACCGAGCGCGTCTCGGGCAGGACATAGACCATGCCCTTGCCGCGGCCCAGCACCGGGCGCACCACCGACTCGTAGAACCCGGTGTCGACGACCACGCAGCCGGCCGACACCCGCTGGCCGTCGGGCACGGCGGCCGACAAGCGCTGCAGCCGCGCGCTGCGCGCCGCGTTGGCACGCACGCGGTGGATGGCCAGGCCGGCCTCGTAGTCGAACCAGACCACGTCCTCGCCGTCGAGGTTGCGTCCGGGCTCGCTCATGAAGCGACCGGCCGGCGTGGTGCGGTCGGGCACCGGAATGCGCTCCGGCGGCAGCGCACCCACGCCCGGGGACGAGTGGTCACCGCGGGCCATGCCCAGCAGGGCCGGCGCCGTGCCGATCAGCTGGCCACGGGGGCCGAAGACGAACAGCCGCGCGCCGCGCTTGTCGACGATGGCAAAGGGCAGGTTGCGGTTGTCGCGCGTCTCGGCGATCCAGCGCGCGGCGAAGCGCACGTCGGCCGACATCGTGGGCTCGCTCCCCCGCTCGCTGGCCAGCGCCACCGGCGCAACCGCAGCACACAGCCCTCCCAGCGCGATGGCGCACAGCGCCCGGCGCGAAACCCGCATTCGACACTCCCGACTTGCTCTTCGCAGATGCCGAAGATGCTAGTGGGACGTGCCGATTTCGATCGCCCGAACTGCGGGGAAAACGCACGCTGTTCCGGACTTCGAATCAGGGAGGTGTCAACCGATGGCGCGCACCGCCGCACGTGCCGGCGACGTCGTCGCGCCGTGCGGCGGCAGGAGAATCGAGCGATCCACCTGCTCGATCTGCGTGCGCCCGCAAAACGCCATCGTCAGATCCAGCTCGTTGCGGATGATCTCCAGGCAGCGCGTGACACCGGCCTCGCCCAGCGCCCCCAGCCCGTACAGGAACGCCCGCCCGATCAGCGTGCCGCGCGCCCCCAGCGCCAGCGCCTTGAGCACGTCCTGCCCGCTGCGGATGCCCCCGTCCATCCACACCTCGATGTCGCGCCCGACCGCC
>DASUZE010000028.1:0-20493 GCA_036377015.1 Piscinibacter sp. | reverse complement strand
GGGTACAGGAAGGTGTAGACGGTGACGTCCTTGACCTTCTGCAGCTCGCGCTCGAAGTGCTTGCAGTAGCCGCAGTTGGGGTCGGCGAAGACCACCAGGCGGCGCGCGCCGGTGCCCTGCTTCCAGACGATGGCGTCCTTCAGCGGCAGGCTCGCGAAGTCGATCGCCGTCAGCTTGGCGACGCGCTCCTCGGTGACGTTGACGTGGGTCTTGGTCTCCAGCATCTGGCCTTCGATGAGGTAGTTGCCGTTCTCGTCGCTGTACAGCACGTCGGTGCCGAAGCGCACCTCGTAGAGGCCGGGGATGGGCGTCTTGGTGACCTCGTCGATCTTGGGGTACTGCGGCAGCCGCTCGGCGATGTTCTTGCGGATGGCCGCCTCGTCGGCGAGGGCTGTGCCCGCCAGGACCGTGGCGCAGACGGCGAGCAGGAGGCGCCGGAGAAAGGCAGTCGAAGTGGCCATGGGATCTTTCAGGAGTCGAGAGCGCGCGCGGTCAGCCAGCGCTTCACCAGCGGAAGCTGGTTCACCAGAGTCAGCCCGCGGTTGCGAAGTTCCCGCACGGCCGGTGCGGGATGTGCGAAAAGTTGCAGCAGGCCGTCGGTGATCTGGCCCATGGCCCAGGTGGGCGCAAGACGTTCCCGGGTGTAACGGCGACCGATCTTCTCGTCGCCCAGTCCACGCCAGGGCTCGCGCTCGGCGATCACGCGGGCCAGTGCGGCGACGTCGGCCAGGCCGAGGTTGAGCCCCTGGCCCGCCAGCGGGTGCACCACGTGCGCGGCATCGCCAAGGAGCACCCAGCCCGGGCCGCTGAAGGCGCTGGCGCGCGCCAGCGACAGCGGCCAGCCCGCCCGCGGCGACGCCAGCGTGAGCTCGCCCGCGGCGCCGCCGGTCGCCTCGAGGAGCGCCTGTTCGAAGGCGCGGTCGCCCAGGTCGAGCAAGGCCTGGGCGCGCGCCTCGGGCAGCGACCACACCATCGCATACGACGCGCCCGGCTGCGGCGTGTCGAAGGGCAGCAGCGCCAGCACGTCGGGCGACCGGAACCACTGGCGCGCGGTGTGCCGGTGCGGCTGGGTGGCGACCAGCCGTGCGGCGATCGCCCGGTGCCCGTAGTCGTGACGGTCGAAGTGCACCGGCAGCCGGTCGCGGCTGCCCGACGCCTTGCCTTCGCACAGCGCGACCAGCGGCGCGTCGACGTCGCCGGTGACCAGCGCCACGTGCGGCGCAAAGCGGAGGGCGGCGCCCAGCTCGCGCTCCAGCACCGCGGCGTCGACGATCCAGGCCAGCTCGCCGACGCGCTGCTCCCAGGCGGAGAACTCGATCAGCCCGCCGCTGGAATCGCCCTCGACGTGCATGTCGTGCACCGCAGTGCGCGAAGGCGCCGGCAGCGCGTCCCAGACCTTGAGGCTTTGCAGCAGGGCGACGCTGGCGGCGTTGAGCGCATAGGCCCGCACATCGGGGCCGCTGTCGGGTCGTGCGTCGTTCGCACGCAACGCGACTTGCAGCCCCCCGCGCGACAGGGCCAGCGCGAGCGCCTGGCCGACGATGCCGGAACCGCGGACCAGGACGTCGAAGGACTTCATGACACGGATTGTATGAATCGGCCGATGACCCTTTGCCTTCGGCGAAGGCACAATTTCCTGCTCACAAGGAAGCATTGACATGCCCGTCTGGATTCGTCGCAGCCTCATCGGGCTGCTCGCCGTGGTGGTGCTGCTGATCGCGCTCGCGACCTGGCTGGTGCTGAGCTTCGACCCCAACCGCTTCAAGGGCGAGGCCATCGACTGGATGAAGACCCATCGCCAGCGCACGCTGGTCATCGACGGCCCGATCGAGCTGTCGGTGTTTCCGCGGCTGGCGGTCAAGCTGTCCAAGCTCAGGCTCAGCGAGCCGCGCAAGCCCGACGCCTTCGCCGCGCTGCAAGAGGCCGGCCTGGCCGTCGACGTCCTGCCGCTGCTGCACGGCGAAGTGGTCGTGGGCCGCATCGCGGCCAAGGGCGTGCAGCTCGCCTACCTGCGCGATGCCAAGGGCCGCAGCAACATCGACGACCTGATCAAGCCGGATGCGCCGGGCAGTGGCGGCCCGGCCAAGGACACCGGCAGCGGCTCGCAGGCGGTGCGCTTCGACATCAGCGGCGTCGACGTCTCCGATGTGCGGGTGCGCGTCAAGGACGAGATCGCGCAGGTCGACGGCGAGATGTGGCTCAAGACGCTGTCGGCCGGCCGCCTCGCCGACAAGACCTCGTCGCCGCTCCAGGTGGTCGCGCAGTTCGACTTCCGCCAGCCCGCTCTCAAGGGCGAGCTCGCGGGCGACACCAAGCTCACGCTGGACACCGGCAGCAGCTCGGCGTCGCTGCGCGACATGAACATCGCGTTCAAGGGCGACGTGCCGGGCGCCAGCGCAGTCGACGCCAGCATCAAGGGCGCGCTCGCCTGGGACGGCGCCAAGAAGGCCGTCGATGCGCAAGGCCTGCAGCTCAAGCTCAGCGCGACCACCGCGGCGCTCAAGCTGGCGGGCAGCGACATCGCCATCGATCGCTTCGGCTTCGATCCGGCGCGCAAGTCGCTGGCGCTGCGCAAGCTCGCGGCGCGCATCAAGGGAACGCAAGGCGGCCACCCGCTGTCGCTGGAGCTCGACTGGCCCGAGCTGGCCGTCGAGGGCGACAGCCTGAAGGGCAGCGCGTTCAGCGGCAAGCTCTCGCGTGGCGGCGAGCTGCCGCTGGAGGCGACGTTCAAGAGCGCCGCGCCCAGCGGCGGCTTCGAGGCGGTGCGCCTGCCGGGCTTCGAGGCCAGGCTGGCCAGCCACGCGCCGCAGCGCAAGCTCGACGGCACGCTGCACGCCGACCTCACGCTCAAGCCGTCCGAGCCCTCGCTGGCACTCGACAAGCTCGACCTGCAGGCACGCATCGAGGAGCCCAAGCTGCCGCCCTACGTGCTGGCCGCGCACGGCGCGGCCGTCGCCTCGACGCAGCGCTCGAGCTGGAACCTTTCGGGCCAGCTCAACCAGAACGGCTTCGCGAGCGACGGCACCGTGACGCTGAGCGGCGTCACGCCGCAGGTGGTGGCGAAGGCACGCTTCGACGCGCTCGACCTGAACCGCCTGCTGGGCCCGGGCGAGCCCGCCGCGGCGGCCAAGCCCGCGGGGCCGGCGGGCGCGGACACACCGGTCGACATGGCCGCGCTGCGCAGCGTCAACGGCCAGTTCAATGTCCGCGCCGGCAGCTTCGCCTACAAGCAATACAAGGTGAACGACGCCGCCATCGACGCCACCCTCGATGGCGGCATGCTGCGCGTCACCCAGCTCGCGGGCAAGGCCTGGGGCGGCCAGCTCAACGCGACCGTCTTCGCCGACGCGCGTGCCAGCCGCGTCGCGGTCAAGGGCGTGGCACAGGGCGTCAACGTCAACGCACTGGTGCGCGACGTGGCCGCCAAGGACCTGATCGAAGGCACCGGCCGCGTCAACCTCGACGTCGACACCGCCGGCCGGACCGTGAACGAGATGAAGTCGCATCTCAAGGGCACGGCCGCCCTGCAGGTGCGCGACGGCGCGATCAAGGGCATCAATCTGGCCAAGAGCCTGCGCCAGGCCAAGGCCACGCTGACGATGCAGCAGGACGCGGCGCAGAAGGCCAGCCAGACCGAGAAGACCGACTTCAGCGAGCTCACCGCCAGCTTCCAGATCGCCGACGGCGTGGCGCGCAGCCGCGACCTCGACCTCAAGAGCCCCTTCCTGCGCCTGGGCGGCGAGGGTGCGATCGACGTCGGTCACGGCCGCATGGACTACGTCGCGCGGGCCACCGTCACCGGCACCACCAAGGGCCAGGACGGCGCCGAGCTGGCCTCACTCAAGGGCGTGACCATCCCGGTGCGGCTCAGCGGGCCCTTCGAGTCGCTCGACTGGAAGATCGAGTGGTCGGCGGTGGCCGCCGGCGCGCTGACGCAGAAGATCGAGAGCAAGCTGGGCGAGAAGCTGGGGCTCAAGGCCCCCGCGGGCGCCGCCTCGGCCGCCAAGCCCGAGGACGCGATCAAGAACAAGCTGAAGGGATTGTTCAAGTGAGCGACGACCTGCAGGTGCGGGTCGCCGCGCTCCACCTCTTCCCCATCAAGAGCTGCGCCGGCATCACCCTCGAGGAGGCGCTGCTGGTCGAGACCGGCCTGGAGCTCGATCGCGCCTGGATGGTGGTCGACACCGAGGGCCGCTTCGTCACCCAGCGCGAGCAGCCGCGCATGGCCCTGATCCGCCCCACGCTCAGGCACTTCGACCTGGTGCTGCGTGCGCCCGGCATGCTGGCGCTGCACCTCGCGCTCGACGCGGTCGACCAGGCTTGCCGCGTGCAGGTCTGGAACGACGAGGTCGCGGCCTACGACATGGGCGAGCTGGCGGGGCAGTGGTTCAGCGACTTCCTCGGCCAGCGGGTGCGCCTCGTGCGCTTCGATCCCGAGCAGCGTCGGCTGTCGAGCACCCGCTGGACCGGCGACATCGAGGCGGAGAACGCCTTCTCCGACGGCTATCCCATCCTCGTCGCCTCGAGCGCCGGCCTGGACGAGCTCAACCGGCGTCTCGGCGCGAGCGGCCATGCGCCGGTGGACATGCTGCGCTTTCGGCCCAACCTCGTGCTGGCCGGGCTGGAGGCGAACGGCGAGGACCACCTCGACGAGATCCGCTTCGACACGCCCGAGGGCCCGATCCGGCTGAAGCTGGTCAAGCCCTGCGCGCGCTGCACCATCCCCGACGTCGACCCGGCCACCGCCGCGCAAGGCCATGCGGTGGGCGACACGCTGGCGTCGTACCGCGCCGATGCGCGGCTGGACGGGGCCATCACCTTCGGCATGAACGCGGTGATCGTCGAGGGCATCGAGCGGATGCTGCGGGTCGGATCGACCGGCAGCGCGAGCTACCGCTTCGACTGAATGCGCCCGGCGACCACCTAAAATCCGCCTTTCGCGCCCTTCGCGCACCCTCCCTGCCCGAAAGTCCCCCATGAGCCTCAAGTGCGGCATCGTGGGCCTGCCCAATGTCGGCAAGTCCACCCTTTTCAACGCCCTGACGAAAGCCGGCATCGCCGCCGAGAACTACCCGTTCTGCACCATCGAGCCCAACGTCGGCATCGTCGAGCTCCCCGATGCGCGCCTCTCGGCGCTGGCGGCCATCGTCAAGCCGGAGCGCATCGTCCCGGCCATCGTCGAGTTCGTCGACATCGCCGGCCTGGTGGCGGGCGCGTCCAAGGGCGAGGGCCTGGGCAACCAGTTCCTGGCCCACATCCGCGAGACCGACGCCATCGTCAACGTCGTGCGCTGCTTCGACGACGAGAACGTGGTGCACGTGGCCGGCAAGGTCGACCCCATCGCCGACATCGAGGTCATCCAGACCGAGCTGTGCCTGGCCGACCTGGCCACCGTGGACAAGTCGCTGGCGCGCTACGTCAAGCCGGCCAAGGCGGGCGACAAGGAGGCGCAGCGCCTGGTCGAGGTGCTCAACAAGTGCCAGGCGGCGCTGAACGAGGCGCGGCCGGTGCGCAGCATCGCCTTCAGCAAGGAAGAGCAGGTGGTGCTCAAGCCGCTGTGCCTCATCACGGCCAAGCCGGCGATGTTCGTCGGCAACGTCGACGAGCACGGCTTCGAGAACAACCCGTACCTGGACAAGCTGCGTGCCTACGCCGAGGGCCAGAAGGCGCCGGTGGTCGCGATCTGCGCCAAGACCGAGGCCGAGCTGGCCGACATGGAGGACGAGGACAAGCTGCTCTTCCTGTCCGAGATGGGCCAGACCGAGCCGGGCCTGAACCGCCTGATCCGTGCCGCCTTCAAGCTGCTGGGCCTTCAGACCTACTTCACGGCCGGCGTGAAGGAAGTGCGCGCCTGGACCATCCACGTGGGCGACACCGCGCCGCAGGCGGCCGGCGTCATCCACACCGACTTCGAGCGCGGCTTCATCCGGGCCCAGACCATCGCCTTCGACGATTTCGTCGCGTACAAAGGCGAGCAGGGGGCCAAGGACGCGGGCAAGATGCGCGCCGAAGGCAAGGAGTACGTCGTCAAGGACGGCGACGTGATGAATTTCCTGTTCAACGTGTAGCGTTCGCGAATGACGATCCGGGTCGAACTCAGCCGCGGCGGTCCGTCGCTCTCGCCCATCGTGGCCGGCGCCTGGCGCATGGCCGCCTGGGGCTGGAGCGTGCAGGAGCGGCTGCGCTGGATCGAGCAGTGCATCGAGCTGGGCGTGACCAGCTTCGACCATGCCGACATCTACGGCAACTACAGCGTCGAGGGGCTGTTCGGCGAGGCGCTTGCGCTGCGGCCCTCGCTGCGCCAGGACATCCAGCTGATCAGCAAGGTCGGCATCAAGCTGGTCTCGGCGCGCCGTCCCGGCCACCGGGTGCACCGCTACGACACCTCGGCCGAGCACATCCGCTGGACGGTCGACAACTCCCTGCGCGAACTGCGCGCCGAGCAGCTCGAGCTGCTGCTGATCCACCGTCCCGATGCGCTGATGGACGCCGACGAGGTCGCCGGCGCCTTCGAGTCGCTGCGTGCGGCGGGCAAGGTCAGGCACTTCGGCGTCTCCAACTTCACGCCGGCGCAGTTCGATCTGCTCCACGACCGCTTCCCGCTCGCCACCCACCAGATCGAGCTGCACCCGCTGCGTCGCGAGCCCTTGTCCGACGGCACGCTGGACCAGCTCCAGCGCCTGCGCATCCGCCCCATGATCTGGTCGCCGCTGGCCGGCGGGGCGCTGTTCACCGGCGACGACGACGCATCGCGGCGCGTCCAGCTGGCGCTCAACGGCATCGCCCAGCGGCGCGGCGTCGAGCCGGCCACCATCGCCTATGCCTGGCTGCTGCGGCTGCCGAGCCGGCCGGTCCCGGTGGCCGGATCGCGGCGCATCGACGCGCTGCGCGAAGCAGTCGCCGCCCTGCGCCTGCAGCTCGATGCTGACGACTGGACCGAGATCTGGGAAGCGGCCACAGGGCACGAGGTGCCGTGAGCCGCCGGGCCGCCCCAAGGCGAACACCGGAGGCCGTCAAGGCCGGAGGTTGTCCAATGAGCCGCCAGGCCGACCCAAGGCGAACACCGGAGGCCGTCACGGCCGCAGGTCATCCAATGAGCCGGCGCGCCGGCCTGGCCCAGCCCCTGCGCGCGGCGCTGCAGGTCCTCGCGATCGCGCTGTGCTACGGCGTGGTGGGCTGGGTGTCGCTGAGGCTCGCCATCCCGACCCGCTATGCCTCGCCGCTGTACCCGGCGGCCGGCATCGCCCTCGCCTGCGTGCTGACCTACGGATGGCGCGCGACCGCCGGCGTGGCGATCGGCGCCTACGTCCTCAACTGGACGCTCATTCCCCCCGATGCGGCCTTGCTGCCCGCGCTGGGCGTGCCGCCGACCATCGCCGCGGGTGCCGCGCTGCAGGCGGCGTTCGGCGCCGCATTGGTCCGGCGTTTCGTGCGTCCGCCGCTCACGCTCAACGAGCCGCACGACATCGCCGCTTTCTTCGGCCTGGGCGCCTTCGTCGCCTGCCTGGTCAATGCCACCATCAGCACGACAGTGCTGGGCCTGTCGGGCTTCGTGGCACCGGCCAACCTCGGCTTCAACTGGCTCACCTGGTGGGTGGGCGATTCGCTGGGCACCCTCATAGCCGCGCCGATCGCCCTCACCCTGATCGGCCGGCCGCGCGAGGACTGGGCGCCGCGCCGGCTCACCGTCGGGCTCACGCTGGCCAGCGTCACGCTGCTCATGACCGCCATGATCGTGCTGGTGGCGCGCTGGGACGAGGAGCGCGTCCGCTCCAACTTCGACCGCGAGGCGGTGAACGCCTCCTCGGCCATGGCCTTCCAGCTGCAGGAGCCGCTGCATGCGCTGGAGGCCCTGCGCGGCATCTACCTCGCCTCCGACCAGGTCGACCGTGCCGAGCTGCGGCGCGCCTCCAAGGCCTGGCTGGACGGGGCCAGCCGCATCCAGGCCATGGGATTCAACGAGCGGGTGCAGCGCGCCGACATTCCGGCCTTCGAAGCCCGCGTGAGGGCGCTGGGACTGCCCGGCTACAAGGTGTTCGACCGCGGCGACGGCGCGGCCGACCCGGCCAGCATGCCGGGCGAGGTCTTCGCCATGCGCTTCATCGAGCCGATCGAGCGCAACCTGAACGCCCTCGGGGTGAACGCACTGTCCGTCCCGGCCGCGCGCACCGCCATCGAGTCGGCGGTCCGCACCGACCGGCCGGCGGTCACCGCCGGCTTCACGCTGACGCAGGAGCCTGCCGGCGCCGACCAGGTCGGCGTGGTCATCTACCACGCCATCTACCAGGGCAGCCCGAACACCGTGCAGGAACGTGTCGCCGCCGCGCGTGGGGCGGTGTTCGTGACGCTGCGCATCGAGGACACGCTGCGCGCCGTGCTCGACCAGGTCCCGCACTACCTCACCGCCTGCGTGGTCGACACCGACCCGCTGGCGGCGCGGCGCCGGCTGTCCGGACCCAAGGGCTGCGAAAGCCACGAGGCAGGCCTGCTGCACGTGCGCCCGCTGGCGTTTGCCGGCCGCCAGTGGGACCTGCGGGTCTACGCCGATCCGCTGGCCTTGCCCGGTGCGCGCAGCAGCAACGCCTGGCCGTTCTCGGTGGTGGGCTTGATGTCGTCCGCGGTCCTGGCCGCCCTGCTGCTCACCGTCACCGGGCGGGCGCGCCGCATCGAGCTGGCCGTGCGCGAGCGCACCGCCGCGCTCACCCAGCAGGTGCATGAGCGCGAGCAGGCCGAGGCGGCCATGCGCGCCAGCGAGCAGCGCTTTCGCAACATCTTCAATAACGTGCCGATCGGGGTTTGCTACACCGACCTGCACGGCAACGTGAAGCAGACCAATCCGCGCTTCTGCGAGCTGGTGGGCTACAGCGCCGACGAGCTGCTGCACATGACGGCGGCCGACTTCACCCATCCCGACGATGTCGAGCAGGACCGCGAGCTCTCGGCCCGGCTCATCCGCGGCGAGTTCCCGCTGTACCGGCGCCACAAGCGCTTCATCGACAAGGGTGGCCACACGCTGTGGGTGCAGACCACCGTCTCGCTGCTGCGCAACGAGAACGGCGAGCCGTGGCGCATCGTCGGCGTGGTGGAGGACATCACCGAGCACCTGAGGCTGGCCGAGGCGGAGCGCGCGCGGGAGGCGGCGGAGGCGTCCAACCGCGCCAAGAGCGACTTCCTGTCGCGCATGAGCCACGAGCTGCGCACGCCGCTGAACGCCATGCTGGGCTTCGCCCAGCTGCTCGACCTCGACCAGCGCCATCCCCTGGCCGATCCGCAGCGGCCCTGGGTGTCGCAGATCCAGCAGGCCGGATGGCACCTGCTGGAAATGATCAACGACGTGCTGGACCTGTCGCGCATCGAGTCGGGCAACCTGCGCCTGAGCATCGAGTCGCTGGACCTGGGCGACCTGCTGGCCGCCACCGCGACCATGGTCGATGCCGAGGCGGGCCGGCGCCACATCACCCTCAGCCGCGACCTGGCGGCCGACGCGGCCCAGGTGCGCGGCGATGCCACCCGGGTCAAACAGATCCTCATCAACCTGCTCACCAATGCCGTCAAGTACAACACCGACGGCGGACGCATCCACATCGGCAGCCGGCTGGCCGGCGACATGGTCGAGATCGCGGTGACCGACACCGGCCTGGGCATGACGCCGGAGCAGCTCGACGAGCTGTTCCAGCCTTTCAACCGGCTCGGCCGCGAGCGCTCGCACCAGGAGGGCACCGGCATCGGGCTGGTGATCAGCAAGCGCCTGGCCGAGCTGATGGGCGGCTCACTGCGGGCACGCAGCGTGGCCAGCCAGGGGTCGTCCTTCATCCTGTCGCTGCCGGCGGTGAGCGAGCCCGATTTCCTCCCCTCGGCCCTGGGCGAGCCGACCACCGGCACCGCCGGCTACCACCGCCGGGTGGTGCACTACGTCGAGGACAACGAGACGAACGTCGAGGTCATGCGCGGCATCCTGGCCCAGCGCCCGCAGGTGGTGATGGACGTGTCCGTGACCGGACTGGACGGCCTGGCAGCGATCCGGGCGCGGCGGCCCGACGTGATCCTGCTGGACATGCACCTGCCCGACATCAGCGGGCTGGAGCTGCTGCGGCACCTCAAGAGCGATGCCGACACGGCGGGCATCCCGGTGCTGGCGGTGTCGGCCGACGCGATGCAGTCGCAGATCGAGGCGGCGACGGAGGCGGGGGCGCTGCGCTATCTCACCAAGCCGGTCAGCGTGGCGGAATTGTTGACGGCATTGGACGAGGTTCTGGATCAAGCGGAGACTCGCTTCGGCTGATAGTGTATGCTTACATATTCTGATACGTCCCGAATCAGCACTCACCCGATGAGAGTGCTAATATTCGCGGAACCGAATGCCCCTTTCCGGTGTCTATGAACGCCATGAACCTGTCCTCCCCCTCCTCCGCCCTGACCGTCCGCGACCCGTGGGCCCTGGTGCCGTCGCTGGGCAACCTGGATGCATACATCTCGGCGGCCAACCGCCTGCCCCTGCTGACCCTGGAAGAAGAGGTGTCGCTGGCGCGGCGCCTGCGCGAGCACGGCGACCTGGCCGCCGCCGGTCAGCTGGTCCTGTCGCACCTGCGGCTGGTGGTGTCGATTTCGCGCCAGTACCTGGGCTACGGCCTGCCCCACGGCGATCTGATCCAGGAAGGCAACGTCGGCCTGATGAAGGCCGTCAAGCGCTTCGACCCCGACCAGGGCGTGCGCCTGGTCAGCTACGCCATGCACTGGATCAAGGCCGAGATCCACGAGTACATCCTGCGCAACTGGCGCATGGTCAAGGTGGCCACGACCAAGGCGCAGCGCAAGCTGTTCTTCAACCTGCGCTCGATGAAGCAGCAGCTGAAGGACGACGCCGTCGACGGCCGCACCCATCGGGCCACGCTCACCCAGGACGAGGTCGACACGGTCGCGAGCAAGCTCAACGTCAAGCGCGAAGAAGTGCTCGAGATGGAAACCCGCCTGTCGGGCGGCGACGTGGCCCTGGAGCCGCAAAGCGATGACAGCGAAGAGAGCTACGCGCCCATCGCCTACCTGGCCGACGACAGCCAGGAGCCGACCCGCGTGCTGGAAGCGCAGCGCCGCGACTGGATGGCCGGCGACGGCATCCGTCATGCGCTCGACGCGCTCGACGCACGCAGCCGCCGCATCGTCGAGGAGCGCTGGCTGAAGGTCAACGACGACAGCTCCGGCGGCATGACGCTGCACGAGCTGGCCGCCGAATACGGCGTGAGCGCCGAGCGGATCCGCCAGATCGAGGTGGCCGCGATGAAGAAGATGCGCAAGGCACTCGCCGACGTCGCCTGACGGTTCGGCCCCTGCCCCGACAACGCGGACCCACGGTCCGCGTTTTCTTTTGCGGCCGGCGCCGACTTTGTCACGCTGCCCGGCGCAGCAGTGGTGGCTGTCAGTCCTTCGCAAGCGTGCGCGTCGAGAGTCGCCTCGCCCAGCGACTCCGAGGACCTCCATGAACCGCCGCCGCCTGCTGACGATGTTCCCTGCCCTGCTTGCTGCCGGCGCCGCCGCGGCGGCCGAAGGCATCACCGACACCAGCATCCGCCTGGGCATGTCCTCGCCGCTGTCGGGTCCCACCGGCGCCTACGGCCGGCAGATGAAGGAAGGCATCGAGGCCTGCTTCGCGCGCATCAACGCCGCGGGCGGCGTGCACGGGCGCAGGCTCGAGCTGGTCGCGCTGGACGACGGCTACGAGACCGAGCCGGCGGTGGCCAACGCCAGGCGCCTGGTGCAGCAGGACAAGGTGTTCGCGCTCATGGGCTTCTACGGCAGCTCGCCCACGGCCGCGGTGCTGCCGGTGCTGGAGGCCACCGGCGTCCCGCTCATCGGCACCATCAGCGGCGCCGAGGCGCTGCGCAAGCCGGTCAACCGGCACATGTTCCACCTGCGCGCCAGCTACGGCGACGAGACCGCGGCCATCGTCAAGAACCTCACCACCGTGGGGCTGCAGCGCGTCGCCGTGCTCTACCAGGACGACGGCTTCGGCCAGGCCGGGCTGAAGGGCGTGATGGACGCCCTGGCCCAGCACCAGCTGGCGCCGGTCGCGACGGCGTCGGTGCCGCGCAACTCGGTGGACGTGGCCGCGGCGGTGCAAGCCATCGCCAAGGCCGAGCCGCAGGCGGTGGTGATGGTCACGCTGTACCGGCCGACCGCGGAGTTCATCAAGCAGATGCGCAGCAGCGGCGCGTCGCCGTTCTTCGTCGCGCTGTCGCCGGTGGGGACCGACCAGCTCATCGCCGAGCTCGGCGCGCAGAACACCCGCGGCATCCAGGTCTCGCAGGTCATTCCCTACCCCTGGGGCGACAAGCTGGAGGTGGTGCGCGAGTACAAGAAGTCGCTGCAGGCGCACGCCAACGGGGCGGCGGTGTCGTATTACGGGCTGGAGGGCTATCTCAACGCCAGGCTGGTCGTCGCGGCGCTGGAGCGTGCGGGCGTCAATCCGTCCCGCGAGAAGCTGATGGTGGCCTTGCGCAGCGGGCCGTTCAACCTCGACGGCTACCGCGTCAACTTCGCGCCCGGCAGCAACTCGGGGTCGAACTATGTCGAGATCAGCGTGGTGGGCGCGAACGGCCGCATCCTGAATTGATCAGCCGCTCTTCAGCAGCGCCCGGATGTCCGCCGCCAGCACCTGCGGCCCGCCGCCGCCGTAGCGCTCGAACAGCCGCACCCGCCCCTGCGGGTCGAAGACGTACGAGCCCGCGGTGTGGTCCATGGTGTAGCTGCCGGGCGTCTTGCCCGGCGACTTCGCGTAGAACACCTTGAAGGCCTTGGCGGTCGCCGCGGTCTGCTCGGGCGTGCCCCGCAGGGCGACGAAGCCGGGGTCGAAGGCGCCGACATAGGACTTGAGCACGCCGGCCGTGTCGCGCTCGGGATCGATGGTGATGAACACGCCTTGCAGGCGCTCGCCGTCCGGCCCCAGCGCCTTCTTCACCTGCGCCAGCTCGGCCATGGTGGTGGGACACACGTCGGGGCATTGCGTGTAGCCGAAGAAGACCACCGTCACCTTGCCCTTGAAGTCGGCGTTGCTGCGCATGCGGCCGTCCACATCGGGCAGCGTGTACTGGTAGTCGGCACCGGTGATGTCGACGCCGCTGAAGCTCGGCTTGCCGGCGGTCGGCGACAGCCCCAGCTTGTCGCAGGCCGCCAGCAGCGCGCCGGCGCCGAGCGAGGTCAGAAGCGAGCGGCGATCGGCCATAGCAGCGGGCTCACGTAGTGGTCCACCAGCAGCGCCCCGAACAGCAGCGAGAGGTGGACGATGGAGAAGCGGAAGGTCTTGCGCGCGAGCTGGTCGGAGTAGTGACGCCACAGCTTCCACGCATAGCCGATGAAGGCGGCGCCCAGCAGCACCGCGGCCGCGAGGTACACCGGACCGCTCATGCCGGAGATGAAGGGCAGCAGCGTCCCGGCGAACAGCACCAGCGTGTACAGCAGCACGTGCAGCCGGGTGAACTCGTTGCCGTGCGTGACCGGCAGCATGGGCAGGCCCGACTTGCGGTAGTCCTCGGCGCGGTACAGCGCGAGCGCCCAGAAGTGCGGCGGGGTCCACAGGAAGATGATGAGGCACAGGATCAGCGCCTCGGGACTCACCTCGCCGCGGATCGCGGCCCACCCCAGCACCGGCGGCATCGCACCCGAGGCGCCGCCGATCACGATGTTCTGCGGCGTGAGCGGCTTGAGCACGACGGTGTAGACGATGGCATAGCCGACGAAGGTCGCGAAGGTGAGCCACATGGTCAGCGGGTTGACCCACCAGTACAGGATCAGGCTGCCGGTCGCGCACAGCACGACCGAGAAGCTCAGCGTCTGGGTGTTGGTGAGCTCGCCCTTGGCGGTGGGCCGCCAGGCGGTGCGTGCCATGCGCGCGTCGATGTGCTGCTCGACCAGGCAGTTGAAGGCGGCCGCCGCCGCCGCGACCAGCCAGATGCCCGCGGTGGCCGCGAGCGCCGTCTTCCAGTCGGGCAGCCCGGGCACCGCCAGCAGCATGCCGATGACCGCGCAGAACACGATCAGCTGCACCACGCGCGGCTTGGTGAGCGCATAGAACTGCCGCACACGCGATGCGTGCGGCAGGGCGGCGGAACGGGAGGCGGTGTTGGCCATGAGCGGTCGGGGATTCTAGGAGCGCGCCCAGGTGGCCGGCGCCGGACGGGCCGCGGGCGTCGAGAGGAGTTGGCGGCGGGCGCGTTGTGCACGCGCGAGCAGCGTCGCCAGGAGGGTGATCAGCGCCGCCGCGCCGCCCGTGTGGGCCACCGCGGCGACGAGCGGCCAGCCCAGCACGACGTTGCCGAGGCCGCTCGCGAACTGCCAGGCCGCGACGGCCGCCAGGCCGACGGCGAAGCGACGCTGTGCCGCGTCGCCGCGCGCCAGGCGCCAGGCCAGCAGCGCGATCGCGACAAACACGACCGCGGCGCCGATGCGGTGGGTCATGTGGATGGCGGTGAGCGCGGCGAAGGGAATGGCCGCGCCGTCGTGGCCGATGCCCAGCTCGCGGCGCACGGTGAAGCCGTGCTGGAAGTCCATGTCGGGCCACCAGGCGCCCTGGCAGGTCGGGAAGTCGGAGCAGGCCAGCACCGCATAGTTGGTGCTGACCCAGCCGCCCAGGGCCACCTGCACCACGCACAGCGCCAGCACGGCCCAGGCCAGTGCGTGCCGCCCGCGCGGCAGCGCGAGCGGACGCGGCACGAAGGCCTCGGCCTGCACCGCCAGCAGCACCAGCAGCGCCAGGCCGCCGAGCAGGTGCGCGGTGACGATCGCGGGGTACAGCTTCATGGTCACGGTGAGCGCGCCGAATGCGCCTTGCACGCACACCCAGGCCAGCGTGGCGGTCGCCCACGAGGGCGAGAGGGCAGCGCGGCGCTTTCGCACCTCGACCCAGGCGGCGATCGCGAGCACCGTGATGAGCACGCCGACGCCGGTCGCGAGGTAGCGGTGCAGCATCTCGATCCAGGCCTTGCCGTGCGTGACCGGCCCGGTGGGCATGGCGCTCTGCGCGGCGTGGATCTGCGCCTGCGCTCCGACCGGGCTGGCGTTGCCGTAGCAGCCCGGCCAGTCGGGACAGCCCAGGCCGGAGTCGGTGAGACGGGTGAAGGCGCCGACGAGCACCAGGTCGAAGGTGAGGAAGAGCGTGAGCCAGGTCAGCGCACGCAGACGGCTGCCGGGCTCGCCGCCGCGGTGGCGAAGCCACACCCAGGCCAGCGGTCCGAGGGCCAGCACCACGCCCAGCAGCGCCAGGCGCAGCAGCGGCGTGAGGTCGACGAGCGCTTGCGACGTCATGGCGCGGTCAGCGGCCGGGCCGGTCCCAGGAGGCCGACGCGCGCAGCAGCTTCTCGAGGTCGCGCTTGAGGCGTGCCGGATCGACGGCGGCCGGGGCGCGCATCATCCAGCGGCCCATGGGATCGACGACGTAGAGGTGGTCCGACAGCGCGTGTCCCGCCGCGGGGGCGAGCCACTGCGCGAGCGCCTCGCGCGGCACGCGCAGCACGGTCACGGGCTGGCCTTGCGAGATGGCGCCCATCACCTCGGGGCGCGGCGTCGCGGCGTCGGTGACGAACCAGACCTTGTCGAGGCGGTCCTTGTCGCCGCCCAGCGCCTCGCGCAGTTGCCGCTGCAGGTACAGGTGCTTTTCGCAGCCGGCATCGCAGGCCGCGTCGGCGACGGCCACCAGGAGCCACTGCCCGCGCAAGCTGGCGGGGTCGACAGGCGCGCCGCTCAGCGTCGTGAGCGGCAGGCGCGGCGGCAGCTCGCGCGGCGGCGTGACGAGCTCGGCGTAGTTGCTGCGCGCCTCGGGGCGGACCACGAAGTAGGTGAAATACGACGCGACCACCGGCGCCGCGCAGACGGCCAGCACCGCGGCCATCTTCCAGCGGCCCATCGCCGTGCGTCGCGCGGTGTCGGACAGCGCGGGCGACGGCAGCGAGTGCACCGTGAAGCTGAGCAGCGAATCAGGCGCTGCGCCGGAGCCGGGGGCGGAGGAGTTGGAACCAGACATACAAACCTGCCATCAGGGCACACAGGGCGAACCACTGGAACGCATAACCATGGTGCTTGTGAACGTCGACCGCGGGGTGCGGCCATTGGCGCGACAAGCCGTCGCCGGCGGGGCCGGCATCCTGCACCACCGACAGCGGTGCCAGGCGCACGCCCGTTTCGGCGGCGTACGCGGCCAAGTCGAGATTTTGACGGATGGGGCCGCTGGCCGCCGCGCTGAACTCGTACAGCCGCGCCGGAGGCGGGGCGATATGGCCGGCGACCTCGACCTCGCCGCCGGGGGTGACGATGGGCGCGATGTGCGTGCGGTCGGCGGCGTCGCGCGGCACCCAGCCGCGCTGCACCAACACCGCCTCGTCGCGGCCCGCGAGCTGCAGCGGCGTGACGACGTAGAAGCCCGGATGGCCGTTGGTCTGCCGGTTGTCGAGGTAGACGGTGAAGCGGTCCAGCCAGCGTCCGTGCAGCACGACGCGCCGGTAGTGCTGGGCCGCGGCTTCGTCGGCGCTGCGCGCCAGGTCGGCTGCGGCGAGCGGCGGCAGCGCGGCACGCTCGTCGAGCGCTCGCTGCATGGCCTGCTTCTGCGCCGCGCGATCGAGCTGCCACACGCCCAGCCGGGCGGTGAGCGCCATCCCGGCGAGCGTGGCAAGGAGGACCACCAGGGCGCGTGTCGCGGGCGATGGGGTCATGGCGTCCGGCCCGGGGCGGTGCAGCGCATGGCCATAATGGATCGCATGAGAATCTTCATCGTCGTCGCGTTCATCGCGATCCTGGGCGCGCTGGCCTTTGCGGGCGTCGCCATGATGCGCGGCCGCGAAGGCGAGGGACGTCCCAAGAAGCCCACCATGATGCGCGCGCTGGCCGTGCGCGTCGCCCTGTCGGTGGCGCTGTTCCTGTGCATCCTCGTCGCGTACAAGCTGGGATGGATCGTGCCGACCGGCGTGGCCATCGGACGCTGAAAGGTCCCCCCCGAAGCGCCTTCGGCGCTCCCCCCAGGGGGCGCCGACAGCGGACCGGCGGAGCCGGATCCGCGGCGGCCGCTTGATGGTGAAGCGAAAACGCCGCTCGACGCGGCGTTTCGGCTTCGTCTCCTGATGGTCAGAACCAGTAGACGATGATGTACAGGCCCAGCCACACCACGTCGACGAAGTGCCAGTACCAGGCCGCGCCCTCGAACCCGAAGTGACGCTGCGGCGTGAAGTGGCCGCGCATGATCCGGATGGTGATGAACAGCAGCATCAGCATGCCGACGAACACGTGGAAGCCGTGGAAGCCGGTCAGCATGAAGAAGGTCGAGCCGTAGATGCCGGAGGTCAGCTTCAGGTTGAGCTCGTGGTAGGCGTGGTAGTACTCGTAGCCCTGCAGGACCAGGAACAGCGCGCCCAGGCCCACGGTGATCCACATCCAGAAGATGGTGGTGCCGCGCTTGGCCGCGATCAGCGCATGGTGCGCCAGCGTGAGCGTGACGCCCGAGGTCAGCAGCAAGGCAGTGTTGATGGTCGGGATGGGCCACGGGCCCATGGTCGTGAAGGCCTCCACCGTGCCCGCGGGCGCCGCGGTGACGCCGGCTTGCACGCTGGGCCACACGGCCTTGAAGTCGGGCCACAGGATGGCGTTCTGCAGGCTGCCCAGCACCGGCACGCTGTACAGGCGGGACCAGAACAGCGCACCGAAGAAGGCGCCGAAGAACATCACCTCCGAGAAGATGAACCAGCTCATGCTCCAGCGGTACGACACGTCGATGCGGTCGCCGTAGAGGCCGCCCTCGCTCTCGGCGATGGCCTGGCGGAACCAGCCCTGCATGGTGAAGGCCCAGAACAGCAGGCCGAAGGCCAGCGACCACTTGCCCCAGTCGGCGCCGTTGACCCACTGGCCGGCGCCGAGGATCACGAAGAACAGGCCCGTCGCGGCCATCACCGGGAAGCGCGATGGCGAGGGGATGAAGTAGTAGGGCGCGTGCCCGTGTTGCTGCGTCGCTGCCGACATGCTTTTTTCTCCTGAAACCGAATCTTGTCCTTGAACCCATTCACGCTGCGGCTTCACCGCAGCGTCCCATCCGTTCCTTCTAGCCGGCCGCTCCGCTGGAGAGCACCCAGTTCACGATCAGCAGCAGCACGACGATGAACAGCGCCGCGCCGACCACGCCGGCAATGACCACGTGAACCGGGTTGAGCTGGCTCACGTCCTTCTCGTACTCGGACGACTTGCGCACCCCGAAGAACGACCACGCGACCGCCTTCAGCGTCTGCAGGAACGAGCCCTTGCGCCGCGCGGCCTCCTTGAGATCGGCGCCCGGCCTGGTCATGTGCGCGGCTCCTTGGCACGAGCCGCCGCCACGGGCTCTGCCGGCACCTTGCCGCCCACTTCGAAGAAGGTGTACGACAGGGTGATGGTGGTCACGTCCTTCGGCAGCTTGGGGTCGATCACGAACACCACCGGCCAGCGCTTGCTCTCGCCGGGCTTGAGCGTGTATTCGTTGAAGCAGAAGCACTCGAGCTTGTTGAAGTGCGACGTGGCCTGCTTGGGCGCGTAGCTGGGGATGGCCTGCGCGGCCATGGTGCGCGGCTGGGTGTTGGTGAACTCGTAGACCACCGTCGCCAGCTCGCCCGGATGGACCTCGAGGCTGCGCTGCGCGGGCTTGAAGTCCCACACACCGCGCGCGTTGGCGTCGAACTCGACAGTGATGGTGCGCGAGAGGTCGACCTGCGTGTTCGGCGCGGCGCGCGACACGCCGGGCAGCGCCCGCTCCGACAGCGACAGCACGTTGATGCCCAGCGCCGCGCAGATGGAGCGGTACACCGGCACCAGCGCGTAGCCGAAGGCGAACATCAGCAGCGCCACGACGGCGAGCTTGCCCACCATGCGCAGGTTGTCGCTGCGCAGGGCGTGGTCGTCGTTGGCGCCGGACATCGGGGTGTCAGGCGCCGAACAGCGCCGCCTTGGCGAGGAAACCGACGAACAGCGCCACCGCGATCGACGCGAGGACGAGCGCGAGGCGCAGGTTCTGCTTCTTCTGCTCCGGCGTCATGACTGCACGCTCCATCGATGCCTCAGGCGATGACCTTGGTGGCCGCCGCGTTCAGCTTGGGCGGGGTCTCGAAGGTGTGGAAGGGCGCCGGCGACGGCACTTCCCACTCGAGGCCCTCGGCGCCTTCCCAGGGCTGCTGCGGGGCCGGCTGGCCCTTGCCGCGCATCATGGGCAGCACGACGAAGAGGAAGAAATACACCTGCATCAGCCCGAACCAGAACGCGCCGACCGTGGCCACCATGTTGAAATCGGTGAACTGCAGCGGGTAGTCGGCATAGCGGCGCGGCATGCCGGCCAGGCCGAGGAAGTGCATCGGGAAGAAGGTGACGTTGAAGGCGATCAGCGAGCCCCAGAAGTGGATCTTGCCGCGCGTCTCGTCGTACATCACGCCCGTCCACTTGGGGCCCCAGTAGTAGAACCCGGCGAACATCGCGTAGAGCGAGCCGGCCACCAGCACGTAGTGGAAGTGCGCGACGACGTAGTAGGTGTCTTGCAGCTGGATGTCGACCGGGGCCATCGCGAGGATGAGGCCGGTGAAGCCGCCCATGGTGAACACGAAGATGAAGCCGACCGCGAACAGCATGGGCGTCTCGAAGGTCATCGAGCCGCGCCACATGGTGGCGATCCAGTTGAAGATCTTCACGCCCGTGGGCACCGCGATCAGCATGGTCGCGTACATGAAGAACAGCTGGCCGGTGACGGGCATGCCGGTCGTGAACATGTGGTGCGCCCACACGATGAACGACAGGATCGCGATCGAGGCGGTGGCGTACACCATGGAGGTGTAGCCGAACAGGCGCTTGCGCGCGAACGCCGGGATGATGGCGCTCACGATGCCGAACGCCGGCAGGATCATGATGTAGACCTCGGGGTGCCCGAAGAACCAGAAGATGTGCTGGTACATCACCGGGTCGCCGCCGCCGGCGGGGTTGAAGAACACGGTGCCGAAGTGGCGGTCGGTCAGCGTCATCGTGATCGCGCCGGCCAGCACGGGCATCACGGCGATCAGCAGGTAGGCGGTGATCAGCCAGGTCCACGAGAACATCGGCATCTTCATCAGCGTCATGCCGGGAGCGCGCATGTTCAGGATGGTGACGATGATGTTGATCGAACCCATGATGGACGAGGCGCCCAGGATGTGCATCGCGAAGATGCCGGCGTCCATCGACGGGCCCATCTGCAGCGTCAGCGGCGCGTACAGCGTCCAGCCCGCGGCGGGTGCGCCGCCGGGCATGAAGAACGAGCCCACCAGCATCAGGCCGGCCGGGATCAGCAGCCAGAAGCTGAAGTTGTTCATCCGCGCGAAAGCCATGTCGGCCGCGCCGATCTGCAGCGGGATCATCCAGTTCGCGAAGCCCACGAACGCCGGCATGATCGCGCCGAACACCATGATCAGACCGTGCATGGTCGTGAACTGGTTGAACAGCTCAGGGTTGAAGAACTGCAGGCCGGGCTGGAAC
>DASUZE010000027.1:0-69023 GCA_036377015.1 Piscinibacter sp. | reverse complement strand
CCCGGGCTACGAGACCCGTAGCCCGGGTGCAACCCGGGAAGCCGGCAGCGATTGCCCCATCCGCGCGATGTACATCGAGATCGTCGTCGCGCAGCGCATCAACACCATCATGTCGTGCGGCGTCCAGTGGCGCGGCGCGCCGACCTGCTCGCAGCACAGCACGCCGAAGGTGCGGCCGTTGGCGGCGAATGGCGCATCGAGCAGCGCGCGCGTGCCGTCGGGCCGGTCGTAGTGGGCTCGCATGGACGCGAAGCGCGGGTCGATCAGCGTGTCGTCGCACACCACGATGCGCCGCTGGACCAGGTCGCCGAAGTAGCCGGGAAAGTCGTTCTCGCGCAGGGTCAGGCCGGGCACGTGCTCGGCCACGCCGGGGGCGGCCTGCGAGGCCACGCACTCGATGACGCGGTTCCCGGGCTCGCCGGCCAACGACCAGTACGACGCGCGCGAGCAGGCGAACTGGCCGCGGATGGCGGCGAGCAGCTCGCGACGCGCGGTCGCATGGTCGATGCGGCCGTCGGCGAACTGTGCGCCGATCAAGCGCATGCGTTGCCCGAATCTGGTTGCCATCGGGACACTATCGGCGCCGCGCGCGCCGACTTGAGCTCCGACGCTCAGTGCGCCGCCGGCAGGATGTACTCGAAGCGATAGAAGTGCCGGCCGTCGACGATGTCGATGGCCATGCGGCCCGCGAGCCCCGCCAGGTCGCCGGTGCCGGAGTCGGGCACCACCACCAGGTGAAGCTCGGCCGCGCCGCGGTTCATCAGGCCGCTGTGCTGCAGGACGAAGCTGCCGCGCCGGCCCGCCAGCGCACCGACCACCCGCTCGATCGCGACGTAGCCGGCCGAGCCCTGCGTGTCGGTGACGGCCGTGAGCATGGTGCCGCGGCTGGTCGCGTCGAGGTCGCCGCGGAAGGTCTTGGCGAGCGCGGCCTGTCCGAGCGTGCTGCCGTCGGCCTTGTCGGGCGTGGATTGGGGCTCGATCTTCACGTCGAAGGAGCCGCTAGCCTGCTGCTGTGTCATGGGTGCCTCGCCGCCGATGGTGACTGTACGAACATACAGTGTCGCAGGCCGCCGGTATCAGGAACGACGATTGCACGCCGCGACATCACCATGAACATCGCCTACACCCCCAACGAACCGACACGCGCCGAGATCGACGCCTTGTCCGGCCCCACCCTGATCGAGTTCGGCGCGCCCTGGTGCGGCTACTGCATCGCGGCCCAGCGCCCGCTCGCGGCCGCGCTCGCCCACCGTCCCGGACTGCGTCACCTGAAGATCGAGGACGGCCGCGGTCGCCCCCTGGGCCGGTCGTTTCGGATCAAGCTCTGGCCGACCCTGGTCTTCCTCCACGACGGGCGCGAGGTCGCCCGCCTGGTGCGGCCCGAAGACGCGGACGAGATCGCGCAGGCACTCGATCAGCAGGCGCGAGGCGCGAGCAGCAGCGCCTGAACCCAGCGCGCCGATTCGGACAGGCCGGCCTGGCGGCGCGGCTCGTGCAGCAGCCCGATCGCGACCCGTCCGGTCCACCAGACGGTGCGGCCGGTGCCGGGCAGGGTGACTGGCCCGACATGGCCGGGTGGAATGGCCACCGGAAAACCGGGGGCCTCGGGGCGAAGAAGGTCTTGCATGGCGGTCTCCCGATGCTTCAGTTGGGTGTCATCAGCACCTTGCCGTCGACGAAGACCGCGCCCTTGCCGCCGCCCTCGCTGATCATGCCGATGCCGGTGCGTGAATTGCTGCAGTTGAACTGCCCGTTTCCGTAGTTGTCGCAGCGCGTGCCGGAGCCGCCACCGCCGCCGCCGGCCGCACCGCAGAGCTGGGCCAGGTTGAATTGCGGCGGACCGTTCTCGATCCCGCCGACCCCGTTGGCCAGGACCCAGTAGCGGCCGGGGATCACGCGCACGCAGCGCTGCAGCGCAGCCACGTCCATCGGGTGCAGCTCGCGCCCGTTCACGATCACGCCGGTGTGGCCGCGCGACGCGTCCCGGCGCAGGGCGCCGCCCAGTCGCAGTCCGGGATGGATCTGGCCGGCCGCCGGTCCGCCTTCCTGGCCCCACACGCCGGAGACCGGGTCGTACCAGTAGCGGCCGGGCACCAGTGGCACGCCGTACGCACGCTCGAGCGCCTGGCGCGTCGGCTTGTCAAGCGCAACCGCGTTGACGACCACGTCGGTCGCCATGGCCGAAGCCGCGACCCCGGCCAGCAAGGCAAGGGCCGCCGATCTGCATGCAGGGTTCATGTCCTGGCTCCCGTCGATGAACGCGCAGGGAGCGCGGGGCTCCCTCGGCACTGGGTTGCAGGGGAACGCTTCGAAGTTCAAGCTTTCGTGCGATTCGCGTCAAGAGGCCCAATCGCATCCACGGTCATTGGCATCACGCTACAACCCGATCCACTCCAACCCGGTCCCACGCATGAAGATCGATTTCGTCTCCGACATCGCCTGCCCCTGGTGTGCCATCGGCCTGGCCTCGCTCGAAACCGCCCTCGCACGCCTGGGCAACGAGGTGCCGGTCGAGCTGCACTTCCAGCCCTTCGAGCTCAACCCCGAGATGCCGCCCGAGGGCAAGGACGTGGTCGAGTACCTGGGCCAGAAGTACGGCATCTCGCCCGAGCAGGTGCACCGCAACCACGAGGCGATCCGCCAGCGCGGCGCCGACGTGGGCTTTCGCTTCGACATGGACAAGCGCACGCGCACCTACAACACCTTCGATGCGCATCGGCTCCTGCACTGGGCCGGTCTGGAGGGCCGGCAGCTGCCGCTCAAGCGGGCCCTGTTCGCCGCCAACTTCACGCAGGGCGAGAACCCGGCCGACCCGGAGGTGCTGGCGCGTCTCGCGGCCCAGGCCGGGCTGGATCCCGAGCGCGCGCGGCAGGTGCTGGCCAGCGGCGAGTACGCCGACGAGGTTCGCGAGCGCGAGCGCTTCTACACCGAGCGCGGCATCCACTCGGTGCCGTCGGTGATCATCGACGACAAGCACCTCATCCAGGGCGGCCAGCCGCCCGAGGCCTTCGAGCGCGCGTTGCGTCAGATCGCGCAGGAATGACGCCGGGAGACACGCCATGTTCGACACCACCATCGCCGGAAGCCTGCCCAAGCCGGCCTGGCTCGCCGAGACCGAGCGCCTGTGGCCGAAGTGGAAGCTCGAAGGGCCGCAGCTGGCCCAGGCCAAGCTCGACGCCACGCTGCTGTGGATCAAGGCCCAGGAAGACGCCGGCCTGGACGTGATCGGCGACGGCGAGCAGTCGCGCCAGCATTTCGTGCACGGCTTTCTCGAGCAGGTCGAGGGCATCGACTTCGAGCACAAGGTCGAGATGGGCATCCGCGCCGATCGCTACAAGGCCATGGTGCCGCAGGTGGTCGCGCCGCTGGCGCTCAAGGGCCGGGTCCACGCGGCCGAGGCGCGCTTCCTGCGCGCGCACACCACGCGGCGCATCAAGTTCACCCTGCCGGGGCCCATGACCATCGTCGACACCGTGGCCGACCGCTTCTACGGCGACCGCGTGCGCCTGGCCTTCGCCTTCGCCGAGCTGCTCAATCGCGAGGCGCTGGCGCTGGAGGCCGACGGCGTCGACGTCGTGCAGTTCGACGAGCCGGCCTTCAACGTCTACATGGACGAGGCGGCCGATTGGGGCGTGAAGGCACTGGAGCGCGCTGCGCAGGGCCTGCGCTGCACGACCGCCGTGCACATCTGCTACGGCTACGGCATCCAGGCCAACGTCGACTGGAAGCGTTCGCTGGGCGAGGAATGGCGCCAGTACGAGAAGGTGCTCCCCGCGCTGGCGGCGAGCTCGATCCGGCAGGTGAGCCTGGAGTGCATCCATTCGCACGTGCCGGCCGAGCTCATGGCGCTGCTCGAAGGCAAGGACGTGATGGTCGGCGTGATCGACGTCGCCAGCGACGCGATCGAGACGCCCGAGGAGGTGGCCGACACCATAGGCCGCGCGCTGCGCTTCGTGCCGCGCGACCGGCTCATCGCCTGCACCAACTGCGGCTTGGCGCCGATGAGCCGCGCGGTGGCCGAGGCCAAGCTGCAGGCGCTGGCGCAAGGCGCGGCGCTCGCGCGGCAACGCCTGGCCGCGTGATGCCCGCGCCGCCGCTGCACGCGCGGAGCGCCGTGCAGCTGGCGCGGGCGCTGGCCACGCGCGAGCTGAGCGCGCTCGCGCTGGCCGAGGCGCTGATCGAGCGACGCGAGGCCATCGACGCGTCGCTGCGGGCCTGGGTGTGGTTCGACGCTTCGAACGCGCGGCGGGCGGCCCGAGCCTTGGACGCCGGCGCGCTGCGAGGTCCGCTGCACGGACTGCCGCTGGCGGTGAAGGACAACATCGACACCGCCGGCATCCCGACCGGCTACGGCTCGGCCATCCATGCCGGCCACGTGCCGGGCGTCGATGCCGCCTGCGTGGCGCTGGCGCGCGCGGCCGGGGCCTGGGTGCTGGGCAAGACGGTCAGCACCGAGCTCGCCAACATGACGCCGGGTCCGACCCGCCATCCGCTGCGTGCGGCGCACACGCCGGGCGGGTCGTCCAGCGGCTCGGCCGCGGCGGTGGCCGCCGGGCTGGCGCCGCTGGCGTTGGGCACGCAGACCGCGGGGTCGGTGATCCGGCCCGCCGCGTATTGCGGCATCGTCGGCTACAAGCCCTCGCGCGGTCGCATCCCGCGCGCCGGCGTGCGGCTCAATGCCGATTCGCTCGACGAGGTGGGCGTGCTGGCGCGCGACGTGGCCGATGCGGCACTGCTGGCGGGGCTGCTGTGCGGGCGCGAAGGCAGCCTCGCGCCCTGCGCGTCGGCGCCGCGCCTCGCGCTCACGCTGACCTCGCGCGCCGACGCGCTGGAGGCCGGCAGCGCGTCCCTGCTCGCGGACGTGGCGCGGCGTGTCGACGCGGCCGGCGCGCAGGTCGGCGATCTCGCCTGGCCGGCCGCTTTCGACGCCTTGTTCGATGCGCACTTCGTCATCCAGTGGTTCGAGACGGCGCGGGCCCTGGAGCCCGAGTGGCTGTATCGGCGCGCGCAGCTGTCGCCGGCGCTGTCGCGTGCGCTGGGCCGCGGCCGGCGGATCACGGGGGCTGCGTACGCCGAAGCGCGTGCGTGCGCGCAGGCGGCCGAGGCCGCGTTGGCCCGGGTGTTCGGCGAGGTCGACGCCATCGTCGCGCCCGCCGCGCCAGGTGCCGCGCCGCGTGGCCTGGCCTCGACCGGCGATCCCCTGTTCAACCGCCCGTGGCAGTTGCTCGGGTGTCCGTGCGTGGCCTTGCCCGCAGGGCAGGATGCGCAAGGCCTGCCATTGGGGATCCAGCTCGTGGGCGCGCCAGGCGCCGACGAGCAGTTGCTTGCCATCGCCGCCTGGATCGAAGGCGTCCTGTAGCCCGGGTGCAACCCGGGTCGTCCTTCCGACCTTGCGCTCCCGGGTTGCACCCGGGCTACACGGGGCCGAAGAGCTGGACCACGCCGTACGAATACAAGGCGACGGTGCATGCGATCACCAGCGCCAGCACCAGCAGGAACAGGAAGTTGAACTCCCACCCGCGCTCCACCGGCCCGAGCTGCGATCGGCCGAAGGTCCAGCCGTGGAAGTACAGCAGCGACAAGGTCGGGCACAGCAGGCCATAGCCCAGCAGCGCCACCGGGTCGCCGCTGCCCATCGGGGGCGATGACTGCATCAGCGACACCGCGAACCACAGGATCAAGCCGCCCAGCGTCAGCCCGAAGCTGTTGAGCGTGAGGATGCCGAAGGTGCGCGACAGGTCCTCGAGCGTGCGCACCTTGGGCTCCCAGACCGCGATCGCCACGACCGCGACGACGATCAGCAGCAGCACCGCGGCCAGGCCGGTGTACTGCAGCAAGGTGGGATGGCCCGTCAGCACGAACAGCGGCCGCAGGCGCCATCCCGGGATGGTCGACATGAGCAGGTACACGCCGCCGGTGAGCAGCACGCCGCACACGTTGAGCACCGTCAGCAGGCTGCTCAGCGTGAATCCGGGCAGCCGCATGCGGGCCCGCAGCACCGCGACGAGGTAGTAGGAGACGTAGGGTCCGAGGCCCAGCAGCAAGGTGCTGAGCACGTAGCGCGCGCCGCGCCAGAAGGGCAGCTCCAGCACGCGGTCTTCGGCCGTCGGGAGCTGCCCCAGCATGCCGATCAGCGAGCCGATGAACCAGGTCGTGGCGACCAGCAGCAAGGTGACGGCGAAGGCGTTGAGCGCGATGCGCGTGAGCGGCGTGGCCGCCGGCGCCGGCGCCGGGACGGGCGCCTTCTCGTCCAGGCCATGCTGAACGCGGATCGCATTGCCCAGCGCGACCATCGCCGAGTCGAAGGCGGGCTCGCGCGCGAACACCGCCTGGATCTTGGCGAAAGGACGGATGGGCTCGGGCAGGTCGGCTCCCGAGGGCATGTCGCCGCGGCCGAACAGCACCGGATAGATGGGCTTGCGCAAGCGCAGCGCGGTGGCGATCTCCCACCCGAGCGCATCTTCCTCGCCGCCGGGCCGGTCGCGGTGCTTGCGCAGCAGCCGCAGGAACTCGTCGCCGACCAGCACCACCACGGCGGTGCTTTCCACGAGCATGGACTCGAGGTGATCGTGCCAGTCCATGCCGGGTGGGATCTCGCGGTCGATGAAGACCGCGCCTTCACCGAAGCGCATCTGCAGCGACATGCGCACGCGCTGCGCGGCGTGGGTGGAGTCGTGGCGGCGGTAGGAGATGAAGACGTTCATGGGGGAGGGTGGGCGAGTGTGGGGGCTTTCGCGGGGCGGATGCAATCCCGCATCGCTCCTGCCGCCGGCGTTAGCATTCCCTCGACATGCCCCGCGCCCATCCCTTCGTCGCGACCCTCGCGCTGCTGCTGGTCCCCGCCTTCGCGCAGACCGACGCCCCCTGGCTGCTGCGCGATGTGCACGAGCCGACCGGCACCGAGGTGTTCACCCGCGACCGTGCCAACGGCGTGCCCGAGTTCCGCGCCGTGACCCGCATGCAGGCGCGCCTGTCGGCGCTCGCCGCGGCGCTGCTCGACGTCGATGCCATGCCGAACTGGGTCTACCGCACGCGCTCGGTGGCCAACCTCGAGGCGGTGAGCCCGACCGAAGGCTATTCGCAGGTCATCGTGACCATGCCCTGGCCCTTCGACGACCGCGAGGCCATCGTGCACTGGCAGCTCACCCAGGACCCGGCCACCGGCGCGGTGACGCTGTCCGGCCGGTCCGCGCCCGAGAGGCTGCCGCCGGACCCGGCGCTGGTGCGCATGCCGTCCTTCGAATCGAGCTGGACCTTCACCCCGCTGGCCGGCGGCGAGGTCGAGGTGGTGTTCCGCGGCCTCGGCGACCCGGGCGGCAATCTCGCGTCGCCGCTGCTGCGCTCCTTCGTCGGGTCGGCGGCGTGGAAGGGCCCGCTGGCCACCATCGTCGCCCTGCGCCAGGTCGTCACGCGTCCCGAGATCGCCTCGGCCGTGCTGCCCTTCATCCACGAGCCCGAGCGATGAGCACGCCGCGCTCCGATGTCGCCGCTGCGTTCTGGCGCGCCGCCGTGCAGCTGACGCTGCTGTTCGCGGTGGTCTTCTACGGCGTCGATGCGATCACCGCGGCGCGCGCCGCCAAGGTCCGCCTCGTGCTCGACTTCGAGGCGGCCATTCCGTACTGGCCGGCCGCCTTCCCGGTGTACTTCAGCGTGATCGGCATGCCCTTCCTCGTGCGCGCCTTCGCGCCCGACGCCGAGACCGTGCGGCGATGGTCGCTGGCCATGGGCGTGGCCGTCGTCGCCGCCGCGGTGGTCTACCTGCTGCTGCCGGCGCAGATCGGATACCCGCCCGCGGACGCCGGCCCCTGGACGCCGCTCGCGCGCCTCGCGTCCTGGATCGCCGGCCGCCACAACCTGCTGCCGTCGCTGCACGTGGCCCTGACCCTCATCACCGTGCTGGCGGTCTGGCCGCATGCCGGCACCGGGGCGCGCCGCGCCATCGTCCTATGGACGGTGGCGCTGGTCGGCTCGACGCTCGTCACCCACCAGCACCATGTGCTGGACCTGCTCGCCGGCGCGGTGCTGGGCGTGCTCGCGTCGCGCGCGCGCGCGGCGCGCCCCCGAGGGCTGGTCGCCTGATGGCCCGCCAAGCCGCTGCCAAGACCGGGGCCGCTGCCGATCCGCTGCAGCGCTACGGGGCCAAGCGCAACTTCAAGCTCACGCCCGAGCCGCCCGCGACGCGCGGCGAGTCGGCGCCGGCCTTGTCGTTCGTGGTCCAGAAGCACTGGGCCTCGCGCTTGCACTACGACTTCCGCCTCGAGCTCGACGGCGTGCTGCTGAGCTGGGCCGTGCCCAAAGGGCCCTGCTTCGACCCGGCCGAGAAGCGCATGGCCATCCACGTCGAGGACCATCCCGTGTCGTACGGCGGCTTCGAGGGCACCATCCCGCCGCGCCAGTACGGTGCCGGCACGGTCATCGTCTGGGATCGCGGCACCTGGGAGCCGGTGGGCGACCCGCGCGAAGGCATGGCCAAGGGCAAGTTGGTGTTCGAGCTGCACGGCGAGAAGCTGGCGGGGCTGTGGGAGCTGGTGCGCATCGCCAAGCCGGGCGACAAGCAGGACCCGTGGATGCTGTTCAAGAAGCGCGACGCCTGGGCCCGGCCGCTGGCCGAGTACGACGTGATCGCGGCCTTGCCCGACAGCGTGATCGAGAAGCCGCTCGGGTCCATCGAGCAGCGCGAGCCGCGCGGCGTCGTGGCACCGCCCTGGCAACCGCTGGTGGCGGCCGAGCTGCCGGGCGCCGCGGAAGCGCCGCTGCCGGCCGAGCTCGCACCGCAGCTCGCCACCCTGGTCAAGAGCGTGCCGGGCGGCCCGGGCTGGAGCTACGAGCTGAAGCTCGACGGCTACCGGCTGCTCGCGCGCATCGACCGCGGCAAGGTGCGTCTCTTCACCCGCAAGGGCAACGACTGGACCTCGAAGATGAAGCCGCTCGTTGCCGCGGTGCAGGCCCTGGGCCTGCGCTCGGGCTGGATCGACGGCGAGATCGTGGTGATGGGCGACGAGGGCACGCCCAGCTTCAACGCGCTGCAGAACGCCTTCGACTCGGCGCGCACCGAGACCATCACCTGGTTCGTCTTCGACCTGCCCTTCGTCGACGGCCTCGACCTGCGCCGCGTGCCGCTGCACCTGCGGCGTGCGCTGCTGAAGCAGATCGTCGACGAGCATGGCGGCGAGCGGGTGCGCTTCAGCGCCGACTTCGCCGCCGATCCGGCCAGCATCCTGCGATCGGCGCAGCAGCTCGGACTCGAGGGCCTGATCGCCAAGCGCATCGACGCGCCGTATGTCTCGCAGCGCTCGGACAGCTGGGTCAAGCTCAAGGCGAGCGAGCGGCAGGAGTTCGTGATCGGCGGCTTCGTGCCGCGCGACGGCTCGCGGGTGGAGGTCGGCTCGCTGCTGCTGGGCACCTACGACGAGCTGGGGACGCTGAAGTACGCGGGCAACGTCGGCACCGGCTGGAGCTCGACCACCGCCGCCGCGCTGCGCAAGCGGCTGCAGGCCATCGAGACGAGCGAGTCGCCCTTCGAGCCGGGCGCGGTCCAGCCGGGCCGGTGGTCGCGGCGGGTCACCGGCGGGGAGCGCTGGGTGAAGCCGGAGCTGGTGGCCGAGGTGAGCTTTGCCGAGTGGACGCCCGAGGGCCATGTGCGCCATGCGTCCTTCCAGGGCCTGCGCGAAGACATCCCCGCCGGCGGCGTGCGGCGCGAGACGGCGGTGGCGGCGCCACCGGCGGCAGCCGCACCCGACAGGGTGGGCAGCGTCAAGGTCTCCAACCCCGAGCGTGTCGTCGATCCTTCCAGCGGCCTCAAGAAGCTGGACTTGGTGCGCCACTACGAGAGCGTGGCCGAGCGCATGCTGCCGCACTTGAAGGGCCGGCCGGTCTCGCTGGTGCGCGGGCCCAACGGCATCACCGGCCAGCTCTTCTTCCAGAAGCACGACGACAAGCTGAGCATCACCGGCCTGCGCGAGCTCGACCCCGCGCTGTGGCCCGGCCACGCCGCCTTGCTCGAGGTGCCGACCGCCGAGGCGCTGGTGAGCGCTGCGCAGATGAACGTGATCGAGTTCCACACCTGGAACTCGATCGCGAAGAAGGTCGACCAGCCCGATCGCATGGTGTTCGACCTCGACCCCGGAGAGGGCGTGAGCTGGCCGCGGATGCAGGAAGCGGCGCTGCTCACGCGCGCGCTGCTCGACGAGCTGGGCCTCGCGGGCTGGCTCAAGACCAGCGGCGGCAAGGGCCTGCACGTGGTCGTGCCCATCGTGCCGAAGCTCGACTACGACAGCGTCAAGGCGTTCTCGCAGGCGGTGGTGCAGCACCTGGCGAGGACCATCCCGTCGCGCTTCGTCGCCAAGAGCGGCGCGGCGAACCGGGTCGGCAAGATCTTCGTCGACTACCTGCGCAACGGCTTCGGCGCGACGACGGCAGCGGCGTTCTCGGCCCGGGCGCGGCCGGGGCTGGGGGTGTCGATGCCGGTGTCGTGGGAGCAGCTGGCGTCGCTCAAGGGCGGGGCGCAGTGGACCATCGCGACGGCGCGCGAGCACCTGTCGTTCGAGAAGGACGATCCGTGGGCGGGGTACTGGACGGCGAAGCAGACCCTGGCCAAGGCGATGAAGGTGCTGGGGTCGTAGCCCGGGTGCAACCCGGGACCCCGGGTTGCACCCGGGCTACAGACACATCCTGCGGTTTCGCAGTACCCTGAGCCCTTTCCGGCGTCCAAAGGGTGTCCCATGGCGGCTCGCTCCATCGCTTCCCTGTCGCTCAGCTTCGGCCTGGTCTCCATCCCGGTGAAGGTCTACTCCGCCACCGAAAGCGCCGGCGGCGTCAGCTTCAACCTGCTGCACAGCTGCGGCTCGCGGGTCAAGCAGCAGTACCTGTGCGTCAAGGAAGGCGTGCCGGTCGAGCGGGCCGACATGGTCAAGGGCTACGAGTTCGAAAAGGACCGCTACGTGATGTTCACGCCGGCCGAGCTCAAGGCCCTGGAAGAGGCGCCGCGCTCGACCATCGACATCGTCTCCTTCATCCCCATCGCCGCGGTCGACCCCATCTACTACGACAAGGCCTACTACCTCGCCCCCGACAAGCGCGGCGGCAAGCCCTACGGCCTGCTGATCGAAGCCATGCGCCAGAGCGGCCGCTGCGCGCTCGCGCGCTGGGCCTGGAAGGGCAAGCAGTACGTCGTGCAGGTGCGCCCCGGCGAAGACGGCCTCATCCTGCAGCAGCTGCTCTACGCCGAGGAGGTGCGCTCGATGAAGGACCTGGACATCGAGCACGCCGACATCCAGAAGCCCGAGCTCCAGCTGGCGCTTCAATTGATCGACCAGATCTCCGCCGACAGCTACGACCCCAAGCAGTTCGAGGACGAGGAGAAGCAGCGCATCCTCACCGCCATCGACGCCAAGATCGCGGGCCAGGAGGTGGTGGTCCAGGAAGGCCAGGAGCAGCCGGGCGGGCAGGTCATCGACCTGGTCGAGGCCTTGCGCGCCAGCCTCGCGCCGCGCAAGACCGCGGCCAAGGGGGCACCGGCGCCGGCCGCTGCGGCGCCCATCGCCGAAGCCAAGGAACGCAAGAGCGCCAGGCGCGCCGCGCCCGCCGCCGAGCCGGCCGAAGCCGCGCCGGCGCGCGCCCGCGCAAGAAAGTGACCCGACGCCGCGGATGGAGACCTACACCCTGAGCGGCATCCAGTCGATGCTCGGCCTGTCGCGGGCTGTCATCACCGGACTGATCGCCGCGGGGTTCGTCACGCCCAGCCGCGGCAAGCGGCGCGAGTACCGCTTCAGCTTTCAAGACGTGGTGCTGCTGCGCACCGCGCACCGCCTGCAGGCCGCGCAAATTCCGCCGCGCAAGATCCTGCGCTCGCTGCAGCGCCTGAAGGCGACGCTGCCCGAGGAGCTGCCGCTGACCGGCCTGCGCATCGCCGCGGTCGGCAACGACATCGCGGTGCGCGAAGGCGACACGCAATGGGCCGCCGACTCGGGGCAGATGCTGATCGACTTCGAGGTCAAGCCCGCCGCCGCCGGCAACGTGAGCGTGCTGGCGCGCGAGCCGCAGGCGGCGCCGGTGGAGCCGGCGAGCGCCTGGTTCGATCGCGCGGTCGAGCTCGAGTCGGCCCGGCCGCGCGATGCCGAGGCGGCCTATCGCGAAGCCATCCGGCGCGCGCCGGACTACGTCGATCCCTACCTGAACCTCGGCGTGCTGCTGTGCGACACGCGTCGCTGCCGCGAGGCGGTCGAGGTGTACATCGAGGGCCTGAAGCACGCGCCGGAAGAGGCGCTGCTGTACTTCAACCTCGCGATCGCGCTGGAAGACCTGCAGCGCACCGACGAGGCCCTGGCCTGCTACGAAGCGTGCATGCGCCTGGCGCCCGCCATGGCCGACGCGCACTACAACGCCGCCCGCCTGCACGAGCAGCTGGGCCACGCGACGCAGGCGATCCGCCACTACAGCGAGTACCGGCGGCTGTCGCGCTGAGCGCCGGGGCGGGCGGCGGCGATGCGGATCTTCATCTCGTACTCGTCGCACCAGCGCGAGCTCGCCGAGCGCCTGGAGCTCGCGCTGTCGGCCGACGACCGCCACGAGGTCTTTCGCGACCGCAGCGACCTCGCGCCCGGCCGGCCCTTCGACGAGACCTTGCGCGAGGCGATCGAAAACTGCGACCTGCTGGTGTTCCTCGTGAGCCCGGACAGCGTGGCGCCGGGCAGCTATGCGCTCGCCGAGCTGGGCATCGCGCAGCGGCGCTGGCGCCATCCCGGCGGCCATGTGCTGCCGGTGGTGGTGGCGCCCACGCCCATCGCGCAGATCCCGGCCTACCTCAAGGCCGTGACCCTGCTCGAGCCGCGCGGCGAGGTGGTGGCGGAGACCTTGGCGGCGATCGAGGCGGGGCGGCGCGTGCGGCGGCCGGTGCGTGCCATCGTGCTCGGGATGCTGGCCCTCGTTCTCGTCGCCACGCTGGGCGTCATGGGCTGGCGGCATGTCGCGCAGCAGCGCGCCGACGACAGCGCCGCGGGCCTGCTGCTCAGCACCGCACGGCAGCTGTGCGACTCCGGCGATCACGCGCTCGCCTGGCAGCGTTTCGACGAGGCCGTGCGCCGCTTCCCCGCACGGCCGGCCCTGCGCGAGGCGCGCCAGGACTGCGGCATGCGCTGGCTGCGCGAGATCCACGTCACCGAGGGGAAGGGCAGCTTCACCGCCATCGTCGAGGGCGTGCTGCCGGTGCTGGCTGAAGGCGCTGCCGCGACCCACGGCGAGCGTGCCGCCGACCTGCACGCCCACCTCGGCTGGGCCGACTTCCTGCGCATCCGCGAGGGCGCGATCCGGCTCGACCCCGCCGCCCACTACCGGCAGGCGCTGGCGGAGCAACCGTCGAACGTGTATGCGCATGCCATGTGGGGCCACTACCTGATGTCCACCGACGCAGCGATCGCCGAGGCGCGCGGGCACTTCGACGCTGCGCTCGCGGCGAACCGCGAGCGGGCCTACGTGCGCGGCATGCAGTTCGCGGCGATGCTGTGGTTCGCGCGGCCGGCGGGGCAGGTCGAGGCGCTGCGCATCGCCAACGACATGCGCCGGCGCGGCGAGACGGCTGGCGCCGAGCTGCGCGAGCGCCTGTGGTCGCGGGTCTACTACGACAGCCTGATGTCGCGCCAGCGTCGCGAGGGATTGCTGTCCGGCATCCGCGATGCGGATCCGGTGGCGACGTTTCGCTGGCTGTATCCCGAGAGCGAGGTGCGGCCGGACCGGCTGCGCTTGTGGCGCTTCTTCCTGGCGTCCCTCGAAGAGGCGGGCGGCGATCGCCAGGCGGCGCGCTCGCACTTCGAGGCCTTGCGCGACGAGCTGCAGAAGGCGAAGGCGGCAGGCCCGATGCTGGACGACACCCGCGCCGCCCTGCAGCGCCTGTCGACACCGTAGCCCGGGTGCAACCCGGGACGAATCCCGTCCGCGTTATCGTCTCGCCCATGAAGTACGAAGTCACCCCCCGAGGCCACCGCCTCGAGGCCATCGGTGCCCACAGCGGCTACCGCATCCGCATGTCCACCCTGTCCGCCGCCGACCTCGACAGCTTCCCGGTGAACGTCTACATCCGCGGCTCGGAAAGCGAGGACGAGGTGCGCGTCAGCGTGCCCAGGCGCCACCTGGCCAGCCCCGGCGAGGCCTTCGACTTCGGCTACGACTGCGCGGTCTCGTGGATCGACGCGCTGGACCACCGTGCAACCTGACCTGCCCGACGACGACCCGCGCCCGCTGCCGCCCGAGCCGCCGGACGACGACGCCTGCTGCGGCAACGGCTGCGAACCGTGCGTTTACGACCTGTATGACCAGGCCCGCGAGCGTTGGCGCGCGGCGCTGCGTGAATGGGAAGCGCGGCACAAGTGATGGACGACCCGGGTTGCACCCGGGCTACGCAAGGCACCCGCTCACTGCTTCGCGGCGCCCTGCTGCAGCAGCTGCAGCCGCTGCAAGGCCGCGCGCGCATCCGGATGTCCCTGGTCGGCCGCCTTGCGGTACCAGGTCACCGCCTTGAGCACGTTGCGCTCGACGCCGTCGCCCGTCTCGTACAGGCGCCCGAGGCTGTTCTGCGCCGAGGCATTGCCCATCTCGGCGGCCTGGCGGTAGAGCTTGACCGCGGCGGAGACGTCGCGCGTCATCCCGCGGCCGAGGTACAGGTCCTCGGCGTGACTGAACTCGACGTAGCCGGGCTGCGGCTGGGGATTGTCGACACCCGGCGGGTTGAGCGGTGGCGGAGAACGCAGCATCCAGTAGCCCAGGCCGGCAGCAACCAGGATGCCCCCTGCGGCGACCGCCAGCCAGGCCGGCTTTGTCCCCCGCTGCACCGACACCGCTGCGCCCCGCGCGACACGCTCCTCCCTGGCCGCGACGGGCGCAGGATCGTGATGCATCGGCGCGCTGGGCCGCGCCATCGGCGCCACGGTGGCGAGCTCCGGCTGCGTCGGCATCGGCGCGTAGTTGCGCAAGGCCTCGATCAGCACGTCGATGCCGGCGTTGAAGCTTCCCTCGCGCACCTCGATGCCCTGGCGCCGCACCAGCGGCGCGAGGTCGGGCGGCAGGTCCGACGCACGCGGCATGACCGCCTCGCCCACCAGCAGCGGCACGACCGGCAGTCCCGCCTTCAGCGCCTGCGCCACCTCCAGCCGGATGAAGTCGTCGGGGTTGTCCAGCCGCCGCTGGCCATCGGGATCGCGCGCGTCGAGCCAGCCGGGGCCGATCACCACGACCATGGCGCTGGCGCGCGCCAGCGCACTGGCGACCACGTCGGCGAAGGACTCGCCGATCGAGACCGAGCCCAGGTCCATGAACACGCTGTCGAGCCCGAATTCCTGCGCGAGCTGGGTGTACAGCGCGCGCGCCCAGCCGGCGGCGTCGGCGCGGCGGTAGCTGATGTAGATGCTGTTCGCGCCGTGCGCATGGCGGCTCACCACACGCGTGTTCTCGACGCGGCGCTGGCGGATGTCCAGCGTGCGCAGGAACTCGTGCACCAGCGGATGGATGCGGATCGCGTTGCGTGCATCGTCGAACTCGACCAGCGACACGCCGTGCATGCGGCGCGCGGTCTGGGTGGCTTCTTCCAGCGTGCAGCGCGTCACGATGGCGACTTCGGGCAGTTCGATCCACTTGCTGGCGGGCAGGGCCCCCATGGCCGGCAGACGGGCGCGGTCGGCCGAGTCCAGTCCTTCCAGTGCGCGGTTGAGGCTGCCCAGCAACGAGCCCCCTTCGCTCCCGCGCGAAGGCGAGTCCAGGCCGTCCAGTCCCGTGCGGTCGAGCTCGGCGAGCAGGCGCTCGGCGATCCGGCCGCGGCGTTGCGCCGTGGGCGCTTCCCGGCGCAGGAGACGGTTCGCCACGGTGATTGCCAGCGGAAGGCCACCCAGGCGATCCATCAGCGACGTGAGCGACTGGCCGTCCTCGGGCGTCGGCGCAAGAAGGCCGCCGACCAGCAGCGACCAGGCTGCGTCGGCCTCGAGCGGGCCGACGGTGACGGTGACGTCGCTGGGGGAGCTGGCGGAGGCGAGTGCCACCGAACGCGTCGTCACCAAGGTGCGGCAAAGCGGCCCGCCGCGTGGCAGCAGCTCCAGCTGGGCCGCGTCGATGACGTCGTCGTACACGGTGAGCAGGCGCCGCGCGCTCATGAGCTGGGTCAGGCGCCGGCGGGCTTCCTCGAGGTCCACGGCGGCCAGCTCGGTCTCCGGCACGCCGAGCGCGAGCAGCAGCTTGATCAACCCGTTGCGCAGTTCCGCCTCGGCACCCAGGGTGAGCCAGAGCACGCCGTCGGCGAAGAAGTCGCCGACCTCGTCGTCGTGGCACAGCATGCAGGCCAGCGAGGTCTTGCCGATCCCGCCCAGGCCGACCAGGGTGAGCATGCCCATGGGCTCGCTCTCCTGGGTCAACCAGGCCTTGATCTCGTCCAGCATGGCCTTGCGGCCCACGAACTGCGCGGGCAGCGGCGGCGCGAGGAAAGGCACGCGCAGCGCCTGGCAGGGCCGCTGCAGCTCTTCCATGAGCTCGCTCCACTCGCGCTCCTCGTCGATGCGCCAGAGCCGCGCCTGGCGCGGCCAGCCCGGCGGCGGCGACTCGGGGCCGGTCCCGGCTGCCACCAGGTGCAGGCACACCGCGTTCTCGCGCCCCAGCCGCCACAGCGGGCGGATGCGCCCGTCGCGCAGCGCCTCCTCGCCCAGGGCCAGCAGCACGATGCCGGGCGCGGCCAGCCAGGCCTGCGGCGACCCATCGGGCAGGCTCACGGTGAACACGCCGGCTTGCTCGAGCCTGCTGCACAGGGCCGCACGCGCTCGTCCGCCTTCGTCGGCCAGCGAGCCCACCGACACGGTGGGCATGCCGAACGCCGTCTGCAGCTCGGCGCGGCACTGCCGGCGCAGCGCGCCGCTGGCCGGTGCGAGCAAGGCGAGGTGGGTCGCGATGGTGGCGTAGGCCTCCTGCATGCTCTTGACGCCCTCGGGCTCGCCCACCGCCAGCCGCTCGGCGAAGGCATAGGCGGAGATGTAGGGAATGCGCAGCCGCTCGTAGCCGGTGCCGACGCGGCGGAAGGCCGGCGGCAGGAAGCGGTCGAGCTGGGCGTGGAAGTTGGCCTCGAACACGTCGACCGGGCGGCCTTCGGACACGTCGATGCGTGCCGGCACCATCACCAGCTCCATGGGCCGCTGGCTGCGCGCGGAGAGCACGTCGGGCCGCACGAAGGAGTCGGCCATCATCGCCACGCCTTGCAGGTTCTGGTCGTTGGGCGCGCAGAAGGTGACGACCACGTCGGCCAGCTGGCGGGTGCACACGCCGCTCATCTCGGTCACGCCGGTGCGGCTGTCGACCAGGACCAGGTCGGCGCCGGCCTGCGTGGTGAGCTGCCGGCGCAGCCATTCGAAGTAGGCCGCGCCCTGGAAGCCGGCGTAGAAGCCGGTCCAGTCGAACTCCTGCACCGCCTCGGCGTAGTCGCCGAAGCGCTCCTCGCTGCGGCAGCCCGCGGTGAGCATGCGCAGCCGGCCCGGGCTGTCGCTGCCGTCGTGCAGCGGCACCAGCAGCGGCGCGATCGAGGGCAGCGATTCGTCGAGCAGGGCGCCGAACGCATCGCCGCCCACCTGCGGCAGGCCCGGATAAAGGTCCTTGTAGGTGACGATGAGGTCGAGCAGGCCCATGCGGCCGCGCACCGTCTTTCGCTGCGCCGCCTCGGCGAGGAAGTAGCTCTCCAGGCCGGGCGCCTCGAGGTCCCAGTCGACCAGCACCACGTCGAGACCGCGCAACTGGAACCAGCGCCCGATGTTGGCCAGCGCCATCGAGCGCCCGACGCCTCCCTTGAACGAGTAGAAGGTGACGATCATGGGCGCCGCGCGCGCTGCGCCACGAACTCGCCGCCGACCACCGGCGCCGGCGCCGGCACCAGGGCGCCGGCGGCCGCGAGGATCAGGCGCCTCACCTCGTCGGCATCGCCCACGTTCCAGCCGCAGTGCGCGGCCAGCGGTCGCGGCGGCGGGACCACCGGCTTGAAGTAGAGGTCGAAGTAGGGCTTGGTGCGCTTCATGAGCGCGCTGCGCAGGCTCAGCACGTGCGGCGGCACGCCGAAAGGCGGCAGGGTGACGATGGTGGTGCGGCTGCGCTCCAGGCATTCCTGGAACAGCATCAGGCGCTGGTAGACCTCGTGGTTGTGCATGGCCACCGGGTCGATCACCAGCAGCGACAGCTCGGCCGGCAGGAACTCCTGCTTGACGAAGTCTTGGGCGCGGTCGATGTCGGTCCAGAACGCGTCGGCCGGCATCCGCCAGCGCAGGTCGAGGCCGGGCAGGCCCTGGCTGAGCTCGGTGCGCAGGCACTCGAGCAGCTCGGCCAGCGTCTTGCTGCCGTCGAAGGGGCGCCAGTCGGTGCGGCTGGCGCCGTAGCGGGCGGTCAGCTCGGCCTCGGTGAGGCCGAACTCGACGGCCAGGGCATTGCGCTTGGCGGGCGTCTCGTCGGCGAGGTCGTCGGCGGTGAGGGTGAGGACCGCGACTGGCGCGACCAGCGGACGGCGGGTCGGGTCCAGGCCGTACTCCACGTCCTGCATCGCCAGGTCCCAGTCGGCTTGCGAGAACTTCGCGGCGTCGAGGTAGGCCGCCTTGACCTGCGGCTGGTTGACGTGCTGCAAGGCGGTGAAGGCGCGGTTCTCGCCTTGCAGGTTGACGAAGATCATGCGCCGCCCGGGGTTGGCCAGCGGCTTGGCGAAGGCCCAGAACTGGCCCAGCTCCAGGCTGACCCAGGGCGAGAGCTGGGCCTGGTCGGACCACAGCACGATCAGGTGCTGCGAGGCGCCGAGCGCGGTGTCGATGTGGCCGTGCCAGTCGCCGCCGGCGCGCAGCGACTCGTGGTCGTAGAAGATGCGCCGCTGCGGCTTCTGGGTCCGAAGCGCGTCGACCAGCCGCTGCGCCCACTCGCGGTCGTCGTGGCTGTAGGAGATGAAGACGTCGTTCTGCCAGGTGTCGGACACGGGGTGCCTCCCATCGCTGCTGCAGTGCGCCGCGAGGGCATTCTCGTCACATTGGTGACGAGCGACAACCGGCGTCCCACGATCGTGGGAGCGCAAGGTAGCCCGGGTGCAACCCGGGGTCGTCCTGCGGGTCTTGCAACCCCGGGTTGCACCCGGGCTACGCGTCAGGCATGACCTGGTGCTTGGCCATCAACTCGAGCGCCTTCACCAGGGCCGAGTGGTCGAGCTGTTCCCAGCCCTGCGCCGCGCAGGCCTGCATCAGCTGCGCCGCCCCCGCCGTCTGCGGCAGGGCCACGCCGATCGCCTTCGCACCTTGCAGCGCGAGATTCAAGTCCTTCTGATGCAGCCCGATCCGGAACCCCGGCGCGAAGGTGCGCTTCACCATGCGTTCGCCATGCACTTCGAGGATGCGGCTCGCCGCGAAGCCGCCCATCAGGGCCTGGCGCACCTTGGCCGGATCGGCCCCCGCCTTGCTCGCGAACAGCAGGGCCTCGCCGACCGCGGCGATGTTGAGCGCCACGATGATCTGGTTGGCGACCTTGGTGGTCTGGCCGTCGCCGTTGCCGCCCACCAGGGTGATGTTCTTGCCCATCAGCTCGAACAACGGCTTGACGCGCTCGAACGCCGCCTCGGGTCCGCCCACCATGATGGTCAGCGTGCCGGCCTTGGCACCGACCTCGCCGCCCGACACCGGCGCGTCGAGGTAGTCGCAGCCCAGCGCATTGATGCGCTTCGCGAAGGCCTTGGTCTCGATGGGCGAGATGCTGCTCATGTCGACCACGGTCTTGCCCTTGCTCAGTCCCGCGGCCACGCCGTTCTCGCCGAACAGCACCGCCTCGACGTCGGGCGTGTCGGGGACCATGGTGAAGACGATGTCCGATTGCGCCGCCACTTCCTTGGCGCTGGCGCACAGGGTCGCGCCGGCGGCGCTGACCTCCGGGCGCACGGCGCTGCGGGTGTGCACCGCCAGGCGATGGCCGCCGGCGGCCAGGCGCGCGGCCATGGGCGCGCCCATGATGCCGAGTCCGATGAATCCGATGTTCATGTCGTTCGTCCTTTTGAAGGCCTCAGCGGTCCGCGCGCATGCGTGCGAGCAGCTGCTGCGAGCCGGAGGCGATGAGGCGCGCGTCCGAGCTCACGGTAGCGAAGCGGTAGCCCAGCTCCAGGCGCGCACGCGCGACCTCGGGCGTGCCGTTGTGGATGCCGGCGACCAGGCCGTGCGCGGTGGCGCGCTCGACGATGTGCGCGATGGCCTGCTGCACCGGCGGATCGACGTCGTCGAAGGTCGGCTTGCAGCCGAGGGACAACGAGAGGTCGGAGGGGCCGACATAGACCGCATCGAGGCCTTCGACCGTGAGGATGGCGTCGAGGTTGTCGAGCGCCTGCGCGGTCTCGATCATCGCGAAGCGCACGATGGTGGCGTCGGCGTGCTGCGGGTAGTCGGCGCCGCCGTAGAGCAGGGCGCGCACCGGCCCGAAGCTGCGCGTGCCGCGCGGCGCGTAGCTCGTCCAGGCGACCAGCTTCTGCGCGTCCTCGCGGGTGTTGACCATGGGACAGATGACGCCGTAGGCGCCGGCGTCGAGCGACTTCATCAGGATGCCGGGCTCGAGCCAGGGCACGCGCACCAGCGGCACGGTGGGCGTCGTGGAGATGGCCTGCAGCATGCCGACCATGGCCTGGTAGTCGACCATGCCGTGCTGCATGTCGATGGTGAGCGAGTCCCAGCCCTGGTGGGCCATGGTCTCGGCGCTGAAGCCGTTGGGGATGGCCAGCCAGCCGTTGATGGCGGGTGCACCGGACGCCCACAGGCTGCGCAGTCGGTTTTCTCTCATGAAATTCCTCCGATCGTTGTAGGTCATCGTACAACATGGAGCGAAAAATGAAAAGGCACTGTGTCACCTTTGCGGAATAATCCCGGGCAGGACAGTCGGAATTAGTCGGGTAAGCACCTAGTTATCGTGCTTGACGTTCTAGATTCCGTGCACGAACATCCATTCATTGTTGTACGACAACATACAACGAAGCTCGTGCCCATGCCCGCTCATCCCACGCCTCTGCGCTTCAAGCGCCTTCTGCTCACCGGCGCCGCCGGCGGCCTCGGCCGCGAGTTGCGCACCCGGCTCAAAGCGTACTGCGACACCCTGCGCCTGAGCGACATCGCCGAGCTGGGCGACGCGGCGCCCGGCGAAGAGCTGCGACCCGCGCGACTTGAGGACAAGGCCGCCGTGAACGATCTGCTGGGCGGCGTCGACGCGGTCGTGCACCTCGGCGGCGTCTCGGTCGAAGCGCCCTTCGAGCCCATCCTGCAGGCCAACATCGTCGGCGTGTTCCACGTCTACGAAGCGGCGCGCCGCCACGGCGTCAAGCGCATCGTCTTCGCGAGCTCCAACCACGTCACCGGCTTCTACCGCCAGGACGAAGTCATCGACACCCGCGTGCCGGTGCGCCCGGACGGCCTGTACGGGCTGTCCAAGGCCTTCGGCGAGAACCTGGCTCAGCTGTACTTCGACCGCCACGGCATCGAGACGGTGTGCGTGCGCATCGGCTCGTCCTTCGCCGAGCCCAAGGACCGCCGCATGCTCGCCAGCTGGATGAGCTTCGACGACCTCGAGCGCGTGGTCGTCTCGGCACTCACCGCGCCGGTGGTGGGCTGCTCGGTGATCTACGGCATCTCCGACAACGCCACGCGCTGGTACGACAACAGCCGCGCGGCGCACATCGGCTATCGGCCGCAGGACAGCTCGGAGCGCTTTCGCGCCGCCGTCGAGGCGCGCCAGCCCGCGCTCGACCGCAGCGACCCCGCCACCGTCTACCAGGGCGGCGCCTTCGTGCGCACCGGCCCGCTGGAGTGACGGCAACCGCTTTTCACGATCGCCGATCCCGGCGCCACGCATTCCACGGAGACAACACGCCATGCGCAAGCCTTTGCTTCTTTCGATCCTGCTCGCCGCCGCCTTCTGCGCGCAGGCGGTCGAGTTCCGCTCGGCCGACGTGCACAACAGCGACGAGTACCCCACCGTCGCGGCGGTCAAGCACATGAGCGAGCTGCTGGCCCAGCGCAGCGGCGGCAAGTACAAGATCCGCGTCTTCAACAAGGGCGCGCTGGGCAGCGAGAAGGAGACCATCGACCAGGTCAAGATCGGCGCGCTGGACCTCACCCGCGTCAACATCAGCCCGATGAACTCGCTGTGCCCGAAGACGCAGGTGCCCACGCTGCCCTTCCTGTTCAACTCCACCGAGCACATGCGCAAGTCGCTCGACGGCCCGGCCGGCGAGGAGATCCTGAAGAGCTGCGAGAGCCAGGGCTTCGTCGGCCTGGCCTTCTACGACAGCGGCGCACGCTCCATCTACGCCAATAAGCCGGTGCATTCGGCCGCCGACACCAAGGGCATGAAGATCCGTGTGCAGCAGTCGGACCTGTGGGTGTCGGTGATCAACGCCATGGACGCCAACCCCACGCCCATGCCCGCCGGCGAGGTCTACACCGCGCTCAAGACCGGCCTCATCGACGCGGCCGAGAACAACGTGCCCTCCTACGACGGCTTCAAGCACTTCGAGGCGGCCAAGTTCTATTCGCGCACCGAGCACTCGATGGCGCCGGAGATGCTGCTCATGTCCAAGGTGGTGTTCGACAAGCTGCCTAAGGGCGACCAGGACCTGATCCGCTCGGCGGCCAAGGACTCGGTGGCCTTTCAGCGGAAGAAGTGGGACGAGCAGGAGGTGAAGTCGCTGGCGGCCGTGAAGGCGGGTGGCGCGGAGATCGTCGCCAACGTCGACAAGGCCTCGTTCCAGGCGCGCATGGCGCCGGTGTACGCGAAGTTCGCGACGACGCCGGATCTGCAGCGGCTGGTGAAGGCGATTCAGGAAACGAAGTAGCAGGGCTTGGTTGGCGCGACCCCGGGTTGCACCCGGGCTACGTAGCCCGGGTGCAACCCGGGACGCGCCAACCGAAATAGGAGACACCAAGTGACAACGGCCATCCCACTCCCTCAAATCCTCCCCGCCAGACCATCGCACTGGTACACCCGCCTGTGCGCCGGCCTGTCCAAAGCCAGCCTGATCCTCGCCGTCATCGGCCTCATCGGCGTGATCCTGTGCGTGCAGGTCCAGGTCGTCGGCCGCTACGTGTTCAACGACACGCCCACCTGGGCCGAGGCCATGGCGCTTCAGCTCGTGCTGTACGTCACCGCGCTGGGCGTCGCGGTCGGCGTGCGCGATGCCGGCCACATCGGGCTGGAGTCGCTGGTGTCGCTGCTGCCCGCGAAGTGGGAGCAGCGCATGGAGCTCGTCATCCACGCCCTGGTCGCGCTCTTCGGGCTGATCATGACCCAGAGCGCCTGGACCTGGACCACGCTCAAGTGGGACGACATGAAGCCGATGCTGGGCCTGCCCGTCGGCATGGACTACCTCGCGCTGGTGATCGCCGGCGCGCTCATCGTGCTGTTCTCGATCGAACACATCGTCGCGCTGCTGCGCGGCGAGGAAGTGGTGCCCTCATGGAACTGACTGTCCTGGCCATCAGCTTCACGCTGCTGCTGCTCATCGGCGTGCCGGTCGCGTTCGCGATCGGCCTCGCGTCGATCGCGACCATCGTCGCGGCCGGCCTGCCCATCCAAGTCGTCTTCCAGAAGATGGTGGGCGGGATGCAGGTGTTCTCCTTCCTCGCCATCCCGTTCTTCGTGTTCGCCGGCGAGCTGATGCTGTACGGCGGCATCGCCGACCGCATCGTGCGCTTCGCCAACAGCCTGGTGGGCCATGTGCGCGGTGGGCTGGGCATGAGCAACGTGCTGGGCTGCACGCTGTTCGGCGGCGTCGCCGGCTCGCCGCTGGCCGACGTGTCGGCCATGGGGTCGGTGATGATCCCGCTGATGAAGAAGGAAGGCTACGACGCCGACTACGCCGTCAACGTGACCACCCACGCGGCGCTGGTGGGCGCGCTGATGCCGACCTCGCACAACCTCATCATCTTCACGCTGGCGACGGCCGGCATCGCGTCGGTGAGCGTGTTCAGCCTGATCCTGGCCGGCGTGATCCCCGCCGTGATCCTCACGCTGTGCAACCTCGGCGCGGCCTACTACGTGGCACGCAAGCGCGGCTATCCGACGCGCGGCCGGTTCCCCGGCTGGCGCGAAGTGCTGCTGTCCTTCCTCGGCGCGCTGCCGGGCCTGCTGATCGTGGTCATCATCCTGGCCGGCATCCTGTCGGGCATCTTCACCGCCACCGAGTCGGCGGCGACGGCGGTGTTCTGGGCGCTCATCGTCACCGCCATCGTCTACCGCACGCTGAGCTGGAAGGACTTCCTCAAGGCCTGCGCCAAGGCCTGCAAGACCACCGGCGTGGTGCTGCTGCTCATCGGCATCTCCTCGGCCTTCGGCTACTTCATGGCGCTGTACGAGGTGCCGCAGAAGACCGGCGAGCTGATGACCTCGGTGTCGTCCAGCCCCTGGGTCATCTTCCTGATGATCAACGTGCTGCTGTTCGTGCTGGGCACCTTCCTCGACATGGCGGCGACCATCCTCATCTGCACGCCCATCTTCCTGCCCATCGCCCAGCAGGTCGGCATGGACCCGGTGCAGTTCGGCGTGATGATGCTCATCAACTGCGCGCTGGGCCTGAACACGCCGCCGGTCGGCACCACCCAGTTCGTCGGCTGCGCCATCGGCGGCGTGTCGGTGGGGCAGGTGATGCGCTCGATCGCGCCCTTCTACGGCGCGCTGGGCGTGTGCCTGCTGCTCGTCACCTACGTGCCGGCCTTCTCGCTGTGGCTGCCGGCGATGTTCCGATGAACAGACCGCGCATCTTCCTGACGCACGCCGAGGGCGTGCGTCGCCATTACTACGACGAGATGGCCGTCGCCCGGCTGCGCGGCCTGGGCGAGGTGGTGCTCAACCACACCGGCGTTGCCTTGACCACGCCGCAGCTGATCGCCGCGGCGCGCGACTGCCAGGTCATCGTCAGCGACCGCCAGGCGGCAGCCCCGGCCGAGCTGTTCCGCCGTTCGCCGCAGCTCGCCGTCTTCCTGCGCTGCGCGGTCGACATCCGCAACGTCGACGTCGCTGCCGCAACCGAGACGGGCGTGCTGGTCACCCGCGCCAGCGCCGGCTTCGCCACCGCAGTGGCCGAGTGGGCGGTGGGCGCGATGCTGGACTTGTTCCGCCACACCAGCGACTACGTGCTCGCACACCGCCACGGGCAGGTCGCGCGGCCGCAGATGGGACGCGAGCTGCGCGGCGCGACGCTCGGCGTGCTGGGGTACGGCGTGATTGGCCGCGAACTCGGCCGGCTCGCGCTCGCCTTCGGCATGCGCGTGCTCGTGAGCGATCCGCATCGGCGGGTCGAAGATCCGGACGTCGAGCAGCGCGAAATCGATGCCCTGCTGCCCGATGCCGACGTCGTCGTGTGCCTGGTCCCCGCCACGCCGCAGACCGAGAACCTGATGGATGCGTCGCGCTTCGCGCAGATGAAGCGCGGCGCGGTCTTCATCAATGCGGCGCGCGGCGAGCTCGTCGACGAGGCGGCCCTGCTGCACGCGCTCGACAGCGGCCAGCTCGCCGGCTGCGCCATGGACGTCGGCCGCGCGCCCGACCAGATGCCGTCGCCGGCGCTCGCCGTCCATCCGCTCGTGATCGCGACGCCGCACATCGGCGGGCTCACGCCGCAGGCGGCGTCGCACCAGGCGCTGGAGACGGTGGAGCAGCTGGCTGCGCTGATGCGCGGCGAGATGCCGCCGGGTGCGATGAATGCGCCGCATGCGACGCGCCTTGCCGACCTCGTCCCCGGGTTGCACCCGGGCTACCCGTAGCCCGGGTGCCACCCGGGATCAAAGGACACTTCAAATGCTCCCCCGCCGAACCCTCCTCCTCCTCACCCTGGCCACTGCCGCCACCACCGCCGCCGCGCAAGACACCTGGCCCTCCAAGCCCATCCGCATCGTCGTCCCCTTCGCCGCCGGCGGCACCTCGGACATCATCGCCCGCACGCTGGGCGACAAGCTCCAGACGGCGCTCAAGCAGACCGTCATCGTCGACAACAAGGCCGGCGCCGGCGGCGTGATCGGTGCCGACAGCGTCGCCAAGGCGCCGGGCGACGGCCACACCATCCTCCTCGGGACCATCGCCACCCACGCGATCAACCCGGCCCTGCAGCCCAAGATGCCCTACAACGCCGCCAAGGACTTCGCACCGGTGATCCTGCTGGGCAGCATCTCCAACGTGCTGCTGGTCGGCAGCGAGCAGCCCGCGAAGAACGTGAAGGATCTCATCGCCGCGATGAAGGCCAAGCCGGGCAGCTTCGCCTTCGCGTCGGCGGGGCAGGGCACCTCGCAGCACCTGTCGGGCGAGACCTTCAAGCTGCTGGCCGGGGTCGACATCACCCACGTGCCGTACAAGGGCAGCGCGCCGGCCATCCAGGACGTGATCGGCGGACAGGTGCCGATGAGCTTCGAGACCATCACCGTCGCCATGCCGCACATCCAGGGCGGCAAGGTGCGCGCGCTGGCCGTGACCTCGGCCAAGCGCAGCCGCGCGCTGCCGGACGTGCCCACGCTGGCCGAAGCGGGCGTGCCGGGGTTCGACGTGGCGAGCTGGCAGGCGATCTACGTGCCGGCCGGCACGCCGCCGGCGGTGGTCCAGCGCCTGAACGCCGAAATCGAGAAAATCATCGCCATGCCGGACGTGAAGGCGAAGATGGAAGGCCTGGGCCTGGAGCACCAGCCGAACACGCCCGAGCAGTTCGCCGCCTTCGGCCGGTCCGAGCTTGCCAAGTGGGCCAAGGTCGTGAAGGACGGCAACGTCCAGCCGTAACGAGGACCGTCGCCATGTCGATCAAGCCGCTGTTCATCCGCATGCACGAGTGCGACAACGTCGCCATCGTGGCCAACGACGGCGGCCTGCCCGCGGGCGCGGCCTTCGACAACGGGCTGGTGCTGCGCGAGCACGTCCCGCAGGGCCACAAGGTGGCGCTCGTCGACCTGCCGGCCGACACGCCGGTGCTGCGCTACAACGTGAGCATCGGCGCCGCGGCGCGCGACATCCCGGCCGGCAGCTGGGTGCACGAGCGCCTGCTGAAGATGCCCGCCGCGCGCGAGCTCGACCACCTGCCCATCGCCACGGTGAAGCCCGGCCCCATGCCGCCGCTCACCGGCTACACCTTCGAGGGCTTTCGCAACCCCGACGGCTCGGTGGGAACACGCAACATCCTGGCCATCACCACCACCGTGCAGTGCGTGGCCGGCGTGGTCGACTTCGCGGTCAAGCGCATCCGCCAGGAGCTGCTGCCGAAGTACCCGAATGTCGACGACGTGGTCGCGCTGGAGCACACCTACGGCTGCGGCGTGGCCATCGACGCGCCCGATGCGATCGTGCCCATCCGCACCCTGCGCAACATCAGCCTCAACCCGAACTTCGGCGGCGAGGTGATGGTGGTGAGCCTGGGCTGCGAGAAGCTGCAGCCCGATCGCCTGCTGCCGCCCGGCACCATCGCCATCGCCGACGAGCGCAACGTGGCGGACGTCGGCGCCAATGCCGAGGACGAGCTCGACGTGGTCTGCCTGCAGGACGACAAGCACGTCGGCTTCATGACCATGATCGAGTCCATCCTCGCCTCGGCCGAGGAGCACCTCGAGCGCCTGAACGCACGCCGGCGCGAGACCGTGCCCGCCAGCGAACTGGTGGTGGGCGTGCAATGCGGCGGCAGCGACGCCTTCTCCGGCGTGACCGCCAATCCGGCGGTGGGCTTCTGCACCGACCTGCTGGTGCGCGCCGGCGCGGCGGTGATGTTCTCGGAAGTGACCGAGGTGCGCGACGGCATCGACCAGCTGACCTCGCGCGCCACCACGCCCGAGGTCGCGCAAGCCATGATCCGCGAGATGGCCTGGTACGACGCCTACCTCGACAAGGGCCGCGTCGACCGCAGCGCCAACACCACGCCGGGCAACAAGAAGGGCGGCCTGTCCAACATCGTCGAGAAGGCGATGGGCTCCATCGTCAAGTCGGGCACGGCGCCCATCTCCGGCGTGCTGCCGCCCGGCGAGAAGCTGCGCCAGAAGGGCCTGGTCTACGCCGCCACGCCGGCCAGCGACTTCATCTGTGGCACGCTGCAGCTGGCCGCCGGCATGAACCTGCACGTGTTCACGACCGGCCGCGGCACGCCCTACGGCCTGGCCGAGGTGCCGGTGATCAAGGTGGCGACGCGCAGCGAGCTCGCGCGTCGCTGGCACGACCTGATGGACGTGAACGCCGGGCGCATCGCCGACGGCTCGGCCAGCATCGAGGACGTGGGCTGGGAGCTGTTCCGCCTCATGCTCGACGTGGCCAGCGGCCGCAGGAAGACCTGGGCCGAGCAGTGGAAGCTTCACAATGCGCTGGTGTTGTTCAACCCCGCGCCGGTGACCTGATGCAAGACCCTCGCACCTTCCTTCGTTCGCTGTACGACGCTGCCGTGCGCAGCGCACTGCCCGCCGAGCGCATCGGCTCGTTCCTGCCGGCGCCGCCGCGCGGCCGCACGGTGGTCATCGGCGCCGGCAAGGCGGGCGGCGCGATGGCCGCGGCGGTCGACGCGCTGTGGCCCGCCGGCGCGCCGATGTCGGGGCTGGTGGTCACGCGCTACGACCATGTGCCGCCGGCCTATCGCACCCGACCCGGCCGCATCGAGGTGGTCGAGGCGGCACACCCCGTGCCCGACGACGCCGGCCGGCGCGCGGCCGAGCGCATCCTCGCGCTGACGCAGGGGCTCGGTGCCGACGACCTCGTGCTGTGCCTCGTCTCGGGCGGCGGCTCGGCGCTGCTGTCGCTGCCCGCCGAGGGCGTGAGCCTCGAGGAGAAGCAGGCGATCAACAAGGCCCTGCTGAAGAGCGGTGCCGCCATCGACGAGATGAACTGCGTTCGCAAGCACCTGTCGGCCATCAAGGGCGGGCGGCTCGCCGCGCGATGCGCGCCGGCGCGGGTGGTCACGCTGCTCATTTCCGACGTGCCCGGCGACGACCCGGCGGTGATCGCGAGCGGGCCCACCGTGCCCGATCCCACGACCTGCGCCGATGCGCTGGCCATCCTGCGCCGCTATGCCATCGAGATTCCTGCCCCTGCGCAGGCGGGCCTGGCCAGCGGCGCCTTCGAGACGCCCAAGCCGGGCGATCCGCGCTTCGACGGGCATGCGGTGCACATGATCGCCACCCCGCAGCAGAGCCTGGAAGCGGCCGCCGCGCTGGCGCGTGCGAGCGGCATCGAGGCGCACATCCTCGGCGACGACATGGAAGGCGAGTCGCGCGAGGTCGGCAAGGTGCACGCGGCGCTGGCCCGCGCGGTCGCGCGGCGCGGGCAGCCGTTCGCGAAGCCCTGCGTGATCCTGTCCGGGGGCGAGACCACGGTGACGGTGAAGGCCAAGGGCGGACGCGGCGGGCGCGCCACCGAGTTCCTGCTGGGCTGCGCGATCGCGCTGCAAGGCGAGTCGGGGGTGCATGTGCTGGCGGCCGACACCGACGGGATCGACGGGGTCGAGGACAACGCGGGCGCGATCGTCACGCCCGACACCTTGGCACGGGCGGTGAAGGCCGGCATGAAGGCGTCGGAGTTCCTGGATCGCAACGATGCGTACAGCTTCTTTTCGGGGCTGGGGGACCTGGTGTCGACGGGGCCGACGTTCACGAACGTCAACGACTTTCGGGCCCTGCTGGTGACCTGACGGACGATCCCCGGGTTGCACCCGGGCTACCGTAGCCCGGGTGCAACCCGGGACATCGCAGGGCTGCTAACGTGGCCACGTGACCCAGAACCCCCGCCCCAGCTACCAGAAGTACGACCTCGCGGTGCGCCCCAGCCCCATCGACGGGCAGGGCGTATTCGCGGTCGAGCCCATCGTCCCCAGGCGCAAGATCGGAGAGATCCGCGGCGAGTCGATCAGCGTGGCCGATGCGCGCATCCGCGCCACGCGGCACGAGCGCATCATGATCGTCGAGGTATCGACACGCCGTGCGATCGATTTCTCCAAGTCGTCGGATCCGATGCGCTACACCAACCACTCTTGCTCGCCGAACGCGCGCCTGTGCATCCGGCAGGGGCGGGTCGAGTTCTACGCGCTGCGGCGCATCGAGCCCGGGGAGGAGGTGACGGTGAACTATGGGGAGACGCATCATGAGGGGCGCTTGAAGTGCCGCTGTGGTGCGCCGGGGTGTGTAGGGCGGTTGTGAATCGGACCGACGTTTTAACCGCAGAGCCACAGAGACAACACTGAGAACAGCCAATTCATTTCTTTTCTCTGAGTTGGCTCTGTGGCTCTGTGGTTCGATTCGACGCCCGCGCCAAGCCATCGCCACATCGACCCACACACGGTCAGTCCGCCGTCCCCCCCAACATGGGACTCGCCGCAATCACGCTGCGCACCCGCTGCGCGATCTCGTCCGGCGCATGCCACTGCGGCGATCGCAGCTCGATGGCGATGCGCTGCATCAGCGACAACTCCCGGTAGCCCGCAGCCAGCGCGGCGCGCTCGTCGCGGTTCGCCCACTGGATGGCAACCGCCCGACCCGCGTCGCGCATCGCCAGTGCCTGGCGCGGGCAATGGCACGCCGCGCCATCGTCGACCAGCCCGCAGCGCCCACCCATGAAATCTTCCAGCCGCCGCCGTCCGCGCGACAGCCGCTGGCGGTACGCGGCCGGGCTGATGCCCAGCACCAGCGCGCCCTGCGCGGTGTCCAGGCCGAAGATCTCGGTGAGCACCAGCGCCAGGCGGTGATCCACGTCCAGCGCCATGAGCATCCCTTGCGTGCAGCGCAGGCCCAGCTCGCGTGCTTCGAGCTGCAGGCTCGGGTCGTGCGCGTGGCTGGCCATGTCGACGTGTGCCGTCGCAGCCAAGCCCGCGTCGAGCTGTGCCGCCATCGCGTCGAGGCTGGCGGCTTCGCGCGTCCGGCGTCGGGACAGCGCATCGCGCAAGTGGTTGGCCGCGACGCTGTACACCCAGGTCGAAAACGCGCTGCGCCGCTCGAACGACGAGAGCGAGGTGACGATGCGGATCAGGATTTCCTGCGTCGCGTCCTGTGCATCGGCGCGGTGGCCCAGCATGCGCAGCGCCAGCCGGTACACCTCGTCCTGCACGCCGGTGACGATGCGCTCCAGCGCCGCGTCGCCGCCGGCCAACGCGGCGTCGATGAGGGGCAGGGCGTCGTCGTCTGTCATGGCTTGCCTTCCTCGCTTCGCGGCGTCACGACGGCAATCGTCGCCAGCGCGGTCGCCACCAGTTCGCGCGACGTGTCGGCGATGTTGAACACGTCGGCGCGCGCTACCACTTGGCGGCGTCCGGCGCGCACCACCTCGCCGACCACCTCCAGCTCGGGTCCGCGTGCCGGCGCGAGCAGGTTGATCTTGTACTCCGCCGTGACCACGTCGCCCGAGACCGTCGCAGCCGCCCACGAGCAGGCGGTGTCGGCGAGGTAGCCCAGCACCGCGCCGTGCACCTGGCCGTGGTGCTGGCGGAACTCGTCACGCACGGCCAGTCGCAGCACGACCCGCCCCGGCGCGATGTCGCCGACGCGCGTTCCGATCCAGCGCGCGAAGGGGCTGATCGCGATGACCCGCTCGGCGGCGGCGTGCAGATCGGGGTCGGCGTTCATCGAGCCTCTCCCCGCGCCGACACGGCCGGCATCAGGACCGGTGCGCTGAACGACTGGCGCTCGGTCGCGCCCGCGGCCACGGCCGCAGCGCGATCCGCCCACAGCAGCATCTGGCCGCGCCGCCCGTTCGCATCGACGATGCTGCAGCGGCGCAGCAGGCCCGTTGTCCGATCGGACACGGGCGTCGAGAAGTCGAGCGTCGCGACGGCCGGCGCGTCGAGCACGACGCGCCGGCGATCGGCCGCCGGGCGCGTGTCGGCGATGCCCTCGACCGCAAACACGCGCACCTCCCCCGGCACGCCATAGCGCTCGAGCACGCGCGCATGCCAGGCGGGCGAGAACCAGGCCTCGGCGGCCTCGCGATCGCGCCACAGGTAGATGCCCCCGAAGCGCCGGCCGTCGTCGGAGACGGTGAAGATCTTGTAGTCGAGGCCGTTCAGTCGCTCGTACTCGGGCACCGCGCGCGCAAACGCGGCGGGCAGGGCGGTGGCCGCAATGGCGGCGGGCAAGGGAATCTGCACGACGACCAGCACGGCCTGGCCGGGCGCGCCGACGCCTTCGGCGCCCGCCGCCGCGGCGCCGAGCAGGACGGCGGCGCTGGCGGCACGAATGAGTTTCGCTTTCATCGGATGACTCCGGTGGTGGTGGAGTCTTCTTGGACGGCGGCAGGCGGCCGAATGTGACCGAACCGGCGGCGCCGACTGACCGCACGAGCCATTTTCTTGGCCGTCCGGACCGTCGCATGTCGCCTGCGCGACCTGGCGCCGTCACGTCCGGGAAATCCCGCTGAGGTGGACTTGGCACCGATTCGATACTCCGCCCCGCTCACCGCCGAGCGGCGGTGCGCTCCACATTCGACCCGTCCCCCTGGAGGTGCTCATGCGTCCCTGGATTCGATCGATTTGTCGGTGGGTGGCAGCGGCTGCTGCGTGTGTCGCGGTGTCCAGCTTCGCCACCAACTACTCCCTGTGGATCAACGGGCGCACCGGCGGAGGCCAGCCCGGCAACCACGCCGACTTCAGCTACTGGGGCCCGGCCAGCGCCAATGCCGGCGTCAACAAGAAGTCGGTCAACTGGGACGGCTACAACCACGTCTCCTCCGAGAACTACCTGGTGCGCGACGCGCTGGACTGCTACTGCACCGGCGCCAACTGGTGCTACATCGCCGTGCACAGCGCGGGCGACCTGATGATCGGCTACGCGCTCGACCTGTACGGCGGCACGCAGCGCTACAAGAAGAACGCCATCCCGAACTCGGCGGGCCAGTGCACCAACACCGACGGCACGACGCAGACCGGCTGGAACATCAAGTGGGTCGACGTGGCCGGCGGCGCCGGCGGCGGCTCGGAGCTGGCCAACGCGGGCGACTGGGCGCTGTCGGAGCCGCTGGTGTCCGACCTCAAGACCTCCACCGCCCGCGCCCTGTACAACCACAACAACACGCGCGGCAAGGTGTTCTACATGTACGCCGGCGCCAAGGGCACGCTGTACTCGGGCATCCTGCCCGGCCAGGACGACGAGGCCATCGCCTACCACTCCAGCGGCGGCATCTCGGGCAGCTCGGGCGGCTCGTACTGCAATCCGTCCGACTGGTTCTGCAACGACCTGACCCTGGGCACCGCTGCGGCGCAGGGCGGCACCGCGAAATGGACCAACCACTCGGTGGCCTTCCGCGACGACGGCGAGAGCGTCAACCACTATGCCAACGGCAGCTGGGGCGGCATCGTGTCCAAGGCGCGCGCCGACATGGAGCTGAACGCCCGGTAGCCCGGGTGCAACCCGGGACGACTTCGGTGCATGGTGAGACCCGGGTTGCACCCGGGCTACGGAAGCGCTAGCGATGCGATGGCTGTTGGGATCAGGGCTCGTGGTCGGACTCGCCGCGTGGCTGCTGTGGAGTGGCTCGCCCGCGAGTGGCGAGGCCACCGTCGTCGCCGGCGCCGCATCGAGCGTCGCGCCGTTGCCAACGCCGGCATCGGCCACGCGCCCGGTCCTCGCGCCCTTCAGCGCGTCCGGTGCCCAGACGCGCGCCGCGCAGCGCGAGCTCTGGCAGCAGCGCCTCGAGCGCGCGCAGGGCACGCTCGAGGCCTACCGCCGATCGACCCGCTATCCCTTCGAATCGCAGCCCATCGCCGACCACCCGGACCAGGTCTTCCCCAACCAGCCGATCAGCGAGGAGCATGCGCTGCGCATGCCGGGCGCCAGGGCCGGCGCCGGCCTGCGGCTGCACACCATGCAGGAGCGGGTGTTCGTGCAGGGACAGGAGACGGTGCGCTTCAGCGTCTCGGTGCGCGACGACGCCGGCCGCGCGCTGCCGCTGCGCGTGCTGCGCGCATCGGCGCGCGAGCTGCCGCCGCCGCAGCTCGGGCCCACCTATCCCGAGCAGCCGATGAACTTCAACGACGAGGGCGCGGCCGGCGACAGCGCGGCCGGCGACGGCGTGTACGGCGCGCAGTTGCAGCCGGCCCAGGGCTTCGCCGGCCTGTTCGGCCAGATCCGCGTCGAGGTGGCGCTGCAGGTGCGGGACCAGCAGGGCTTCACCTACTTCGACATCGTCTACACGCCCGAGCCGCCGGCGCGCTGGAGCGGCGGCGTGCGCGAGGCGATGGAAGAAGGCTCGCTCAGCTTCTACCTGAAGGCCGAGGTCCGCCAGGCCGGTCGCTACGTCATCACGGGGCGCATCGACGACGCCAACGGCAAGCCCTTCGCGCTGCTGGGCTTCAACGAGGAGCTGGCCATGGGTCCGCAGGACATCCGGCTGCGCCTGTTCGGCAAGCTGGTGCGCGACGGCAAGCCCGCCTTCCCGCTCACCCTGCGCGACGTCGACGGCTTCCTGCTGCGCGCCGATGCCTTCCCCGATCGCATGCTGATGCCGCGCCTGGCAGGAAGCGTCTACACCAGCCGCGACCACGCGCTCGCGAGCTTCTCCGAGGCCGAGTGGAGCAGCGAGGAGCGCGGGCGCTATCTGGCGGAGCTCACCCGCGACGTAGACGAGGCGAGATCCCGCTTCGACCAGCTCCAGCGCGGTCCGTAGCCCGGGTGAACCCGCAGGCGAGCATCTTCTCCTGCATGCATCCACGGGGTTGACAAGGCTGGGAGCGAGGCGCTTCATTCGACCTCCGGATCCGAGGGGTTCGTCGCCGTCGTGGCGACATCGGGGACCGGGCATTGAAGTGGAAGGGGAGTGCCATGCGCGCACCTCAGGCAGAACCGCGTCGCTCGCACCTGATGTCGTGCCCCGGATGCGGTGCCGCGAACGGGATCACGGCGCTGGCCTGCTGGAACTGCGAGCTGCAGCTCCTGCCGGAGCTGGTTCCCGCGCGCAAGCCCGCACCGGTCGACCCGCCGCACGCCACCGAGCCGGTGCACACCGCCGCCGATGACCCCACGTTGCCGGTGCTCGACGAGGAGGTCACCCCGCCGATCGCCGCCATCGACGACGATGCCACCATCATCGACCCGGCGCCGGTCAAGCCCTCGCCGTGGCTCGAATCCGCGCCCGCCGGTGCGTTCACCGCGCCGCCGGCGAACAAGCCGCGCTCGCTGATGCTCGGCGCAGCCGGCTTCGGGCTGGCGCTGCTCGTCGTCGGTCCGTTCGCCTACCGCCTCGGCGACCCGGGCGTGACGACGCCGCCGCCGGAGACGGTGGCCGCGCCGGCGCCGACCCGCATCGACCGCGGCGCGATCCAGAAGGCCGTCGCACCGATGGCTGCCGTGTCGCCGCTCGCACCGGCCGCGCTGGCGCAGCCGCCGGTGAGCGCGATGCGCGACGCAGCCAGCGTCCACCAGCCTGTCGTGGCGGCCGTCCGGCCGTCGGCACCCGCACCCGCGCGGGCGGCGCCGCAGGTGGCCCGGTCCACCGAGCGCGATGCCCCGCGCCGGGTTCGCAGCAACCCGCCGCAGCAGATGGCGCAAGCCAGGCTGGGCCGCTCCGGCACGGCCGAGGCGCCGCCGGCCGCGGAGGCGGTGCAGCCGCCGCCGCCCGTCGCCGGACCGTGCACGCCGCAGGTGGCCGCACTCGGACTTTGCACGCCCGCATCACGCTGACAAGCCGAGGGAGACACACGCATGCAGTGCAGACTCGTGGCGACACTCACACTCGCCTGGCTCGCCGCCACCGCCGCCACCGCCGCCGCACCGGCCCCTCAGCAATACAAGATCGTCACCGCCTCGGAGCGAGGCACCTACATCCAGATCGGGCGCGACATCGCCAAGTTCGTGACGCCCGCGGCCAACATCGAGCTGCAGGTGCTGCCCTCGGCCGGCTCGGCCGAGAACGTGGAGCGGCTGCGCTACGAGCCGGGCGTGAAGTTCGCGATGGTGCAGTCCGACGTGTACCAGGCCTTCCTCGACCACGCGGCCGCGGGCAACGCCGACGCCGACGCGATGATCCGGCCGCTGCGGGTGATCATGCCGCTGTACAACGAGGAGATCTATTTCATCGCGCGCGCCGATTCGCCGATGAACTTCATGCACGAGATCAAGGACGCGAAGATCAACCTCGGCCCCCTGCGCAGCGGGACGGCGATGTCGTCGTCCACCATCTTCCGCCTGATGTTCGGCGCGTCGGTGCCGGAGGCCAATGCGAGCTACCTGAGCAACGAGGATGCGCTGGTCAAGCTGACCGGCGACAAGACGCTGGACGTCGTCGTGGTGGTGGCCGGCCAGCCGGCCAAGCTGCTGGCCGACATGAAGCCCGAGGCGCGCCAGCTCATCAAGCTCCTCAAGTTCGACCCGGGCAACGACGCGAGCAAGGCGGCGCTCAAGACCTACTTCCCGGCCACGGTGCGCGCTGCCAGCTATCCCAACCTGCTGACCGAAGACGTCCCCGGCGTGGCGGTCAAGGCCTTCCTCGTCACCTACGACTACAAGCTGGCCACCACGACCGATCACCTCAGCCGGTTCGCGCAGTCGCTGTGCCAGAACTTCGGCACCTTGCAGACCCAGGGCCATCCCAAGTGGCGCGAGGTGGAGCTGGGCCTGCCCGCCCTGGGGCGCGGCTGGTCGTACTACCCGCTCACCGAGCGGGCGCTGCGGAACTGCATCGCGAGCCGGCCGAAGCCGAAGCCGGTGGCGCAGTGCAATCAGCAGGAGCGCATCCTCGGTCTTTGCAAATGACCCGCAGGCGTCGCGCGGCTTCGACCATGTGAACCAGCGCGGCCTCGGTCTCGGGCCAGCCCCGCGTCTTCAGCCCGCAGTCTGGATTGACCCACAGGTTGCGCGCCGGAACCACCTCGACGGCGCGCTGCAGCAGCGCCAGCATCTCCTCGACCGCCGGCACGCGCGGCGAATGGATGTCGTACACGCCGGGGCCGATCTCGTTCGGGTACGCGAATGCGCCGAAGCCGCGCAGCAGCTCCATGCCCGAGCGGCTGGTCTCGATCGTGATCACGTCGGCATCCATCGCGGCGATCTCGGGCAGGATGTCGTTGAACTCCGCATAGCACATGTGGGTGTGGATCTGCGTCGCGTCCGACACGCCGCCGGCGGCGACCCGGAAGGCCCGCGCCGCCCACCCGAGGTAGTCGGCCCACCCGGCACGGCGCAGCGGCAGGCCCTCGCGGATCGCGGGCTCGTCGATCTGCACGATGCGGATGCCGGCGCGCTCGAGGTCGCACACCTCGTCGCGGATGGCGAGCGCGAGCTGCAGGGCCGTGGCGGCGCGCGGCTGGTCGTCGCGCACGAAGGACCACTGCAGCAAGGTGACCGGTCCGGTCAGCATGCCCTTCATCGGCCGACGCGTGAGGCTTTGCGCATACACGGTCCAGTCGAGCGTCATCGGGCTCGGGCGTGACACGTCGCCGAACAGGATGGGCGGCTTGACGCAGCGCGAGCCGTACGACTGCACCCAGCCGTTGGCGGTGAAGGCATAGCCCTCCAGCTGCTCGCCGAAGTACTCGACCATGTCGTTGCGCTCGGCCTCGCCGTGCACCAGCACGTCCAGGCCGATCGCCTCCTGGCGGCGCACGGCGTGGGCGATCTCGCGCTGCATCGCTTCGCGGTAGGCGCCGGCGTCCAGCTCGCCGCGGCGAAAGGCGGCGCGCGCGGCGCGGATGTCCGGCGTCTGCGGGAAGGAGCCGATGGTGGTGGTGGGCAACGGCGGCAGGGCGAGGCGCGCGTGCTGGACGACCTGCCGGGCGGCGAAGGCCGAGGCGCGCCGATCGGCATCGGGCGGCAAGGCGGCCAGGCGCTCGGCCACGGCGGGGTTCTTCACCCGCGGGCTGGTGGCGCGCGCCGCCACCGCTGCCCGTGCGGCGAACAGCTCGGCGCGCACGGCGCTGGGGCCATTCACGACGGCCTGCCGCAGCACCTGCAGCTCGACCAGCTTCTCGGTGGCGCCGGCCAGCCAGCTGCGCAGCTCGGCATCGAGCGCCGCATCGCCGGCCAGGCCGATCGGCACGTGCAGCAGCGAGCACGACGGCGCGATCCACAGCCGGCCTTCGCGCCGGTGCAGCGCGTTGTCGAGCGTCTCGAGGGCGCGATCGAGATCGGTGCGCCAGATGTTGCGGCCGTCCACGATGCCCAGCGAAAGCTCGCGGTCCAGCGGCAGCGCATCGAGGACGGCTTGCAGGTCGTCGGCCCCGCGCAACGCGTCGACATGCAGCCCGGCCACCGGCAGCCGGCAGGCCAGCGCGACCTGGTCCCGCAAGGGCGAGAAGTAGGTCGTGAGCATGAGCGACATGCGCGCCGGCACGAGGGCCTGGTAGGCCTGCTCGAAGGCGGCCGCCCATGCGGGCGGCAGGTCCAGGCCGAGGATGGGCTCGTCGATCTGCACCCACTGCACGCCGGCCGCCCCGAGGCGGGTCAGCAGCTCGACGTAGACCGGCAGCAGCGCGGGCAGCAGGCCGAGGCGGTCGAAGTCCGCATCGCGCGACTTGCCCAGCCACAGGAAGGTGAGCGGGCCCAGCAGCACGGGCTTGACGACGTGGCCCAGGGCCTGCGCCTGCGCGACCTCGTCGAACAGGCGGCGCGAGGCGAGGCGAAAGCGCGTCTCGCGATCGAACTCGGGGACGAGGTAGTGGTAGTTGGTGTCGAACCACTTGGTCATCTCCAGCGCGGGATGGCCGCTGGGGTGCGCGTCCGCGCAGCCGCAGCCGTCGACGTGGGCATGCTCGGCCGCCACGCCGCGCGCCAGGGTGAAGTAGCGCTCGAGCTCCGGCTCGTCGCCGCGGAAGCCGAAGCGCGCCGGCTCGCAGCCGAACCACTGGATGTGGTTGGCGACGTGGTCGTAGAAGGCGAAGTCGCCGACCGTCACGAAGTCCAGGCCGGCGTCGCGCTGCAGCTGCCAGTGGCGCTCGCGCAGCATGCGGCCGGTCGCTTCGAGCTCGGTGGCGTCGATCTCGCCACGCCAATGGCGCTCCAGCGCCGCCTTGAGCTCGCGCTGGGCGCCGATGCGCGGAAAGCCGGGGATGTGGGTGAAGAGGGTGGGCATGGTGCTGCGAAACGATCAGGGGGTCGCCATGGTCGGGGCGGCGGCACTATGATTCAAGCGAAACGTTTTGCTGGACATCATGAAAATCGCTCAACATGCAGTCACCGCTTGAGCTTCGCCATCTCAAGACGCTGGTGGCCTTGCGCGAGGCCGGCAACCTGTCGCGGGCGGCCCAGCTGCTGAGCCTCACGCAGTCGGCCCTGTCCCACCAGATCAAGGCGATCGAGGAGCACTACGGCACGCCGGTGTTCGAGCGCAAGTCCATGCCGGTGTCGTTCACCGCGGCCGGACAGCGGCTCCTGCAGCTCGCCGACGGGGTGCTCCCGCAGGTGGCCGACGCGGAGCGCGACGTGGCGCGCCTGGTGGCCGGTCGCAGCGGCGCGCTGCGGATCGCGGTCGAGTGCCACACCTGCTTCGACTGGCTGATGCCGTCGATGGACGCCTTCCGCGTGCGCTGGCCGGAGGTCGAGCTGGACATCGTCTCGGGCTTCCACGCCGACCCGGTCGGCCTGCTGCACCAGGACCGCGCCGAGCTGGCGATCGTGTCGGAGCTGGCCGAGGACGAGGAGGAGGGCGTCGCCTTCCTGCCGCTGTTCAGCTTCGAGATCGTCGCCCTCCTGCCACGCGCGCACGCGCTGCTGGCCAAGCCGTCGCTGTCGGCGGCGGATTTCGCGGACCAGACGCTCATCACCTATCCGGTGCCCGACGAGATGCTGGACCTGGTGCGGCGCGTGCTCGCGCCGGCGGGCGTGTCGCCGGCCCGGCGCACGAGCGAGCTGACGGTCGCCATCCTGCAGCTCGTGGCCAGCGGTCGCGGATTGGCGGCGCTGCCGCTGTGGGCGGTCAAGGGCTACCTCGACCGCGGCTATGTGGCCAGGCAGCGCATCGGCGACGGCGGCCTCACCGGCCGGCTGTACGCGGCCGTGCCGGCGCGGCTGCAGGAGCGGCCCTACATCCGCGAGTTCGTGAGCCTGATGCGCGAGACATCTCTGCTCACATTGCCGGATGTCTCGCTCCTGTAGCCCGGCGTAAGCTCCTGCGCATGGGCGCAAGACGCTGCGCGGCGGTCGCGTCGCTCGTGTGGTGGGTCGCGGCCATCGCGGGATGCGGTGGCGGGGGCGGCTCTGGCGACGCGAGCGGGTCTGCGCCGGTGCCCGCACCGGGCCCGCCACCGCCGCCATCCATTGCCATCTCGGATCTGCAGCCCGGCCAGTGGTCCGAGCTCCCCGGCACGACCATCCGCTCGGTCCTGCCGAACCCGCCGCAGCCGGGATACCCGCCCAACCTGGTCCTTTCCTGGAGCGGAGGCACGGTCGATGCCGTCCGGTCCCGGCTGCTGGTGTGGGGCGGCGGCCATGCGGACTACTCGGGCAACGAGGTCTATGCGCTCGACCTGCCCAGCCTGTCGATGCAACGCGCGATCGAGCCGAGCCCGCTGACCGCGCAGTCGCATTGCACCTCGGCGCTGCCGGACGGCAGCCCGACGGCTCGCCACACCTACGACGGCCTCGCGCACGTGGCCCACACCGACCAGTTCTTCTCCGTCGGCGGCGCGCTCGCGCCCTGCGGCACCGGCGACGGCGCGACCTGGACCTACGACTTCGCTGCACGAAGCTGGCGCATTGCGGTGGCGGACTCGCCGATGAAGACCCGCTACGGCACGATGGCCGTCTACGACGCGGCCACACGGCTCGTCTACGTCAAGGACCAGGTCGACTTCCATTCGTACTCGCCCGCGACCGGCGCCTACACCAGGCTCAACCGGGCCGATCAGCCCGTCGACTACCACCTGTCGGCGGCCATCGATTCCAGGCGGCGCAAGTTCGTGATGATCGGCGACGGCGTGCAGGTGATCGACCTGAACACGCTGGAGATGACCACCATGGCGACGCGCCAGGCGCCCGCGTTCGTCGGTTCGCAGCAGTCGCCGGGCATCGGCTACGACCCCGTCGCCGATCGCATCGTGGCCTGGCATGGCGGACGCGAGGTCTACGCGCTGGACATGGACACCGGCGTGTGGACGCAGGTCGCGACCAACGCCGGTCCGGCGGCATCGGCGCCGGTGCACGGCACGTTCGGCCGTTGGGGCTACGTGCCGGCTTACCGGGTGTTCGCGCTGGTCAACGACATCGATCAGAACGCGTGGGTGTTTCGGCTCGGGAAGTGAGTTCCCCGCGGCAATGCGTAGCCCGGGTGCAACCCGGGTTCCACCCGGGCTACGAGCTAGAAGACGCCGCCCAGCGTGGCGTGCACGCGGTCGCGCAGCTGCATCAACCTCGGCCCGATTTCCGTCACCAGCCGCTTGCGCGTCATCGCGTGCACCGGCCCGCTGCAGCTGAACGCGAGGATCTTCGACCCGTCGCTGGACACCATCGGGACGCCGGCCGCGAACACGTCGTCGTTCCACTCGCCCATCGAGAAGCAGAAGCCGTACTTCTCGTGGTCGCGGATCGCCTGCTCGGTGATCTCCTCCAGCCGCGGCCAGTCCTGCGGCTTGACGCGCGAGCGGTAGTCCTTGGAGAACTTCTGGCGCTCCTCGGGTGACATGGCCGCGATGTAGGCGCGGCCCAGCGCGGTCATGCCGTGCGGCACCCGCTGGCCCACCGTGACGCGCATCATGAAGACCTGGCTGCCGTGCGCGATGTCGAGGAACACCATGTCGTGGCCGTGATGCGCGCCCAGCGCCACCGTGGAGGCGGTGTCGTCGGCCAGCTGCTGCATCAGCGGGTGCGCGATCTCGCGCACGTCGAGGCCGGCGAGGTAGGTCTGGCCCAGGGTGAGGGCGCCGATCCCCAGCGAATACTTTTCCTGTGCGGGCAGGAACTCGAGGTAGCCGAGCTTGGTGAGGGTGTAGGTCAGGCGCGCGACGGTCGACTTGGGCAGGCCGGTGAGCTCCGCCAGCTCCTTGTTGCCCAGCACCTTGGCCGTGCGCTTGAAGCAGCGCAGGATGGCGAAGCCGCGGCCGATGGCGCTGACGAAATCGGGATCGGCGTCGTCGATCTCGCTCACCACGTGCGAGGTGTGTGCGGTCTCGCCCGCCTGGCGGGTCTTCTTGACCTTGGCGGCCTTGGGCGTCTCGACGATGGCGTTCATGCGGTCCTCGCTGGGTGGCTGTTGCGGATTATCGGAATGTTTGTCCCTCGCGCCGCCGCGCCTGCTCCTCGGCGACCAGCTCCTTCTTCGACAGCTTGCCGACCGGCGTCTTGGGCAGCTCCGCGCGCAACTCGAGCTCGGAGGGCATCTCGTGCTTGCCGATGCGCGGCGCCAGAAAGGCCTTGAGCTCGTCGAGCGTGAGCGGCGCTGCGCCGTCCTTGAGCTTCACGAAGGCCTTGGGCGACTGGCCGCGGTAGGCGTCGGGCACGCCGATCACGCAGACCTCGGCGACCGACGGGTGGCGGTAGATCGCTTCCTCGATGGTGCGTGGATAGACGTTGTAGCCGCCGCACAGGATCATGTCCTTGGTGCGGTCGACGATGAAGACGAAGCCCTCGTCGTCCATGATGCCGACGTCGCCGGTGCGAAAGAAGCCGTCCGGCGTCATCGAGGCGCGGGTCGCGTCGGGGTTGTGCCAGTAGCCCTTCATGACGTTGGGGCCCTTGATGCAGATCTCGCCGCGCTGGCCCCGCGGCACCTCGCGCGACGGGTCGTCCACGTCGACCAGCTTGATCACCGCCTGGGGCACCGGCAGTCCGCAGGAGCCGCTCTTGCGCTTGCCGAAGCGCGGCGTGAAGGTGCCGGTGGGCGAGGTCTCGGTCATGCCCCAGCCTTCGTTGAGCGTGCATCCGGTGACCTGCTGGAAGCGCTGCTGCACTTCCAGCGGCAGCGGCGCGCCGCCGGAGTTGCAGTGCTTGAGCGCGGTCAGGTCGAAGTCGGCCAGCTTCGGGTGCGACAGCAGCGCGGTGAACATGGTCGGCACGCCGGGGAAGCAGGTGATGCGCTTGGCCGCCAGGTCGCGCAAGGCCGCGTCGACATCGAACCGCAAGTGGATCACCAGCTCGGCGCCGATCTGCAAGCCGAACAGCATGTCGGCGGTGAGCGCGTAGATGTGGAACAGCGGCAGCACCACCAGCAGCTTCTCGCTCGCCAGCTCCAGTACTTTCGGGGTGCCCTGGGTCAGCACCCAGATCTGGCTGCACGCCGTGGCGAGATTGCCGTGGGTGAGCATGGCGCCCTTGGGGCTGCCGGTGGTCCCGCCGGTGTACTGCAGCACGGCCAGCGCCTCGCGCGGATCGCCGATGTCGTGGCGCGTGTGGCGGCCGTCGTTGGCGAGCAGGCGCTCGAAGGGCACGATGCGCTCGTCGGCCGGCAGCTCGGCGAGCTGGCCGGCCTGCCGCATCTGCTGCGCCACCGGACCGGGCGCGCCGCTCATCTCGGCGACGTTGCCGACGACCAGGCCACGCAGGCGCGAATGGCCCAGCAGCCGCAGCATCTGCGGCGCCATGGCCTGCAGGTCGAGCGTGACCATCAGCTCGGTCTCGCTGTCCTCGACCTTGTGCGCCAGCACCTGCTCCGCGTCGAGCGGCGAGTAGTTGACGACCACGCCGCCGGCCTTGAGCACGCCGAAGAAGGCGACGATGTAGTGCGGCGTGTTCGGCAGGTACAGCCCGACGTGCACGCCCGGCTTCACGCCCAGCCGCTGGAAGCCCGCAGCGGCGCGGTCGGTGAGCTCCTTCAGCTCGCGGTAGCTCATGCGCCGGCCCATGAAGTCGATCGCATGCAGATCGGGCCATTGCGCCGCGGAGCGGTCGATGATGTCGTGCACCGGCATCACGGGCAGCTCGACGTCCCAGCGGACGCCGTCGGGGTAGGAATGGATCCAGGGATGTGCGCTCATCGATACCTCGCCAGCTCCAGCTTCGCGATCTGGTTGCGGTGCACCTCGTCCGGCCCGTCCGCGAAGCGCAATGTCCTCACCTGGGCGTAGTCGTAGGCCAGCGTGAAGTCGGCGCTGATGCCCGCCGCGCCGTGCGCCTGGATGGCCCAGTCGATCACCTTGCAGGCCATGGCCGGCGCCGCGACCTTGATCATGCCGATCTCCTTGGCCGCGAGCTTGTTGCCCACGGTGTCCATCATGTGCGCCGCCTTGAGCACCAGCAGCCGCGCCTGGTCGATGAGGATGCGCGACTCGGCGATGCGCTCCAGCGTCACCCCCTGCTCGGCCAGGGTCTTGCCGAAGGCGACCCGCGACAGCGAGCGGCGGCACATCGACTCGAGCGCGCGCTCGGCCATGCCGATGCTGCGCATGCAATGGTGGATGCGGCCAGGACCGAGGCGTCCTTGCGCGATCTCGAAGCCGCGGCCCTCGCCGAGCAGCAGGTTGCCCACCGGCACGCGCACGTCGTCGAACACCAGCTCGCCGTGGCCGTGCGGCGCGTCGTCGTAGCCGAACACCGGCAGCGACCGCAGCAGCGAGACGCCCGGGGTGTCGCGGGGCACCACGATCATCGATTGCTGCAGATGGCGGTTCGGATGGCCCGGGTCGGTCTTGCCCATCAGGATGAACACCTTGCAGCGCGAGTCGACCGCGCCCGAGGACCACCACTTGCGACCGTTGATCACGTACTCGTCGCCGTCGCGCACGATGGCGCATTCGATGTTGGTGGCGTCGCTGGAGGCGACGTGGGGCTCGGTCATCGCGAAGCAGGAGCGGATCTGCCCGTCCAGCAGCGGCTCGAGCCAGCGCTGCTTCAGCTCGGGGCTGCCGTAGCGCTCCAGCACTTCCATGTTGCCGGTGTCGGGCGCCGAGCAGTTGAACACCTCCGACGACCACAGCACCCGGCCCATCACCTCGCACAGCGGCGCGTACTCGGTGTTGGTGAGGCCCGCGCCCGACTCGGAGTGCGGCAGGAACAGGTTCCACAGCCCCTGCGCGCGCGCCTTGGCCTTGAGCTCCTCCATCAGCGGAACCGGCGCGAAGCGGTCGCCCTCGGCCACCTGCTGCGCATAGCGCTTCTCGTTGGGATAGATGTGCTCGTCCATGAAGGCGCTGACGCGCGCCATGAGGTCCTGGGTCTTGCTCGAATACTCGAATTCCATCGTGGGCTCCGGGAAATGTTCTCTTCAGCGCTTGCCGCGCGGCAAGGACTGCACGGTCTGGTTCCACAGCGCCGAGCCGACCAGCGAGGAGCCGCCGTCGACCAGCAGCACCGTGCCGGTGATGTAGGCGGCCAGCGGCGAGGCGAGGAAGACCGCGGCCTGGCCGATGTCGTCGACCGTGCCGTAGCGGCGCAGCGGCACCGCCTGCCGCGCCTGGGCGTCGACCTCGGGCGTGGACAGCCGCTTGAGCCCCTCGGTGCCTTCGATCGGCCCGGGCACGATGCTGTTGGCCCGGATGCCGTGGCGGCCCCATTCGACGGCGAGGTTGCGCATCAGGTTGTCGACGCCCGCCTTGGCGGCGCCCACGTGCAGCTGGAAGGCCTGCGGCACGAAGGCCTGCGGCGCCGAGATGAAGACGATGCAGCCCCGACGCTCGCGCAGCTGGGCGAAGGCGGCGCGCGAGGCATGGAACGAGCCCAGCAGGTCGATGTCGATCACCGTCTTGAAGCCGTTGGGGCTCAGCTCCTCGGCCGGGCACAGGAAGTTGCCGGCCGCACCCGCGACCAGCACGTCGATGGGTCCCAGCTCGGCCTGGGTGCGCGCGATGGCTGCGTCGAGCGCGGCCGGATCGCGCACGTCGGCGGCCACCGGCAGCACCTTGCCGCCCACGTGCTCGTTGAGCCGGCGCAGCCCGACGGCCGCCTGGTCCAGCTTGTCCTGGGTGCGGCCGCAGATGCCGACGTGGGCCCCCAGGGCCGCGAAGTTCGAGGCCACGCCGAGGTTGATGCCGCTGCCGCCGCCGGTCACGAAGACGGTCTTGCCCTGGAACAGCTCGCGGGGAAAGTGCTGCTGGATGATCATCGTGGGTCTCCGGGAAGGGGGTGCGTCACAGCCACGCGTCGTCCAGCGCGACCAGGGCCGGGTCCAGGCTGCGCAGCAACTGGTGCTGCGGGCCGGTCTTGGGCAGCTCGTGGGTGAAGAAGAAGTGGGCCGCGGCCAGCTTGCCGCGGTAGAAGCCGGCCTCGGCGCCGCGCGCCTGCGGCTGGGCGAGCACCGCCTGGCGCAGCCACATCCAGGCGATGGCGGTGTGGCCGAAGGCGTCGAGGTAGACGCTCGCGTGGGCCAGCGCGACCCGCGCGTCGCCGGCCTGGGCCTGCAGCAGCACGCGCGTGGTCTGCTCGAGCTCGCGCCAGGCCTGGTCCAGCGCGTGGGCATGGGCGGCGAGCGTCGCGTCGTCGAGTGCGCGTCCGGCCGCCACCGTGTGCGCGATCTCGCGGCCCAGCGCGCTCATGCCGAGGCCGTCGCCGACCTTGCGCCCCAGCAGGTCCAGCGCCTGGATGCCGTCCGTGCCTTCGTGGATGGAGTTCAGGCGGTTGTCGCGGAAGAACTGCTCGACGGGGTATTCGCGCGTGTAGCCATAGCCGCCGTGGACCTGGATCGCGAGCGAGTTGGCGGCGGTGCCGTGGAACGAGCACCAGGCCTTGATGACCGGCGTGAGCAGGTCCAGCAAGGCCTGCGCGTCGGCGCGCTGCGAGTCGGATGCCGCCACCTCGTGCCGATCCGACAGCCAGGCGCCGAACAGGCACAGCGCCAGCCCGCCCTGCGCGATGCACTTCTGCGCCAGCAGCATGCGGCGCACGTCCGCGTGGCGCACGATGGGCACGGCGAGCGAGCGAAGGTCGGGCCGCCCCTGCACGCGCTCGCGCGCATAGGCGAGGGCATGCAGGTAGCCGGTATAGGCCAGCATCGACGCCGACAGCCCGACGTTGATGCGGGCCTCGTTCATCATCCGGAACATGCAGCGCAGCCCCTGGTTCGGCGCGCCCAGCAGCTCGCCGACGCAGTCGCCGCGCTCGCCGAAGTTGAGCATCGCCGATGTCGTGCCGCGGCTGCCAAGCTTGTGGATCAGCCCCGCCAGCGCCACGTCGTTGCGCTGGCCGCCGTCGAGCCGGAACTTGGGGCAGATGAACAGCGACAGCCCCTTGACGCCGGCCGGCGCATCGGGAAGCCGGGCCAGCACCAGGTGCACGATGTTCTCGCCCAGCTCGTGGTCGCCGGCCGTGATGAAGACCTTGTGGCCCTTGATCGCGTAGAGCCCGTCGGGCCGCGGCATCGCCTGGGCGCGGATGTCGGCCAGCGACGAGCCCGCCTGCGGCTCGGTCAGGACCATGGTGCCGAAGAAGCGGCCCGCGAGCAGCGGCTTCAGGTAGCGCTGCTTCTGCGATTCGGACCCGAAGGCCTGCAGCATGTTGGCCACGCCGATGCTCAGGGTGCTGTAGGTGTCGATCGCGATCGCGGCGCCCTTGAACACGCTCCAGCAGGCGTTGGCGACGCTGCGCGGCAGCTGCATGCCGCCGTCCTCGTAGTCGAAGGTCGCCGCGGTGAAGCCGGCGTCGGCGAAGGCCCGCAGCGCCGGGCCGATCGGCGCGGCGACGCTCACGCGCTCGCCGTCGAAGCGCGGCTCGTCGACATCGGTGGCGCGGTTGTGCGGCGCGAACGCCTGCATGGCGATGCGCAGCGCGCTGTCGATCGCGGCGTCGAAGGTGGCTCGGCTGTGGTCGGCATAGCGCGGTGCGCTCGTGAGCGACTCCACCTGCAGCAGCTCGTGCAGGAGGAAGGCGAGGTCGCGCCGGTCGACGATCAGGTTGTCCATTGAAACCGCGTTGGTTGATCCGTACAGCGGAACTAAATTCCGAAATTCAAGAGTAGCCTAGATCATTTCCCGTGGCGCCGCAAGCGCTGTTGCGACAGCGCCGCCCTTCGGCCTCTCCCGATGGCAGCCCGCTGCGAGTTGTGGTCAAGTCCACCTCGGCCGCGATCGGCGCTGGAGGGCGCCACGCAGCCGCGCGACGGCCCGGTCCGTCGTCATCCATGCACTACGGGAGGAAGTGATGAGGGGGAAGACCAAGGCCGTGATCGCGGCCGGGGTGCTCGTCGCCGTCGCGGCGTTCGGGACCTACCAGTACACGCATTCGGACGAATACCTGGCGCGCCGGGCCGTGGCCGAGGCCACCCAGGCCAAGGCGACAGGGCAATGGAGCCGCGCCGCCGAGCGTTACGCCGACGCGGCGCTGTCGAACACCGCCGCTGCGCCCGCCGCCCAGGCCGGCCTCAAGGCCATGCTCGACGCCGCCGCCCTCGCGGCACAGCCGCCGGCGCAGGCGCTGGGCGTGATCCGCCAGGCCTTGCGCGTCAACAGCGGCGGCGTGTCCGTCAGCCGGCACGCCGACGTGGTGGCACTCGGATGGTCGGTGATCGAAGCCCACGGTGGCGCCGATCCGGCGTCGGCCAAGGCGGTGCTCGACGCGATCGCGCCGCTCGATGCCGACAAGGCGAGGATCGCGGCAGCGGCCGAGGCCCTGCTGGACAAGATCGTGGCCGCAGACCCCGCCAACATGGCCGCGGCCTCGGAGCTGGCCGAGCTCCTGGAGCGCCGCCGCGACTGCGCCCGCTGCGAGGCGCTGCTCGCGCCGCACGCCGCCAAGCTGGGCCAGCTCGAGGGCGCGCGCATCCTCGGCCGGCTGTATGCCGCGCGCGGCATGCTGGAGGAAAGCTACAAGCTGCTGCAGCCCTACACCGAGCAGAAGCTCAAGCGCTTCACCGAGAACGAGGCGGCCTACCGCAAGAGCGCCGAGGACATCGAGAAGACGAGCCTCGAACGGCTGCGCGAAGGCAAGGGCCCGGCCGCCTTCTACGAGAAGTACAAGCAGTCCGACGACGAAGGCAAGCGCGCGATGGTCGGCGGCTACATCAACGACCAGATCAGCGCCAGCCCCGCGATGAAGCGCGCGACGCAGGCGCTGCGCGACAGCGCCGCCATCGTGCCGGCGGCGCTCGACCTGGGCATCGTGACCGTGCAGCGGGCCCAGTCCATGAGCGAGCCGGCCGCGCGCAACACCCAGTTCCAGGCGGCCGAGAAGGTGTTCCTCGCCATCAAGGGCGTGGCGGGCGATTCCGACAACTACCGCCTCTACCTGGGGCAGGTGTACTACTGGCTGGGCAAGCAGGACGAGGGCAAGCGCCTGTTCGACGAGCTGCTGCAGACCCACGGGCGCAAGTTCGCGGTGCTGCTCGACGTGGGCAGCCTGCTGCGCTCTGTCGGTGCCGTGGCCGACGGGCGCGCCCTCGTCGAAGAGGCCTGGCGCGGCGCCAAGGACAACGAAGAGAAGTGGCAGGCCGCGCACACCCGCTCGGTGATGTTCGTCGATGCCGAGGACGAGCTGGCGTGGCTGGAGCGGTCCGACCCGTCCAACACCCGGGTGCGCGCCTCGCTGCACAACACCCGCGCCTCGCTGGCGCAGCAGAAGGGCCAGCGCACGGTGGCCAAGCGCGAGTACGAGCTGGCCGCCGCGGAGTTCGCCAAGCTGCCTGAAAGCGCCAGCCAGCTCAACAGCGCCGGCCTGATCCACCTGGCCCTGTACGGCATGGAGGGTGATCGCAACCAGCTCACGCAGGGCCTGGCCAAGCTGGACCAGGCGCTGAGCCTGGTTCCGTCGGACAGCATCCTGCTGCTGAACAACCAGTCGGCGGTGATGTCGGCGGCGGCCGCCGCGCTGGTGGGCGACAGCATCGACCTGCCGGCGCTGCGCAGCTCGGGCGAGCTCGGGCTCACCGAGTACCTGCACAACGACCAGGCCACGCTCGACCGGCTGCGCCAGCAGGTGCGCGACAGCGAGGGCGTGCGCAAGGCGCTGGCCTACGGCGAGAAGGTGGCGCTGCTCGCGCCGCGCAATCCGTCGGCCTACGGGTTCAGCGCCCAGGTCCATGGCTACCTCGAAGACAACCAAGCGGCGCAGGGGCTGGTCGAGCGCATGCGTGCCGCCAAGCTCGACCTGGGCGACGCCGAGCGCTGGATCAAGGACCTGGCCGACGAGAAGAAGGTGCGCGAGCAGGTCGAGCACATGCAGGCGAGCGACAAGGTCAGCGCGGCCCTGCTGCAGCAGCAGGCCGTCAAGCGCAGCCCCGTGACCTGGACGGTCGCCGCCGGCCGCTGGATCGACGGCCGCGAAACCCTCATGCGCTGGGGCCAGCCGATCGATGCCGACGAGGTGGTCGCGGTCGCGCGCAAGGCGCGCTCGCTGCAGGCCAGCGCCGGGACCTACTCCCACCTGACCAAGGCCCTGGAGATGCGCGCCGCGCAGCGCCTGGCCAAGGCGAACCCGGCCTTCGCCGCCACGGTCGCGCGCCACGCCAGGCTGATCGACCTGTCGGACCTGATCGTCATCCAGATGGACGAGGACCCCGAGTTCCTCAAGCTCGCGCAGGCCGACGCCGACGTGCGCGAGATCGTCGGCCTGGTGCGCGAGCGCGAGAGCCGCTATGCGCGCCGGGCCAGCGCCTGGGCCGTCATGCTGTTCCGCAATGTCGACGCCGCCCATGCCGATGCCCTGGCGCAGCAGGTGCGCCAGGACGCGAGCCACCGCATCTATGTCGAGATGGGCGAGGTCTATGCGCCGCGCCATCCCGAGACGGCGGTCAACCGCTATTTCTTCGAGCTGGCGAACGGACGGCGCGCCCAGGCGGTGCAGGCGCTCGACGAGGCGCGTCGCCAGGGAGTGGCCTTGCCCGAGTTGCTCGGGCAGCGCGCGCGCAAGGCCTGAGCCCGAGCGGCCGACCCGGGTTTCACTTCGGGTCGATGCCGTGGACGCGGGGACGATCGCTGCCTATGCTTGTTCCACGTCCCACGACGGCGTGGAGACAGGTCATGGCAGGCGCTTCGACCAACGACATCATCAACTACCGCTGGGTGGATCCGATGCTGTCGGCGTGCGGACAGCCCACCGAGGAGCAGTTGCGCGCGGTGGCGGCCGACGGCTTCACCGCGGTCGTCAACCTGACGGTGAAGAACGACCCGCGCTGCCGCACGCTCCCCGACGAAGCCGGGCTGGCGCGTTCGCTGGGGCTGGTCTATGTGCACATCCCGGTCCACTTCGACGCGCCCACCGAGAGCGACCTGCTCAGGTTCTTCGATGCGATGGAGACCCATCGGCACGAGCGGCTGCTGGTGCACTGCGCCGCCAACCGCCGCGTCACGGCCTTTCTCGGCCTGTACCGCGTGCTGCGGCTGGGCTGGGATCGCGAGCACGCCTTCGCGCTGATGCGCGAGATCTGGGAACCGGACGCAGCGTGGTCGGGGTTCATCGAGGCGATGCTCGCCAAGCTGCCGCGCCCTCGCTCCGCGTCATGAGCCGGATGCAATCGGTTTGCATCGCTCCATTGAAGAAACATATCGTTTCCACTGAATTGCGCGTCCGCCGCCAGCGCTGACGGCGTATGTCGTGACGTGCCCGATGCAGGGCACCTGCGACCCGGACAACTCCCTCAACCCCTTGTGCATGGCGCCGTCCACGGCGGCGCCACGGACCTTCTTTTGCCTACGGAGCCCTCATGAGACACGCGTCCTTCATCTCCCGCGCGACGGCCGTCGCGGCCGCCTGCAGCCTTGTTCTCGCCGCCTGCGGCGGGGGCGGCAGCGACGGCACGCCGCCGCCCGCGCCCAAGGAGAGCATCTCCGCGGTGCTGACCGCCAACCAGGAAGTCGCCGACGTCGACAGCGGCGCCTTCGGCACGGCGACGCTGTCGCTCGACCGCGCGAGCCGCACCCTCACGGCCGAGATCGACATCGACGGCGTCGTCGCCACCGCGGCGCATGTCCACGCCGGCGAGGCGGGCGTCAACGGCGCCGTCGTGCTGCCGCTCACGCTTGCGGGCAGCAAGGCGAGCCTGCCGGCGACGGTGCTCAGCGCCGCGCAGCTGGCCGACCTGGACGACGGCAAGCTCTACCTCAACATCCACAGCGCCGCGAACGCCGGCGGCGAGATCCGCGGCCAGATCGGACGCGAGGTGTTCACCGCCCGCCTGACCGGCGCGCAGGAGACGCAGCCGGTGAGCACGAGCGCGAGCGGCGTCGGCCGGCTCGTACTGAACCCGGTCACGCGCGCGCTGAGCGGCGAGGTGGAGGTCGAGGGCCTGACCGCGACGGCCGCGCACATCCACGCCGCCGGCTTCGGCAGCAACGGCGCCATCGCCGTCACGCTGGAGGACCACGGCGGCCACGGCCACTTCGTCGTGCCGGCGAACACCGTGCTCACGCAAGCCCAGGTCGACAGCCTGCGCGCCGGCGGCCTGTACTTCAACGTGCACAGCGCTGCCAACCCCGGCGGCGAGATGCGCGGGCAGATCGGCCGCCGCGTGCTGCTGGCCACGGCGTCGGGCGCGCAGGAAGTGCCGGGCAACGGCTCGGCGGCCAGCGGGCGCGCCTTCGTGACCTTCGATCCGGCCACGCGCAAGATCCAGGGCTCGATCACCGTCGCGGGAATGACCGCGACGGTGGCGCACATCCACATGGCGGCGGCCGGCGTCAACGGCCCCGTGGTCGTCGCCCTGGCGGAGACGGCGCCCGGCAGTGGCGTGTGGTCGGTTCCCGCCGACACCCGGCTCACGCCGGACCAGGCCAAGGCGCTGCTGACGGGCGGCATGTACTTCAACGCGCATTCGGCTGCGTTCGGCACCGGCGAGGTGCGCGGCCAGCTCGCGGCCCAGTGAGAGAGCGAGGCGGCGCTCCCGGCGCCGCCGCTTGGTGCCGCCCCGGGCCCGGCCCGGGGCGGCTTTTTTTTCATGGGACACTGCTTCGACGGGAGGAGCACATGTCGAAGACGAGCCGGTTGGCCGGGCTGGCCGCGCGTTGCGCGATCGTGTGGGGCCTGGCGCTCGGCGCCTGGGCCGCGGAGCCGATTCCCACCGAGGCCTTCGCGCGCCTGCCGGTCATGGAGCGCGTGGCGCTGTCGCCCGACGGCCAGCGCCTGGCGGCCTTCGTCAATCGCGGCGACGAGACGGTGTTCGTCACGCGGGCCGTCAGCGGCGGCGCGATGGCGCCGCTGTTTCGCACCGACAACAAGGAGTTCAGCTTCAACTGGTTCCGCTGGGTGAGCAACGAGCGCCTCGTGCTCAGTCTGCGCTATCCGAGCTCGCGCCGGGTCGGCTTCGTGCGTCACCTCGACACCATGGAGACGCGCCTGGTGTCGGTGCGCTTCGACGGCACCGGGCTGGTCAACGTCGTCAAGCCGGTCGGCCTGGAGACGACGCTGCGCTACGCGCTGCGCCAGGACAGCGTCATCGACTGGATGCCCGAGGACGGCCGCCACATCCTCATGGAGCTGCCGGAGGAGGAATTCAGCACCACGCCGTCGGTGTTCAAGGTGAATGTCGAGACCGGACGCCGGACGCTGGTCCATTCGGCGCACACCAACGTCCACACCTGGGTGACCGACGCGACCCACCGGGTGCGGGTGGGCGTGCGGCAGTCGGGCGCCGACATCGAGATCATCGCCTGCGATCCGGACGGCTCGAACTGGCGCAAGCTGTGGCGCTACAAGGTGTTCGACAAGGAGGCGGTCTCGCCGGTGGGCTTCGGACGCGATCCGAACCGGCTGTTCGTCGTGGCCTCCAACCACGGCCTCGATGCGGTGTTCGAGGTCGATCTGCAGGATCCGGCGTTGGCGCTGCGCCTGCGGCTGGCCGACGACCGATTCGACCTGTCGGGCAACCTCCTGCAGTCGCCACGCACCGGCGAGGTCGTCGGCATCCGCAGCGGGGTCATTGGCGATGCCGCCGCGCACTACTGGGACGCGTCGTACAAGGCCTTGGCCGCCGGCATCGACCAGGCGCTGCCTGCGCGATCGAATCGCCTGCTGCAGGTGAGCGCCGACGAGTCGCGCTACCTCCTGCTGTCATCGGCCAACGGCGTGCCGGACGAGTTCTATCTCGGCGACCGCAAGTCCGGCAGTCTCGCCCTGCTGGCGCGCCAGTACCCCGGCCTCGACCCGGAGCGCCTGCCCAGGAAGACGGCCCTCACGATCAAGGCGCGCGACGGCCTGGCGCTGCCGGCCTTCCTCACCGTGCCGCTGGGCGTCGAGCCCAAGGGACTGCCGCTGGTGCTGCTGCCGCACGGCGGGCCGCTGTCGTCCGACGACATCACCTTCGACGACTGGTCGGCCTTTCTGGCGTCGCGCGGCTATGCGGTGCTGCAAGTGAACTTCCGCGGCTCCACCGGCCATGGCCAGGCCCTGATGGAGGCCGGCCTGCGGCGCTGGGGCCTGGAGATGCAGGACGACCTGAGCGACAGCGTGAAGGCGATGGTCGACCGCGGGCTCGCCGATCCGAAGCGCGTCTGCATCGTGGGCGGCAGCTACGGCGGCTACGCGGCGTTGATGGGCGGCGTGAAGACGCCGCAGCTGTACCGCTGCATCGTCGCCTTCGCGCCGGTGACCGACCTGGTCGCGCTCACCCTGCATGCGCAGACCTGGACCTCCGACTTCCACGAGGTGCTGACGCGCATGGTCGGCTCGGCCGACGCGGACGAGGCGCAGCTGCGCGCCACCTCGCCGCGCTTCCAGGCCGAGCGCATCGTCGCGCCGGTGCTGCTGGTCCACGGGACGGCCGATCGTCGCGTGCCCTACGAGCACGGCGAATGGATGGCCGAGGCGCTGCGCAAGGCAGGCCGACCGGTGAGCTTCGTTTCGCAGGAGCAGGGCGACCACCACCTGAGCAACCAGTCGCACCGCACGCAGTTCTTCGTCGAGCTGGAGCGCTTCCTCGCCAAGCACCTCCAGTAGCCCGGGTGCAACCCGGGGTGGCTACGAGCAGGCGAGAGCAAGGGCCTGGACCGGCCGGCCGGTCGACGCATCGACCACCACCAGGTTGACCTTGCGCATGCGCGACGCATCCGAGGGTGCCCCCGGCGCGAACGACAAGCTGCGCGTGGCGCCGGTGGCTGCTGCCCACGCCGCCTCGCGCCGGTAGTCGGTGACCACGAAGTCGTGCTCCAGCGTCACGCCTTCGTTCTCGCCCGCCTTGACGGCGGTCCGATGGCCGAACTCGGTGACCGCCCAGTACGCCGCGAGCTGTCGCGGCGCCTGCCCGAGCGGCGTGACGCGCGCGACCACTGCATCCGCCTCGCGCGTCAGCTCGATCTGCACCGGCGCCGCCGGTCGCACTGCGCCCAGCGCGATGCGCGGCCAGTCCTTGCGATCGTGGCCGTCGAGCACGACCTGCGGCGTGTACGAGAAGCGTGCGCCGTTGACCGCCTGCTGCTCGGACTGGCGCTGCGTGAACCCGGGACGCGCGAAGCGGTCCTTCCAGCCCAGCCGGTCCCAGTAGTCGACGTGGAAGGCCAGGCCGACGACATCGGCGCGGTCCTTCAGCGCGCTCAGCCAGCGGTCGGCCGGCGGACAGGAGTTGCAGCCCTCCGACGTGTAGAGCTCGATCACCGGTGCCATGGTCGGGCCGCTGCGCGCGGTGCACGCCGGTGCGGCCAGCGCCTGCGCGCCGAGCATGGCTGCCGCGCCGGCAGCTGCGGCAGCGCGCGGCCAGGGGGTGAGTCGGCGGTTCATCGATGTCTCCTGCCACTGGCAATGAAGGATGTCGGCGCGGCTCGATCATTCTTACAGCCGCTACCATCCGCCCCCGGGTTTCTCTCTGCCTGCTTCCCCATGTCCGATTTCCTTCGGCCGCGCCGGTTCGCCTGGCTCGGCCTGCCTTCCCTGCTGGCCGGCCTCGGCCTGGCCGCGTGCGACGCCGCCTGGGCGCAAGCGCAGGATCCGCTCGTCAGCACGCCCGCCCAGATCAAGCTGGGCATCGAGAAGGTGCAGCTTCCGGGCGACGAGAAGATGGGCCTCGTCGGCACCACCTACCTGGTCGACGTCGGCCACGGCTTTCACGTCGGGCCGGCGGCCTATGGGGCGATCAGCGGCCAGCGCGGCGGGCTGTTCACCGTCGGGGTCGAAGGGGGCTGGCAGCGCCGCCTCGCCGGACCGCTGGCCCTGGACCTCGGCTTCTATGCCGGCGGCGGCGGTGGCGGCGCGGCACCGGTCGGCGGCGGCCTGATGTTGCGCCCGCATGCCGACCTGCTCTGGGACTTCGGGCCCTTTCTTGCCGGCCTGTCGTGGTCGCAAGTGCGCTTCGCCAACGGCGACATCAACAGCCGCCAGCTCGGCCTGGTCTGGAGCGCGCGCAGCGACTTCCGCTTCGTGCCGAGCGATCGCGTCGGCGAGCGCTCGGCCATGGGCGGTCGCTCCGGCATGGGCTTCGATCGACTGCACGCGGTCTTCGGTGCCTACGAGCCGCGGCCCGGCGCCCGGCGCAACAGCGGCGGCGAGCTGGCGTCGACCATCGCCTTCGTCGGGACGCGGGTGGAGCGGGCCCTTGGCGACCACGTCTACTGGGGCCTCGAGGCCGGCGGTGCCGCCAGCGGCGGCGTGGCCGGCTACGCCGAGTACCTCGGCACCCTGGGCACCGAGACCACGGTGTGGCCCGGCGTGCTGACCCTGGGCGGTCGCGTGGCGCTGGGCATGGGCGGCGGCGGCGATGTCGGCGTGGGCGGCGGCCTGCTGATGAAGGCCGGCGTGTACGGCACGCTGCGCCTCACGCGCGAGCTCGGCCTCACGCTCGAGGGCGGCTACACCCGCGCGCCGCAGGGCAGCTTCCGCGCGCTGCACACCGCGGCCTCGCTCAACTGGATCCTCGACGATCCCTCCGACATCACCGCGCCGGCGCGCAGCATCCGCAGCGAATGGGTGGGCGGCGTCGAGCGCTACCCGGCCCAGCGCAACGACGGCTCGCGCCGCATGCTGCAGGCGGTGACCTTGAAGGCGAACCGCTTCGTCACCCGTCACGTCTACCTCAGCGGGCAGGCGCACAGCGCGTACGGCGGCGGCGCGGGCGGCTACACCGCCGGCCTGTTCGGTGCGGGCGTGCAGTTTCCCGTGTTCGGGCCGGTGCATGCCGGCGCCGAGGCGCTGATCGGCGCGGCCGGCGGCGGGGGCGTGGCGACGCAAGGGGGCGCGATCATGCAGCCCGGCGCCTACGTCGGCGTGGACCTCGGACGCTCGCTGTCGTTGCGCGTCGGCGCAGGCAAGATCAAGTCGCTGCGCGCCAAGGGCCTGGATGCGAACGTGGTGGACGTCGCGCTGGCGTTCACCTTCGGCATCGCCGGCCATGGCAACCGCTAGGGCCTCCCATGGCGTTGACAGGCCCTAGGACAGCCGCGGTCGTCGGCGGTGGACCTGCCGGGCTGATGGCGGCGCAGATGCTGCTGCGCGCCGGCGTGCAGGTCGACCTGTTCGACGCGATGCCCAGCGTCGGCCGCAAGTTCCTGCTCGCCGGCAAGGGCGGCCTGAACCTCACGCATTCCGAGCCCTTCGAGCGCTTCTGCACGCGCTACGGCAATGGCCGCGAGCACGTCGAGCCGCTGCTGCGCGCGTTCGACGCGGCCCGGCTGCGCGACTGGGCCCACGAGCTCGGCATCGAGACCTTCGTCGGCAGCTCCGGGCGCGTGTTTCCGGTCGACCTCAAGGCGGCGCCGCTGCTGCGTCAATGGCTGCACCGGCTGCGCGCCGAGGGACTGCGCCTGCACATGCGCCAGCGCTGGGTGGGCTGGGACACGAGCGATGCCTCGCGCATCGGCCTGCGCCTGCAATCGCCCCACGGCGAGCAGGTGCGCCATGCGGACGCGGTGGTGCTGGCGCTGGGCGGCGCGAGCTGGCCGCGGCTGGGCTCCGACGGCCGCTGGGTGCCGCTGCTGGCGTCGCGGGGCGTGCGGGTGGCGCCGCTGAAGCCGTCGAACTGCGGCTTCGACGTCGACGGTGGCTGGAGCGAATACTTCCGCGGCCGCTTCGCCGGGCAGCCGATGAAGAACGTCGCGCTGTCGATGGACGGCTTTCACCAGGCCGGCGAGTTCGTCGTCACTGAAGGCGGCATCGAGGGCAGCCTGGTCTACGCCGCCTCCCCGGGGATCCGCGACAGCATCGCGCGCGACGGTCATGCGGTCGTGCGGATCGACCTGCTGCCGCAGCGCGGCGCGGACTTCGTCGCGGCCGAGGTGCTGCGCCCGCGCGGCTCGCGCTCGCTGTCCACCCACCTCAAGAGCCGGCTCGGCCTCGACGGCGTGAAGGCAGCGCTGCTGCACGAGCTGCTGCCGCGCGATCGCTTCGCCGACCTGGCCCACGTGGCCGGCGCGATCAAGGCCTTGCCGCTTCGATTGGCGCGTGCCCGTCCGCTGGCCGAGGCGATCAGCACGGCCGGCGGCGTCGCCTTCGACGCCCTCGACGACGGCCTGATGCTGAACGCGCTGCCGGGCGTTTTCTGCGCCGGCGAGATGCTCGATTGGGAAGCGCCCACCGGCGGCTATCTGCTCACCGCGTGCTTCGCGAGCGGTCATGCGGCGGGCCTGGCCGCGGCGGCATTTTTGCGCTGAGGCGCTATGGCACACTGCGCGCCTTCCTCGCAGTCTGCCCCTTTCGCCTTGGACAAGATCCTGTTGCAAATCGCCGCCGAGCTGAAGGTCCGGCCGGCCCAAGTCAATGCCGCTGTCGAACTGCTGGATGGGGGCGCCACGGTGCCCTTCATCGCACGCTACCGCAAGGAGGCCACCGACGGACTCGACGACACTCAGCTGCGGGACCTGGAGGCGCGCCTGGGCTATCTGCGCGAGCTCGAGGAGCGGCGCGTTGCGGTGCTGAAGAGCATCGAGGAGCAAGGCAAGCTCACGCCCGAGCTGCGCGCCGCCGTCGAGGCCGCGCCCACCAAGCAGGAGCTCGAGGACCTGTACCTGCCGTACAAGCCCAGGCGCCGCACCAAGGGCATGATCGCCCGCGAGGCCGGCATCGAGCCGCTGGCCGACAAGCTGTTCGCCGACCCGTCGCTGGACCCGCAGGCCGAAGCCGCGGCGTTCGTCAATGCCGATGCGGGCTTCGCCGACGTGCCGGCCGTGCTCGACGGCGTGCGCGACATCCTCTCCGAGCGCTGGGCCGAGGACGCCGCGCTGGTCGGCACCCTGCGCGAGTGGCTGTGGGCCGAGGGCCTGTTCCGCTCCAGGCTGATGGACGGCAAGGACGTGAACCATCCCGACATCGCCAAGTTCCGCGACTACTTCGAGTACGACGAGCCGATCCGCGGCGTGCCCTCGCACCGTGCGCTGGCGGTGTTCCGCGGCCGCACGCAGGAGGTGCTCGACGCCAAGCTGGTCCTCGACGAGGAGATCGTGCCGGGGCAGCCCGGCCTGGCCGAAGGACGCATCGCGGTCCACCTCGGCTGGCGCCATGCGAAGCGGGCTGCGGACGAGCTGATCCGCAAGACCGTCGCCTGGACCTGGAAAGTCAAGCTGTCGCTGAGCCTGGAGCGCGACCTGTTCGCGCGGCTGCGCGAAGCGGCGGAGCAGGTCGCGATCAAGGTCTTCGCCGAGAACCTGCGCGACCTGCTGCTCGCCGCGCCGGCCGGCAAGCGCGTGGTGATGGGCCTGGACCCGGGCATCCGCACCGGCGTCAAGGTCGCGGTGGTGAGCGACACCGGCAAGGTGCTCGACACCCACACCGTCTATCCGCACGAGCCGCGCAAGGATTGGGAAGGCTCGATCCACACGCTGGGCCGGTTGTGCGCCACGCACGGGGTGAACCTGATCGCGATCGGCAACGGCACGGCCAGCCGCGAGACCGACAAGCTGGCCGCGGACCTGATCAAGCGCATCCAGCAGCTCGCGCCCGACACGCACATCGAGAAGGTGGTGGTGAGCGAGGCCGGCGCCTCGGTGTACTCGGCCTCCGAGTTCGCGAGCAAGGAGCTGCCCGAGCTCGACGTGAGCCTGCGCGGCGCGGTGTCGATCGCGCGGCGCCTGCAGGACCCGCTGGCCGAGCTGGTGAAGATCGAGCCCAAGAGCATCGGCGTGGGGCAGTACCAGCACGACGTCAACCAGAGCGAGCTCGCGAAGAGCCTCGATGCGGTGGTCGAGGACTGCGTGAACTCCGTCGGCGTCGACCTCAACACCGCGTCGGCGCCGCTGCTCGCCCGTGTGTCGGGCCTGTCGGGCGCGGTGGCGGCGGGCATCGTGCGCTGGCGCGACGCCCACGGTGCCTTCCGCAACCGCCAGCAGCTGCTCGACGTGAGCGGGCTCGGCGCCAAGACCTTCGAGCAGGCGGCGGGCTTCCTGCGCATCCGCGGCGGCGACAACCCGCTGGACCAGTCGGGCGTGCACCCCGAGACCTATCCGGTCGTCGAGCGCATCCTGCAGGCGGTGAACCGGCCCATGGCCGAGCTGATGGGCAAGAGCGACGTCATTCGCTCGCTCAAGCCCGCGGCCTTCGCCGATGAGCGCTTCGGCGCGATCACCGTCAAGGACATCCTCGCCGAGCTGGAGAAGCCCGGTCGCGATCCGCGTCCCGACTTCAAGGTGGCGCGCTTCAACGACGGCGTCGAGGACATCGCCGACCTGCAGCCGGGCATGACGCTGGAGGGCACGGTGAGCAACGTGGCGCAGTTCGGCGCGTTCGTCGACCTCGGCGTCCACCAGGACGGCCTGGTCCACGTGAGCCAGCTCAGCAACAAGTTCGTCAACGATGCGCGCGAGGTGGTCAAGACGGGCGACATCGTCAAGGTGAAGGTGCTGGAGGTCGACCTGGCGCGCAAGCGCATCTCGCTCACGATGAAGCTCGATGCCAAGCCGCCGGCCAAGGGCGAGGGCAACGCCTTCCGTCCGGCCGGGCGCGGCGAGCGCCAGAGCGGCGCCGCGCCGCAGGCCCCCTCCGCGATGGCCGCCGCCTTCGCGCGACTGCAGTCCAAGAACTAGGGCCTGTTAACGCTATGGGAGGCCTCACGTGACCCAGCAAAGCGGCGCCCGCAAGGCGCAAAGCGCAGACGTAGTGGTGTCTACGGCGAGCATTTGCAACGCGGCGGGCGCCGCTTTGCTGGGTCACCCGAAGGGCCGGTGCCTGGCGGGGCCCAGGGGCGCGCCGGCCGCTCGTTGTGTGCCGAAGGCACACGGCCTCACGTCCGACACGCCCCTGGGCCCCGCCAGGCACCGGCGTGAGGCCTCCCATAGCGTTAACAGGCCCTAGTCCCACGTGCGCGCGCTCGCGATCCACGCCGGCCCGCGGGCACTCGCGCATCTGCGCGAGCGCGGGCTGCAGCCGCAGGACGTGCGCGCCATCCCCGCCGCGGCGGGTGGGCCCAAGGGCCTGGTGCTGAGCCCGCTCGACCGGTTCGTCTTCGGCGAGTGGCTGGCGGCCAGCACGCACACGGTGCATCTGCTGGGGGCGTCGATCGGCGCGTGGCGCATGGCGACCGGCTGCCTGGATCGTCCTGCCGACGCCTTCGCGCAGATGGCCCAGGACTACATCCACCAGGAGTACGAGCATGCGCCCGGCAAGCCGCCCAAGGCGAAGCATGTCAGCGAGGTGTTCGGCGCGAAGCTCGCGGAGCGATTCCTTCGACCAGCTCAGGATGACCGGACCGGAGCCGAGCAGGTGCTGTCGCATCCGCGCTATCGCCTGCACGTGTTCACCAGCCGCGGCCGCCACATCATGCGCAGGGAAGGGCGGCTCACCACCCCGCTGGGCTACCTGGGCGCCTTCGCGACCAACGCGGTGAGCCGCAAGGCGATGGGCGGCTGGCTGGAGCGGGTCATCTTCTCCGACCCGCGCGACCCGCTGCCGCTGCACCTGCACGACTACCGCACCCACACCGTGCCGCTGTCGGCGGCCAACCTGCAGCCCAGCATCCTGGCGAGCTGCTCCATCCCGTTCTGGCTGCAAGCGGTGCGCGACATCCCCGGCGCGCCGCGCGGCGCCTACTGGGACGGCGGCATCACCGACTACCACCTGCACCTGAACTACGCGTCAATGCACGAGGGCCTGGTGCTGTATCCGCACTTCCAGAAGACGGTGATCCCGGGCTGGCTGGACAAGGCCTTGCGGCATCGCCATCGGGCCACCGAGCACCTGGACAACGTGGTGGTGCTGTCGCCCGAGCCCGAGTGGATCGCGACCCTGCCCAACGGCAAGCTGCCCGATCGCAACGACTTCAAGCACTACGGCGACGATGTCGCGGGACGGGTGGCTGCGTGGACGCGGGCGGTGGCCGAGAGCCAGCGCCTGCGCGACGAGTTCGCGGGCTGGCTCGCGGGCTCGGTGCGCATCGAGCCGCGTCCCCTGGGATGAACCCTCTCGTTGCGTCCGCGGCGGCGCGCAAGACGTACATGCGATCGTTCGTCCTAAGATCGCGACCCGAAGTCGCCCCACGCCAACATCCACGAAGGAGATCGCCATGAACCGAGTTCACCTGCTGGCCGCTGCGGCCGCGCTGGCCGCCCTGGGCGGCTGCGCCAGCCCCGAAAGCGCCACGCCCATGGCCGCTGCACGTGCCGCCGGCCCGAAGGCCGTCGCGACGCTTTCGCCGACCACGGGCAACACGGCCGCGGGCACGGTGGTGTTCGAGCAGCACGGCGACCACGTGATGGTGACGGCCAAGCTGACGGGCCTGAAGCCGAACCAGGAGCACGGCTTCCATGCCCACGAGAAGGGCGACTGCAGCAGCGGCGACGGCATGAGCACCGGCGGGCACTTCAATCCGGGCGGCAAGCCGCATGGCCCGCAGGACGCCGAGCACCATGCCGGCGACCTGCCGGCGCTGAAGGCCGATGCCAACGGCAACGCGCAGGCGAGCTTCCATCTCACCGGCGTGACGCTCGGCTCCGGAACCAACGACCTGGTCGGCCGCGGGCTCGTCGTCCACGCGGCGCCCGACGACTACAAGACGCAGCCCACGGGCAACTCGGGCGCGCGCATCGCGTGCGGCGTGATCGCGCGCAGCTGATCCGTCCCGGTCAGGCCTGCAGCTTGAGCAGGTGCACGATCACCCGCGCGGTGGTCTGCTCCAGCTCCACGAAGTTGCGGAACTCCGCGCCGTACAGGGGCGAGCCGCGCCAGTTGTTCTTGTCCAGCGCGGCCTTCCATTCCGGCGCGGCCGCCATGCGGTTGAACAGCCGGATCCAGCCCTCCACCTGCTCGGCAGGCAGCCCCGGCGGCGCGAACAGGCCGCGCCAGTTCCCCAGGTCGGTGGCCACGCCTTGCTCGCGCAGCGAGGGCAGGCCGTACAGGCCCGCGCGCGACGAGATGGCGATCGCGCGAACCGAGCCGTCGGCCAGTGCGTCCTTGAACTCGCTGTAGCCGGCGATGCCCACCGACAGCGTGCCCTTCCTGAGCAGGTCGGTGAACTCGGCGCCGGCGCTCGTCGGCGTGTACTTGAGCGCGCCGACGTCGGCGCCGACGCTGCGTCCGATCATGCCCATCAGCATGTGGTCGACGCCGCCGGCGCTGCCGCCGCCGAAGACCAGGCTGTGCGGATCGGCCTTCATTCGGTCGGCCAGCGCCTTCACGTTCCTGATCGGCGAATCCTTGGGCACGGCCACCACCAGGTAGTCGGTGGTCAGCTTGGCGACCGGCTGGACGCGGCTCAGGTCGACCGGCGAGTGGTTGATGGCGACGGCGCCCAGCATCACCATGCCGCCCACCATCAAGGTGTTGGGATCGCCCGCGTACTTGTCGACGAAATAGGCCAGGCCGGGCGCGCCACCCTTGCCGGGCTTGTGCTCGAACTCGACCTGCTCGACCAGCTTGGCGGCCTGCAGCGTCGCGGCGACGGCCTTGGCGGTCTGGTCCCAGCCGCCGCCCGGATTGGCAGGCACCAGCAGCTTCAGCCTGGGCCGAGGCGGCGTCTGCTGCGCCAGGGCGAGACCGAAGGGGGACAGGCCGAGGCCGCAGCCGAGCAGGCCGTGCAGGCAATCGCGACGATCCATGAGCGCTCCGAGGTGTGAATCAGCGCGCGACTATGTCGCAATGCGCGGGGCTTGGGCATGCCGATGCGGACGCCGGTCGTGAATATGCGACAGATGGCGCAAATCTCAACCGGTCGCGATCAGGCTGCGCAGGGCGCCCTCGGCCATCGCGAACCGCCGCGTCAGCGCCTGCAGCCAGGCCATCACCGGACCGTGGCGACGGTCGAAGCTCGCCGCCTGCCGCCACACCTCGCAATACACGTTCTCGGTGACCGCCTCGGCGGCCGCCGCGCTGCGCGTGATGGCCTGCGCCAGCGCGTAGACCCGCGCCACCGTGAGGTCGTACAGCTCGGCCAGCGCCTGGGTCTGGCCGCGTGATGCGCGGGCCAGCAGGGCACATAGCAACGCGTCGTCCTCGTCGGTCATGGTGTCTCCAGCGGCGTGGCCGGTATACGCGGGACTGCGGACGCCGGATGCATGCGGCGGCTTCATACTGGGCAGCGAAGGAGCCGAGCGACATGAACCTGCCCAACCACGAACTGACGATGACCGTGCTGATGACACCCGACATGGCCAACTTCACCGGCAACGTCCACGGCGGGACCATCCTCAAGCTGCTCGACCAGGTGGCTTACGCCTGCGCCAGCCGCTACTGCGGCCGCTACGTGGTCACGCTGTCGGTCGACCAGGTGATGTTCCGCCAGCCCATCCACGTGGGCGAGCTGGTCACCTTCCTGGCGAGCGTCAACTACACCGGCACCACTTCGATGGAGATCGGCATCAAGGTGGTCGCCGAGAACATCCAGACGCAGACCCTGCGGCACGCCAACAGCTGCTTCTTCACCATGGTGGCGATGGACGGCGAGCGCCAGGCGTCCCCGGTGCCGCCGCTGGTGCCGGTGACGGCGGACCAGCTGCGCCGCCACCAGGCCGCCCAGGCGCGGCGCGGCCTGCGGCAGGAGTTCGAGCAGCGGCGCAAGGCCATGCAGGCGCCCGACCCGGCCTGATCCAACAAAGGTCTGCATCCGGTTTGGACAAGGCTGCGTAGAGCGGCATCAGGCACCGAAAGCGGTGCCTCCGATTCGGTCTCGAGGACACGAGGCCGACCTTGTTTGGACTCAGCCGGAAGGAAGACAGACCATGACCCACCACCCCGTGTTCCCGGGCCGCATGCTGCCCATCGTGGCCGCGCTGTGCGCGACCGTCGGCGGCTTGCTCGCGCTGCCCGCGCAGGCCTCCAGCCACCGCGAGGCGCCGTTCATCACGACCGCGCCCAAGGTCGACGGCACCGACCTCTACATGTTCTCCAGCTACGAGCCCGGCCGCGAGGGCTACGTGACGCTGATCGCCAACTACCTGCCGCTGCAGGCCCCGTACGGCGGCCCCAACTACTTCTCGCTGGATCCGAACGCGCTGTACGAGATCCACATCGACAACGACGGCGACGCCAAGGAAGACATCACCTTCCAGTTCCGCTTCAACAACAAGCTCAACGGCGTGACGCTGCCCATCGGCGGCAAGAACGTCGCGATCCCGCTGATCCAGGCGGGGCAGGTGACCGACGTGAAGTCGCCCTCGCTCAATCTGACCGAGACCTATCGGGTCGACGTGGTGCGCGGCGACCGTCGCGGCGGCCAGCGCGCGGCGGTGACCAACGCGAGCGGCGGCGGCGCGGTGTTCGACAAGCCGGTCGACAACATCGGCACCAAGACCATTCCCGACTACGCGGGCTACGCGGCCAAGCACATCTACAACGTCAACATCCCGGGCTGCAGCATGCCGGCCAAGCTGTTCGTCGGCCAGCGCAAGGACCCCTTCGCGGTCAACCTGGGCACGATCTTCGACCTGGTCAACGCGCCGGTCTCGGTCATCACCAATCCCGCGCTGATCAATGCGGCGCCGAACACCATCGACGACGCCAACGTGACGACGATGGCGGTGGAGGTGCACAAGAGCTGCCTGACCCACGGCAGCGACCCGGTGATCGGCGCCTGGACGACCGCCAGCCTGCGCCAGGGCCGGCTGCTCGATCCCACGCCGCGCAAGGGCCACCAGACCACCGAGATCGTCGGCGGAGCCTGGACGCAGGTGTCGCGCCTGGGCATGCCGCTGGTCAACGAGGTCGTGATCGGCCTGCCCGACAAGGACCGCTTCAACGGCTCCAAGCCGAAGCACGATGCGCAGTTCGCCGACTACGTCACCAACCCGACGCTGCCGGCGCTGATCGAGATCGCGCTCGCGCTGCCCAACACGGCGCCGAAGAACATCCCCCGCACCGACCTGGTCACGACCTTCCTGACGGGCATCAAGGGCGTGAACCAGCCGATGTCGGTCACGCCGTCGGAGATGCTGCGCCTGAACACCAGCACGCCGGCGACGGCTGAAGCGGCGCAGAACCGCCTCGGCCTGGCGGGCGGCGACGCGGCGGGCTTCCCCAACGGGCGCCGTCCCAAGGACGACATCGTCGACGTCTCGCTCGTGGCCGTGATGGGTGGGCTGTGCATGCTCAACGGCGACAACAACGCGCTGCAACTCGGCGCCGACTGCAAGCCGGCCAACGTGCCGCTGGGCGCGACCTCGCTCAAGCTGCACGACGCGGTCGACCAGGCGGTCGTGCCGCTGCTGCCCAAGTTCCCCTACCTGTTCACGCCGCTGCCGGGTGCCGGCGCGGGCGCGCCCTGAGGAGAAGGCCATGATGCACAAGCGAATCCTGATCACGCTGTTCTCGTCGGCCGCGATGCTGAGCGCCTGTGGCGGCGGCGGTGGGGGCGAGGCGCCGGCCCCGGCACCGTCGCCGACCGACGCGGTGCCCGACAGCGCCAGCGCCTCGATGGCCGGCATGAAGTCCTACCTCATGGACCTGAGCACCATGCAGGTCGAGGACAAGGAGCCGGTGGACCTGAGCCGCTTCGCGCCGCCATCGGCGGACGACTCGGAGCCCGAGACCATCAGCTGAGGCCGCGTCCTTCCAGCCAGTGTCGATGTAACCAATGTTGCTGGCGTGCAAAGGCACGCCGGCAACGTCTTCGCGCGTGCGGCCCGCCGCGTTGATCGCTGCATCACCCTTGCAGGAGACCTGGATGAGAACGTCTGTCACCCTGACCGCCGCGGCCCTGTTCATCGCGCTGGCCAGCGGCTGCGCATCGCGCCAGCCCGCGCCGGCGCCCCAGGCGAACTACCAGGGCACGCAGTACGGCGTGGTGCAGAGCATCGACACCGTGCGCGCCCAGAGCCAGACCAGCGGCGGCGGGGCCATCGTGGGCGGCGTCATCGGCGGCCTGATCGGCCACCAGATCGACTCGGGCCATCGGAAGGCCGCCGCGACCGGTGTCGGCGTCGTGGCCGGCGCGCTCATCGGCAACGAGATCGAGAAGAACAACGGCGGCATGCGAGACATCTATCGCGTCATCGTGCGCACCGACTACGGCAACGTGCGCAGCTTCGACTACGCCCAGCTCGACAACCTGCGCGTCGGCGACCGTGTGCGCATCGAGAACAACCAGCTCTACCGCTGGTGATGGCTTACAATCGCGGCTCTTCACGAACAAGGGCGAGAAAGGCAATGTCGGTTATGACACCGCGAACTATCCCCGGCGACACCCAGGTGTAGCTGGCCGCGGCTCGTCACGACTCTTCATTCCTTCGTCCCCAAAAAAGCGCGGCTCACCCCGCGCTTTTTTGTTTTCTCCGGAGCTTTCCATGATCTCGATTCAGTTGCCCGACGGTTCCCGACGCGAGTACCCCGGGCCCGTGACGGTGGCCGAGGTGGCGCAGTCCATCGGATCCGGCCTGGCCAAGGCGGCGATCGCCGGGCGCATCGGCCAGGGCGACTCGGCGCACGTCGTCGACACGGGCTTTCGCATCGACCGCGACACGTCGCTGTCCATCATCACGGAGAAGGACCCGGCCGGGCTGGAGGTGATCCGCCACTCGACGGCGCACCTGTTGGCGTATGCGGTCAAGGAGCTGTTCCCGGAAGCGCAGGTCACCATCGGACCGGTCATCGAGAACGGCTTCTACTACGACTTCGCGTACAAGCGGCCCTTCACGCCCGAGGACCTGGCGGCCATCGAGGCCCGCATGACCGAGCTGGCAAAGAAGGACGAGAAGGTCGAGCGCCGCGTGCTGCCGCGCGACGAGGCGGTGGCGTACTTCAAGAGCATCGGCGAGCACTACAAGGCCGAGATCATCGCCAGCATCCCGGCGGGCGAAGACGTGTCGCTGTACCGCGAGGGCAGCTTCGAGGACCTGTGCCGCGGCCCGCACGTGCCCAGCACGGGCAAGCTCAAGCACTTCAAGCTCATGAAGGTGGCCGGCGCCTACTGGCGCGGCGACCATCGCAACGAGATGCTCCAGCGCATCTACGGCACGGCCTGGGCGACGAAGGACGAGCTGCAGCAGTACCTGCACCAGCTCGAGGAGGCCGAGAAGCGCGACCACCGCCGCCTCGGCCGCGAGCTCGACCTGTTCCACATCGACGAGCACGCGCCGGGCGTCGTGTTCTGGCATCCCAAGGGCTGGGCGATCTGGCAGCAGGTCGAGCAGTACATGCGCGGGGTCTACCGCGACAACGGCTACAGGGAGGTCAAGGGTCCGCAGCTGCTCGACAAGAGCCTGTGGGAGAAGACGGGCCACTGGGACAAGTACCGCGAGAACATGTTCACGACGGAGTCGGAGAAGCGCGACTACGCGTTGAAGCCGATGAACTGCCCGGGCCACGTGCTGATCTTCAAGCAGGGCATCAAGAGCTACCGCGACCTGCCGCTGCGCTTCGGCGAGTTCGGGCAGTGCCACCGCAACGAGCCGACGGGCGGGCTGCACGGGATCATGCGGGTGCGCGGCTTCACGCAGGACGACGGCCACATCTTCTGCACGGAAGAGCACATCCTGCCGGAGTGCGTCGCCTTCACGGCCCTGCTGCAGAAGGTCTACAAGGACTTCGGCTTCACCGACATCATCTACAAGGTGGCGACGCGCCCGGATGCCCGCATCGGCTCGGACGAGGCCTGGGACAAGGCCGAGGCGGCGCTGATCAAGAGCCTGGAGGCGTCAGGCTGCGAGTTCACGATCGCCCCGGGCGAGGGCGCCTTCTACGGACCGAAGATCGAATACACGCTCAAGGACGCCATCGGCCGCCAGTGGCAGTGCGGCACGATGCAGGTCGATTTCTTCATGCCCGGCCGCCTGGGGGCGGAATTCGTCAGCGAGGCCGGCGACCGCCACACGCCGGTGATGCTGCACCGGGCCATCGTGGGCTCGCTGGAGCGGTTCATCGGCATCCTGATCGAGCAGCACGCCGGCGCGCTGCCCGCCTGGCTGGCGCCGGTGCAGGTGGTGGTCCTCAATATCACGGAAAGCCAGGCGGAATATGCCCAGGAAGTGGTGAAAT
>DASUZE010000026.1:0-27312 GCA_036377015.1 Piscinibacter sp. | reverse complement strand
GGCCTTGGCTTCGCCGCCGAACTTGGCCGACAGCACCGACGTCAGCGCCGCCGTCAGCGTCGTCTTGCCGTGGTCGACGTGCCCGATCGTGCCCACGTTCACGTGCGGCTTGGTCCGTTCAAATTTGCCTTTTGCCATCTCTTGCTCCTAGCAACCCACCGTCGTTGGGATGATCCGAATTCTTGGTGCCCATGGCGCGGATCGAACGCGCGACCTCTCCCTTACCAAGGGAGTGCTCTACCACTGAGCCACATGGGCATCGACACGGGCCTGAGCACTTGGTTCAGTGCGCAGGCCGGCGGCGACGGCATGCTGGAGCGGGTGAAGGGAATCGAACCCTCGTCTTAAGCTTGGAAGGCTTCAGCTCTACCATTGAGCTACACCCGCCCGGACCCGGGATCAACCCGTCTTCACTCGTGACAACGGACATGCGCCAGCTTGTTTCGCATGTCCGTTCGACTTCTGAACCATCTACCCAAAGAATTGTTCGCCTTGGTGGAGGAGGCTGGATTCGAACCAGCGTAGGCGTAAGCCAACAGATTTACAGTCTGCCCCCTTTAGCCACTCGGGCACCCCTCCGCGGCGAACCTCAGAGTATAGCAGCATTGCCCAGCGGCTCAGATGTGAGCGCCTTGGGGCTGGCCGCGCCGTTGCCGAGAACGAGAAAGGGTGGGGCGTTACCGCCCCACCCTTGACGCGCCCCTGGAGGGCGATCGGCTTGATACGCTGAGTTACAGGGACGCCCGAACGCCGAAGTAGATCTGGCGCCCGTTCTTGTAGAAGGCGCGCGGCTGGTCCGGCGTGGCCGCGAACGACTTCAGCATCGGGTCGTTCAGGTCCTTGCCTTCGAGCGACAGGCTGATGTTTTTCGACACGTTGTAGACCAGGGCCGCCGACACCGTCCCGACGCCGTCCTGGTAGATCGCGCTGTTGCGGTTCAAGCCGTTGAGGAACTTGGACCGGTAGTTGTAGGCCACACGCGCGCTGAACTTGTCGTTTTCGTAGAAGGCGCCCAGGTTGTACATGCTCTTCGACGTACCCACCATGTCGCAGTTCGCCTCGGCCGTGGCACTTCCGGCGCAGGCGGACCCGGGCTGAGCCGTCGTTTCCCTGCCATCGGCATAGGTGTAGTTGGCACTGAGTCCGAAGCCGTTGCCGAGGTCCTGGAGGTAGGCCACCTCCGCCCCGTACAGGCGCGCCGTGGTGTTGGTGGCCGCGCTCATGTTGTACTCGGTGATCGCCTTGACGGAGTTGTTGTAGAAGTTGGCCTTGAACGAGCCGAAGGTGACGTACGAATCGAAGTACATCGCGTAGATGCCCGCCGAGACCATCGACTTCGGCGCGAAGTACCACTCGGCGCCGAGGTCGACGTTGTTCGAACGGATCGGCCGCAGGTTCGGGTTGCCGCCGGTGCCGGTGCGCTGGATGTCGAACAGGTTCAGGCCGGCGAGCTGACCAAAGTCGGGCCGGGACATCGTTCGGCTGACGGCGAACCGCCCGATCAGGTTCTTCGACAGCTCCAGGCGGAAGTTGGCGCTCGGCAACAGGTCGAAGTACTTGTTGTTGACGGTCGTCGGCGTCCAGACGGTGTTGCTCGAGCTGTTGGTCACCGATTCCTTGGTCTGCACGGCGCGCAAGCCGAAGTTGCCCGAGATGCCGTCGGAGGTGAAGTCACCCTGGATGTAGCCCGCATTCGCATCCTCCTTCAGCTGGAACTCGTTCTGGAAGGCATGGGTGGGGAAGGTGATGAAGCGGTTGCCCCAGGCATTGACCGAATCGGCGGTCAGCGTCCAGGCGCCGGCCAGGATGTTGCCCATCGGCGGCGACGGGAAGTGCGTCAGGCCGTTGGGCACGTTGGCGAGGGTGCCCGCGCCCGCGGCAAGCGTTCCTTGCAGGGACTCGAGGTTGCGCTTGTGCGAGGCGCTGCGAACGCCGAAGTGAACCACCGGCAGGTGCTCCCAGGCGGTGCGCCAGTCGCCGTCGACCTGAAAGTAGTTCTCCTCGTCCTTGGCCGTGGTCTGCGACGCCCAGCCGCCGAAGAAGTCGGCGCCGGTGCGCGGCGAGAACGTGCCGGCGTTGTCGATGGTGACATTGGCCGGCGAATCCAGGCCGTGCAGGGTGATGTTGCTGCCGGAGTACGCGTTCCAGACTTCGTAGCCGTAGTCCTGCGCGTGTCCGGTACCGCGCGTGGTGCCCAGCTTGCCCTTGAAGCTCAGCTTGTCGCTCGCGCGGAAGTCGACGTCCAGGTTGAGGAACTTGGAATCGCTGTAAGAGCCGGGGCGCGAGATGACGTCCTGCACCGACGCGCCCATGGCCGAGCAGTTCGCCACGGGGCAGGTGCTCGGGAACGTCAGCGAGGTGATGGTGTTGCCGGTGATGGTGTAGGCGCTGGGCACCGCGCTGTTCGCGTCGTTGGACCAGTTGTTCGACAACACCTGGTACGGCGACAGCATGAAGTTCGCGTTGATGTTGTCGGCCTTGAGCTTGCTGTAGAAGCCGCTCAGGTCGAAGCTCAGGTCGTTCGAGGCCTTGAACTGCACGTCGAGCAGGCCGCCGCGCCGCTCGCGGGTCTGCTGGAACAGCGTCGAGCCGGTCAGCAGCGACATGTTCTTGCCTTCGACTTCCGGATGGGCGGCGATCCAGGCCGGCGCGAACCAGGTCGCCACCTTGTCCCACCACAGGAACTCCTGGCCCATGCGGCGCAGGTGGCGCTTCTCTTCGAAGACCTGTCCCATGATGCCGAGGTTGTTCTGGTCGTTCTTCCAGGCGACCAGGCCGCTCACCTGCGGATCGGTCTTCTTCGAAGCGGAGCTGTACACGCCTTCGGCCTTCGCGAACGCCGTGAGCGACTGCTTGAAGTCGAGCGGCTTGCGCGTCTCGATGTCGACGGTGCCCGCGGCGCCGCCTTCCACCAGCCGGGCCTGCGAGGTCTTGTAGACCTGCACGCGCTGGATCAGCTCGGACGGGAACAGCGAGTAGCTGACGCTGCGGCCGCCGGTGCTGATGTTCTCGGCGTACCAGTCGCCGCTGGAAATGGTGTGGCCGTTCAGGGTGGTGAGGGTCAGCGGCGACGGTGCGCCGCGCAGGCTCACCCGGTCGTTCTCGCCGAAGCCGCCTTCCGTGCCGCCCGCCGTGGCCACGCCGACGCCCGGAACCCGCTGCAGCGAGTCGGCGACGTTCTTGTCGGGCATCTTGCCGATGTCTTCGGCGGTGATCACCTCGACCAGCGAGTCGGCGTTGCGCTTCTGATTGATCGACTGTTGCAGAGAACCTCGGATGCCGGTGATGATCACCGTCTCGAGCTGCTGGGTCTTGGGTGCCGACGCCGCTCCAGCAGGTGCAGGCGCCGTTTGCTGTGCCAATGCAGGCATGGCAGCCCCGACCAAAAGGAGAGCGACTGCCGACGCGATGGGTGTCCGTTGTATCTTCATGTGTCTGCCTCTGTGAATGGGCCCCCTGTGCTCCGGCCCGTTTACCCCGCGGGATCTGGTTCACCGGTCGCCCCGAGGACGGCGGTGGAGATCCCCCCAAGAAACCAAACCACTCGTGACAAGCGTTGCGTACCAATACGCTACCACTACATGCCACTATGCTACCAATCAGATCGGATTGCAAGCCGGTTTTCGCGCATCTGTCACCTCGGAATCCAGCCGGTTCCAGACCAGTGAGAGGCTCTTCACTCTGGTGCGCACCGCCCGAAACGGCGGCATCCTGTATTGAACTGGTATGGTTTGTCCCTATGGCGGTGCGCCCAACTGGTCTGGCAATCCGAACCGGAACTTCCCGATGAGCTCACTGGCACAACTTCTGAAACCGCTGGACCCCAACCAGGCGCTGCCGCTGTACCAGCAGCTGCAACGGGCCATCCGCGAGGCCATCGAGCAGCACCTGCTGGGCCCCGACGACGCCTTGCCGTCGGAGCGCCAGCTCGCCGAGGACTTCGCGGTGTCGCGCATCACCGTGCGCCGGGCGATCGAGGGGCTGGCCCAGGAAGGCTGGCTGGTGAGCCGGCAAGGGTCGGGCAACTTCGTGTGCAGCCGGGTCGAGAAGAACTTCGCCAAGCTGACCTCGTTTTCCGAAGACATGCGCGCGCGCGGGCGCACGCCGCACAGCGTGTGGCTCAAGCGCTCGCAGGGCACGGTGACGCCCGACGAGGCGCTCAAGCTCGGACTCAGCCCCGGCACCCTGGTCTACCGCTTCAATCGCCTGCGCTTCGCCGACCAGGCGCCGATGGCGGTGGAATGCGCCACCTTCGTCGCCGCCTGCCTGCCGCCGCTGGACGAGATCGGCGAGTCGCTCTACGCCGCGCTCGAGCAGACCGGCAACCGCCCGGTGCGCGCGCTGCAGCGCTTGCGGGCGTTGCTGCTCAACAGCGAGCAGGCCAAGCTGCTGGAGGCGAAGACCGGCGATGCCGGCCTGCTGGTGGAGCGGCTGGGCTATCTGCGCGACGGCCGCGCCATCGAGTTGTCGCAGTCGTACTACCGGGGCGACATGTACGACTTCATCGCCGAGCTCAACGCGCTGGCCTGAGGCTCAGAGCCTGAGCCCGATGCCCCAGCGCGTCAGCCACGACACCACCCACACGATCAGCGCGGCATAGAAGGCGGCCCACAGCAGGCCGCCCGCGCCGTGGCGCAACGCGGGGGGAAGCGTCAGGCCCAGCAGCGACAGCACCGCCACCACGACGAAGGGCAGCAGGTAGGTGACCAGCGGGCTCGCCGCGGCCGGCGCCACCAGGCGCGTCCAGCGGTCGTGGCCGCTGATGTCGATCAGCGCGTACAGCAGGCCGAACAGCGCGACGCAGAGGGCCGCGGTGTACAGGCACCAGCTCGGCGTGGCGTAGATCTTGGAAATCGGGAAGAAGGGCCGCAGCATCGTCGCCGCCGCCGCCAGCGCCAGCGCGAAAGCCAGCGCCTCGACGAAGCGGCGGCGCAGGGAATCGCGACGCGCCATGTCGAAGAAGATCAGCGTGCAGATCGTGCCGGCCAGCACGATCTGCGAATGGGCGGCATGCGGCGCCTGGCTGAACAGCCACTTGATCGCCGGCGGCAGCGCCAGCTTGCTCGCCGCCGCGTAGTAGGCGACGCATGCGACCAGCAGCGCCAGCAGCACCGACACGCGCCCGCGCGCCAGCAGGTGAAACTCGCACGAGAAGAAGTACGCCCAGCCGATCAGGCCCAAGATGCCCCACCAGTGCGGGGCCATCCAGCCGCTGCCCCCGGGCGCGCCGCGGTACAGCAGGGCCAGCACCACCATCAGTCCGACACCGGCGATGCGCAGCCAGCGCATGAGCGCCGCGTTCTCGGTTCGCCACACGCCCCAGACCATGAACACCGCGGCATAGAACAGCAGCGACCACAGCTCGATGGGCAGCGGCATGGCCTTGGCATCGAAGCCTTCCTCCGCGTTGACCATGAACACGCCCATCACGATCAGCGCGAAGGCGCGCGAGACGATGTGGCGCTGCACGTCCCACGCATCGCCGCCGCGCGCCAGCCGCGCGTTGACCGAGAAGGGAATCGACATCCCGACGATGAAGAGGAAGGCCGGGAACACCACGTCGGGGAAGCTCATGGCGTCGGCGTCGGCCGGCATGTGCTTGAGCCAGGGCGTGATGCCCGTCACCCCGCCCAGCTCGTTGACGAAGATCATCGCCAGGAAGGTCAGGCCGCGAAAGGCGTCGATGGACGCCGCGCGGCCGGCCGCCAGGCGATGGACGGCCGGCGCGGCAGCGGGTGGGGACTGCCGCGCGAGCGTGGTCACAGCGCCATCCGCACGCCGAGGAAGTACTGCCGGCCGTTGGAATAGAAGGCGCGCGGCTGGTCCTTGTTGTCGCCGTAGTACTTCAGCACGGGGTTGTTGAGGTTCAGCGCGTCGAAGGCGATCGTCAGGTGCTCGTTGATCTTGTAGTTGATCGACGCGGCGACCGTGCCCACGCCGGCGGCGTACTGGGTGGTCGAGCGGTCCAGGCCGACCAGGTAGTCGGAGCGGTAGGTGTAGGCCAGGCGCGCGTTGAACCGGTCGTCCTCGTAGTACGTCTCGAGGTTGTAGGTGTCCCTCGACGAGCCGACCAGGCCGTTGCCGCTGGAGTCGCGGCCCTTGGTGTAGGTGTAGTTGGCCACTGCGCCGAAGTTGCCGAACAGCGGCTGCTGGTAGCCGATCTCCAAGCCCTTGTTCTTCGCCTTGACGTTGACCGGCGCGGTGATCTCGTAGTCGGCCGGCTGGTTGTTGTTGCTCGCGTCGGGCAGTCGCACCGTGCGCGTGCCGAAGGCCACGTAGGAGGGCATGTCCATGTAGAACACGCCCAACGACAGCAGCGACTTCGGCGCGAAGTACCACTCGAGCGTGGCGTCGTAGTTGTTCGAGCGCACCGGCTTGAGGTCGACGTTGCCGCCGGTGCCCGAGTGCGTGAGGTTGTCCAGGCTGGTGATGGCGCCGGCCAGCGAGCTGTAGTCGACGCGCGTGATGGTGCGCGACGCCGACAGCCGGCCGATCAGGTTCTTCGCCAGCTCGAGGCGCAGGTTGGCGCTGGGCAGCACGTCGTTGTAGGAGCGGCTGTCGGACACCGCGTCATAGCCCAGGTGCACGCCGTCGTTGAAGTTCGGCGAGGGGATGCTGTCGCCGGGGACGTTGTAGTTGACGTCCTGCCGGGTTCTCACCAGCCGCACGCCCACGTTCGCCCGCCACTGGCTGCCGGCGAGATTGGCCAGCGCGTAGCCCGCCATCACCTTCTCGCGCACCGCGAACTCGCCGATCCAGTAGTGCTCGGTCGGATGCGCATTGGCCTTGACCGTCTCCTCCACGATGTTCGCCGGCAGGCGCCACAGGTTGCGCAGGAACGCATCGCCGCCGCCGAAGCCGCGGCCGAAGTTGCCCGGGTACATGGTGCCGTCCCAGGCCGCGTTGCTGGCGCACATCTGGGCCGGGTCGGTCGTCTCCCAGCCGCAGCCGCCGTTGCTGGGGTAGTGCAACTGGCGCTTGTGGTCGGTGTAGCGCAGGCCGAACTTCGCCGACTCGAGGATGCCGCGGTCGATCGCCAGCTCGGCATCGGCCTGGGCATAGCTTTCCTTGTCGACCACCTTGACGATCGAGTACCACATGCCCAGCAGCGACGACTCGTTGAAGTCGGCGGTGTTCATGCCCGGGAAGCTCACGATGGCCGGCGAGTGCAGGCCGTTCATCGCGTAGTTCATGCCGGCGGTGCTCGACAGGTTGGACTCGTAGCCCAGGTCGCCCGGCGTGTTGCCCAGGCCGCGCGCATGGCCGGCCTTGCCCGACACGGTGAGCTTGTCGCTCACGCGCAGCTTGCCGTTGACGTCGAGGTACCAGCTCTCGCTGGCGGCGCCCGGACGGTACATGCTGTCGGTGAAGCCCACCGGCACGCCGTGGGCGTTGGCGAACTCCGCCGACACCAGCGTGCCGTTGCGCACCACCGGGTTGATGGGGACGTCGCCGCTGGCCAACAAGGTGTCGGGGCTGGCGAGGTAGCTGTGGTCGTAGTTCGTCGCATCCATGTGCGAATAGAACCCGTTGACGTCCAGCGTCAGCTCGTTCGAGGGCTTCCATTCGATGTCGAACAGCCCGCCCTTGCGCACCCGCTTCTGCGTGAAGATGTTGTGGTTGATGAGCAGCGGATAGGCCACGTGGGCGAGCTCGGGATGCGCCAGCACCACCGGGTTGGTGGGCAGCTGGGTCGTCTCGTCGATCATCGGATCGATCGTCCCGTAGCCCAGGAATTCCTGCGCATCGCGGCGCTCGTAGCGCGTCTCCGAGAACACCTGGAACAGCCCGCCCAGGTTGGAGGCCTCGTTCTTCCAGTTGAACAGCGCGCTCACCTGCGGCGCCGACTTGCGCGGCAGGTCGGCGTAGAAGGCCTGCACCGTCGCTTCGGCGGTGAACGGCTTCTTGAAGCTGAGCGGACGCCGCGTCTCGATGTCGACCGATCCCGACGTGCCGCCTTCGGGCAGGTCGGCGGTCTGCGCCTTGTAGACGGTGATCTTGCTCACGATCTCGGAGGGCAGCAGCGAGTAGCTCACGCTGCGGCCCATGGCCTCGGTCTGGCTCAGCACGAACCAGTCGCCGGTGCCCACCGCATGGCCGTTGATCAGGGTTTGCGTGAGCGTGGGGCTGGTGCCGCGGATGCTGACGCGGTCGTTCTCGGAGAAGCCGCCCTCGCCGCCGGCCATGGAGCTGATGTTGACCCCCGGGATGCGCTGGATCGCGTCCGCGACGTTCTTGTCGGGCAGCTTGCCCAGGTCCTCGGCGGTGATGACCTCGACGTGCGAATCGGCCTCGCGCTTCTGGTTGAGCGACTGCTCGCGCGACGCCCGGATGCCGGTCACGTTGACGGTCTCCAGCGTCGTGGCCGACCGGGGCGCCGATGCCGCGGCGGCGGGTGCCGCTGCCTGCTGGGCCTGCGCGGGAAAGACGGCGCCGAGCGCGACCAGGGCGGCGGCCGCGGCGATGGGGTTCCGGGTCAGGGTCATGTCGTGTCCTCGGTCGTGATCGGTTCGCGCTGCCCAGGTCCGCTCCTCGCCGTCGGATCCTGGGCAACGTGACGAATTGGAAGTCAGCCGACCCCACCGTGACAGTCAGAGATGTACCCTGATCGCTTGGTAAATCTACCAAGCACGCGAGGTAGAACCCTGGCTTGCGAGCAGCCCGCCGGCGCGACGAAACTCGATGCCTCGATGAGCCCGAATCGCATGACGTCCCTCGCCGCCCGCGCGCTCGCCGCCACCTTGCTGAGCGCGGGGCTGGCCAGCGCCGGCGCGGCCGAGCTCAACCTGTGGGTGATGTCCACCACCGAGCAGCAGCAGCAAGACATGCGCGAGCTGCTGCGGCCCTTCCTCGCCGCCAATCCCGGCGTGCGGGTGAACGTCACGGTGCTCAACTGGGAATCGGCCTGGGCCAAGATCACCGCGGCCGCGGCCTCGGGCAAGGGCCCCGACGTGATCGAGCTGGGGACCACCTGGGTCCCGGCCATCTCGTCCATGGGCGCACTGGAGCCGGTGTCAGCGCAGCAGCAGGACGAGGTCGGCGGCGCCAAGGCCTTCTTGCCCGTGATGTGGAGCACGACCCATCGCCACGACGATCCCACCGTGGTCGCGATCCCCTGGTATGCCGAGGCGCGCGCCGCCTTCTACCGCACCGACGTGTTCAAGAAGGCCGGCATCGAGCCGCGCGACGCCTTCGCCAACTGGGGCAGCTTCAAGCAGGCGATGCAGAAGGTCAACGGCATCGAGCTGAACGGCCGCAAGATCGCCGCCCTCGGCTATCCGGGCAAGAACGACTGGAACGTGGTGCACAACCTCGCGCCCTGGATCTGGAACGCCGGCGGCGACCTGCTCAGCGCCGACCGCAAGCGCTCGGCCATCAACTCCACCGAGGCGGTGCAGGCCATCGTCTACTACACCGGCTTCGCCGCCGAGGGCCTGGTGCCGCGCGGCGCGCTCGAGAAGGACTCGGCGCAGATCGAGCAGGGCTTCTTCAACGGCCAGTACGCGGTCATCTTCTCGGGGCCGTGGCTGCTCAAGCAGATGAGCACGCCCAAGTCGAGGGGCGGCCAACTCGAGACGGTGACCGCGGCCAATTTCGGCATCGCGCCCTACCCGGCCGGCCTCAAGGGCAACCAGACGCTGTTCTCCGGCTCCGACCTGGCGGTGATGAAGTCGTCGAAGAACAAGGCCGAGGCCTGGAAGCTGCTCGCCTTCCTCACTGCCCGCGAGACGCAGGTGGCCTACAGCCGGATGTCGGGCATGTTGCCCACCCGGCTGGATGCCGCGGCGGATCCGTCGCTGATGGCCGACCCGCACTACGCCCAGTTCATCGCCCAGGTGAAGAACGGCCGCCACTACCCGTCGATCGCCGGCTGGGGGCCGCTGGAGTCGGTCTACCTGAAGAACATCGGCAACATGTTCGACATCGTGAGCGGCGTGAAGGGCAAGTACTCGTCCCTGTCGATCAAGCAGGCGATGGACGCTGCTGCGCAGGAAGCCGACCAGGTCCTGTCCGCCTCGCGCTGAGGCCCGGGATGCCCGCCGTGGTCAAGCGCAAGGTCGACGCCTTCCCGTACCTGCTGCTGCTGCCCGCGGTGCTGCTGATGGCCGCGGTCAACCTCACGCCCATCGTGCAGGGCTTCTACATGTCCCTGCTGAAGCTGAACCAGTTCACGCTGGGCCAGTACCTGGACGCGCCCTTCATCGGCCTCGACAACTACCGCCGGGTGCTCTTCGACGACGACAACCCGCTGCGCGCCGGCATGGGCGTGGCCATCCGCAACACGGTGCTGTACACGCTCACGGTGTCGCTGCTGGCCATCGTCATGGGGCTGGGCGTGGCGGTGCTGATGAACCGCGACTTCCCCGGCAAGGCCATCGCCCGCACCCTGCTGCTGCTGCCCTGGATCGTGCCGTCGTACGTGGTGGGCTCGCTGTGGGGCTTCATGTGGCAGCGCGACGTGGGCATCGTCAACGTGGTGCTGGTCGACTGGCTGCACCTGCTGGCCGAGAAGCCGTTCTGGCTGCTCGGCGCGAACAGCTTCTGGGCCATCGTCATCCCCACGGTGTGGCGCGCCTGGCCGGTGATGATGCTGATCTTCCTGGCGGCGCTGCAGTCCATTCCCGACGACCAGTACGAGGCCGCCACGCTGGACGGCGTGAGCAAGTGGAAGCAGTTCCTGCACATCACCCTGCCGCTGCTCAAGCCGGTGATCCTCATCCAGCTGATGTTCCAGATCATCGACAACGTCTATTCGTACAACATCGTCTCGATGATGTTCGGCAACGGCACCGGCCATCCGGGCGATTGGGCCGACCTGCTGATGCCGCTGCTGACGCGCCAGTCGTTCAACTACTGGCTGTTCGGCCAGGGCGCGGCGGTGTCCTTCGTGGTGATGACGCTGATGCTGGTCTTCGTCGGCCTGTGGCTGCGCGCCTTCCGCCGGAGCATGAGCCATGCGGACTAGCCCGGGCCAGGCCCGCCTGCTGAACGCGCTCACCTGGGCCATCGTGGTGGTGTCGCTGCTGCCCATCGCCTGGATGCTGCTGTCGTCGCTGCGCAACTACAGCGACATCGCCGCCGGCGAGCAGCTGGGCGGCGAGCCGCTGCGCTGGCGCAACTACCTGGACATCTGGACCCAGGTCGACTTCTTCACCTTCTTCCGCAACAGCCTGGTGGTGTGCGGGCTGACCACGCTGCTGTCGACCGCCTGCGCCCTGTGCGCCGCCTATGCGCTGGCGCGCTTTCGCTTTCGCGGCGCCGATGCGGTGAGCCTGTCCTTCACCATCACCCAGGTGATCCCCGGGATGCTGTTCTTCCTGCCGCTGTACATGCTGTACCGGCATGTCGGCGAGGCCTGGGGCATTCCCATGCTCGACAGCATCCAGGGCCTGGTCTTCCTGTACGTGGCGCTGTTCACGCCGGCCAGCATCTGGATCATGCGCGGCTTCTTCGTATCGATCCCGCGCGAGCTGGAAGACGCGGCGGTGATGGACGGCTGCTCGCGCCTGGGCGCCTTCGTTCGCGTCGTGCTGCCGATCAGCGCGCCCGGCATCGTCGCCACCGCCACCTTCGTGTTCCTGCTCGCCTGGGACGAGCTGTTCTTCGCCTGGGTGCTCACCAGCTCGTCGCAGGTGCAGACCATCCCGGTGGGCATCCGCCTGTTCGTCAGCCAGTTCCAGCACCGCTACGACCTGATGATGGCCGCGGGCGCGGTGTCCACGCTGCCGATGCTGGTCGCCTTCTTCGCCGGGCAGCGCTGGTTCGTGCGGGGACTGGCTGCGGGGGCGGTCAAGGGATGAGCGCAGTCACCCTGCACCGGCTCGAGAAGAGCTACGACGGCGAGGCCCGGGTGGTCGCGGGCGTCGACCTGTCCATCGAGGCCGGCGAGTTCGTCGTCTTCGTCGGGCCCTCGGGCTCGGGCAAGTCGACCCTGCTGCGCATGATCGCCGGCCTGGAAAGCGCGAGCGCCGGCGAGATCCGCATCGGCGAGCTGCTGGCCAACGACGTGCACGCGTCGCGTCGCGGCATCGCGATGGTGTTCCAGTCGTATGCGCTGTACCCGCACATGACGGTCTACGACAACATGGCCTTCGCGCTGCGCATGGCGGGCCAGCCCAAGGCCGAGGTCGCGCAGCGCGTGCGCCGCTCCGCCGAGATCCTGCAGATCACCCACCTGCTCGACCGCAAGCCCAAGGCCTTGTCGGGCGGCCAGCGGCAGCGGGTGGCGATCGGTCGCGCCATCGTGCGCGAGCCGCGCGTCTTCCTGTTCGACGAGCCGCTGTCCAACCTCGACGCCTCCTTGCGCCAGACCATGCGCGTCGAGCTGGCCAAGCTGCATCGCGAGCTGGGCGCGACCATGATCTACGTCACCCACGACCAGGTCGAGGCGATGACCCTGGCCGATCGCATCGTCGTGTTCGACGGCGGCGTGGTGCAGCAGGTCGGCACGCCGGCGGCGCTGTACGAGAACCCGGCCAACCTGTTCGTCGCCGGTTTCCTGGGCGCCCCGAAGATCAACCTGGTGGGCGGCACGCTGCATTCGTTGGCCGATGGATCGGCGCAGGTCGACCTGCCGGCGCTGGGCCGCATGCAGCTTGCGGCCGATGTGACACGCGCCCGCCGCGGCGACCCCGTGACGCTGGGCGTGCGGCCCGAGCACCTGCGGGTGGCGCACGCCGGCGACCGCAACGTCGCGTCGGCCCGGGTCGAGCTGGTCGAGTACCTCGGCGACCACCTGCTGGCCTACCTGGGCGTGGCCGGCGCGCGCGAGCCGCTGTGCATGAAGCTGTCCGGCCCCACCCGCACGCCGCGCGCCGGCGACGTGGTCCCGGTGTGCATGCGGCCCGAGCACTGCCTGGTCTTCGATTCCACGGGACGGGCATTTGCGCGCCCGCGGGTGATGCCTTGAAGATCCTCCACAACCACATCGGCTACGCCCTCGATGCCCGCAAGGTGGCGCTGGTCCAGTCCAGCGGCAATGCGGTGGGCCCGGCCTTCACCGTCTTCGACGCGGACCGGCGCGAACCCGTGCTGCATGGTCCGCTGGTGGCGCGCGGGGGCGTGTCGGCCTGGCGCGACTGGCGCTACTGGGAAGCGGACTTCTCGGTGCTGCGGCGGCCCGGCCGCTACGTCGTCGGCGTCGACGGCATGTCGCCGCCGCTGGTGTCGGCGCCGTTCGCACTCGGCCCCCGGCCGTACGACGGGCAGGTGTTGTCGGATCTGCTGCACTACCTCAAGTCGCAGCGCTGCACGGGGGTGTTCGACCTCGCCGATCGCAGCTGTCCCGTGATCGACAGCGACCGGCGGGTGGATGTGCACGGCGGCTGGTACGACGCCTCGGGCGACACCTCGAAGTACCTGTCGCACCTGTCCTACGCCAATCACATGAACCCGCAGCAGACGCCGCAGGTCGTCTGGAACCTGATCGAAGGGCGCTCGCGCGTCGCCGAGCGATCGGCGTGGGTCGACGAGCGCATGGTCGACGAGGCCCTGCACGGCGCCGACTTCCTGCTGCGCATGCAGCATCCCGACGGCTTCTTCTACATGACGGTGTTCGACCGCTGGACCAAGGACGTGCAGCAGCGGCGCCTGTGCAGCTACGCCACCCAGCAGGGCGAGCTGTTCGCCAGCTACCAGGCCGGCTGGCGCCAGGGCGGCGGCAGCGCCATCGCGGCGCTGGCGCGCGCCAGCAGCCTGCCGCGCGACGGCGCCTTCGCTCGCACCGCCTACCTCGACGCAGCCCGGCGCGGCTTCGCGCACCTGCAGGCGAACGGCGGCGCCTACCTCGACGACGGCGTCGAGAACATCATCGACGATCACTGCGGCTTGCTGGCCGCGCTGGAGCTGTTCGCGGCGACCGGCGACGCAGCCTATCGCGACGCCGCGCGCTCGCGCGCAAGCCGGCTGCTCGAGCGCCAGCATCCCGAGGGCTGGTACTGGGCCGACGACGCGCAAACGCGCAGCTACTTCCATGCCGCCGAGGCCGGGCTGCCGCATGTCGCGCTGCTGCGCTTCCTGGAGCTGCTGCCCGAGGCGATCGAGGCCGACGCGCTGCGCGAAGCGCTGTGGCGGGCCCTGCGCCACGAGCTCGACATCACCCTGCGCGGCGATCCCAACCCCTTCGGCTATCCGCGCCAGCGGGTGCAGATGCCCGGCCGCCCGTCCAGGGTGCAGTTCTTCGTGCCGCACGACAACGAGAGCGGCTACTGGTGGCAGGGGGAGAACGCGCGGCTCGCCTCGTTGGCCGCTGCCGCGCTCTGGGCGACACGCACCTTCGCCCACGATGCGGTCTTGTGTGCCGAGCTGCGCCGTTATGCGCAGGGTGCGCTCGACTGGATCTTCGGCTGCAATCCCTTCGACGCCTGCATGATGCAAGGCCAGGGGCACAACCATCCGCGCTACGAGCCCGGCTACTGGAATGCGCCGGGGGGCGTGTGCAACGGCATCACGTCGGGGCTGGACAACGAGGACGACATCGACTTCCGGATGCCCTGGGAGACCGAGCCGCGGCATTCATGGCGATGGAGCGAGCAGTGGATTCCGCATGGGGCGTGGCTGTTCCTGGCATTGGCGTTGTCGTGAGTCCCGGGTTGCATCCGGGAGCGTCACTCACTCATCTGCCACAAGCTCGGCGGCACCTCCCGCAGCTTCGCCGCCAGCTCCATCCCCGTCCTCACGTTGAACTTGTGGCAGATGCGCAGCCGATGCGCTTCCACGGTCTTCGTGCTGATGCGCAGGTGATCCGCGATCTGCTTGCTCAGGAAGCCCGCGACCATCTCGGTGAGCACCTCGCGCTCGCGCGGCGTGAGCTCGGCGATCTCCTGCAGCAGCGACTCGCGCGACTCGTGGTCGCTGCGCGCGCGCCGGTCGGCGGCGAGAGCCTTGCCGACCGCGTCTAGCAGGGTGCGCGGATCGGCCGGCTTCTCGAGGAAGTCGGACGCGCCCTGCTTGAGCGCCTGCACGACCATGGGGATGTCGCCATGCCCGCTCAGGAACAGCACCGGCGGCAAGTAGGCCTGCTTGCTGCGCGTGCGGCGCGACAGCTCCTCGAACAGCTCCAGCCCGCTCATGCCCGGGATGCGCACGTCGATCACCAGGCAGTTGAAGCGGCTGGGCGGCGGGTCGTCGAGGAAGTCGCCGGCGCGCTCGAACTGCTGCGACGTCCAGCCGCGCGTGTCGAGCAGCATGCCGAGCGAGCGGCGCACCGCCGGATCGTCGTCGATGATGGCCACGTGGGGGGTTAGAGGGATCATGGTGTGTCAGGCGGCTGCCAGCGTGGACCGGGGCAAGCGAAAGCTCAGGCGCGCGCCGCCACCCACATTGGCTTCGGCCCACAAGCGCCCGCCGTGGCTCTCGACCACGGTGCGGCAGATCGCGAGGCCCAGGCCCATGCCTTCGGTCTTGGTCGTGTAGAAGGGGCGGAACAGCTGGGTCGGGTCGGCGATGCCGGCGCCGCGATCGGCCACGCAGATCGTCACGTCATTGCCGTCGTCGGCGATCTCCACCGTCACCGCGTCGGGCGGCGCCGGCAGGCCGCGCTCGGCAACCGACTCGAGCGCGTTGCGCAGCAGGTTGAACAGCACCTGCTCGATCATCACGCCGTCGCAGTCGATGCGCGCCGACCCGCTGCGCGAACGCACCCGCACCGGCACCTGCAGGCGCTGCGCCAGCGGCTCGAGCAGCGCCAGCGGCTCCGACAGCAGGTCGGTGACGCGGTGGGTGCGGTGCTCGACCGTGCGCTTCTGGATGAAGCTGCGCAGGCTCTGGATGATCTGCCCCGCGCGGTGCGCCTCCTCGCCCATGCGCGCCACCGCGTCCTCGAGCTTCTTCATCTGCGGCGGCGTGCTGGCCAGGAAGCTGTCGGCCACCGCCGAGTAGTTGGCGATCGCCGCCAGCGGCTGGTTCAGCTCGTGCGCGATGCCCGACGCGAACTCCGCGAGGCTGGCCAGCCGCGCGGTGTGCTGCAGCAGCTCGTCGCGCTCGCGCGCTGTGCGCGCCGCCTGGCGCACCGCGGTGATGTCGGTGGCGATGTCCAGCAGCACGGTCGAGCCGTCGACCCACTGCATGCTGCGGCGCTCGAGGTGGTACCAGCGGCCGGTCGTCGCGTCGCTGAACTCGGCCGACCCGGCCTGCGGATCCAGCGGCGCGGTGCGCGCCGGCGGCAGCAGGCAGCACTCGCCCTCGGCCTGCAGGCCGAAGATCTCGGCATGGTGGCGATTGCGAAACAGCAGCCGCCCGTCGTCCAGCGCGGTCACCGACACCGCCGTCTCCAGCCCCGCGAGCACCGCATAGAGCTGCTCGCGCGAATCGGACAGTGCCTGCTGCGCCGCCTGCCGCTCGCGCAGCCAGCGCTGCAGCACGCGCAGCAGCCAGATGATGAGCAGCGCGAACAGCACCACCGCGAGGGCCAGCCAGGCCAGCAAGGCATGCGGCTGCGACGGCACGTGCGGGCTCGCCCACAGCGCGAGTCCGCTGTCGTCGGGGCCGAAGGTGAGCTTGTGGATCTCCTGCGAGCCGTCGGGCAGCGCGCCGTCGCGCGGCGACAGGCGCTTGTAGTGGCGATCGACCAGGCTCAGGTCGTAGCGCTGCACGAACCACCACGGCACTTCCTGCTCCAGCAGGCGGTCGAGGTCGTAGGTGGCGAGCAGCGAGCCGTGCAGCCGCCCGTCGTCGTCGATGGGCACGGCCAGCACCCACAGCGGCGCACCCTGCTCGATGACGTGGCTGTAGGCCGGCTGGCCGAGGGTGCGGCTGCGCGTGAGCGCGGCGGCGATCAGCGGATCGTTGACCGGCGGCAGCCGCGCCGGACGCTCGACGTAGGCCGGCCATCCGGCGACGCGCCTGCCCGACGCGTCGAGCTGGTCGATCGCGAGCAGCGCCGGGTTGTCCTTCATCAGCGCAGCGATGCGCGACACGAATTCGGCCGACGCGGCGCTGGACGGCGGGATCAGGTCGCGCGACCAGTTGACGAGCAGCTTGCGGTTGAGCTCGAGCGTCTGCTGCACCGTCTGCTCCAGCCACAGCAGGTCCAGCGAGGAGCGCCGCGCCTGCGCCTCGCGCTGGTCGGCATACCAGAACCAGCCGGCCGCGGTGGACACGAACAGGCCCAGCGTGAGCGCCAGCGATGCCGCGAGCCAGGGCCAGCGGCTCTCGACCAGGCGGCGCAGTGGCGACGTCGCACGAGCGCGCTCGGCGCGAGGCGCCGCGGCATCGTCGGGGACCGGCCAAGCGTGAACCGCCATGGTCGCGATTGGATCAGGCCGGCGCTGACACGGCGCTGACCAGCGCGGCGACGCCGTGCAGCCCCGCGTCGGCGCCCAGCTCGGCGTGACGCAGCTCATGCCGGTACAGCGGCGGCAGCTCGGCCATCGCCTCGCGCAAACGCCGCAGGTAGCCTTCGCGCAGCCCCACGCCGCCGCCGACGGCGGTGCGCTCGATCCCCAGCATCACCGTGAGGTCGGCGAGCTTGAGCACGAGCTGGCGGATGCTGTCGCGCCAGCGCGCGTCGGCCCGCGCGTCGCCGGCGTCGGCCGCGTCGCACAGCGAGCGCGCGTCGCCGTAGCCGTGTTGCCTCGCCCAGTTCGACAGTGCCGTGCCGCAGGCGTGTTCCTCGAGCGTGCGGCCGTCGGCGCAGCGCGTCTCGCCCAGCTCGGCATCGAGTCCGTTGCGCGCCAGGTGCAGGCGGCGATCGAGCACCAGGCCGGCCCCCAGGCCGGTCGACACGGTGACGAACAGGAACTCGTCGCAGCCCCGGCCGGCGCCGTGGCGAAACTCCCCCCAGGCCGCGGCACGTGCATCGTTGAGCACGCGCACCGGGCGTCCGAGCTGAACGGACAGCGTCTCGCCCAGCGGGTAGCGTGACCAGCCGCACAGCAGCGCCGGGTTGTGCGCGGTGACGCAGCCGTCGGCGCTCACCTGGCCGGCGATGGCCACGCCCAGCGGTGCCGGTGTGTCGCGCAGCGGCGCCAGCAGCTGCACCATGGTCTCGAGCATGGCCTCGGGCCCGCCCTGTCCCGGCGTGGGCACCGATGCGCGCCAGGCGATGCGCCCGCTGCCGTCGAACCAGGCCGCGCGGCTGTGCGTTCCGCCGACATCCAATGCAATCGCTTCGCTCACATCGCCATTGGACCTGCGATGCGAAGCGCGCGCCATTGAGAGAACTACGGCATGGGTCAGACCTTGAAGCGGATCCGGCGCCGGTCGAGCAGGACCATCAGCCCTCCCCACAGCGCGACGAACGCCAGCGCGTAGGCCAGCGAGGGCAGGTACGGTCCGGTGAGGGGCGTCATCCACGCGAAGCCGTGCACGTAGATCGGCCGGCCCCAACCAAGGGCCTCGAGCGCGCACACCATCAGCCACGAGCCGGCGTAGGCGGCGATCGCGTTGACGCCGAAGCTGCGCCCGAGGGGCGGCCAGCCGTGCCGGTCGACCGCGAGGTGCGCCGCCCACAGCGCAAGACACGCCCAGCCGCCGCTCCACAGCACGTACGACGACGTCCACAGCTGCTTGTTGAAGGGCAGCACGGTGGACCACAGCGCACCCGCCGCGAGCGCCGCCAGGCCGGCCTGCCACAAGCGCGGGGTGAGGCCGCGGCGCAGCCAGTCACCGGCACGCACGCCCAGCAGCGTGGTGGCGATGGCCGGCCAAGTGCTGAGCAGGCCCTCGGGGTCGTGGCCGCGTCCGGTGAGCGGGTCGAATTCGTAGGCGAAGCGGCCGAGCAGCGCGGTGTCGATGCGGCTGGCGAGGTTCGCCTCCTTGCTGAGCGAGCCGCCCCACAGCAGCAGCCACCAGTAGCCCAGCAGCGTGAGGCCGATCAGCCACCACTGCGTGCGCGGCCGGGTGTGGATGACCAGCAGCCCCGCTGCCGCGAAGCAAAGGCCGATGCGCTGCAGCACGCCGAAGGGACGGAAGGCGCGCGTGCCCATGGCCCAGTGCGCGACGGCGTGCAGGGCCAGCCCGAGCAACACGATGCGCAATGCACGCACCCACACCGAGCGGCGCAATGCGGCCGCGTCGGCGCCCGCCTCGACTCGCGACCCGAGCGAGAGCGACACCGACACGCCGACGATGAAGAGAAAGAACGGGAACACCAGGTCGGTGGGTGTGCAGCCGTGCCAGGCCGCATGCTCCAGCGGCGCGTAGACATGGCCCCAGTCGCCGGCGTCGTTGACCAGCAGCATCGCGGCGACGGTGAGGCCGCGCAGTGCGTCGACCGAGTCGAGTCGGGCCTGCTCGGGCATGCCGGCCTCAGAAATCGCAGGTCGACGCCAGCGGCGGATCCGCCGCGGGGACCCGATCGACATGGCTCGCCCCCTCGGCGCGCAGCCGCTTCACCGCCGCATCGACCTCCGCCGGCGACAGCAGGCGGTCGCGTGCATGCAGCACCCAATCGACATCCTCCTGGTACACGCGCACCGCATGCTCGTCGGCGAGCAGCCCGCCGGGCGAATACCAGATGTTGAAGCTGATCGCCATGGGCTTGACGGGGTAGTTGCGCCCACCGTGCTCGGCCAGCGGAACGCCGTCGAGGTACCAGCGGGTGCGGCCGCCGCCGGCTTGCATGACGAGCACGTGCCAGCCGTCGAGCTCGCGGAAGACCTGCAGCGGCTGGTTGAAGGCGGTCCACGGATGCAGCGACACGGTCTGCCAGGTCACGCCGTACAGGCGCGTCTTCGGATCGCCCCAGCCGCCGTTCGGCAGGTATTCCCAGTCGAGCTCGCTGTACTCGGGATCGAAGTCGAAGCGCAGCGGCGTGACGGCGTAGAAGGTCTGCACGACCACGTCGCCGTCCGGGCCCTGCGCGGGCTTGTCGTTGAAACGCACCCGGGCGGCGTAGGTGCCCTCGAAGAACTTGCGCGCATGGCACAGCTGGGCATGCGAGGTGCCTTGCGGCGTGCCGTCGGTGCGCGCGGTCAGGCGCAGCAGGCGGTTGCCGGGCTGCTGCGGGTCATCGACCAGCGCCAGTGCGCCCGCGCCCCACGACGCGCCTTCGATGCCCGGGTGGCCGGGCTTGTCGCGCACGATCCAGCCGTTGCGCTGCAAGGCCGCGGTGTCGGCGGCGCTGAAGTCGTCGAAGAAGATCGCGTCGACCTGCGGCGCGGTGGAGGCGCAGCCGGCCACGAGGCCGAGCGCAAGCCAGGCGAAGAGGCGCATCGATCAGGCTTCGGCAGGCTGCGCCGCGGGCGACGACGGTGCCGGCTGCGGCACGCGCATGAACCACGACAGCAGCAGCACCGGCACCGCGCACAGCAGCACCCACAGGAAGAAGTTGTGGTAGCCCAACGCGGTCTGGATGTCGCCGCTCACCCACTTGAACAGCACGAACCCCAGCTGCATCACGCCGGTGCCGAGCGCGTAGTGCGCGGTGGTGTACTTGCCCACCGCGACCACCTGCATGATGTAGAGGATCACGCCGACGAAGCCGAAGCCGTAGCCGAACATCTCCAGTCCGAGCGCCGCGGCGATGAGGCGCAGGTCGGTCGGCAGCGCGGTGGCGAGGAAGTAGAAGACGAGGTTGGGCAGGTTCATGCCCAGGATCAGCAGCGGCAGCGCGCGCCTGAGGCCCAGCCAGGCGGTGAAGTAGCCGCCCAGGATGCTGCCGATGACGAAGGCCACCGAGCCGGCCGTTCCGTAGACGATGCCGACCTGGTCGGTGCTCAGGCCCAGCCCGCCCGACGCGCGCGGGTCACGCAGGAAGAGCGGTCCGATGGTCTGGATCTGGCCCTCGCCGGCGCGGAACAGGATGATGAACACGATCGCCATCCAGATGCCGGGCTTGCGGAAGAAGTCGACGAGCACGTCGCGCAGCAGGTCGGTGGTGCCCGACAGCGAGCGGTCGGCGCGCACGGCATTGGCGCTGCCGGGCAGGGCCCACAGGTGGTAGGTGGCCAGCGCCGCCATCATGGCGGCCAGGCCCACGAAGATGACGCTCCACGACTGCGAGGCCGGCATCTGCTTCTCGAGCTGGCCCGCGAGATACAGCACGCCGCCGGCGGCCATCAGGCGCGCGGCGTTGAAGAAGGCGCCCTGCCAGCCGGCGTACATGGCCTGCTGCTTGCTGCTCAGGCTCGCGATGTACAGGCCGTCGGCCGCGATGTCGTGGGTGGCGGAGGCGATCGCGAGCACCGACAGCACCGCCACGCCGACCGCGAACCAGGCCGGCAGTTGCAGCGCGAGCGCCATCAGGCCCATGGCCGTCGCGCCGAGGAACTGGAACACCACCACCACCGTCTTCTTGTTCGGCGCCAGCTCGAGGAAGGGGCTCCACAGCGGCTTGAACACCCAGGCGAAGCCGAGCAGCGCGGTGTAGTGGCCGATGGTCGAGTTGTCCACCCCCATGCTCTTGAACATGAGCCCCGCGATCATCGCCACGGTGAAGAAGGGCAGGCCCTGGACGAAGTACAGCGTGGGCACCCAGGTGATGGGGGAACGGCCTTGGCTCATGGCGTCTTTCGAAAGTGGGCGAGGTCAGCGCCCGCCGGACAGCTGCACCGGCGAGCGCCCTGCGGCACCGATCCGGCCTTCCAGCCAGGCGCGCAGCGCGTCCATCGCGCCGCTGGCGTAGCCCCAGGTGACGACGGCCGGCGCGGCGATGTCCAGCGCCTGGAACGGGTTCCACAGCACCAGGTGCAGGTCGGGGCGCCATGCCGCGCTGCCGGTGTAGCGGTCGCGGTGGTTGGACGCCAGCACGGTGCGACGTCCGTCGCGCGGCAGCCGGGCCCAGTCGAGCTGCTGCAGGTCGCCGACCTGGACCAGCTCGACGTCGTCGAAGCCGGCGAACAGCGCCGCCACCTCGTCGCCGCTGGCGCCGGCTTCGGACACGCCGTCGCAGGGCACGCTGCGCTGCGTGAACACGCGCAGCGGCTCGTCGCGGCGCGGCGGCTGCGGCGCGCCGAGCGTGGTGAGGCCCGCCGCCCAGGCACGGCGCATCAGCCGCTCGTCGGATTCGCGCGTGGCGGCCGGATAGTCCGTGGCGCCGGCCGGAAAGCGCGCGGCCAGCGCGTCGAGGCGGGCTTCGGCCTGGCGCAGCCGCTGCGGCGCGAGCGCGCCGCTGGCCTGCGCCTCGGCGATGGCGTGGATCGCGGCGGCCTGGTCGTCGGGGCTGCCCAAGGCCATGGCCATGTCGGCGCCCGCCTGCAGGGTGAGCACCGCGGCGCGGAAGTGGCCGTAGCGCTCGTGGATGGCCTTCATCACCAGCGAGTCGGTGATCACCACGCCGTCGTAGCCCCAGGCCTCGCGCAAGACGCCGCCGAGGATGCGGCGCGACAGCGTGGCCGGATGGTCGGGATCGAGCTGCGGGTAGACGATGTGCGCCGTCATCATGGCCGGCGCCTCGTCGCGCAGCGCGGCGAAGGGCAGGAACTCCAGCGCCTGCAGCTCGGCCAGCGGCTTGTCGACCACCGGCAGGTCGCGGTGCGAATCGACGTGGGTGTCGCCGTGGCCGGGGAAATGCTTCACGCAGCAGGCCACGCCTTCGCCCAGCGCGCCGCGCATCCAGGCGCGCGCGAGGCGGGCCACTTCGTTCGGATCGTCGGAGAAGCTGCGCTCGGCGATCACCGGGTTGTGCGGGTTGTTGTTCACGTCCAGCACCGGCGCGAAGTTCCAGTTGAACCCGAGGCTGCGCACGCCGCGCGACACCGCCGCGCCCACCTCCTCGGCCAGGGCCTCGTCGCCGGCCGCGCCCAGCGCCATGGCGGCGGGCGGCGGCGGCAGGAAGGTGGCGCGCACCACCGAGCCGCCCTCCTGGTCGAGACCGATCAGCGCGCCCTCGCCCATCACGTCGCGAAGGTCGGCGGTGAGCCGCCGCACCTCGGCTTCGCTGCCGAGGTTCTTGCGGAACAGGCACACCGCGCGGATGTGGTGCTCGCGCAGGAAGGCGGCCTGGGTGGCGGACAGCGAGGTGCCCTCCAGGTCGACCATGACGAGGCGGCCCGGGTTCATGACAACCCCTCGTCCGACGGGTACGTCGGCCGATCCCCCGAGGGGATGCGGGCCGGCTTGGGAGCGGCCCGGCGCTCGGCCCGCCACAAAGAGGTTGACACAGGGTGGCTCATTGCGTGCGCGTCACCTTGGCCAGGTGGCGAGGGCGGTCGGGGTCGAAGCCGCGCGCTCGCGCCAGGGCCTCGACCATGGGATAGAAGCTCTGGATCACCGAGATCGGGTCGAGCTCCACCGACGCGGTCTCGACGATGGGCAGGTTGCAGCCCGGCGTGCCGCCCGGCGCGGCCAGCAGCACGCGCGCGCCGCGCAGCCGCATCTCGTCGGCCAGCGACAGCAGCCCGGCCTGGGCCGGCCCGCGCGGCGCGAACACCAGCAGCGGATAGCCCTCGTCGATCAGCGCCATCGGGCCGTGCTTGACCTCGGCGCCGGAGAAGGCCTCGGCCTGGATGGCGCAGGTCTCCTTGAACTTGAGCGCGGCCTCCAGCGCGATCGGCAGGCCGGTGCCGCGGCCGATCACGAACAGGCGGTCGGCGTGCGTGAGCGCGTCGACGGCGGCGCTCCAGTCGGTGTGCGCGGCGCGCGACAGCACGCCGGGCAGCCCCGACAGCGCGGCCTGCAGCACCAGGTCGTCCTGCCAGGCGGCGACCAGGCGCGCGCCGGCCACCATCTGCGCGATGAAGCTCTTGGTCGCGGCCACGCTGGTCTCGTCGCCCGCATGCAGCGGGAACACCCATTGCGACGCGCGCGCCAGCGGCGAATCGGGGTCGTTGACGAAGGCCGCGGTGGTGGCCCCGCCCTCGGTGAAGAAGCGCGTGGGCGCGACCAGGTCGGGGCTCTGGCCCGACTGCGAGAAGGCAAAGGAGGTGAGGCCGTCGCAGACGATCTGCGACTGGTACAGCGTGATCAGCGACATCGGCAGCGAGGTCACCAGCCGGCCCATGCGGGCCATGATCAGGTAGGCCATGAAGTGCGCCGCATGGTCGGAGCTGCCGCGAGCGATGGTCAGCAGCGAGGTCGGCGCCTTGTCGCGCAGCAGGGCGCCGAACTTGCTGTACGCAAGATCGTCCTGTGCGAGTTGGCGCGAGACCGCAGCCGCCGCTTCCCGCGCTTCAGCGAGCATGCGGGAGGTCAATCGAGACTCCTTCAACATAGACATCCGTCAGCTTGAGGTCGCGGTCGAGCACGACGGCGTCGGCCCAGGCCCCGGTGGCCAGGCGTCCGCGATCGTTGATGCCGAGGTAGTCGGCCGCGTGGGTGGAGACGCGCCGCGACGCGTCGGGAAGGTCCAGGCCGAGCTCGTCGACGAGGTTGCGCAGGGCCTGATCCATGGTCAGCGTGGAGCCCGCGAGCGTGCCGTCGGCCAGGCGCACGCCGCCCAGGCACTTGGTCACGCGGTGGCGGCCCAGGCGGTACTGGCCGTCGGGCATGCCGGCCGCGGCGGTGGAGTCGGTCACGCAGTACAGGCAGGGAATGGACCGCAGCGCGACGCGGATCGCGCCGGGATGCGCATGCAGCAGGTCGGGGATGATCTCGGAGTAGGTCGCATGCGCCAGCGCCGCGCCCACCATGCCGGGCTCGCGGTGGTGCAGCGCGGTCATCGCGTTGAACAGGTGGGTGAAGCCGCCGGCGCCGCGCGCCAGCGCCTCGACGCCGTCTTCGTAGGTGCCCAGCGTGTGGCCGATCTGCACCCGGTAGCCCGCGGCCACCAGCGTCCCCACCGCTTCCATGTTGCCGGGCACCTCGGGCGCGACCGTGATGAGTCGGATCGGCGCCATGTCGTTCAGGCGCTTGAGCTCGCCGGCGTTGAAGGGCCGCGCGTAGTTGGGCTGCGCGCCCAGCTTGCCGGCGTTGATGTAGGGACCTTCGAGGTGCACGCCGAGGATGCGCGAGGCGCGTGCGCCGCGGCTGGCGCAGGCGGTCTTGAGCCCGGCGAAGGCCGTCTCGAGGTCGCCCATGGGCGCCGTCATGGTCGTGGCCAGCAGCGAGGTCGTGCCGTGGCCGGCGTGCAGCTCCGCCACGCGTGCCGCGGCGTCGCCGCCTTCCATGATGTCGCGCCCGCCGCCGCCGTGCACATGCAGGTCGATGAAGCCGGGCAGCACCTTGGGCTGGCTCGATCCGCGCACCGCTTCGATCGCAATGGGCGAGCCCTCGATGCGCCGCACCCGGCCCTCGTCGAACTCGATCGAGCCCGCGACGAAGCCGTGCGGCGTGAGGATGTGACCGTCGAGGCGCTTCATCCCTCGCGCCTCATCTCGGCGACAAAGTCGTAGTAGTCGCTGCGGCAGTACGAATGCGTGAGCTCCACCGCCTGGCCCGACTCGAGGTAGCCGATGCGGGTGATGAACAGCACCGCCTGCCCCACCGGCACGCCCAGCTGCTCGGCCAGCCGAGGCTGGGCATTGAGCGCGCGGATGTGCTGCAGCGCGCGCACCGGCGCCTGGCGGATGCTGGTGAGGTATTCGTACAGCGAGCCGGCGACCGCCTCGGGATGGGGCAGCACCGTCTGCGGCAGCACGCTCACCTCGTAGGCCATGACCACGTCGTCGGCCAGGCGCAGCCGCTCCAGCCGCGCCACGCGCGCGCCGGGCGACAGGCCCAGGCTCAGCTGCTCGTCGGGCACGGCGGCGGTGATGGCCCGCTCCAGCCACTTCGACGAGGGCGTGTAGCCGCGCTGGTGCAGCTCCTCGGAGAAGCTGGTCAGGCGCGACAGCGGCTGCTCGATGCGCGGCGCGATGTAGTTGCCGGAACCGCGTCGGCGCACGATCAGGCCCTGCTCCACCAGCTGGTCGATCGCCTTGCGCGCGGTGACGCGCGACACGTCGAGCGACTCGGACAGCAGCCGCTCGGAGGGCAGCGCCTCGTCGGCCTGGTACTGGCCGTCGCGGATCGCCTGCCCCAGCTTGCGCGCGAGCTGCACATACAGCGGCGAGCTGTCGCGCGCGTCGGGTTTGAATTCGAAGATGGCTCGTTTCATCGGAGGGTCAGGCGGTCTCGACGGCACGGCGGATCAGGGTGAGCGCACCGGCGGCGGGGCCATCGGCGGCGTCGACCAGGCGGCTGCGCACCGCAGGCGACAAGCGGGTGGCGAGGCGGCGTCCGACGCTGCCGCAGACGGCCAGCGGGAGGCCGCCTTGCGGGTCCAGCGCCAGGGCGATGGCCTCCAGCGACGAGGCCGCATTGGCCAGCAGCTGCGCCGCGGCAGGGTCGGCGGCTTCGGAATCGAACACCGCGGGCGCGAGTTGCGCATACGCGAACTGGCCGGCGTGGTCGCACCAGGCCTGCAGCGAATCGCGGTCGTGGCCGCAGTTCTGCCACACGTGGCGCACCAGGGCGCCGGCGTTGATGCGCCCGTCGGTGGCGCATTGCGCGAGGCGCACCGCGCGCAGGCCCAGCCAGGCGCCGCTGCCTTCGTCGCTGACCGGGAAGCCCCAGCCGCCGACGGTGAAGCGCGAGCCGTCGGGGCGCAGCACCTCGCCGATGCTGCCGGTGCCGGCAGCGACGATGGCGCCCGGCTTGCCGCCGTGGGCGCCCAGCAGCATGGTGAAGGAATCGGTCTCGGCGATCAGGGTGTGGAAGCCGACGTTGCGGGCGACGAACTCGTCGCGCCAGGGCCGGTTGCTCACACCCGAGAGACCGGCGCCGACCGCGCAGCGGTCCCAGGCCGGCACCGGCAGGCCGGCCGAGACGAAGGCATCGCGAATCGCTTGCTGGACTTCGGTCCAGGCCTTCGGGATGCCCTGGCCGAGCGCGGAAGGTCCGGCCCTGCCGTTGCCGAGCACCACGCCGTCGCGCCGCGCCACCACCGCACGCGTCGCCGATCCGCCCCCATCCACTCCGACCAGAAACTCGACCATGTCCGCCTTCGGCAATTGGGCTGCCCATGGGCGCTGCGCCCAGGGATGAAACCAGTTTAGTACCAGTAATACCAATGTGTCAATTGGTATTAGGAAAGAAGGTGGGACGGCATGGCCTCTTTGCGTGGCTCCCGGGCCGACGTGGGGTCCCGGGCTGCCGAGCGGCCAGCGGCGGCGCGCGGCGGTGCCTGGCGCGCTGGGCTGCTGTGGTCAATACCAGTTAGAGGCCAAAATCTACCACAGCCCGGCTCAGGCCGGGGCCGTCTTTCTGCGCCCGAACAGCGCCCACAAGCGCGCCAAGTCGGCGGTGCCGTCGTTGCCGCTGACCGCGCGCAGCGTGGCCTGCGCCTTGGCGTGCTCGCCGGCCACCAGCTGTGCCACCGCCAGGTGCAGCCGCGCGTCGTCGGCGCGCTTGAGGTTGCCCTTGGCGATGCCTTGCTGCATCAGCTGCAGCCCCTGCTGCTTGTCGCCGGCGAACACCAGGTTCATGCCCGCGTTGACCAGCGCCGTGCCGTCC
>DASUZE010000025.1:0-160740 GCA_036377015.1 Piscinibacter sp. | reverse complement strand
GGCTACGTCGCTTTCGTAGCCCGGGTGCAACCCGGGACACCACCGCCGCAGGATCTAGCCCGCCGACGCCCCATGCCGCGCCGCGAATCCCGGATCCAGCTGCGTCAACGTCTGCACAAGCTCCGGCTCCGTCAGCGGCTTCGTCAGGTAGGCGTCGCAGCCGGCCAGCGTCCCCCGCACCCGGTCGGTCTCGCCCGCCAGGCCGGTGACCATGACCACCCGCGGCGACCCCGCGCTCGCGAACTTCGGGTCGTGCTTGAGCTGCTGGCAGATCGCCAGCCCGTCCAGGCTGCCCGGCGCGCCCAGCACCACGTCGAGGAAGACCAGCGCGAAACGCTCGTGGCGCAGCAGCTGCAGCGCCTGCGCGGCGTCGGTGGCCAAGTGCACCCGGTAGCCCAGGCGCTGCAGCCGCACCTGCATGAAGCGGCGGGCGATCGCGCTGTCTTCGACGACCAGCACGTCGCGCCGCGAGCCGTCGCCCGCGACGTCGAGCCGTCCCAGCGCCGGCGCGCCGCCGACGGGGCTGCGTGCCTTCCGGGCGGCCGGCTCGGTGGCCGCCGCCAGTGCGCCGGGCGCCGAATGACGCATTTCGACCAGCACGTCGAGCTCGCGCACGATGTGCATCGGATCGATGGGCCGGTGCAGCCAGGCCATCGCGCCCTGCGGCGCGCGCAGGCCGACGAACACGGTGTCGCCCGTGCGGCCGGCGCCCTGGACCGTCGCCAGCGAGCCCGCGTGGTCGGCGTCGGCGACCACGAAATCGCAGCGGTCCAGGCGGTCGACCTCGATGTAGCAGGGGGTGCGCGATGCCGCCAGGCGGAAGAAGGAGGAGAGGGTGCCACGCTCGAAGGCGCTGAAGCCCTGCAAGGCCACGGTGTACTGCTCGTCGGGGCGCGCGGCCATCGTCGGGATTCTCCTGGAGTCGTTCGGCGGGATCGGCAAATCGTCGCGGCGCCGCGGGGTCGTCGTCAAGGACATGCGTCACGGCGCAGGCGCTACCATGGTCCCTCTCTTGTCCACTGCCGAGGTGACCATGGCGTCCAGCGTCTACGATTTCGAAGCCCTGTCCATCGAGGGCAAACCCGCCCACCTGTCCAGCCAGCGTGGAAAAGTGCTGCTGATCGTCAACACCGCGAGCGAATGCGGGTTCACGCCCCAGTTCGCCGGGCTGGAAGCGCTGTGGAAAGAGTACCGCGACCGCGGCCTGGTGATCGTCGGCTTTCCCAGCAACGAGTTCGGCGGCCAGGACCCCGGCAACAACGACCAGATCGCGTCCTTCTGCGAGCTCAACTACGGCGTCAGCTTCCCCATGATGGGCAAGGTGCAGGTCAACGGCGCCCAGGCCCATCCCCTGTGGAAGTGGCTCACCTCCGAGGCCCCCGGCATCCTCGGCAGCCAGGCGGTCAAGTGGAACTTCACCAAGTTCCTGGTCGGCAAGGACGGCAAGGTCGTCAAGCGCTACGCCCCCACCGACACGCCTGAATCGCTGAAGAAGGACATCGAGGCCGCGCTCGCGGCCTGAACCAGGACACCCGCCCCACCATGTTCGATCACCTCGAGCCCTACGCCGGCGACCCGATCCTGTCGCTCAACGAGGCCTATGGCAACGACCCGCGGCCGCACAAGATCAACCTGTCGATCGGCATCTACTTCGACGACATCGGCCACATCCCGGTGCTGTCGTGCGTGCGAGAAGCCGAGGCCCAGCTGCTGGCCGAGGGCGCGGCCAAGCCCTACCTGCCGATCGAGGGGGCGCCGGCGTGCCGGCGCGAGGTCCAGCGCCTGCTGTTCGGCCCCGACCACGAGGCGGTGCGCAGCAACCGCATCGCCACGCTGCAGACCGTGGGCTCCAGCGGCGGCCTCAAGGTGGGTGCCGATTTCCTCAAGCGCTGGCTCCCCGACACCGAGGTCTGGGTGAGCGACCCGACCTGGGACAACCACCGCGCGATGTTCGAGGGCGCGGGCCTCAAGGTCCACACTTATCCCTACTACGACGCGACCACCGGCGGCCTCAAGTTCGAGGCCATGCTGGCGGCGCTGCGCAGCGTGCCGGCGAAGAGCGTCGTCCTGCTGCACGCCTGCTGCCACAACCCGACCGGCGTCGACCTGAGCCGCCGCCAGTGGGAGGAGCTGATCCCGGTGCTGCAGCAGCGCCAGCTCCTGCCCTACCTCGACCTGGCCTACCAGGGCTACGGCGACGGCATCGCCGAGGACGCGTTCGCCGCGCGGGCGCTCGCCAGCGCCGGCCTGACCTTCTTCATCGCGAATTCGTTCTCCAAGAGCATGAGCCTGTACGGCGAGCGCGCCGGTGCGCTGAGCGTGGTGTGCCGCGACGCTGCCACGGCCGAGCTGGTCCTCGGCCAGCTCAAGGCCACCGTGCGCCGCAACTACTCCAGCCCGCCCATCCATGCCGGCCTGGTGGTGGCCAAGGTGCTGAGCGAGCCGCCCCTGCGCGCCGCCTGGGAGGCCGACGTCGCCGCCATGCGCGAGCGCATCCTCGCGATGCGGCGCCAGCTGCATGCCGTGCTCGCCGCCAAGCTGCCGGGGCGCAACTTCGACTACTTCCTGACCCAGCGCGGCATGTTCAGCTACACCGGCCTCACGCCGCAGCAGGTCGACCGGCTGCGCGAGGAGCACGCGGTGTATCTCGTGCGATCGGGGCGCATGTGCGTGGCCGGCTTGAACACCAAGAACGTCGACGCGACGGCGGTGGCGATGGCCGCCGTGCTGAACGACTGAGCGGCGGGTCGTAAGAACTCGGTGGTAGGTGCGACAGACGCTTGCACGGCCCGGCGACGGGCCTGCACCAACGTCCATCCCACCCACTCACCGAGGAAACCACCATGCTCAGCCCCATCAAGTCCGGCGTCGCCATCGCTTCCGCCGCCGCCGCCCTGTTCGCCATCGGCGCCAGCGTCGCCACCCAGGTGCAAGCCGCCGAAGAGGCGACCGTCAAGTGCGCCGGCATCAACACCTGCAAGGGCACGTCCGACTGCGCCACCGCCAAGAGCGACTGCAAGGGCCACAACAGCTGCAAGGGCCAGGGCTGGGTCAGCAAGACCGCGGCCGAGTGCAAGGCGGCCGGCGGCACGGTGCTGAAGTAAGCCGGCGTGAGCACGATCAGCGGCTTCGGCCTGGGCCTGCGCACCGAGCACTATCGCGACTTCCTCGACGGCCGTCCGCAGGTCGACTGGCTGGAGGTGATCTCCGAGAACTACCTGGTGCCGGGCGGCAAGCCGCTGCACGTGCTCGAGCGCATCCGGCGCGACCACCCCATGGTGATGCACGGCGTGTCGCTGTCGATCGGCAGCACCGATGCGCTGGACCTCGCCTACCTGCACGAGCTCAAGGCGCTGGCCGCCCGCATCGAGCCGGTCTGGGTCTCCGACCACTTGTGCTGGACCGGCGTGAACGGGCACAACCTGCACGACCTGCTGCCCATGCCCTACACCGAGGACGCGCTGCGCCACCTCGTCGAGCGCATCGGCCGCGTGCAGGACATCCTGGGCCGGCGGATGCTGCTGGAGAACGTGTCCAGCTACGTCGCCTTCGCCGGCGACGAGATGGACGAATGGACCTTCATCGCCGAGCTGGCGCGGCGCGCCGACTGCGAGCTGCTGCTCGACGTCAACAACGTCTACGTGTCCAGCCGCAACCACGGCTTCGACGCACGACGCTTCATCGACGCCATGCCGCGCGGGCGGGTGCGCCAGATCCACCTGGCCGGCCACGAGGACCACGGCACCCACCTCGTCGACACCCACGACCAGCCGGTGTGCGACGCGGTGTGGGCGCTGTATCGCTACACCGTCCAGCGCCTGGGTGCGCTGCCGACCATGATCGAGCGCGACGACCACATCCCGCCGCTGGCCAAGCTGCTGGCGGAGCTGGACCATGCACGCGTCGTGCAGGCTGCGGCGCTGGCGGACGACCGCGTGGCGATGGCCGCATGAATGCGCTGCATGAACAGCAGCAGGCGCTGCAGCGCGCCATCGTCGAGGGCGGCGCCGCCGACCTGCTCGTGCGTGCGCCGCTGCTGCGCATCTACCGCCATGCCTACGTCGAGCGCCTCGTGGGCGCGCTGCGCGACAACTTCGGCTGCCTGCCGCAGGTGATGGGCGACGAGGCTTTCGCTGCGCTGGCGCGCGCCTATGTGGCCACGCATCCGTCGCGCTGGCGCTCGATCCGCTGGTTCGGCGACGGACTCGCGGCGTTCATGACGGCACGCGCCGACCTGGTGCCGCATCCGGCGCTGGTCGATCTCGCGCGCATGGAATGGGCGCTGCGCGGGGCCTTCGACGCGGCCGATGCGTCGGCCCTCTCGCCGCAGGTCCTGGCGTCGCTGCCGGCGGACGACTGGCCGGCACTGGTGTTCACCGTGCTGCCCAGCGTGCACTTGCTGGCGCTGCACTGGGCCGTCGAGCCGCTGTGGCGCGCGATGCAAGGCGTCGCCGAGGGCGAGGAGCCCGAGTTGCCCGAGCCGCAGGCCCACGCGCATGCGCTGCTGGTCTGGCGCGCCGGGCTGGACAACCGCTGGCGCTCGATCGATGCGACAAACGCGGCGTTGTTGCGCGCGGTGATCGAGGGGCGATGCTTTGCCGAGCTGTGCACCATCGCGGCAGAACGTGTTGGAAACGATTCGGCAGCGGCAACGGTCGTCGTCGCCTTGCAGGGGTGGCTGGCCGATGGACTGCTGAGCGACGCGCGACCCGGGTTGCACCCGGGCTACGACGTGTAGCCCGGGTGCAACCCGGGGATCGTCATCCACTTCTCAGATGCACCGCCCGCCATCCACCTCCATCGCCACCCCGGTGATCATCGACGCCTCGTCGCTGCACAGGAAACACGCCGCATTCCCCAGGTCTTCCGGCGTCGAAAACCGCCCGATCGGAATCGTGGCCAGGAACTTCGCCCGCATCTCGGGCGTGTCCTCGCCCATGAACGTCTTGAGCAGCGGCGTCTCCCCCGCCACCGGATTGAGCGCATTGACGCGAATCCCGGCCGGCGCCAATTCCACCGCCATCGCCCGCGTCGCGGTGATGACCCACCCCTTGCTCGCGTTGTACCAGGCCAGCCGCGGACGCGGACTCACGCCGGCGGTGCTCGCGATGTTGAGGATCACGCCGCGGCCCTGCGCCTTGAAGCGCGGCACCGCCTCGCGCGCCGCGAGGTAGATCGCCTTCACGTTGACCGCGATGATGCGGTCGAACTCGTCCTCGGGCAGGCCCTCCAGCGCCTGCGGCAGGTGGCCGATGCCGGCGTTGTTGATGAGGATGTCGAGCGCACCGAAGCGCTCCACGCAAGCGTCGACCATCGCCTTCACGTCGGCCGCGCGGGTCACGTCGGCGCGCAGCCATTGCGCGCCGGTCGCTTCGGCGACGCGCTTCGCCTGCGCCTCGTCGCGATCCGCGATCAGCACCTTCGCGCCCTCGGCGACGAACTTGCGCACGATGCCCTCGCCGAAGCCCGAGCCGCCGCCCGTCACCACCGCCGCCTTGCCTGCCAGCCTCATCGCCTGCTCCTTCATCCGTGGTGGATCGCGACCGTCTTCAGCGTGGAAAAACCATACAGCGCCTCGAAGCCCTTCTCGCGCCCGTGCCCCGAGCGCTTCACGCCGCCGAAAGGCAGCTCGATCCCGCCACCTGCGCCGTAGTTGTTGACGAAGACCTGCCCGCACTTGAGGCCGCGTGCCATGCGCAGCTGGCGGCCGCCGTCGCGCGTCCACACGCCGGCGACCAGGCCGTAGGGCGTGCCGTTGGCGATGGCCAGCGCCTGCGCCTCGCCGTCGAAGGGGATCAGCACCTGCACCGGGCCGAAGATCTCTTCCTGGGCCAGCGCATGCTCCGGCGGCACGTCGGCGACCAGCGTCGGTCGCACGTAGTGGCCGGACGCCGGCGCATCGGGCGCGAGCTCGGCCTGCGCCGCGATCTCGAGGCCCGCGTCGCGCGCCAGCGCGAGGTAGTGCGCGACGATGTCGTGCTGGCGCTGCGAGATCACCGGCCCCACGTCGAGGTCGTCCAGCGCCGGCCCCACGCGCAGCGCCCGATAGCGCTCGGCCATGCGCTCGCGCACCTGCGCGAACACCGGGCGCTCGACCAATATGCGCGACGCGGCCGAGCAGGTCTGGCCGGCGTTCTGGATGCCGGCGTTGACGAGGAAGGGCAGCGCCGCATCGAGGTCGGCATCGTCGAACACGATCTGCGGGCTCTTGCCACCCAGCTCCAGCGTGACCGGAACCGTGTGGCGCGCGGCCGCCGCCTGCACCAGCGCGCCGGTGGCCACCGAGCCGGTGAACGACAGATGGGCCACGCCCGGGTGCGCCGACAAGGCCGCGCCGGCTTCTTCGCCCAAGCCCGTGACGACGTTGAGCGCGCCGGCCGGCAACCCGACCTTGGCCGCGATGCGTGCGAATGCGAGCACCGTGAGGCAGGCTTCCTCGGCCGGCTTGAGCACGCAGGCGTTGCCCATGGCCAGCGCCGCGCCCACGCTGCGACCGACGATCTGCATCGGGTAGTTCCAGGGCACGATGTGACCGGTCACGCCGTGCGGCTCGCGCCAGGTGAGCGCGGTGTAGCCGTTCGGCATCGGCAGGGTCTGGCCGTGCACCTTGTCGGCGGCGCCGCCGTAGAACTCGAGGTAGCGCGCCAGTGCGACGGCGTCGGCGCGGCCTTGCTTGAGCGGCTTGCCCACGTCGAGCGCTTCGATCCGCGCGAGGTCGTCGGCCTGCGCGAGCACCTCGCGGCCGATCGCGGCGAGCACGCGGCCGCGCTCGGCGGCGCTCAGGCGGCCCCACTCGCCATGGTCGAGCGCGTGGCGCGCCGCATCCACGGCGGCGTCGATGTCGGCGGCGCGGCCGCGCGCGATGTGCGCCAGCGTGCTGCCGTCCGACGGGTTCTCCAGCGGCAGCGTCGCGCCGTCGGCGGCGCGGCGCCACTCGCCGGCGACGAACAGCTGGCCGGTGACGGTGGCGGTGGAGGTCATGGCGCAACTCCTTGCACGGCGGCCCGCGCCGTGTTTTGGGCCATGATATTCACGTCCCGCCGAGGAAATGCCATCAGCCTCTTCCTGATCAAGCGCTTCGCCGCCTTCGTCGCCACCCTGCTGGCGGCGTCGGCCGTGATCTTCGCGGTGCTCGACGTGCTGCCCGGCAACGTCGCCGAGGTGATGCTGGGCGAGAGCGCGACCGTCGAGTCGGTGAAGGCCCTGAGCGCGCGCCTGGGCCTGGACCGCCCGCCGCTGGTGCGGTATGCGGACTGGATGAGCGGCCTGGCGCGCGGCGACATGGGCGTGAGCGTCGCCTACGACACGCCGGTGGTCCAGCTGGTGGGCGAGCGGCTGGCGGTGACGCTGCCGCTGGCGCTGATGGCGATGGGGCTGACCACGGTGCTCGCGCTGTCGCTCGGGCTGTACGCCGCGTCGCGCCACAACCGGCTGGGCGATGTGGGCGTGATGGTGGCGAGCCAGGTCGGCATCGCCGTGCCGAGCTTCTGGTTCGCCATCCTGCTGGTCTGGCTGTTCGCGGTGAAGCTGCACTGGGTGTCCGCCGGCGGCTTTCCCGGCTGGGACGACGGCGTCTGGGACGCCATCAAGGCGCTGCTCTTGCCGGCGCTCGCCCTGGCCGTGGTCCAGACGGCCATCCTGACGCGCATCACCCGCTCCGCCGTGCTCGAGGTGCTGCGCGAGGATTTCGTTCGCACAGCCCGGGCCAAGGGCCTGAGCCGCCGCCAGGCCTTGTGGCAGCACGTGCTGCGCAACGCGTTCGTCGCGGTGCTCACGGTGATGGGACTGCAGTTCGCCAACCTGCTGGCGGGCACGGTGATCGTCGAGACGGTGTTCAGCCTTCCGGGACTCGGGCGGCTGATCTTCCAGGCCATTCTCAACCGCGACCTGGTCGTCGTGCGCAATGTCGTGATGCTGCTGGCCGCGGCCGTGATCGTCATCAACTTCGTCGTCGACGTGCTGTACGTCGTCATCGACCCGCGCCTGCGAACGGGGCACTGAATGAACCTCGGCGAACGCGCGCTGCGCCACCGCAGCTTCCGGATCGGAAGCGTCCTGGTCGGCCTGCTCGTGCTGACGGCCTTGCTGTCGCTCGTTTGGACGCCGCATCCCGCCGCCGAGATCGACGTGCCGTCCAAGCTGCAGGGCCCCTCGGCCTCGCACTGGCTCGGCACCGACAGCCTCGGGCGCGACATCGTCTCGCAGCTCATCGTCGGCTCGCAGAACTCGATCGCGGTCGGCCTGATCGCCGTCGGCATCGGCATGGGCATCGGCACCGCGCTGGGCTTGCTGGCCGCCGCGCGTCGCGGATGGGTCGAAGAGCTGGTGATGCGCGCGGCCGACTTCACCTTCGCGTTTCCCGCGCTGGTCACCGCGATCATGCTGACCGCGATCTACGGCGGGGGGCTGGTCAACTCCATCCTCGCGATCGGCATCTTCAACATCCCCGTGTTCGCGCGCATCAGCCGCGCCGCGGCGGCCGGCATCTGGACACGCGACTACGTGACCGCCGCGCGCGCCTGCGGCAAGGGCAGCTGGCAGATCACCTTCGCCCATGTGCTTCCCAACATCGCCAGCGCCCTGATCGTGCAGGCCACCATCCAGTTCGCGAACGCCATCCTCGCCGAGGCGGCGTTGAGCTTCCTCGGCCTCGGCACCCAGCCGCCGCAGCCGTCATGGGGCCGCATGCTCAACGAGGCACAGAGCCTGCTCTTCCAGGCGCCGCAGCTGGCCGCGTGGCCTGGTCTGGCGATCATGCTGAGCGTGTTGGGTCTCAACCTGATGGGCGATGGCTTGCGCGACCTGATGGACCCTCGCCTCGCGAGGTCGAGATGAGTGGCCCGGGTGCGACCCGGGTTTCACCCGGGCTACTGGAGGTCGCCGACTTGCGGGTTCGGCTCAACACCTCGCGCGGCCCCGGCGACGCGCTGCGCGGAATCGGCTTCTCGCTGGACCGCGGCGAGACCGTCGGCCTGATCGGCGAGAGCGGCTGCGGCAAGTCGATGACCGCGCTCGCGCTGATGGGGCTGCTGCCCGAAGGCGCGCGCACCACCGGCAGCATCCGCTTCGACGGCCAGGAACTGGTCGGCCTGGACGACGACGCCCTCGGCCGGCTGCGCGGCCGGCGCATCGCGATGATCTTCCAGGAGCCGATGACGGCGCTCAATCCGCTGCACACCGTCGGCGCGCAGGTGGCCGAGCCGCTGCGCCGTCACCTCGGCATGAACCGCCGCCAGGCGCGCGCCGAGGCGCTGCGCCTGCTCGAGCGGGTGCGCCTGCCGCAGCCGCGCGAGCGGCTGGACGCCTATCCGCACCAGCTCTCCGGCGGACAACGGCAGCGGGTGATGATCGCCGCGGCCCTGGCCTGCGGGCCCGACCTGCTCATCGCCGACGAGCCGACCACGGCACTGGACGTCACGATCCAGGCGGAGATCCTCGACCTGATCGGCGAGCTGGTCGCCACCGCGGGCATGGCCCTGCTGCTCATCAGCCACGACTTGGACGTCATGGCGAACCACGTGCAGCGCGTGATGGTGATGTATGGCGGCACCATCGCCGAGAGCGGACCGACCGAGCGCGTGTTCGAGCGCCTGGCGCATCCGTACACCCGGGGGCTGTTCGGCGCGCGGCCGCGGCTGGGCACGCCCCGCGGGACGCGGCTGCCGACCATCCCGGGGCGGGTGCCGGAGCTGGTGGACCTGCCGCGCGGGTGTCCGTTCGCGGATCGGTGCCCTCGGTTGATCGGGGCGTGCAGCGAGCCGCCGCCGGCATTCGTCGTGCAGGCGGGCCATGAAGCACGGTGCTTCAACATGGAGCCAGGTAGCCCGGGTGCAACCCGGGATTCGGGCGTCGACGACGGATCCCCGGGTTGCACCCGGGCTACGAATACATGAGCGCGCTTCTGGAAGTCACCGACTTGGTCAAGCACTACAAGCTGCCGCGCGACAGCCTGCTGCGTCCCGCACCGGTCGTGCATGCGTTGAACGGCGTGAGCTTCACCCTGGAGGCGGGCAAGAGCCTCGGCATCGTCGGCGAGTCCGGCTCCGGCAAGTCGACGCTGGCCCGGCTGGTCATGGCGCTCGAAGTGCCGAGCGCCGGCCGCGTGACGCTGCTCGGCCGTGATCTCCATGCCCTGCCGGCATCGGATCTGCGCGCCGCACGCCGCGACTTCCAGATGGTGTTCCAGGACCCCTACGGCTCGCTCGACCCGCGCCAGCGCATCGAGCACATCGTCGCCGAGCCGCTGCCGGCCATGCCGCCCGCCGAGCGCCGCCGCCAGGTGGCCGACGCGCTCGATGCGGTCGGCCTGCGCGCCGCCGACCTCGAGAAGTACCCGCACGAGTTCTCCGGCGGGCAGCGCCAGCGCATCGCCATCGCCCGCGCGCTCATCACGCGCCCCAAGCTCATCGTGGCCGACGAGCCGGTGAGCGCGCTCGACGTGTCGGTGCAGGCCCAGGTGCTCAACCTGCTGCAGGACCTGCGCGCGCAGTTCGGCCTGGCCTACCTGTTCATCAGCCACGACCTCGCGGTGGTCGACCATGTGTGCGACGAGGTCGCGGTGATGCGCGAGGGCCGCATCGTCGAGCAAGGCTCGCCCGAGCGCCTGTTCCGCCAGCCCGCGCACCCCTACACCCGCGCGCTCGTCGCCGCGGCACCGCACGCCCGGCGCGCGGCCGCGGTGGGTTCCAGTAGAGTCGCAGCGGACCGTTCCTGACCCGGAGACCCGACGATGAAGACGCTCTCTCGAATCGCCGCCGCCCTGGCCATCGCCGCGCTGGCGGCCGGCGCCGCCGCCCAGGCCCGCAAGGACAGCGTGGTGCTGGGCATGGTGCTGGAGCCGGCGCCCGGCCTCGATCCCACCACCGCCTCGGCAGCCGCGATCGGCGAAGTGGTGCACTACAACGTGCTGGAGGGCCTGACCCGGGTCAACATGGACGGCAGCGTCGCGCCGCTGCTGGCCGAGAGCTGGACCATCGACCCCGACGGCAAGGTCTACACCTTCAAGCTGCGCCGGGGCGTGAAGTTCCACGACGGCGAGGCCTTCGATGCGAGCGACGTGAAGTTCAGTTTCGAGCGCGCCAAGGCCGAGGGCAGCACCAACAAGGCGAAGAAGGCGGTGTTCGACAACATCAGCCGCATCGACACGCCCGATCCTTCCACGGTGATCCTGGTGCTCAACAACCCCGACGGCAACTTCCTGTTCCGCATGGGCGAGAACACGACGGTCATCCTCGATCCGAAGAGCGCGGCCACCACCGCGACCAAGCCGATCGGCACCGGGCCGTTCCGCTTCGAGTCGTGGGCCAAGGGATCGGCGATCACGCTGGTCAAGTGGGACGGCTATCGCAATGCGAGCGCGGTGCGGATGAAGAAGGCCACCATCCGCTTCATCAGCGACCCGGCCGCGCAGGTGGCCGCCATGCTCGCCGGCGACGTCGACGCCTTCCCGCGCTTCCAGGCGCCGCAAAGCCTCGGGCAGTTCCAGCAGGACCCGCGCTTCACCGTCGTGATCGGCGGCACCGAGGGCAAGACCATCGTCAGCATCAACAACAAGAAGAAGCCCTTCGACGACCTGCGGGTGCGCCGCGCCATCGCGGCGGCGATCGACCGCAAGGCCATCATCGACGGCGCGCAGGAAGGCCACGGCGCGCCCATCGGCAGCCACATGGTGCCCAGCGATGCCGGCTACATCGACCTGACCGGCGTGAACCCGTACAACCCGGAGAAGGCCAAGGCGCTGCTGAAGGAAGCCGGCGTGGCGACGCCGCTGAACGTGAGCCTCACCCTGCCGCCGCCCACGTATGCGCGCAAGGGCGGCGAGATCATCGCGGCGCAGCTGGCCAAGGTCGGCATCGTCGCCCGGATCGAGAACGTCGAATGGGCGCAATGGCTGTCGGGCACCTTCAAGGGCAACTTCGACCTCAGCGTGATCAGCCATGTCGAGCCGCTGGACTTCGACCGCTACGCCGATCCCGCCTACTACTGGGGCTACGACAGCAAGCCCTACCGCGACCTGCTGGCCCGGTACAACACCACCACCGACGCCAAGGCGCGGCTGAAGCTGCTGGGCGACATCCAGAAGCACCTGGCCAACGAGGCCGTCAACGCCTGGCTGTTCCAGCTGCCGCAGTTCGCGGTGAGCAACAAGAAGCTCAAGGGCGTGTGGACCAGCTCGCCGATCTTCGCGAACGACCTCGCGGCATTGAGCTGGCAATGACGGCCGAGCTGCATTCGCTCACGGCCGTCGAGCTGGTCGACGCGTATCGGCGCAAGGCGCTGTCGCCGGTGGAGGTCACGCGCGCCGTGCTGCGCCACATCGCCGCCTGGGAGCCGACGCTGAACGCCACCTACGCGCTGGCCCCCGAGGCCGCGCTCGAGCAGGCCGAGGCCTCGCAGGCGCGCTGGCTGCAGGGGCGACCGCAAGGTCCGCTCGACGGCGTGCCGGCGATGATCAAGGAGAACATCGCGACCCGCGGCGTGCCGCTGCCGCTGGGCACCGCCGCCACCGAGCTCGTGCCCGCCGAGCGCGACGCGCCGCCCGCGGCGCGCCTGCGAGAGGCCGGCGCGGTGATCCTGGGCAAGACCACCATGCCCGACTACGGCATGTTGTCGGCCGGCCTGTCGAGCTTTCACGGGCTGACGCGCAATCCCTGGGACCCGACCAAGGGCCCGGGCGGCAGCAGCTCGGGCGCAGGCGCCGGTGCCGCCGCGGGCTACGGTCCCCTGCACGTCGGCACCGACATCGGCGGCTCGGTGCGCCTGCCGGCGGGCTGGTGCGGCATCTTCACCCTCAAGCCCAGCCTGGGCCGCGTCCCCATCCACCCGCCCTACGCCGGCCGGGTGGCAGGGCCGATGACACGCAGCGTCGAAGACGCGGCGCTGCTGATGGGCGTGCTGTCGCTGCCCGACGCGCGCGACACCATGAGCCTGCCCTACCAGCCGATCGCCTGGGGCAACCTGGACCGCGAGCTGCGCGGGCTGCGCATCGGCTTGCTGATGGACGCCGGCTGGGGCCTGCCGGTGGACCCCGAGGTGCGCGACGCGGTCGAGGCGGCGGCACGCGCCTTCGAGTCGGCCGGCGCGCGGGTCGAGCCCATCAAGCCGTTCATGACCCGCGCCATGGCCGAAGGCATGGATCGCTTCTGGCGCATGCGCTCGTGGATCGACATCTCGGCCCTGCCGCAGGCGCGCCGCGACAAGGTGCTGCCCTTCATCGTCGAGTGGGCGCGCGGCGGCGCGGCGCTGAGCGGCGAGCAGGTCTTCCACGGCTACAGCCAGATGGGCGCGATGCGCGACGCCGCGGTCAGCGCGTTGGCGCCGTTCGACGTCGTGCTGTCGCCCACCGCGCCGGTGCCCGCCTTCACGGCCGAGCTGCCCTGCCCCACCAACGACGCGGCGCGGCCCTTCGAGCACATCGCCTTCACCCTGCCCTACAACATGAGCGAGCAGCCGGCCGCGTCGATCGACTGCGGCAGCACGTCGACCGGCCTGCCCATCGGCCTGCAGATCGCCGGCAAGCGCTTCGACGACCTGGGCGTGCTGCAGGTGGCGCGCGCCTGGGAACGACTGCGTCCTGCGCGGCGTCCGTGGCCGGCACCGCCGGCTTGATCCTTCGCGCGATGGGCCCGACCGACGCCCGCGGCAACCCGGTCGGCACGGCCTCGGCCGCGGCGCTCGCCCATGCCGAGACGGCCTTGTGGCGCCTGGTGTCCTTCTTCGACGCACCGGTGGCCGACCTCGATGCCGCCATCGCCGCCGATCCCGGGTGGCTCCTGCCCCGGGTGATGCGCGCCGGCTTCCTGCTCACGCTCACCGAGCCCTCGCTGCTGGCCGATGCGCGTTCGCAGCTGGCAGAGGCCGCGGCCCTCGGCGCGCCGCCGCGCGAACGCGCTCATCTCGCCGCCGCCCAGCGCTGCGCCGCGGGCGACTGGGACGGCGCCGGCCAGGACTGGGACGCGATCCTCGACGCGCATCCGCGCGACCTGCTGGCGCTGCAGATGGCGCACCTGTTCGACTTCTACCGCGGCGACGCGCCCCAGCTGCGCCGCCGTCCCGAGCGCGTCCTGCCGTTCTGGCCGCACGACGATCCGTTGCGGCCCTACGTGCTGGGCATGCACGCCTTCGGCCTGGAGGAATGCCACGCCCACGACCAGGCCGAGGCGGTCGGCCGCGAGGCCGTCGCCGGCGTCGCCAAGGTGCCCTGGGCGACCCATGCGGTCGCCCACGTCATGGAGATGCAGGGCCGCTTCGACGCCGGCATCGCCTGGCTGCGCGAGCGCCAGGCCGACTGGTCCGAGGGCAACGGCTTCGCCGGCCACCACTGGTGGCACCTGGCGCTGTTCCACCTCGAAGGGCTGGACACGGCGTCGGCGCTGGCCGTGCACGACGCCCATCTGGACAGCCGCCAGTCGCCGCTCACCCTGCAGCGGCTGGACGGCGCCGCGCTGCTGTGGCGGCTGCATCTGCTCGGCGCCGACGTCGGCGCACGCTGGGACGACCTCGCCGGCGGCTGGGACCTGTCGCCGGACGCGGCCGGCCACTCGGCCTTCAACGACCTGCACGGGCTGCTGGTGCTGCTGGGGCAGCGTCGCCTGGCCGACGCCGATGCGCTGATCGAGGCCGCCGGCACGCGGGCGGCAGGCAGCAACGCCGCGATGACGCAGCAGGTGGGCCTGCCGCTCATGCGCGGCCTGCGCGCCTTCGCGCACCGCGATTCGGCCGCGGCGATACGCCACATCGCGCCGGTGCGCGCGCAGGCGCATCGCTTCGGCGGCAGCCACGCGCAGCGCGACCTCATCGCGCAGACCTTGCTCGCGGCGGCCGCCGCGTGCGGGGACAAAGCGTTGGCCCGCATGCTGCTCGACGAGCGGCGCCGCGACAAGGCTCACACGCCGCTGACCGAGGAATGGACCCGGCGGACCTCGTAGCCCGGATGCAATCCGGGAACCCGGGTTGCACCCGGGCTACACCCAGGGCTGGGGCAGGCCTTCCTTCTCGAACACCCGGCGCACCGCCGGCCGCGCCAGCACGCGCTGCAGGTATGCCCCCAACGCCGGCCAGCTGCGCGCCGGTCGCGTGAAGCTGCGTGTCCAGCGGCACAGCATCAAGGCGTACGGATCGACGCAGCTGTACTCATCGCCCAGCAGCCACTCCCGCCCATGCCCGGACAGCGCCGCGTCGAGCTGCTCCAGCAGGGTCCCGATGCGCTGCTCGGCATGCGCCTTCACCTGCGCCACGGCGGCGGCATCGTCGGCCCAGCGCTCGGGGTAGTAGTAGACGATCAGGTCGGGCTGCAAGGTGTTGCTGAGCCAGGCCAGCCACTTGTAGCAGTGCGCCCGCGCCGCGCTGCGCAGCGGCGGCGCCAGCCCGGCCGCCGGGTGGGTGTCGGCCAGGTGCAGGCAGATGGCGGCCGTCTCGTACAGCACCAGCGGCTCGCCGGCGCCGCGGCGGTCGATCAGCACCGGGATCAGGCCGTTGGGGTTGAGCCGCAGGTACTCCGGCGACTTGTGCTCGCCGCGGGCGCGATCGACGAGGCGCAGCTCGAAGGGCGCGCCGATCTCCTCGAGGAGCATGTGCGGCGCCATGCTGGCATTGCTGGGGAAGTAGTGCAGTTGAAGCATCGAAGGGCGGGAAGGACACGGCTGGTGCGCCGCAACATCGATTGTGCCCAGACCGGCCATCCGCCGATGGCGCAGCCTGTCCGGACCGCGGCGCAGTCCGTCACCCGCCGCTGGAGACGCCTGCGGCCCGGCCGTACAGTGGCCGCATGGCAATGAACATGTCCCCCTCCTCCGCATCGGCCGCCGCCAGCAGCCCGGCCCGCTTCTTCCAGGGGGTGCGTGCCACCTTCATCGCCTATGCGCGCTGGCTCGAGAGCCTGAGCTGGAAGCGCTTCTTCCTGATCGCCATCCTGGCCATCATCGTCACCGGGATCCTGTCGGAGCTGCCGCCCTTCAACATTCCCTGGGGCAAGGACCGCCAGGAGCTGCGCGCGAGCAGCCACGTCAACATCGGCAAGGACGGCATCCACATCGAAGGCGTCAAGCGCGATGGCAGGTCCTACGAGATCAGCATCGACGACAGCGGCGTGCACGTCACCCCCAAGGCGCCCACGCCGCCCACGCCGCCCAGCGCGCCGACGCCGCCCGGCGCCGCCGTGCCGCCCGTGCCCGACGTCGCGCCCGACACCGGGGTGACCATCCGGCTGCCCAAGAACGCCAGCACCGACGAGGTGAAGGAGGCGATCGAGGAAGCCAAGGCCGAGATCCAGGAGAAGATCGCCGAGGCCCAGAGCCAGGTCGAGGAGGCGATTGCCGAGACCAAGCCGCGCATGCGCACCGTGCGCGCGTTCCGGCCCGGCGACCACATGGTGGGCTTCATGATCCTGTGGATCTTCGTGTCGGCGATCATCAAGATCATGGCGGCCGGCCGCTTCAAGGCCGAGGCGCAGGCGGTGCAGGCCACCGAGATCGCCGAGTCGGAAGCCCTCAAGCGCCAGGTCGTCGAGGCGCGCATGGCCGCGATGCAGGCCCAGGTCGAGCCGCATTTCCTGTTCAACACGCTGGCCAGCATCGACCACCTGATCGAGACCGACCCGTCGCGCGCCTCGAAGATGCAGAAGAACCTGATCGCGCTGCTGCGCGCATCGATGCCCACCATGCGCGAGGCCAACGCCAAGGGCACCCGCGACCTGGGGCGCGAGCTGGCGGTGATCCGGCCCTACCTCGAGATCCTCAAGGTGCGCATGGAAGAGCGGCTGCAGACCGACGTGCGCGTGCCCGAGGGGCTGCTCTCGGCGGACTTCCCGCCGATGATGCTGCAAAGCCTGGTCGAGAACGCGATCAAGCACGGCCTGGAGCCCAAGCCCGAAGGCGGCAGCCTCGTCGTGAGTGCCGAGATCGTGCACGGCAAGCTGGCGGTGACGGTGGCCGACAGCGGCCTGGGCTTCGGCAAGGCCGCGACCGCCGGCACCGGCATCGGGCTGCACAACATCCGCGAGCGCCTGCAGCTGCTGTACGGCAACAAGGCGACCCTCACGGTCGCGGAGAACCCCGGCGGCGGGACGGCCGTCACCATCACGGTGCCGTATTCCATGCGTCACCCCACGGGAGAAGAAGCATGAAAACCACCTGGCGCTGGATCGCCATCGCGATGACCGCGTTCGCGCTGCTGACGCTGCTCGCGATCGTCGGCTGGGCCTGGACCTTCGAGCCGCCGCCGGTGCACGTGGTGATCGACGGCGACGAGGTCTTCGGCATCGACCTGGGGCTGCTCACCGCCGGCGACAAGGCGCTGCTGGTGGGCGGCGTGCTGCTGGCGGTGCTGGCCGTGATCGTCGTGGTGCCGGTGGCGCTGATCATCGCGCTCGCGGCCACGCTGTTCGGGGTCGCGGTCGGCGTGGGCCTGCCGCTGCTGATGGTGGTGCTGGTCGGCGCGCTCGTGCTGTCGCCGCTGTGGCTGCTCGCGGCCGGCGTCTGGTGGCTTCTGCGCCGCGGCGCCACGCGTCCCGCAAGGGCCACGCCCCCGGCTAACATCGCCGCATGACACGCGCCCTGATCGCCGACGACGAACGCCTGATGCGCGAGCAGCTTCGCGCCCGGCTGGCGGAGGTCTGGCCCGAGCTGGAGATCGTGGCGGAGGCCAAGAACGGCGTCGAAGCGGTGGCGCTCACGTCGGCGCACAAGCCCGACCTGGTCTTCCTCGACATCCGCATGCCCGGCATGACCGGCGTCGACGCGGCGCGGCAGATCGCCCAGCTCCCTACCGACGACGACGACGACGCGGCCGGGTGGCCCGGCTGCGAGGTGGTGTTCATCACCGCCTACGACCAGTACGCGGTCGAGGCCTTCGAGCAGGGCGTGGTCGACTACGTGCTCAAGCCGGCCGAGCGCGACCGGCTCGCGGTCACGGTCGAGCGCATCAAGAAGCGCATGGCCCAGCGCAGCCGCGACCGCGACGACGCGCCGCCGCTGGCCGCGCACACGCCCGACATGCAGCAGCTGCTGCAGCGCCTGGCCGTGCAGCTCAACCCGAACGCGCCGCCCAAGCTCAAGTGGATCCAGGCCACCGTGGGCCAGCAGATCCAGATGATCCCGGTGGAAGACGTGCTGTTCTTCATCTCCGACGAGAAGTACACCCGGGTGCAGACAGCCACGCTGGAGGCGCTGATCCGCAAGCCGATCAAGGAGCTGATCGATGAGCTCGACATGGACCTGTTCTGGCAGATCCATCGCTCGACGCTGGTGAACACCCGGGCGATCGCGGGAGTGAGCCGGGACCTGCGCGGAAGGCAGCTGGTGAGCGTGAAGGGGAATCCGGAGAAGCTGGAGGTGAGCCGCAGCTTCACGGGGTTGTTCAAGGGGATGTGAACGAACCCCGGGTTGCACCCGGGCTACGCGCCATCAACCACGAACGTGTATTCGTAGCCCGGGTGCAACCCGGGTTCGTCAATCACTCCTCAACCGCACCACCGTCGGCGGCTTCTTCCCGTTCGGCACGACCACGAACACATTGCCGTAGTCATACGGCTTGATCTGCACCTGCTTCGGATGCCCCAGCGCCGTGAGGATCTCCGGCAGCGTGTCGGCGTGCCCCACCACCATCACCCGCTGCGTCGAGTGGCTCGCATGCAGGCGCGCGATCAGGCCCGGCAGATCCGCCTTGGCGATCACCACCGGCTTGCGCCCGATCTGGCGCGCCAGCGGCTGGGCGGTCTCGGACGTGCGCACGAACTCGGTCACGTAGATGGTCGCGATGCCGGCATGCCCGAACATGGCGGCCAGGCGCTTGGCGCGCGCCGCGCCGACCTTCGACAAGGGCATCTCGACCTGGGGATGCATCGGCTCGCCGGAGAGCTCCGCGTGGCGCACCAGGATGACCGCGAGCTGGGCCTGGGCCGCCAGCGGCGCCAAGGCCAACCCCAACACCGCCAGCGTGTGACGCAGTGTCAATCGCACGAATTCCCCCGAACCCTCGATGCAGGCGATTCTGGTGGGGCCGGTCGCGCGGCCCAAGCCCTCGAACAAGGGAAAGAGCTTCCCCAGGAGGAGCGCCTCACTTCGGTGTCAGCGCGATCACCTCGCCCGTGCTGACGCGCTTGACGTAGACGATCTCGCCACGGATGCGCGCCTCGCTGCAGGACGCCGGCATGCGCGCGCCGCCCTCGCTGCACAGCAGGCCGTCCTCGGTGCGCCAGCGCGCCTTGTCGGCGAAGCCGTCGCTGGTGTTGACGAACATGAAGCCGCTCGCCTGGTAGTCGAGACGCCAGGTCGTGCCGCTGGCCAGCGTAGCGGCGTAGACCTTGCCCGAGATCTGCGTGCGCAAGGCCTCGCCCGTCGGGCGCGTGACATCGGCCGGAAATTCGGTGGGCATGGCCTGGGCCCAGGCCAGGGTGCAGGCCGACATCGTCAACGCGGCCGCAAGCAGCTTCGACATGGCTCCCTCCTCTCGAAGCGCGCATGTTGCAGCGCTCGAGCGCGCCACGCATCCTCAGGTCGGGGGAGTGGAGAGCGGCCCGTGCGATGTGCGCCGCGCAGCCGGCCACGACGCGATGCACCACTGCGCGGCCCAGTAGGTCGCGAGGATCCACAGCGGTGCCCACGGCAGCGCGCCATGGAACTTGTTCGTGGCGAGCAGCGCATCGGACGCGACGAAGAGCGCACCGCCCAGCGCCAGCACCTTCGCCCGCGATGCCGCCGGGCCGGCACGCGCCGCGCCGCGCCACACCACCGCCGCCTGCGCCGCCATCGCGGCCAGGAACAGCACATAGGCCACCACCGGCGCGCGCAGCGGGCCGGGCACGCCCGGCCACAGGACGGCCAGGATGCTGCCCGCCACGACCGCGTAGGCCACGAACGGCATGGGCCGCGCGGCCAGGCGCTGCTCGCGCGTGAAGGCGACGAGGTAGGCGGCGTGAGCCAACAGGAAGCACACCAGGCCCGGCAGGAAGCCGCGCCCGGGCCACAGCAGGGCCACGTCGCCGCCCAGCGACAGCAAGAGGCCGGCGAGGATCCAGTGGCGCGCCGGGCCGGCTTCGCGCCGCGACGCGTGGACGATGATCAGCACGGTGGTGAGCGGCTTGAACACGAACAGCCACCCGGGCGCCAGCACGCCGACGCCGGCGGCGATCGCAAGCAGCGCCGACGCGAGCGCAAGCCCCGCCAGCACCCTCACCGCCCGGCCCCGCCCGCGACGGCGGCCAGGGGCTCGGGCCAGGCGTCGTTGGCGCTCAGCAGCCGCACGAACTGCTCGGGCGGCACGGCGCGGCTGAAGTGGAAGCCCTGCGCCGCCTGGCAGCCATGGGCCTTGAGGAAGTGCGCCTGCTCGGCCGTCTCGACCCCCTCGGCGACCACGTCCAGGCGCAGGCTGTGAGCCATCGCGATGATGGCCGCGACGATGGCGGTGTCACCCGCATCGACGCCGACACCGTCGGTGAAGCTGCGGTCGATCTTCAGCACGCTGACCGGAAAGCGCTGCAGGTAGGCCAGGCTGGAGTAGCCGGTGCCGAAGTCGTCGATCGCCAGGCCGATGCCCAGGGCCGCGAGCGCCTCCAGCGCGTTCATGTTCTCCGCGCGCTCGGCCATCAGCACGCCTTCGGTGATCTCGATCTCCAGCGATTGCGGCGGCAGCCCTGTTTCGCGCAGGATGGCTTCGGCGACATCGGGGAAGCCGGGGCGCAGCAGCTGCTGCGGCGACAGGTTGACCGCCACCGAGATGTCGACGTGGCCCAGGGCATGCCAGCGCGCCGCCTCGGCGCATGCCTCGCGCAGGATCCATTCGCCCAGGGCGCCGATCTGCCCGGTCTCTTCGGCCACGCGGATGAACTCGTGCGGGCCGATGAAGCTGCCGTCGGCCTGCGGCCAGCGGATCAGCGCCTCGGCGCCGAAGATGCGCCCGGTCTGCAGCTCGACCTTGGGCTGGTAGTGCAGCTCGAACTCGCCGCGCTGCAGCGCCTCGTACAGGCGGTTGGCCAGCGCGAGGCGGCGCTGCGCGGTGTTGTTGAGCTCGGCGGTGAAGAAGCGGAAGGTGTCGCGCCCCTTCTCCTTCGCGTGGTACATGGCCGCGTCGGCCGCGCGCATGAGCTCGTCGGCATCCTGGCCGTCGCCCGGGTACAGGCTGATGCCGATGCTGCCGCGCACATGCAGCTCGTTGGAGCCGATCGAGAACGGCTGGCGCAGCGCCTCGAGCAGCTTCTCGGCGATGGGGATGGCGTGCGGCCCGTCGGCGAGGGTGGGCAGGCAGATGACGAACTCGTCGCCGCCCTGGCGCGCCGCCGTGTCGCCCGAGCGCAGGCAGCTGCGCAGGCGTGCGGCCGCGGCCTTGAGCAGCTCGTCGCCGGTGTCGTGGCCCAGCGAGTCGTTGACATTCTTGAAGTGGTCGAGGTCGAGGAACATCACCGCCACCTGCGCGCCGCTGCGCTGCGCCTGCGCGATGGCCTGGCTCACGCGGTCGCGGAACACCGTGCGGTTGGGCAGGCCGGTGAGCACGTCGTTCTGCGCCAGGTAGCGGATGCGCTCCTCGTGGTTCTTGCGCTCGGTGATGTCGGTGGCGACGCAGCCGATGGCGAACAGCGAGCCGTCGGTGCGGCGCAGCGGAAAGCGTTGCGTGAGCAGCGTGCGGCGCACGCCGCCGATCGACAGCTCCACCTCGAGCTCGCTGTGTCCGCCGGCCTTCGCAGCGCGCTGGTCGGCGGCGATGAAGGGCGCGGCCTCCTCGGGGCCGTACACCTCGTCGATGTGGCGGCCCACCACGTCGGTGCCGTCGGTGAAGGCCTCGCGGTAGCGGCGATTCACCAGCAGGAAGCGCGAGCTGAGATCGCGCACGAACACCACCGCCGGCGTGTTGTCGATGATGGCCTGCAGCAGCCAGCGGTTCTGCTCGTAGGCGAGGAACAGGCGCTCGCGCTCGGCGTCGGCGGCGAAGCGCCGGCTGAGCTCCTTGGCGAGCGCGTCGCTCATCTCGTTGAGGGCGCTGGCGACCTGGTCGAACTCGTCGCCGTGGTGGCCGGCGCGCTTCAGGCGCAGCGGCTCGCGCCCCAGGCGATCGAGGTTGAGCTCGCGCGCATGTCCGGCCATGTGCTCGAGGTGGCGCGTGACCCAGCGGTTGACCAGCACCAGGATGAACAGCGCGACCAGGAAGGCCTTGGCCGACTCGGTCGCCAGGATGACGGTGGCGCGCTCGAGCAGCCGGCGGTACACGCCGTCGAGGCCGACCTGCACGCGCAGCGTGCCCAGCTGCACGCCGCGCACGGTGGGCTCGCGCAGCTCGTACACGCGCACCAGCGAGCGGCCGGGGTCGGGTGTGCCGGCGGCGAAGACCTCGTCGCGACCGGCGCGCACTTCCACGTGCCGCACGTCGCGCAGCTGCAGCAGGCCGGCCAGCGTGAGGCGGATCTGGGTCTCGTTGTACGACCAGACGCTGTTGGCCAGCGCGTCCAGCGTGCTGCGCTCGATCTGGGCCAACTCGTCGTCGATGGCCTGCAGGTCGTTGCGGTAGTCGTCGTAGAGCTGCACGCCCGTGGCCGCGAGCGCGAGCACCGTGCTGGCGACCAGGATGGCCGCCAGCAGGCGGGGCGCGATGCGCCGCGGGCGAACCCGGGCCAGCCAGCGCGTCGTGAGTGCGTGCAGCGGATTGTTCAATGCGATCTTTCGTGCCCCCGGCGCCATCGGTCCACGGCCGGCTGCCGCACCGGCTCTCGTTGGACACATCATCGGCAGCGCTCGCCACGAGACGAGGCCAGTATGGCAGCGGCATTCGTGACGAGAACCGCGTTTTCCTGGAGCGCTTGCGGGAAACTCGCAATGCCGCGGCACTTCGTCACGGTCAAGAATCGACGCAAGCCATGCATTTCGGAGGCTGCGATGAAACGAGTCGTTGTCGTTGGGGGCGTGCTGCTCGCATGCTGGCTGGCCGTGACGGCCGCCTGGGCGCAGCCGATGGTGCTCGTCTACCCGCGCTCCGAATCCTCGACCGACACGCAATACCTGTACGACTACGAGCTGCTGCGCCAGGCCCTGGAAGCCACGGTTCCAAGCTACGGCGCCTACGAGCTGCGCCAGTCCATCGCCTCGATGAACCAGGCCCGCGCCGGCGACGAGATCGCCGCGGGCAGCGGGCTGGTCAACGTCTTCGCGCGCTCGACCACGCAAGAGCACGAGCAGCGCTTCCTGCCGATTCGCATCCCGATCGACAAGGGCCTCATCAGCTACCGCGTGTTCCTCATCCGCCAGGACATGCAGTCGCGCTTCGCCGCGGTGAACAGCCTCGACGACCTGCGCGGCTACAGCGTGGGCTCCTTCCCGACCTGGGCCGACACCCGCATCCTGCGCGACGGCGGCTTCAAGGTCGTCACCGGCGACAGCTACGAGGGCCTGTTCCGCATGCTGGTCGCCAGGCGCTTCGACTTCTTCTCGCGCAGCGCCGACGAGGCCTACCGCGAGTTCGACGAGCGCCGCGAGCTGTTGCCCGACATGCGGGTGGAGGAGACCTTGCTGCTGCACTTCCCGACCACGCGGCTGTTCTTCGTGCAGCGCAGCCCCGAGGGGCAGCGGCTGGCCGATCGCATCGAGGCGGGGCTCAACCGCATGATCAAGGACGGCAGCTTCGACGCCTACTTCCTCAAGGCGAAGGGGTCGCTGATCGAGCGGGCGCACCTGAGGACACGCAAGGTGTTCCGCATCGACAACCCCGTGCTGTCGCCGGAGACGCAGGCGACGCGCAAGAACCGGCCCGAGATCTGGTTCGATCCCCTGAAGGGCAAGTGAGGGCATGGAGGGGTCGTTCTGGGGCGGCCTGCTGCTCGCACTGGTGACGGTCCAGGTCCTGGTGATCTGGTCGATCCGCCGTCACCGCGACCCCAACCTCCAGATCGACTGCGACTATCCCGTCGACAAGCTCATGCCCAGCCTGTCGGGCCTCACGCTGGGCACGGCGGTGGCCGGCAACCGGGTCGAGGTGCACGAGAACGGCGCCTTCTTCGACGTGCTGCTCGAGCGCATCCGCGCGGCCCGCCAATCGGTGCACCTCGAGACCTTTCTGTGGAAGGACGGCGAGCTCGGCCGCCGCGTCGCCGACGCGCTGATCGAGCGGGCGCAAGCCGGCGTGCAGGTGCGCGTGATGCTCGACGCCCAGGGCTCGAAGGAGGCGGGCAAGGACGTGCTGCAGCGCATGCGCGACGCCGGCTGCCGGGTCACCTTCTTCCACGAGCGGGCGCTGCGCAACATCGGCGTGTTCAACGACCGCGATCACCGCAAGGTCGTCGTCATCGACGGCAAGGAGGCGTTCGCGGGCGGCCATTGCATCGTGGACCGCTGGCTGGGCAACGCCGAAGACGGGCAGCGCTACGCCGACGTCAGCGTCCAGCTGCACGGACCCATCGTCCACAGCCTGCAGGGCGCGTTCAGCGAGAACTGGGCCGGAGAAACCGGCGAGCTGTTCCTCGGCGACGACGTGTTCCCGCCGCTGGAGCCGGCCGGCGACGTGCTCATCCACGCGGTGTTCGCCAAGCCGGAGAACTCGGCGCCGACGGTGAAGATCCTGCACCACACCGTGATCTGCCTGGCGCGCAAGCGCATCTGGATCCAGAACCCGTACTTCATTCCCGAGCCGGACGCGATCGATGCGTTCGGCGAGGCCGTCAAGCGCGGCGTGGACGTGCGAGTGCTGATGCCCTCGACCAGCGGGTCGGACAACCCGATGGTGCAGCACGCGGGGCATCGCAACTTCGAGAAGCTGCTGCGGTGCGGGGTGCGGCTGTTCGAGTACCCGCACACGCTGCTGCACCAGAAGATCATGACCGTCGACGGCGTCTGGAGCGCCGTCGGCTCGAGCAACTTCGACGACCGCAGCTTCGAGACCAACGACGAGATCACCCTGTCGATCGCCGACGCGGCGCTGGCGTCGCGCTTCGACGCGATCTTCGAGCGCTATGTCCAGCGCGCCGACGAAGTCAAGCTGGAGGCATGGGTGCGCCGCGGCTGGTGGCACAAGGCCAAGGACAACGCGTTCTACCTCCTGAACGAACTCCTGTAGCCCGGGTGCAACCCGGGTCACCCTCAGCGCGACAACACGCCGGTCAGCACGACCTGCCCCTGCCCGAATCCGAGCGGGCTGATCTCTTCATTGCCGCTCACCACGCCCCCGCCGGTCGCCCCCGTATAGCGCCCGGTGCCGCCCGTGATGACGAACAGCCCCGCAATGCGATGCGGTGCGTTCGGCTGGGGCGTCAGCGTGCCGCTGTAGCGCGCATGCAGCTGCTCGCCGCTCTCGCCGATCAGCACCACCCCGGCCGGCGCGAAGTTGTTGTGGAAGCTGAACCCGCCCGCCGCCGGATCGCCGCGCGGGTTGATGCAGTCCTGCGAGGTCGCCGTCACGCGGCCGAGCTGTGTCGCGCCGCCGCTGCCGGCAAGCTGGCCGACGAGCACGCACGGGCCGCCCGGTACGGCAGGAATGACCGCTTCGGTAAAGCTCACCTTCGCGGTGAAGCCGCTCGTCTGGGCGGCGGCGGTGACCGTGACGAGCGCGGCGACGAGGGGCACGAGGCAACGGACCATGAAGACTCCTCCCGGAAAGGGACACACAAGAGCACCGCGACGTGCTGTGCACGCGCGGACCTGGGCTGCGTGGGCAAGCGGCGTGCCGCTATGCGTTGGCCTGGCTGCGCCCGGCGAAGCGCCCGGCACCGATCACCAGTGCCAGGCCGGCCACCAGCGTGAGCGATGACGCCGGTTCGGGGATGGGTGACGCGCTCACGGCTTGAGTCAGCGACAGGACCGTGAACCCGTATCCGACCCCCACGCCCGCAGCACTGTAGAACCACACGCTGCCGTAGTTGTGCCAGTTGGCCTGGCTGACATCGAAGTGCACGTGCCGGTAGTCGCTGGAGTCGGTCAGGTGCAGATGACCTGCGCCGACCCCTCTCACGTCGATGGCAAAGATCTGCTGCGGAAAGTCGGGCGCCATCGAGAAGCTGCGTTGCGCATAGAACCAGTCCTGCTGCGCGGTGTTGTAGATGACCGAGTAGGCATCATTGCTTTCAGGGGCCGGAAACGGGCCGGGAGCGGGCCCGGATGGAAACGACAGGATGGATCCATCCGGCTGGTGCACGGTCACCGTCATCCAGTCGGCGAACGGAAAGTCGAAAGTCTTGGAGACCTGGGTCACGCCGGGCTCGAGGACCCGCGGCTCGATGGTCTCGAAGTCCATGCGGACGGTCCCGCTCACCATCAGCCCGAGCCAGCTCGCCGGGATTGGCTGGGCCGGCTGCTCGATGCCGCTCAACAGCAAGGTGTCGCTGATCCTGCCGGTGAAATCGAACGTCACCACGTCGGCGCGCGCCGACGTGGTCGCGAGGACCGCGGCGCACAGCGCGGCCAGGACCCAGGTTCTCGACATGAGGCTCTCCCTGCGTGAGGAACCTGTCGATCGTATTGAACGGTGGGCTCGATGGGTCGAAAGGTGCTGATCGCCCTGGGGCCTTCACGACGCTCAGGCGATGGGCTTCTCGATCACCGGCGCCTGCATGCCGATGGCCATGCGGTTCCAGGCGTTGATCTGGGCGATCGTCCAGCACAGCTCGACGACTTCCTGATCGCTGAACTGCGCCTTCAGGGCCTCGAACTCGGCATCGCGGCTGCCGTGATGGCCGACCAGCTGGGTCATGGTCTCGGCCCAGCCCAGCGCGGCGCGCTCGCGCTGGCTGTACAGGCCGGTTTCGCGCCAGGTCGGCAGGCTGTTGATGCGCTGCCAAGTCTCGCCGTGCCTGCGCAGGTCGCGCGCATGCATGTCGAGGCAGAACGCGCAGCCGTTGAGCTGCGACACGCGTGCCTGGACGAGCTCCATCAGGACGGGGCCGAGCGAGGACTTGGCCGTTGTGGCGCTGACGCCGGCCATCGCCTGGTAGGTCTTGGGGGCGATGTCGGTCCACGGGAGGCGGGGTTGGTTCACGTCGTTCACCTTGAGTCGGTTGGGATACACAGACTCAAGACGTTCGAGGGGACTGCCTTGTGACGTCGAGGTCGCGGCCCAATGCCGCGGCGATGCGCACGAGCTTGTCCGGGTTGCGCTGCACGTGAATGCCGACGATGCGCTCGCCGTCGGTTTCGAGCGACTGCGCCGACTCGAGGGCGCCATCGATGAAGCGCAGCAGGCCCCATTGGCCATTGAGCACCACCACCTCGAAGCGCACCGCGCCGGGGTAGCGAAGGCGGGTCGCCATGTACAGCTGCGCGATGCGCTGGGCACCGACCAGGGGCACACCGAAGCTGGGCACCTTGCCGCCGCCGTCGCCGATCAGCTGCGCGTCTTCGGCCAGCATGGCCTTGAGCGCGGCGAACTCGCCCCGCACGGCGGCATCGGCGAAGCCCCGCAGCAGGCGCAGCTGCGTCTCGCGTGCGACGGTGTGGCGCGGCCGCTCGACCTGCAGCTGCGCCTTGGCGCGGTGCACCAGCTGCCGGCAGGCGGCTTCGGTCTTGCCCAGCGCGTCGGCCACTTCGCCGTAGTCGGCATCGAACACCTCGCGCAGCAGGTAGGCCGCGCGCGCCTCGGGAGCCAGGCGCTCCAGCAGCAGCAGGAAGGCCACCGACACGTCGTCGGCACGCTCCAGCACCTGTTCCGGAGAGAGGGGCGAGTCGCTGAGCAAGGGCTCGGGCAGCCACGTGCCGACATAGTGCTCTCGCTGAACCTTGGCGGTGCGCAAGCGGTCGATGGCCAGGCGCGTCGTGACGGAAACCAGCCAGGCCTCCTCGTTGTCCAGGCGATCGGTGTCCGCCTCGTGCCATCGCAGCCAGGCGTCCTGGACCACTTCCTCGGCCTCGGCCGAGGAGCCCAGCATGCGGTAGGCGATGCCCTGCATGCGAGGGCGAAGGCGGGTGAAGCTGTCAGTGGCGTCGGTCATGCAAGCTCAAGACGTTTGACGGGGGCGGGTTGTGACAACGATGCGGGTTCGTTCAAGTGGGGGAAGCGGCTTCCCTTTTACGCGCTTCGACGATGCATTGGGCGATCAACGGGGTCTCACGATGTCGGCGTACTGCGTGCGATTGCATTTCAACCACAGAGCATTCGAAGCCCACGCAGGCCCGGCGAAGTAGCCCGGGTGCAACCCGGGACCCTGTGGCCACCGCGATCCCGGGTTGCACCCGGGCTACGAGTTCCGACGTTCTACTTCGAGCGCCGCGCGGCGCCGACTCATCGCAAAGGTGAATGTCATGAGCAACGAGAGACTTCGCATCAGCTCACTGGGCCACGCACCCTGGGACCAGCCGCCGGCGGTGGTCGACTCGGAAATCAGTGCCGTGCTGCTCGATCGCATGGCCGCCTAAATGCGAGACATGCTCGAAGACGAAGGCTTCACTGTCGCCACCGCCACCTCGGCGCGCGCCGCGCTCGAGCAGCTCGCGACCCTGCCCTGCGATGCCATCGTCTGCGACATGCGCATGCCCGAGATGGACGGCCCCGCGTTGTGGCGTGAGGTGTCGGCGCACCATTCGGCCTTGCAGCGGCGCATGTTGTTCGCGAGCGGCGACACGCTGTCGCCGGGCGTGCGCGAGTTCATCAAGCGCTCCGGCTGCCTGGGCCTGCCCAAGCCGTTCGCGCGGGCCGACTTGCTGGCAGGCGTGCGATCGTTGTTGCAGTCGTAGCCCGGGTGCAACCCGGGACGCGACAACCCGCGCAATCGTGGCACCCGGGTTGCACCCGGGCTACGGACGCCTGAATTCTCACGTCCCATACAAGGTGATCAGGAACAACACGAACCGATACCCGACCACGATGACGCCGACCGCCAGAGTCGACACCACCGCCTGCAGCACCCGCGCCGCGCCCCGGCTGCCATGGACCCGCCCGATCGCCGCATGAAGATAGAGCCCGCACACGACGAGGTTCATCACCGTCAGCACGTCATCGACGACCGGCGAATCGAGGCCGCCGCTGCCGGGCCACGCGCTCAGCGTCGCGACCACCAGGGCGACGCAGAACAGCAGCAGCAAGAACGTGTACAGGTGCAGCGAGAACACCACGTGGAGCATGAACGGCCGGCGCTCGCGCAAGAACATGAGGGGCAGCATCGCCGCGAACGGGATCGTCATCAGCACGATGAGCGTCTTCGCGTTCAGCACCACGGCGCGGTCGAACAGGGGCGCGTAGTGCTCCAGCCTGTCGTGCGTGACGCGCAGCCGGGCGTCCAGGAGCGATCGCGCCAGCTCGCTCCAGTCCTGATGGTGCAGGTGCGACTGCAGCGGTGAGCTGAAGATGTGGATGCCGGTGAGCGATTGCAGCGCGAAGAAGATCACGTTGGCGATCAGGAACAGCTGGAACGGCGCGACCCAGGGCTTGCGCGCGCCCTGCGCCCACGAGGCGGTCAGGTCGCCGGGGTGCCTGACCAGCTGCCACATCGTGCGCAGCACGCGCGCATCGATGCTCGTGAGGGCGTGCAGCAGCTTCTCCGCCAGCCCGCGCAGCGTGAGGTCGCGCGGTGCGAGCGGCTCTTCACCGCAGCGTGCGCAGAAGGACGTGGTCACGCTCACTTGGCAGGTGGGGCAGGTCCACGGGGCCGGGTCGTTCATCCGCGCAGCTTCGCGGCCGGCGATTCGCCGCCGATGTCGGCCGTCGTGCCGCCGCATTTCAATTGCAATGCGACGCCGGTCAGCGCCCTGCGTGACATGATCGCCGCATGAACCTCCTGGTCCTGGGCGGCACCGTCTTCCTCGGCCGCCACGTGGTCGAGGCGGCCTTGGCCGCGGGACATCGCGTGTCCTTGTTCAATCGCGGCCGCCGGACCGTGGCCTTTCCCGGCGCGGTCGAGGCGCTGGTCGGCGATCGCGACGCCGACACCTCCGCGCTGCGCGGCAGGACCTTCGACGCCGTGATCGACTGCAGCGGCTATCGGCCCTCGCAGATCGCATCGGTGGCGGCGTCGCTCCAGCCGCATCTGCCGCATTGGGTGTTCGTCTCCTCGATCTCCGTCGTGGCCCGCTTTCCACCGGGTCGATCGCACGACGAGACCGCCGCGGTGACGACCCAGGACACGGGCTACGGCGGCGAGAAGGCGCGCGCCGAGGAAGCGCTGCGTGCGCTGTGCCCGGACCGCGCGGCCATCGTGCGTCCGGGCCTGATCGTCGGCCGGCACGACCCGACCGGGCGCTTCGCCTACTGGCCATGGCGCCTCGCGCAAGGCGGCACCGTGCTGGCGCCGGGTCGACCCGAGCGACCGGTGCAAGTCATCGACGCGAGGGACCTGGCGACGTGGTGCGTGTCGTTGGCCGAGACGCGGCACAGCGGAACCTTCAATGCCGTCGGCCCGCCGATGTCGATGCGTTCCCTGCTCGAAACCTGCCGGGACGTGGCGGGCAGCGACGCTCATCTGGTGTGGCGCTCCGATGCCGAGCTCCTCGCGGCCGGCGTGACGCCGTGGACCGGCCTTCCGCTGTGGATCCCCGAGGACGATCCCGACTTCGGCGGCATGCTGCTGGCACGCAGCGATCGCGCCGTCGCCGCGGGGCTGCGCACCCGGCCCATGGCCGACACGGTGGCCGACGTGCTCGACGCGCTGCGCGCAGACCCGGCCGGCGTGTCCTTCCCCAACGTGATGTCCGCTGAGCTTCAGTCCCCCCTCTGCGGCACCCGGTGAGCCCCGCAGGCCAGCAGCGCCGAGGCCAGCACCAGCACGCCGAGGGCCATCGTCAACGACGTGGCGGTGGCGATGCTGCCGATCAGCGGCGGACCGACCATGAAGCCGCTGTAGCCGATGGACGTGACCGACGCGATCGCCGCGGCCCGGCTCACCCCCGGCACGCGGGTCGCGGCATTGAAGAGGATGGGCGCGACCGGCGCCAGCCCGGCGCCGACCAGCGCAAAGCCGATCCATGCGACCCAGGCGTTGGCCGACAGCAGCACGAGGGCCATTGCGACCGCGGCCAGGCTGCCGCCCAGGCGCAGCAGCGCCTGCTCCGAATAGCGCGAGCGAAGAAAGTCGCCGCCGAAGCGCGACAAGGCCATTGCCGCGGAGAAGATGGAATAGCCGAGCGCCGCCTGGGCCTGGGGCATGCCGACCTCCTGCTTCAGGTAGAGCACGCACCAGTCGTACATCACGCCTTCGGCCGTCAGGCCGGCGAAGATGAGCAGGCCGATGATGAGCAGCGTGCCCCTGGGCCAGGCGAAGTGCGCCTGCTCGCCGGCTTCGCCGCCGGTGGCATGGGTCTCGAGCATGCCGCGCGCCGCGATGAAGACGATGATCGCGATGCCGGCGCACAGGCCGAAGAGCTGCAGCCGCGGCGCGACGCCGGCCCCGAGCATGACGGAGACGAGCGCCGCGCCGGTCATGCCGCCGACGCTGAACATGCCATGCAGGTTGCTCATGATGGGGCGGTCGCTGAGGCTTTCCAGCTCCGAGCCTTCGGTGTTGATGGCGACGTCGAACAGGCTCATCGAGGCCCCGAACAAGAGCATCGCCGGCAGCAGGGCGGCCACGCCCGGGTACTCGAGCACGCTGCCCAGCATCACGCTCATCACCCCGGCCGCGAGCATGGCCGCCTTGCGGGCGCCCAGCCACCCGACGATGCGCCCGGCGAAGAACAGCGACAGCACCGCACCGATCGCCGCGGCCAGCAGCACCATCGAGAGCGTGGCCTCGCCGATCGCGTAGCGCGCCTTGACCGAAGGGATGTGGGCGCCCCAGGCCCCGCCGAGCACGCCGAGGGCCATGAACAAGAGCCGCGTCGCCCATCGCGCGCGGGCGAGCACCGCGGGCCCACGCAGACCGGCGGGCACCAATGCAGGCGTGTCGGGCGAACGCGTCATGACGCCACACCGACCGAATCGCGCCACACGATGTCCGGCGGAAACGCGCGCCCCACCGGCAGGCTCAGCTCGTAGCACTGGTTCAGCAGGAAGCGGCAGGCGCTGGTTGCCGCATCGACGATGGGGATGCTCACCGTGGTCAGGGCCGGCGCGGTGAAGCGCGACAGCTCGCAGTTGTCGAAGCCGAGCACCGACACCTCGCCCGGCACCGAGACGCCGAGCTTGCCGAGGCAGGAGATCGCCGCCATCGCCATCACGTCGTTGGCGCAGAAGAGCGCGCTGTAGTCGCGCGCTGCGCGGGCCAGCTTGCCGGCCGCGGCGTAGCCGCCCTCGAAGCTGAAGTCGGCATCGATGCGGCGGCGCTTGGGCACGCGCACCTCGTGCCGCGCGAGCTCGTCCAGGAAGCCCGCCATGCGCTGCTCGTTGTCGGGCGCGCTGTGCGGCCCGCCGATGAAGGCGATCTCGCGATGGCCGCGCTGCAGCAAGGCGCGCGCGGCCAGCCGGCCGCCGAGCTCGTGGTCGGTGCTGAAGCAGCGCTGGGGCGCCGCCCGCGAGCTGCGGTTGAGCAGCACCAGCGTCGGGTAGCGCTCGAACAGCGTCGAGAAGTCGTCGTCGGTGAGCGCGTTGCTCATCACGATGACGCCGTCGCAGCCGCGCTCGTAGAGAAAGCGCACGCCGTCGAGCGCCTGCTGGCGCTCGTCGCCGGCGCCGCAGCCGTTGGCCGCGACCATGTGCCGGTCGACCGCGCGCAGCTCGCGATCCACCGTCTGCAGGATCTGGCCATAGAAGGTGCCCGCGAAGTCCGGCACGTAGATGCCGACCATGCCGAGCGTCTTCGAGGTCAGCGCGCGCGCCACGTTGGAGGGCCGGAACTGCAGCGCCGCGACCGCCTCGTTCACCCGCGCGAGGGCCTTCTCGGAGACCGGGCCGCGCCCGGAGATCGCACGCGACGCGGTCCCGAGACCGACGCCGGCCAGGCGCGCGACGTCCTTGATCGTCGCCATCAGAGCCGCTGCTGCGAATGCAGCCCGAACAGCGAGACCTGCGCCGCGTCGATTGCGAAGTCGATCCTGTCCTCGAGCACCGGGGTGAACTGCGCATCGGCTTCGACCGCCAGCGACACGCCCTGCTCGCGCAGCCACACGACCTGGTTGGAACCCATCGGCTCCACCAGCGCGAGGGTCGCGCTGCCGGCGCGCGGGCGGCCCTGCGGCGACAACACGATGTGCTCCGGCCGCACGCCCAGCACCGCCGGCAGCGGGTCCGCCGGCGGCGGCTCGATGAAGCGATAGCCCGACACGTCGACCTGCACGACGGGCGACATGAAGCGCACGCCGCCGTCCGCGCGCTCGATCCGCCCTTCGACGAAGTTCATGCTCGGCGCGCCGAGGAAGCCGCCGACGAACATGTTGGCCGGCCGGTGGTAGACCGTGGCCGGCGTGTCGATCTGCTGGATCTCGCCGCCCTTCATCACGGCGATGCGGCTGGCCAGCGTCATCGCCTCGACCTGGTCGTGGGTGACGTAGATCATGGTCGCGCCCAGCTTCTGGTGCAGCTGCTTGAGCTCGCGCCGCAGCTCGGCACGCAGCTTGGCGTCGAGGTTGGACAGCGGCTCGTCGAACAGGAAGACCGCCGCCTCGCGCACCAGCGCCCGGCCGATCGCGACCCGCTGGCGCTGGCCGCCGGACAGCTGCGCCGGCTTGCGACGCAGCAGTTCGGTGAGCTGCAGCATCGCGGCCGCACGCTCCACCCGGCGCGCGATCTCGGACCGCGCGACGCCGGCCACCCGCGGGCCGAACGACAGGTTCTTCTCGACGGTCATCGTCGGATACAGCGCGTAGGACTGGAACACCATGCCGATGCCGCGGTCCTTCGGATCCGCCCAGGTCACGTCCTTGCCGCCGATCTGGATGCGCCCGCCTTGCGCATCGATCAGTCCCGCGACGCTGTGCAGCAAGGTCGACTTGCCGCACCCCGACGGCCCCAGCAGCACCAGGAACTCGCCGCTGCGCACGTCGAGGCTGAGCTTGCGGATGATGTCGGCGCCCGACAGCCGGATGTGGAGGTCTTCGATGACGACGTCGGACATGTCGGTTCCGGTTCAGCCCTTGACGGCGCCGGCGGTGATGCCGCGCACGAACCAGCGGCCCGAGACGAGGTACACGGCCAGCGGCAGCAGCGAGGTCAGCATGGTCGCGGCCATGTTCACGTTGTACAGGCGCTCGCCGGTGGTGGTGTTGATGACGTTGTTGAGCTGGACCGTCATCGGCAGGTTCTCGCGCCCGGCGAACACCAGGCCGAGCAGGAAGTCGTTCCAGATGTTGGTCATCTGCATGATCACCGCGACGGCGATGATGGGCACCGACATCGGCAGCATCAGCTGGAAGAAGATGCGCCAGAAGCCGCCGCCGTCGATGCGCGCGGCCTTGAACAGCTCGGACGGCACGCCCGCGTAGTAGTTGCGGAACAGCAGCGTCATCACCGGCATGCCGAAGACGGTGTGGATCAGCACGATGCCGGTCAGCGTGCCGAACAGGCTGGCCGTGGCGAGCGATCGAACCAGCGGGTACAGCATCACCTGGTAGGGCACGAAGGCGCCGAACATGAGCACGCCGAACAGCCAGCCGGCCCAGCGCACGCGCCAGAACGAAAGGGCGTAGCCGTTGAGCGCACCGAAGAAGATCGAGATGATGGTGCTCGGCACGACGATGCGCACCGAGTTCCAGAAGCCGACCTGGATGCCGCGGCACTCGAGGCCGGTGCAGGCGCTCGACCAGGCCTGGCGCCAGGGTTCGATCGTCATATCCAGCGGCCACGCGAACAGCTGGCCGAGGCGGATCTCCTCCATCGGCTTGAGCGAGGTGGCGATCATCACGTACAGCGGCAGCAGGAAGAACGCGGCCGAGCTGAGCAGCAGCACGTACAGCCCGATGCGCGCCGGCGTGAAGCGCGAGCGGCGCGCGCCCGCGGGGCTCACGCCTGCGCCCCTGCGCGCGACCGGACCGAGCGGGCGTACCACCACGGCAGCAGCAGCGCGAGCACGGTCAGCAGCATCACCGTCGACGCGGCCGACGCCAGGCCGACGTTGGCACGGTTGAAGAGGCTGTCGATGATGAACTTGGCCGGCACCTCGCTTGCGTTGCCCGGGCCGCCTTGGGTCATCGCGATGACCACGTCGTAGACCTTGACGACGCCCACCGCGAGCAGCACGAAGGCGGTGCCGAACGCGGGCCCCAGCTGCGGCAGGACCACGCTCAGGTAGTAGCGCCAGCGCGGAACGCCGTCGATGCGCGCCGCATTCCAGAGCGACTCGTCGATGCCGCGCAGCCCCGCGAGCAAGACGGCCATCACCAGCCCGGAGGCCTGCCAGACCGCAGCGATGACGAGCGTGTAGATGACCTTGTCCTGGCTCACGATCCAGTCGAACTCGAAGCCCGGGAAGCCGAGCCTGCGAACCGTCGACTGGATGCCGAGCTCGGGGTTGAGCATCCACTGCCAGACCAGGCCGGTGGCGACGAAGGACATCGCATACGGATAGAGGAACACGGTGCGCAGCGCGTTCTCGCCGCGCACCCGCTGGTCGAGGAAGACCGCCAGCAGAAAGCCGAGCACCAGGCAGGCCGCGATGAACAGTGCACCGAAGATGGCGAGGTTGTGCAGCGAGACGATCCAGCGCTCGGCGTTGAACAGGCGCTGGTATTGCGCGAGGCCGACGAAGTCGGAGGTCGGGAAGATCTTGGAGCTGCTGAAGGAGATGCGCACCGACCACAGCACGGTGCCGATGTAGACACCGAGCACCGTGAGCGCCATCGGCAGCAGCGCGAGCTGGGCGGCCGCGGCGCGCTTGCGGCGGGGTGGCTTGGGCAGGCTCATCTCCGTAGCCCGGGTGCAACCCGGGACGCTGACTCCCGGGTTGCACCCGGGCTACGGTGTGTCTTCAACCCTTCACCGCGCCCTGCAAGGCCTTCACCGCATCATCCACCGACTGGTTCCCGTTCCAGAACTTGGTGATCACGTCCTGCACCGCACCCACCATGTCCGGCGTCATCAGCATGTCCGGGTTCGCGATGTGGCGCGCCGGGTCCTTCATGGCCTGCACACCGGCCTGCGCGCAGATGTCCATCTTGTTCGCGTCGACGTCGGTGCGCACCGGGATCGACCCCTTCTTGTTGTTGAACGCGACCTGCGTGACCGGCGAGGTGAAGACGGTGGCGAGCTTGCGCTGCGCCTCGATCGCGGTCTTGTCGCTGGTCTTCGGGAACACGAACACATCGCCCGCGACCATGTACGGTGCGCCCGAGCCGAAGCCGGCGAAGCAGCCGAACTCCTTGCCCGCCGTCTGCTTGGCCGCGCCGAACTCGCCCTTGGCCCAGTCGCCCATGATCTGGAAGCCGGCCTTGCCGCTGATCACCATCGCGGTCGCGTCGTTCCAGTTGCGGCCCGGCGAGCCGGCGTCGACATAGCCGTGCAGCTTCTTGAGCGCCGCCAGCGTCTTGCGCATCGGCTCGGCGTTCACGCTGGCGGCGTCGTGGTCCTTGAAGAACTTCAGGTAGGCGTCCTTGCCGCCGACGTGCAGCAGCATGCTGTAGAAGGTGATCCACTCCTGCCACGCCTGGCCACCGAACGCGAGCGGCACCAGGCCGGCCGCCTTCAGCTTGTCGAGCGCGGCGAAGAACTCGTCCATCGACTTGGGCTCGCTCGCCACGCCGGCCTTCTGCAGTGCCGCCTTCGAATACCAGAACCACGACGGGTTGTGGATGTTGACCGGCACCGCGTAGTAGTGCCCGTTGACCTTGATGCTGTCGACGATGGGCTTGGGCAGCCACTTGTCCCAGCCTTCCTTCGCCGCCACGGCGTCGATGTCGTTGAGCTGGCCCGCGGCGATCACGTCGTGGTACTGCTTCGAGGTGTTGAACTGGGCGGCGGTGGGCGGGTTGCCGCCGGCGATCCGGTTGATGGCCGCCGTGCGCGCGTTGTCGGCGCCCGCGACCGCCTGGTCGACCCAGGTGCCGCCCGCCTGGCCATAGGCGTCGGCGAGCTCCTTCACGGCGGCCGATTCGCCGCCAGACGTCCACCAGTGCACGACCTCCGCCTTCTGCGCATGCGCGCTGCCGGCGGCCATGAGTGCGGCGATCACGGTCAGGTGCTTGAGAGAGGGAACCATGTTGAAGTCTCCGGTTGGTGGGCGGTCGGCCCTTCTTGAAACGTGCGGAATCAAACCGCGGCACGACTCCTGAGGAACGCAGTGAGCGCCTTGGCGCTTTGCTTGGGGGTGCGCTGCTGGGTCGCGTAGTCGACGTGCACGATGCCGAAGCGCCGCTCGTAGCCGTACGCCCATTCGTAGTTGTCCATCAACGACCAGACGAAGTATCCGCGCACATCGACGCCGGCCTTCATCGCCGCGTCGACCGCCGCGACGTGGCGGTTGAGGAAGGCGATGCGCTGGGCGTCGTCGACCGTGCCGTTCACGACCTTGTCGTCGGAGGCCATGCCGTTCTCGGTGATGTAGATCGGCGGCAGCGCGGGGTACGCGGCCTTGAAGCCGACGAGCAGGTCCTGCAGGCCTTGCGGGTAGACCTCCCAGCCCATCTGCGTACGCTCCACGCCTTCGAGCGGCACCTCGACGAAGCCGTGCGCGCCGTCGCTGCGCACGTTGGTGCGGAAGTAGTAGTTGATGCCGAGGAAGTCGATCGGCCGGGAGATGATGGCCATGTCGCCCGGAAGCACCAGGGGCTCGGTGCCGGGCCACAGGCGGAACAGGTCGGCCGGGTAAGCGCCCTTGAACAGCGCGTCGAGCACCCAGGCGTTGTGCTGCACTTCGTACAGCTGCGCGGCATCGCGGTCCGCCGCGGTGTCGCGATCGGTGGTGCCGCGCCCGACATTGGCGACGATGCCGCGCCGGGCACGCGGGTCGTTGGACTCGAGCACCGGCAGCGCCAGGCCGTGGCCCAGCAGCAGGTGGTGCATCGCCTGCGACGCGAAGCGATGGTCGGCGAGGCCCGGCGCATGGCGGCCGTCGCCGTAGCCGAGGTGGGCCGAGCACCATGGCTCGTTGAGCGTGGCCCAGGCGGTGGCCTGGCCCGCCAGCTCGCGGCTGACCAGGTCGGCGTAGTCGGCGAAGCGGTACGCGGTGTCGCGGTTGAGCCAGCCGCCGCGGTCTTGCAGGTGCTGCGGCAAGTCCCAGTGGTAGAGCGTGACGAAGCGCTGCACGCCCTTAGCTTCGAGGCGGTCGAGCAGGCGCTTGTAGAAGTCGAGCCCGGCCCGATTGGCCCGCCCGCGCTCGTCCATCACGCGCGGCCAGGCGATCGACAGCCGGTAGGCGTCCACGCCCAGCGAGGCGATCAGGTCGACGTCGCCCTCCCAGCGGTGGTAGTGGTCGCAGGCCACCTCGCCGGTGTCGCCGTTCAGCACCTTCCCGGGCGTGGCGGAGAAGGTGTCCCAGATCGACGGCACGCGGCCATCGCGATGGGTCGCGCCTTCGATCTGGTACGACGCCGTGGCCACGCCCCAGGTGAAGCCGGAGCGGGCCATGCGGGAGCCGGGCGCAGGCGCCAGCACTGGCAGGCCTTGCGGTGTCGATGGAGTCGGATCGGACGCAGGCATCGGGCTGGTACTCCTCGGCGATGGGGGATCCACTCGCAAAGTGGAAACGCTTCCACTTGCGGCCGAGATTTCAGCAGCCTCGATGGGGCGAGTCATCAGGGACAACCCGCGCCTCGGGCCGCAGCCTTCTACGGATTCGTCGTCGACTGGGCCGCGCGCGCCGCGGCCGCCGCGCGCAGCGCCTTGAGCTTCTCGCGCGGATCCTCTTTCGTCGTGACCTCGTTCAGCTTCATCTCCGCGATGAAGCGACTCGGCACGCCCTGCACCGTGTCGCGCCCGCGCTTGCGTCGCCGCAAGGTGCTGACCGCCAGCGTGGTCCGCGCCCGCGTGATGCCGACGTACATCAAGCGGCGCTCTTCTTCGAGGCGTTCGGCCGTCATCTCGTCGTCCTCGCTGCGAAACGGCAGCAGGCCTTCGTTCACGCCGGCCAACACCACATGGGGCCACTCCAGCCCCTTGGCCGCATGCAAGGTCGACAGCGTGATCACGTTCTGGTCGTCGCCGCGCTCGGCCAGGCTGATGATCACGGAGATGGTCTGCGCCACCTCGAGCACGCTCTTGCGCTCGGTCTCGACCGTGACCCCGCCGTCGTTCTCGATCTCGCCGCCGCAGCGCCGCGCGACCCAGTCGACGAAGTCGAGCACGTTGGACCAGCGCGCCGCGGCCAGCTTCTCGCTGTCCTCGCCTTCCATCAGGTGCTTCTCGTAGTCCAGGTCCTTGAGCCAGCCCATGAGCAGCGCCTTGGCGTCCTCGGTGCCGGTGGTGTGGCGGGCGCGGTATTCGAGGTCGTTCACGTAGCGTCCGAACTCGTGCAGCGCGCCGATGGCCCGCGTGCTGATCGCCGCACCCAGGCTCTCGGCGAACAGCGCCTCGTACAGGCTCAGCTTCCACTTGGCGGCGAACTCGCCCAGGCTGGCCAGCGTCTGGTGGCCGATGCCGCGCTTGGGCGTGGTGACCGCGCGCAGGAAGGCCGGGTCGTCGTCGTTGTTGACCAGCAGGCGCAGCCAGGCGCACAGGTCCTTGATCTCGGCGCGGTCGAAGAAGCTCTGCCCGCCCGACACCCTGTACGGCAGGCTGGCCTTGCGCAGCGCCTTCTCGAACACCTTGGCCTGGTGATTGGCGCGGTAGAGGATGGCGAAGTCCTTGAGCTGCACCTCGCCGCCCCCGGCCGCGTAGCCGGCCGCTCCGGCGTTCGCGCGCAGCGACTGGATGCGCGCGACCGCGCGCTCGGCCTCGTGCTCCTCGCCGTCGCATTCGACCAGCCGCACCGGCTCGCCGTCGCCGAAGTCGCTCCAGAGCTTCTTCTCGAACAGCTTGGGGTTGTGGCCGATGACCGCGTTGGCGGCGCGCAGGATGTGGCCGGTCGAGCGGTAGTTCTGCTCCAGCGGAATCACCTTGAGCTGCGGGAACTCCTGCGGCAGGCGGCGCAGGTTGTCGATGGTCGCGCCGCGCCAGCCGTAGATGCTCTGGTCGTCGTCGCCCACCGCGGTGAACATGCCGGGCACGCCCACCAGCAGCTTGAGCATCTCGTACTGGATCGCGTTGGTGTCCTGGTATTCGTCGACCAGCACATAGCGCAGCGTGTCCTGCCATTTCGCGCGGCACTCGGCGTCGCGGCGCAGCAGCTGGTGCGGCAGTCCGATGAGGTCGTCGAAGTCGACGGCCTGGTAGGCGGCCAGGCGCTCCTCGTAGCGCTTCATGATGCGCGCCGCCACGCGCTCGTCGTCGTTGGCCGCGATCGCTTCCGCCTGCTCGCTGTTCAGGCCCTGGTTCTTCCACAGGCTGATGGCCCACTGCCAGCGCCGCGCCAGTGCGTTGTCGCTGCAGGCGCCGGCATCGCGAAGAATGCCCAGCACGTCGTCGCTGTCGAGAATGCTGAACTGCGGCTTCAGCCCGAGCCGCTCGCCTTCGCTGCGCAGGATGCGCACGCCCAGCGAGTGGAAGGTGCTGATGACCAGGTTCTTCGCGGCGCGCGGGCCGACGAGCTGCTTGGCACGCTCGCGCATCTCGGCCGCGGCCTTGTTGGTGAAGGTGATGGCCGCGATCTGCCCCGGCGCATAGTCGGCCTGCAGCAGGCGCGCGATCTTGTGGGTGATGACACGCGTCTTCCCCGATCCCGCGCCCGCCAGCACGAGGCAGGGACCGCTGAGGTGGTGGACGGCGTCGAGCTGGGCGGGGTTGAGCGAGGCGGGAGGAGACGACACGGCGAGGCGCGAAACGGCGGGCGCGTCATCATAGCCAGCGGGTCGGCCGGCCCGGATGCGTGGAACCGGTATTGCGTCGCGATCGGGGCGGACTCAGATCGACCGCCTGCGGCGCCGTCCGAGCACGATCATCGCCAACGGGATCGTGGTCAGCACGCCGGTGGCCAGCAGCGCCCAGCCGATGCCCTTGCGGCGCTCGTCGCTCAGCTTGTCGGCCACGAGAAGGCCGATCCCGGCGCCCAGCAGGCCACGTGTGCCGGCCACCAAGGCCAGTTCGGGCAGGCGCAATTCGGTGGTGATCATGGCCATCTCCATTCGGTCGAAAACAGAAACGCGGCAAGCCGCGTTCCTGCGCCCGCACAAAAGGTCGCTCAGTCGTTCTTGCAGGTGTCGTGGGTCACCACCGGGTCCATCAAGGTCTCGAACTCCCAAACTCGTGCGGTCTCGAGCCAGAAGTTCTTGTACGTGATGATGGCGTTGGGCATCCTCCGGTTGCCCTTGCCGCAGACGACGTAGCTGGTGCCGTCGAAGGTGCTCTTGCTGTTGAAGGTGATGAACGGCGGCGACGCCGCCCCGCCGTCGCGCGCGATGTGGCAGGTGCGGCAGGTCTTGCCGTAGACGTTCTGGTAGCCCGATGCATGGCTCGCCCACCCCGCCGGCGGTGCCGGCGACACCGGCGCGCCCGTGAACACGTTGCCGGGGTACCAAGCATCGATCAGCGCGCGGATGGGTGCCGGCCCCGGCGCGACGTCGCGCACGAGCTGGTTCAGCGTGCCGAAGGCCGACAGCTCGGCCGGGGTGAGCGTGGCCTGGCCGTAGTCCCACGACCGGGTCCCCGAGTACCTGAACGAAGGCAGGTCGAACTCGCGGAACCGCGATTGCTGTGCCTTGTTGCTGGCCGTGCTGAACTCGCCGCCATGGCAGACCAGGCACAGGTGCGGCACCGGCTTCGGCCCGAAGCCGTCCAGATCGGCGGCCTTCAACAGGTTGAAGCTGTTCACCGCGTTGCCGTAGACGTAGAACTGGACGGCCTCGCCAGCAGCGGCCGGATCGAACTCCATCGCCACCGTGGCGCCCTGCTGGGCCGGATCCTGGTTTGCGGCGGCATCCGCGTTGGCGGCGTTCTGGTTCGGCGCACCGTAGTTGGTGACGTAGCACGCGAGCTTCTGCCCCGTCTTCAGGCAGTGCATGTCACGGCCGAAGCCGAGGTCGTTGTGGTTGAGGTACGAGGCCCGCGTCCCGCCGGTGCCGTTGACAGGATCGAAGCCGTTGGCCTGCCACCAGCTCTGCAGGGTGGGCTTGTTGGGCGTCGCGCCAATGGCGTTGTAGTAGTTGGTGCTCACGGTATCGGGGTCGTCGGGCAGGAAGTCGCCGTAGGGCCCGGTCAGGAAGTACGGCCGCTTGGTGGCGTCGTTGGTCGCGTACTCGGGCACCACGCCGCTCGGCGGCGCGAGGACCACCGGCGTGCCGCACTCGCTGTACGGGTAGGCCGGCCACAGGTTGCTGCCCGTCATCTGCGCACGCGCATCGGTGTTGATGACGTTGTCCACCAGCACCACCGACTGCCCGTTGGCGGTGCCGAACAGCTCCACCCGAAGCGTGTTGGGCGGGAACGCGTGGCCGAACGGAATGCGGAACACCGCGTGGTACTGGTCGCCGTCGAGGAAGATGTCCTTGGTCTTGACCTGGGTGGCGTTGTAGGACACGGTGGCGCGCAGGCGCAACTGGGTCCAGACGTTCTTGATCGCGTTGTCGATCTCGAAGCGCACGCACGTCGATACCGCCGGGTCGTTGCCCGACACGTCCATGTTCAGCGTCGAGAAGTGCCGCGTCCTGGCGAGGTACACCGGGCCTTGCGGCGTGCTGGTCAAGGTGGCCTTGCCCTCGATCCGCCAACGACCGTCGGCCTCGTCGTAGGACCAGAAGTCGATCGTCGGCTTGGCCGTCGAGCGCTGGGCCGGCGGCACCGGCACACGCACTTCGGCCGTGGCGCCCGGGCGCAGGTTCAGCGGGCGACCGGCGGCATCACGAAAGTCGGCGTACACCGCGCCGTAGCTGAGCAGGTCGGTACGCTGGTTGGCCGCATCGACGGCCTGGTAGTCGCCGGCGAGGGGCCGCCGCGTCGGATCCAGCGTGGCCATGGCGAGCCGGATCGATCCGACCGGTTTGCTGCGACCGGCCGCGACGAGCGCGCCGGCCGGCACGATGATCTGCGCCCCGACGTGCTGGCAGCGCGGCGTCGCGGCCAGCTTGCGCAGCAGTCCGGGGTCGAGGGGCCGGCTTTCCTTGCCGCGCTCGGGGTCGACATACTCGGTCAGCGGCGGACGCCGGACCTGCTCGTTGGGCGTGCGCGGGTTGCCGCAGGGCCCGCTGCTTTCCCGGTCGATCGCCTGGATCGGCGCGTCAACGGGATGGTGGGTGACTTGCGCGCGCACAAGCGTGAAGACGTGATCGTCCGACGAGCGGTCGAACACTTCGGACAGCAAGACGTAGTCGGGGTGGCGGATGTTGAGGACATGGCGGTCATCGCTGGCGGCGGGACCTCGCAGCGAGAACCAGCCGTTGGCGTCGGTGGTCGCCGCCCGCCCCGCCACTTCGACGCGCGCCTTGGCCACCGGCGCGCGCGTGACCTCGTCGATCACCGTGCCCGAGAAGCGTACCACCGCCGGGCCGATCTCGACGTCGAAGCGCTTGAACGCATAGCCGCCGCGGTGATCGCGGGCCATGAGGTAGGTGCTGTGGCGACCCGGCGTGGCTGGCGCGTTGCGCGTGACCTGATTGGTGGTGGTGATGTTGAGCGCCTGGCCGTCGTTGTCGCGCCAGAGGAACTCCACGGGGTCGTTGTCGATATCGCGGACTTTGGCGTCGATCTGCACGGCCGCTCCGGCGTCGACGCGAACGACGCCCTTGCCGGCGTTGCGCGCCGCGAGCTCGACGATGCGCGGTGCACGGTTGCCCAGCGTGAGGTCGGTACGCGCGACGGTCGTGCGCACATCGACCTGGACCTGCTGCTGGACCTTCTCGCACTGCGCGAGCACGGCATAGCGACCCAGACCCTTGAGCAGCGCCAGGTAGTCGCCATGGACATTGGCGCGCATCTTCGCGACCACCGCGCCGCCGCCATTGACGACCTCGACGTGCGTCGACACATCGAGCTTGAAGAACGGATCGTTCACCCAGCAGGGCCGCTGATCGCCGGTGAGCACGCGCCCATGCAGCTGCACGGCCTCCAGGCTCAGTTCGATGCGGCCGAGGTAGTTTTCGGGTTCGTTCAAGGTCACGCGGCGGCAGCCGTTGTGCCCCTGGAAGTCCCAGCACAGCTGATAGAGACCGGGTCCCGCTCCCGCGACCCGAAAGCGGCCGTCGAGCTGCGTGCTCGCAGTGCCGTGCAAGTGGCCGCCGGCGTCCAGCAAGGAGATCTTGGCGTCCGGAATCTCGATGCCATTGCCGGCCTTCGCGCCGGGCACCCGCACGAGCAAGGTGCCGATGGCCTTGACCTTGCCCGGGAACAGGCTCGGACTCGGTTGGGCGATGGCGATCGATGAACCGAGCGCAATGGCGAACAAGGTCGCGGCCACACGCAGGCCGCGCAGCGTTGGATGGTGGTGCGACATGGTCCTCCCAGATGCGCGTCGATGGTGGACCGTCACGATGCGCTTCGCGCGGGGGGCTCGCAAGAGCGGGCAGCGACGCGACGTCCTCAAACCGAAGGACGCGTCGCGGCGCTGACAGCGAGACACTGCCTTCCTTCTCGAAGTCGGAAGGAGGTGTCCCATGCCGGTATCCAGTTGCATGCGCTTTGTCATCGGCGGCATCGGCGGCCTGGCGCCCGTGGCGGCCCTGCTGGCCACGGTGAACCTGGAGTCCTACATCACCGATCTCACCCAGCTCAAGATGGCGGGCCACATCGTGAAGGTGGTGGCGCTGTTCGGCATCGGCGGCTTCATTGCGTGGCTGCACGAAGGCGAGGACAAGCTGTTCAAGGTGTTCGAGATCGGTCTCGGCGCGCCGGCCTTGATCGCCGGCCTGATCGCCACCAACACCGTCGCCCAATCGCAGCCACCGGTGGACAAGACGGCGGCGGCCGCGCTTCTGGGAAGCTTGGGCGCCGCCGTGGGCGCGCTCGTTCCTTCGGCGCGGGCGCAGACGCAGGCCGACAAGATGCCGGACACGCCGGCGCCGCCAGCGTCGGCACCCGCCGCCATGGCGAAGGCGTCCGTGGCACGCACCTTGGTCACCAAGCGCTTCGCGCCGCCGGCGCAAAGCGGGACGTCGCAGTTCCTGGAGGGCCTGACCGGCACCCAGCCGTCAAAGCGCTGGTACGTGATTGCCGGCGCCTATGCCCAACCCGAACCCGCGCTGGCCTTCGCCCGCGAGATGAACTCCAGGAATCCGAGCTTGCAGGCCGAGGTCTACGCGCCTTCGCAGGGAAAGCAGTTCTACGGCGTGGTGCTCGGTGCCGACCTGACCGGCGAGGAGGCGGTCAGGCTGCGCGAGCGCGCGATCGACAGCGGCTTTCCCGCGGACACCTACATCAGGTCGTTCTACACGCTGCGCTGAAGCTCAGTGGCCGGGGCGCCGCGCGGCGGGCTGCGACGGCCGATGCAGGTGCCGGAAGGTGATGCGCCCCTTGCTGAGGTCGTAGGGCGAGAGCTCCAGCGACACGCTGTCGCCGGCCAGGATGCGGATGTGGTGCTTGCGCATCTTGCCCGCGGCGTAGGCCACCAGGCTGTGGCCGTTGTCCAGCGTCACGCGGTAGCGCGAGTCGGGCAGCACTTCGTTGACGACGCCGTTCATCTCGATCAGGTCTTCCTTGGCCATGTCATGCTCCCTGGGCGATGGACGCGCCGTGCCGCTCGTGCAGCCAGGCCAGGCCTTGCTGCGCGGCGAAGCGCAATGCGTCGTGTGGACAGTCGAACAGCGGCAGCAGGCGCAGCACGCGGTCATGGGTGGCGTGGCCTTGGCCACTGCGAATCGATACCGAGGCGGCGTAGCGCCGGTCGGCAAGCCGTTTGGTCAACGGCGAGACAAGGTATTTGCCGATTTCGATGGATGTGTCGATGGGGTTCTTTCGTGAAGAGGACGAGGACGGCAGGCGCGAGCCTGCCTCGACCGCGCAGCAAGTGGCATGCGCGGTGCAAAAAGACACCAAGCAATCGGTGACGGTGGGGATTCGACGGAAACCGCTGGAGGGCAGCGGGAACTGTGGAAGACCTGCGAAACGACGGTCTTGCGAATGTTTGCCCCCCCATGGTAGCCGGTTCGGCGTTCCGCCGCCGTGAAGGGTGGCCGGTGCGCGCCTGCCTTCGACGATTTCAACCGACAACGAGCGCTACCGTGAACAGCGCCGCCGACACCAGCGGCGCCACTGTGCGCACGTGGTTCCATGCCGTCCACACCTCGAGGTAGCGCGTCCACAGGCCCGCCATCTGCCCCGGCCCGACCGCCGCGAGCTGGTTGTTCAGCGGCACGTTGAAGGCCATCGTCACGCCGAAGCACCCGAGGAGGTAGACCACGCTTGCCGCGAACACGAGCTTCGCGCCCGGCACGCTCCACCAGAACATCGATGCGCCGCCGAGCAGCAGGCTCAGCACCGCCATGCCCATGAAGACGATCATGAAGCTGGGCGTGATCACGGTCACGTTGATGTGGTTCATCGCCGCCACGCCCTGCTCGGGCGGCAGCCGCCCCAGCGCGGCCATCACGAACGACGAGAACGCGTAGAAGATCCCGGCCGCGATGCCGCTGCCGAGGGCGGCGGCAAACACCAGCAGGAACGCGGTGCGGGCCTGCATCTCGCTCTCCTTGAACGTGAGCATTGCTCACATTGAAAACATGATAGATACTCACATTTGAAAGTTCAAGGTGTTTTTTCCGGTGGAGGCAGGCGCATGACTGGAACCAGGCGTTCGCGGCAGATGCCGCCGCCAGCGTCCGTCGCGCGGCGGGCGCCGGCGCAGCAGCGCAGTCGCGAGCGGCTGGAGCGCATCCTGTCGTCGGCCTCGGCCCTGATCGCCGAGAAAGGCTGTGACCGCGTCAAGATGAGCGAGGTCGCCGAGCTCGCCGAGGTCTCCATCGGCTCGCTGTACCAGTACTTCCCCGACAAGCAAGCCGTCGTGCGCACCCTGGCCGAGCGCTACACGGCCGAGAGCCGGCGCTGCATCGACGAGGCGCTGACCGGCGTGCACGATCTGGACGGGCTGCTGGCCGCCTACGCCGACCTGGTCGACCAGTACCACGCGCTGTTCCTGGCCGAGCCGGTGATGCGCGACATCTGGTCCGGCATGCAGGCCGACAAGCAGCTGGTCGCGCTGGAGCTGGCCGAGAGCAAGGCCAACGGCGCGCTGCTGGCCGCGGCCATGCGCCGTGTGCACCCGAAGTCCGACCCCAAGGCCATTGCCGCGTCGGCCCTGCTCATCTGGCAGCTCGGCGAGGCCACCATGCGGCTGGCCATCGCGCACCCGCGCGCCGAGGGAGCGCGGCTGGTCGACGCCTTCAAGCGCATGACCCTGCGCGCGATCGCCGAGCCCTGACCCGCGGCCGCGAACCACATCACGCACGCCAGGGCATTGCGGGCTCGCGCATCATGACCGGCGGAGGTCCCCATGAAGCTCGTCACCTGGAACATCCAGTGGGGCCGCGGCGCCGACGGCCGCGTCGACCTCGACCGCATCGTCACGCATGCGCGGCGCTTCGCCGACTTCGACGTGCTGTGCCTGCAGGAGGTTGCGGCCGGCTACCCCGAGCTGCCCGGCGGCGACGGCGGCGACCAGTTCGCGGCGCTGGCGGCGCGCCTGCCAGGCTTCACCCGCATCGACGGCGTGGCCACCGACACGCCGCATCCGGCCGGCGAGCGCCGTCGCTTCGGCAACATGATCCTCACGCGCACGCCGGTGCGGCAGGTCTTCCGCCACCTGCTGCCCTGGCCTTGCGATCCGGCCGTGCCCAGCATGCAGCGCATCGCGCTCGAGGCGACGCTGGACACGCCCGGCGGGCTGGTGCGCGTGAACACCACCCACCTCGAGTACTACTCGGCGCTGCAGCGTGCCGCCCAGGTCGAGCGCCTGCGCGAGCTGCACCACGAGGCGGTGGCGCATGCCCTGGAGATGCGCCCCGGGACCCTCGACGACGGCCCCTTCGACCGCGTGCCGCGCGGCGCCCCGGCCATCTTCGCCGGCGACTTCAACTTCAAGCCCGATGCGGCCGAGCGGGTGCGCCTGATGTCGGCCATCGATCCGGCCACGCCGCCGCTGCGCGACGCCTGGGAGCTGCTGCACCCCGGACAGCCGCACGATCCGACGGTCGCGCTGTACGACCAGAGCCAGTTTCCGGGTCCGCCGTTCACCTGGGACTATGTCTTCGTGAGCGAGGACCTGGCGCCGCGGCTGCGCGACGTGCGTGTCGATGCGGCGAGCGATGCCTCGGACCATCAGCCGGTGATGCTGGAGTGGGAATGAGCCAGGAGCCTGCGCGGCTGAGCCGCGCAGGCTCCTAGCTCTGCTGTGCACACAGCTCCCCCGAGCCCCCTCCGAGCGGGGGCTCCAGCTTGTTCGACCGCTCCCACCAGCCTCCCTCCGAGAGGGAGGCTCCAGCATGAAGGACGCTTACGCTGCGGCCGTGCGGCCGCCTGTCAAACACTCTGGAGCCTCCCTCTCGGAGGGAGGCTGGAGGGAGTCATCGGTCATTTTGGAGCCCCCTCGCGGAGGGGGCTCGGGGGAGCTGTGTGAACAAGCCTTCGGCCGAAGGCTGAAGGCGATACTCCATCGCGATGCAGGCCATCCTCGCCGTCACCATCCCTTTCTTCGCCCTGGTGCTGTGCGGCTATCTCGCCGCGCAGCGCCGCGTGCTGCCCGAAGCGGCCATCCCCGGGCTCAACATCTTCGTGCTGTTCTTCGCGCTGCCCTGCCTGCTGTTCCGCTTCGGCGCCAGCATGCCCTTCGGCCAGCTGATCGACCCGGTGCTGATCGGCATCTACGCGCTGGCCGCGGTGCTGATGGTGTTCTTCACCGTCGCCGCGACCTGGCGGCGCGGTGAGGCCGCGCATGGCGTCGACCTGAAGAACGCGGCCTTCGGCGCGCTCGTCGCGGCCTTCCCGAACACCGGCTTCATGGGGGTGCCGCTGCTGGTCGCGCTGTTCGGCGAGCGCGCCGCCGGCCCCGTGATCGGAACGGTGCTCATCGACCTCATCCTCACGAGCACGCTGTGCATTGCGGTCGCCCAGCTCGAGGAGGCGCATGCGCATCCGCACACCTCGGGCATCGGCTCGTCGGTGCTGCGCTCGCTGCGCAGCGCGATGACCAATCCGCTGCCCTGGGCGATCGGCCTGGGCGCCGTGTTCGCGGCGACGGGACTGCAGTTTCCCGGGCCGATCGGGCAGATCGTCAAGATGCTGGCCGACGCCGCCACGCCGGTGGCTTTGTTCACCATCGGCGCCGTGCTCTGGCGCGCCGGCCAGCATGCGCACACGCGCACGCCGGTGCGCCACTACCTGCCGGTGGCGCTGTTCAAGCTGGTCGCGCATCCGCTGCTGGTGTTCAGCCTGGGCCTGCTGGCGCAGCACGCCGGCCTGCCTGTGTCGCCCGTGGGGATGACCGTGCTGGTGCTCGCCGCCGCGCTGCCCAGCGCGAGCAACGTGTCGCTGCTGGCCGAGCGCTACGGTGCCGACAACGGGCGCGTCGCCCGCATCATCATGGCCAGCACGGTGCTCGCGTTTCTCAGCTTCTCGGGGCTGGCCTGGCTGCTGGGCGCCGGAGGCCGGCATTGACGGCACCTATCGATGTCCTAGTGTCAATCGATTTCTCAAAAGGATCGCGGCTTCTTAGATTTCATGCACCACGCCGTGCATCGCATCCAAGGAGAACCGAATGAACGATCCGATCCTCACTACCGCCTCCGGCATTCCGGTCGCCGACAACCAGAACTCGCTCAGCGCCGGTCCGCGCGGACCGCTGCTGCTGCAGGACTTCCACCTGATCGAGAAGCTGCAGCACTTCAACCGCGAGCGCATTCCCGAGCGGGTGGTGCATGCCAAGGGCTCGGGCGCCTACGGTGTGTTCACCGTCACCCACAACATCACGCCTTACACCAAGGCGAAGCTGTTCCAGCACGTGGGCAAGAAGACCGAGGTCTTCGTGCGCTTCTCGACCGTCGGCGGCGAGCGCGGCTCGGCCGACACCGAGCGCGATCCGCGCGGCTTCGCGATCCGCTTCTACACCGAGGACGGGAACTGGGACCTCGCGGGCAACAACACGCCGATGTTCTTCATCAAGGACCCGATCAAGTTCCCCGACTTCGTGCACACGCAGAAGCGCTGCCCGCGCAGCAACCTGAAGTCGCCGACGATGATGTGGGACTTCTGGTCCCAGGCGCCCGAGTCGCTGCACCAGGTGACCATGCTGTTCTCCGACCGCGGCACGCCCGACGGCTATCGCCACATGGACGGCTTCGGCAGCCACACCTTCAGCCTGGTCAACGCGGCCGGCGAGCGGGTGTGGGTGAAGTACCACTTCAAGACGCAGCAGGGCATCCGCAACCTGGGCGCGGCCGAGGCGCAGCGCCTGGCGGGCACCGACCCCGACTACGCCCAACGTGACCTCTTCGAGGCCATCGCGCGCGGCGACTTCCCGCGCTGGGATGTGTTCATCCAGGTGATGACCGAGGCGCAGGCGGCGGCGCTGGCCTTCAACCCCTTCGACCTGACCAAGGTGTGGCCGCACGCGCAGTTCCCGCGCATCCCGGTGGGCGTGCTGGAGCTCAACCGCAACCCCGACAACTACCACGCCGAGGTCGAGCAGGTGGCCTTCTCGCCCGCCAACGTCGTGCCGGGACTGGGCTTCAGCCCCGACAAGATGCTGCAAGGGCGGCTGTTCGCCTACCACGACGCGCAGCTGTACCGCGTCGGCACCAACCACCAGCAGCTGCCGGTGAACCGTCCGCGCTGCCCGGTGCACCACCAGCAGCGCGACGGAACCATGGCCTTCGCCAACTTCGACGGCAAGCCCAACTACGCGACGGTCGAGTCCGGCGGGACGAATCCGCGCGCGATGGGTCACGGCGAGCCGCCGCTCGCGATCAGCGGCGACGCGGCGCGCTACGACGCGCGTTCGCACGAAGACGACTACTGGCAGGCCGGCCTGTTGTTCCGGCTGCTGCCGGCGCAGGAGAAGCAGAACCTGTTCGACAACATCGCCGGGGGTTTGTCGCAGGTGAGCGCCGAGATCCAGCAGCGGCAGCTCGCGCACTTCGACAAGGCGGATGCGGCGTATGGGAAGGGTGTCAGGGCGGCGCTGAAAGCGCGCGGCGTGAACGCGGATTGAGCGTCCGGGGTTGGAGTCGTCGTAGCCCGGGTGCAACCCGGGTTCGTCCGTCACGCGGCGGCCTTCGCAGGCCGACGCTAGATGGCCAGCGGATCCACGTCCACCGCCCAGCGCAGGATCCGCTGCTCCTTGCGCACCCCATGCAGCAGCGGCAGCCATGCCGCCAGGAAGCGCTGCAGCGCGCCGCGTGACGCCGACTCCACCAGCATCTGCATGCGCTCCACGTCGGCCACGCGCGCCACGCCCGGCGGCACCGGCTCGTAGATCGCCACCGGCTCCGCTTCGGGCAGGCCGCGTGCCAGCACCGCCGCCGCCTGCAGAAAGCCGCGCGCCGCCTCCGCCGTGCGCGCATCGGCACGCAACAGCGCCAGATGGGCGTACGGCGGCAACCCCGCGCTCTCGCGCTCCTTCAGCTGGCTCTCGGCGAATGCCGCGAAGTCGTGCCGCTGCAGCGCCGCGTACAGCGCATGCTGCGGGTGCCAAGTCTGGACCCACATCTCGCTGCGCGATGCCTGCTGCGCATCGCGGCCGGCCCGGCCGGCCGCCTGCATCAGCAGCGCGAACAGGCGCTCCGGCGCGCGAAAGTCGCTGCTGAACAGCGAGGTGTCGGGGTTGACCGCCGCGACCAGCGTGATGCGACGAAAGTCGTGCCCCTTGGTCACCATCTGCGTGCCCACCAGCACGTCGACCTCGCCGGCGTGCACGGCGCCGAGCTGTGCCTCGAGCGCGCCCTTGAGCCGGGTGGAATCGGCGTCGATGCGTGCGATGCGAGCCGCGCGGCCGTCGGGTCCGCGCAGCAGTCCGGCGAGCTGCTCTTCCAGCCGCTCGGTGCCGCGGCCGATGGGCGCGATGTCGAGGTTGCCGCACTCGGGGCAGGCGCGCGGCACCCGTTCGGTGAATCCGCAGTGGTGGCAGCGCAGCGTGCGGTCGAGCTTGTGGAACACGCGCCAGGCGCTGCAATGCGGGCAGCCGCTCTTCCAGGCGCAGTCGCCGCAATGCAGCACCGGCGCGTAGCCGCGGCGGTTGAGGAAGACCAGGCTCTGCTCGCCGCGCTCGATGCGCGACTGCAGCGCGGCCACCAGCGACGGCGACAGCGCCGTGGTCACGCCCTTGGTCTTGGGCAGCTGGTTCATGTCGACCAACCGCACCTGCGGCAAGGCACCCCCGCCGATGCGCGAGGGCAGCGCGATGCGTTGATAGCGGCCTTCGCGGGCGCGCTGCCAGCTCTCGAGCGAGGGCGTCGCCGAGCCGAGCAGCACCGGCACGCGCTCGAGCTTGCCGCGATAGACGGCGAGGTCGCGGGCCGAATAGCGAGCGCCTTCCTGCTGCTTGTAGGAGGGGTCATGCTCTTCGTCGATCACGATCAGGCCCAGCCGCGGCATGGCGGCAAAGACCGCGAGGCGGGTGCCCAGCACCAGGTCGGCCAGGCCCAAGTGGGCCGCCAGCCAGTGGCGCAAGCGCTGCGCCGGCGTGAGCCCGCTGTGCAGCGACACGATGTGCCGGCCGGCAAAGCGCTCGGCGAAGCGCGCCTCCAGCTGCGGCGTGAGGTTGATCTCCGGCACCAGCACCAGGGCCTGCCGCCCCGCGGCCAGCGCGGCGTCGGCGGCGCGCAGGTAGACCTCGGTCTTGCCGCTGCCGGTCACGCCGTGCAGGAGCACGGCGGGCGGCGTGTCGCCGGCGGTGGCCGCGGCCAGGCGCTGCAGGGCGTCGGCCTGCTCGGCCGACAGGGCCGGCGCGCCGGGACCGTGCGCTGCCGGCGGCCGTGCGGCCATGCGCTTGTGCAGCCGCGCGATCCGCTGGGCGAGCTGAGCGTCGTCCAGCTTGCGCAGCTCGGGCGGCAGGACGGACAAAGCCACCTCGCCGATGCCGCGCTGGTAGTAGGCTGCTGCAAATGCCACCAATTCGCACCAGCGTGATCCGAGCGGCGGCAACGAAGACATGGCCTGCAGCACCGGCTTGAGCTCGGCGGGTGCCGCCCCGTCGGACGTGCCGGGCCAGACCACGCCGGGCACCTCGCGCCGTCCAAGAGGCACACGAACGAACGTTCCCGCCGCGAGCGGATGCTCACTTTCATAGTCCAGCGGGGCGCCGAGTCCGGTGTGTTGAGGCGTTTCGACCGCCACCTGCAAACGTTCTGTCACAACTTCGTTTTTACGGTAATTTCGACGGGAAAACCTACAACCCGTCTCAACGAAGGCTGGTAAGTCCTTGATTCCTCGTGCATTTCGAAGCTTTCCACCCGATCTGTGGATAACTTTGTGCGCAACCTGCACAAACCGGCTCTAACTGCTTGATTCCTTGGACTTGGGGTTGCGCTGCCCGCTTTCGCAGCATGGGTATGGTCTCAATGAAATCAAATACTTAGCGCTGCTTTCGAAATCAATGATGCTGCATTGCAGCATGCCGGCCACCTCGGGTCTGCCCTACTTAGATTTGGGGATAAGTCAAGGCCTGAGTGAACACTCCACGAAAAATTTCACGTGGACGACGGCGCGGGCGGTACCGCGGGGGCTTGCGCGCGCAAGCGGCGCGAATGGGAATGAACCGCATCGACCAGCGCGGTGACGTGCTCCGGCGGCGTGTGCTGGCTGATGCCGTGGCCGAGGTTGAACACGTGGCCGTCGTGCGGGGCCCCGAAGCTCTCGAGGGCGCGCAGCACCTCGGCCTCGATCCGCCGCGGCGGCGCGAACAGCACGTTCGGATCGAGGTTGCCTTGCAGCGCCACGCGCTCGCCCACGCGGCGACGGGCGCTGCCCAGGTTCATGGTCCAGTCCAGCCCGAGCACGTCGGGCCCGGCGGCCGCCATCTCTTCCAGCCACAGGCCGCCGCCCTTGGTGAACACGATGTGCGGAATGCGCTGGCCGGCGCGCTCCCGCTCGAGCTGCTGCAGCACGCGCCGGGTGTAGGCCAGGCTGAATTCCTGGAACGCACCGTCGGCCAGCACGCCGCCCCAGCTGTCGAACACCATCACCGCCTGCGCGCCCGCCTCGATCTGGGCGTTGAGATAGGTCGCGACCGCATCCGCGTTGACGGCCAGCATGCGGTGCATGAGGTCGGGCCGGGCATAGAGCATGGTCTTGACCAGCCGGTAGTCGTCGCTGCCGCCGCCTTCGACCATGTAGCAGGCCAGCGTCCACGGGCTGCCGGCAAAGCCGATCAGCGGCACCCGCCCGTCCAGGGCGCGGCGGATGGAGGTGACCGCGTCGAACACGTAGCGCAGGCGGTCCATGTCGGGCACCGCGAGCCGCGCCACGGCCGCCTCGTCGCGCACCGGCGAGGCGAACTTCGGTCCCTCGCCGAGCGCGAAGCTCAGCCCCAGACCCATGGCGTCGGGCACGGTGAGGATGTCGGAGAACAGGATGGCGGCATCGAGCGCATAGCGCTCGAGCGGCTGCAGCGTGACCTCGGTGGCGTAGCCGGTGTTCGTCGCCAGGCCCATGAAGCTGCCGGCGCGCGCACGCGTGTCGCGGTACTCGGGCAGGTAGCGGCCGGCCTGGCGCATGAGCCACACCGGCGTGTGCGGGGTCGGCTGTCGCAGGCAGGCGCGAAGGAAGGTGTCGTTCTTCAATGGCGCAAACATCGACGGATTATCGCGCCCCATAATCCATGCACCGTCACCGCCGGGGGCGGCATCCCAGAGGGCCTCATGCTCGCCAACGACATCCTGCACACCATCGGGAACACGCCGCACATCCGCGTCAACCGGCTGTTCGGCCACTCGCACACCGTCTACATCAAGAGCGAGCGCAGCAACCCGGGCGGCTCCATCAAGGACCGCATCGCGCTGTCGATGATCGAGGCGGCCGAGGCGGCGGGCCTGCTCAAGCCGGGCTCGACCATCGTCGAGCCGACCTCGGGCAACACCGGCGTGGGCCTGGCCATGGTGGCTGCGGTCAAGGGCTACAAGCTGATCCTGGTGATGCCCGAGAGCATGAGCGTCGAGCGCCGGCGCCTGATGCTCGCCTACGGCGCGCGCTTCGAGCTCACCCCGCGCGAAAAGGGCATGAACGGCGCGGTCGCACGGGCCACCGAGATCGTCGCGTCCACGCCCGGGGCCTGGATGCCGCAGCAGTTCGACAACCCGGCCAACATCGACGTGCACGTGCGCGCCACCGCCGAAGAGATCGCGGCCGACTTCCCCAGCGGCGTCGATGCGCTGATCACGGGCGTGGGCACCGGTGGCCACATCACCGGCTGCGCCCAGGTCCTGAAGCCGCTGTGGCCCAAGCTCAAGGTCTACGCAGTGGAGCCTGCGGCCTCGCCGGTCATCAGCGGCGGCACGCCGGGGCCGCACCCGATCCAGGGCATCGGCGCCGGCTTCATCCCGAAGAACCTGCACACCGGCCTGCTCGACGGCGTGATCCAGGTCGACGCCGAGGCCGCCAAGGAGATGGCGCGCCGCGCGGCGCGTGAGGAAGGCATGCTCGTCGGCATCTCCTCGGGCGCGACGCTCGCGGCGATCGCCCAGAAGCTGCCCGATCTGCCCAAGGGCGCGACGGTGCTGGGGTTCAACTACGACACCGGCGAGCGCTACCTGTCGATCGAAGGCTTCCTGCCGACCGAGTAAGGCGCCATGCCCAAGCTGCGGATCCTGGTCGTCGAGGACGAGCCCGGCATCGCCGACACCCTGCAGTACGCGCTGCGCACCGAGGGCTTCGAGCCCTCGTGGGTGGCCACGGGCGAGGAGGCGCTGGCGCAGCTGCGGCGCGAGGCGCCGGCCCTGGTCATCCTCGACGTGGGCCTGCCCGACCTGAACGGCTTCGAGCTGTTCAAGCAACTGCGCGAGATCGCCGACGTGCCGGTGGTCTTCCTCACGGCGCGCAGCGACGAGATCGACCGCGTGGTCGGCCTGGAGCTGGGCGCCGACGACTACGTGCCCAAGCCCTTCTCGCCGCGCGAGCTGGTGGCGCGGGTGCGTTCCATCCTGCGCCGCGCCGCCAAGGCCGCGAGCGCGCCGGCGAGCGCGCCGGCCGGGCCGCTCCAGATCGACGACGGGCGGCGCCAGATCCGCTTCTACGGCCGGCTGCTGGAGCTGTCGCGCTATGAATACGGACTGCTCAAGACGCTCGCATCGCGGCCCGGCCATGTGTTCACCCGCGACGCGCTGCTCGAGCGCGTCTGGGACGACCACGCCGAGAGCCTGGACCGCACGGTCGACGCGCACGTGAAGACGCTGCGCGCCAAGATGAAGCTGATCGCGCCGACGCTGGACCCCATCCGCACGCATCGCGGCACCGGGTATGCGCTGGCCGAGGACCTGCCGGCCCAGCCGCCGGCATGACTGCGCCAATCGACGACACAGGGAAGACGCCGATGACGACCACCCGATTCCTCCACCGCCTGCTGGGCGCCGCCGCGCTGCTCGCCGGATTCGCCGCCCAGGCCCAGACCGGACCGTCGTATGCGGTCATGTCGCTGGTGGGCGACAAGATCACCCTGGTGATCCACCAGATGTCCACCGGCAGCCACCTCGACGCCAACCGGCGCATCGAGACGCCCATGGCCGACGACGCGCTCGACGGCGTGACGGCCTTCGCCGCCGACGACGCCATCAAGCGGCTGCAGCCCAGCGCCAAGACCTCGCTGTTCGTCACCCGCGACGCCAAGCTGTTCGCGATGCAGGACAGGTCGATCGACTCGAACGACGGCGCGGTCGCCCTGGCCCAGGCCACCAAGGACCTGGCCGCGGCGTCGAACGCGACCCACCTGGTGCTCATCACCAAGCACCGCGCCGAGACGCGGCTGCGCATGTCGCAAGGCGACTATGGCAGCGGCCGCCTGACGGGGATCGGCTTCTATGTCGACAAGGAGACGCCGGTCACCGACGAAACGACCGGGCACAGCACCACCGGCTTCCTCGCGCCCTACGCCTACCTGAAGGTCAGCGTGTTCGACATGGCCTCCCTGCGCTTGCTGCGCCAGGAGACGTCGATCGCGACGGAAGTGGCCTCGGCGACCGACTCCAGGACCGCCGCGGTGGCCTGGGACGCGATGACGGCCGAGCAGAAGTTCGATGCGTTGAAGCGCGTCGTTCGCAAGGCGATCGACAACGCGATGCCCAAGGTGCTCGATCCCGGCAGGTGAGCAAGCGCACCCGGATCTTCATCGGCATCCTGCTGGCCTACGCGCTGGGCGTGGGCGTGCTGCTGTACCGCCTGGTCGGCGACATCGACCCGCGCTACCGCGAGTCGGCCGAGGAGTCGCTGGTCGAGACGGCGCACCTCATGGCGGCCACGATCGAGGCGGCGTCGAACGACGGTGCGCTGCGCGCCGACGTGCTGCAGCCGGTGTTCCAGTCGCTGTACGCACGCCGCTTCAAGGCCGACATCTTCGGCTTCGAGAAGACGCGGGTCGAGCTGCGCGTGATCGTCGTCGATCGCGCCGGCCGGGTGGTGTTCGACTCGCGCGGGCGCAGCGTCGGCGAGGACTTCTCGCGCTGGAACGACGTCGCGCGGGCGCTGGCCGGGGCGTACGGCGCGCGCACCACGCCCGACGTCGAGGGCCGACCCGAGACCTCGGTGATGTACGTCGCGGCGCCGATCCGCCTGCGCGACGAGATCGCCGGCGCGGTCAGCGTGGCCAAGCCGGTGCAGAGCTTCGGGCAGTTCGTCGACGCGGCGCGGCGCAAGACCCTGCTGGTCGGTGCCACCTCGGTCGTCGCGGTGCTGCTGCTCGCCGTCATCGTGTCGGTGTGGCTGGTGCGGCCGTTCGGGGTGGTGGTCGACTACGTCCGCTACGTGCGCTCGCAGCGCTCGTTCAGCCTGCCGCGGCTGGGGCGGCGCGCGCTGGGCGCCATCGGCGCGGCCTACGAGGAGATGCGTGACGCGCTGGCCGGACGCAACTATGTCGCCGACTACGTGCAGACGCTCACCCACGAGGTGAAGGGCCCGCTGTCGGCGATCCGCGGCGCAGCCGAGCTGCTCCAGGAGCCCATGGGGGACGCCGACCGCGCGCGCTTCGTCGCCAACATCGCCCGCGAGACGCAGCGCATCCAGGAGCTGGTGGACCACATGATGGAGCTCACGGCGCTGGAGTCGCGCCGCAGCCTGGATGCGCCGGCGCCGGTGGCCTTGCGCACGCTGCTCGACGAGCTGGTGGCGAGCGCGCAGGCGGCGGGCGCGGCGCGCGGGCTGCGCATCGACGTGCGTCCCGGCCCCGACGCGACGGTGGAAGGCGACGCCTTCCTCCTGCGCCGTGCCGTCGCCAACCTGCTCGACAACGCGATGGACTTCTCGCCGTCCGGCGGCGCCGTCGAGGTGGCCCTGACGCTGCACCGGCACACGGTGGACGTGAGCGTGCGCGACCACGGCCCCGGCATCCCGGACTACGCCGAAGGCAAGGTGTTCGAGAAGTTCTATTCGCTGGCGCGGCCGCAGTCGCGCAAGAAGAGCACGGGGCTGGGCCTGTCCTTCGTGAAGGAGATCGCCGAGCTGCACCATGGGAAGGTCGCCCTGGTGAACGCGTTCGACGGCGGAGCGATCGCGACCTTGACCTTGCCGCTGTCTTCGTAGCCCGGGTGCAACCCGGGGTCCCGGGTTTCACCCGGGCTACATGAACGCTTCACACGGCCGCCGGGTCTCTTCCTACTCGCTTCTCTCGCCCTGACCACAGTGGACGGCACTCCCAAGGAGAGCCTGCCATGTTCCTGTTCCGCCATCCCCTGCGCCCGCTGACCCATGTGGGCCGTGTCCTGTTGTGCATCGCGCTGTCCCTGCTGGCGGCGCTGCTGATGATGGTGAGCCCGCCGACGCGGGCCGACGACTCCGAGGCGCGACCGGCCGAGAGCCCGTACTTCTTCGTCGAAGGCGCCGACGCCGCGACCGACGCGCTGCCGCTCAAGTCGACCACGGTCGACGTGCGCATCGCGGGCGTGATCGCCGACGTGACGGTCACCCAGCACTACCGCAACGAAGGCCAGCGCCCGCTCGAGGCGCGTTATGTCTTCCCCGGCTCGACCCAGGCCGCGGTGCATGCGATGACGGTGCGCCTGGGTGATCGGGTCCTCACCGCGCGCATCCGCGAGAAGCAGCAGGCCCGCATCGAGTACGACAACGCCAAGAAGGAAGGCAAGACCAGCGCCCTGCTGGAGCAGCACCGTCCCAACGTCTTCCAGATGAACGTCGCCAACATCCTGCCGGGCGACGACGTGGCGGTGGAGCTGCGCTACACCGAGCTGCTGACGCCGCAGGACGCGCAGTACGGCTTCGTGTTCCCCACTGTGGTGGGCCCGCGCTACAACAGCCCGCACGGCGCCGCCGCCGCACAGAAATGGGTCGCGATGCCGGTGCTGCCGGCCGGTGCGCCCTCGCCCGCCACCTTCGACATCAAGGTCACGCTGGAGGCACCGCTCGCGCTGAAGGAGATCGCCTCGCCCTCGCACGAGATCGAAGTCGACGGGCTCGACACGACGCATGCGAAGGTCGCGCTCAAGACCGGCGAGCGGCCGGCCAATGACCGCGACTTCATCCTGCGCTACCGGCTGGCCGGCGACCGCATCGAGTCCGGCCTGATGCTGCTGCGCGGAGAGCAGGAGAACTTCTTCCTCGCGATGGTCCAGCCGCCGCAAGCCGTGCCCGCCAGGCAGATCAACCCGCGCGACTACATCTTCGTGGTCGACATCTCCGGCTCCATGCACGGCTATCCGCTGGACACCGCCAAGGTCCTGCTGCAGCACCTGATCGGCGGCCTGCGCCCGAGCGACACCTTCAACGTGCTGCTGTTCTCGGGCAGCAACCGCATGCTGTCGCCGCAATCGGTGCCGGCGACCAACGCCAACATCAACCAGGCGCTGCGCACCATCCAGCAAATGGGCGGCAGCGGCAGCACGGAGATCGTTCCGGCGCTCAAGCGCATCGCCGCGCTGCCCAAGTCGCCGGAGGTGTCGCGCACCGTCATCGTCGTCACCGACGGCTTCGTCACGGTCGAGAACGAGGTGTTCCAGCTGGTGCGCCGCCACCTCGACCAGGCCAACGTCTTCGCCTTCGGCATCGGCAGCAGCGTCAACCGCCACCTGATCGAGGGCATCGCGCGGGCCGGCCAGGGCGAGGCCTTCATCGTCACCAAGCCCGACGAGGCCGCGGCGCAAGCCGAGCGGCTGCGCAAGATGATCTCCTCGCCGGTGCTGACGCAGGTGCGCGCCAGCTTCGAAGGCCTGGACGTGTACGACGTGGAGCCGGCCGTGCTGCCCGACGTGCTGGGCGGCCGTCCGGTGGTGCTGTTCGGCAAGTGGCGCGGCGAGGCCGGCCACCCGGCCAGCGGCAAGCTGGTGGTGCAAGGGCTGACGGCGCAAGGCCCGTACCGCACCGAGCTCGTGGTCGACGGTCGCGAGAGCCCGACGGCGTCGGCCTTGCGCCACCTCTGGGCCCGCCAGCGCATCGGCGCCCTGAGCGACCAGGAGGCGCTGGAAGGCGGCAGCAGCCGCAAGGCCGCGATCACCGAGCTGGGGCTCGCCTACAGCCTGCTGACGAACTACACCAGCTTCATCGCGGTCGACCAGGTCGTTCGCAACCCCAACCCGGCGCAGTCGCCGACGGTGGACCAGCCCTCGCCGATGCCGCAGGGCGTGAGCAACCTGGCCATCGGCGCCGAGGTGCCGAGCACGCCGGAGCCGGCCGCCTGGCTGGCGCTGCTGGTGGTGCTGGGCGTCGTGGTCGCGACCGTCGTGGCGCAGCGGCGTCGTGGCTGAGGAGACGGGCATGGCGCACGTCATCGCCACTTGCAGTGCCGGCCGCTGGCAGCAGCGCCTGGACCGCATCCCGCCGTGGGCCTGGCTGGCCCTGCAGGCGGGCGCGCTGTGGGCCCACTGGCGCTGGGCCGCCGCACGCCTGGCCGACGGCTCCGACGACCCGCTCGGCTTGGCCGCGCTGGCCGTGCTGGCGGGCGCGATCGCGTTCGCGGCGCGGGATCTGCGCGGCAACCCGCGGCCGGCCTGGCTGGCCTGGGCGCTGCTGCTGAGCGTGGCGTCGACCGCGGCGGTGTTCAGCGCGCCGCCGCTGGTCGGGGCCTTGCTGGCGGCCTTGGCATTGGCCTGCGGGATGCGCGCCTTCATGCCGTCGGGCCGCGCCACGCTGCCCTTGGCCGGCCTTGCCTTGCTCGCGCTGCCGGTCGTGTCCTCGCTGCAGTTCTATGCGGGCTATCCGTTGCGCGTGGCCACGGCGCAGCTCAGCACGTGGGCCTTGCAGGCGGGCGGGATCGATGCGGCGCGCAGCGGATCGGCGATGCAGGTGGACGGCCGCCTGATCGTCGTCGATGCGCCCTGCTCCGGCGTGCAGATGGCGTGGATGGCGTACTTCTGCGCCTGCACGGTGGCGGTGCTGACCGGCATCGACGACCGCCGCTTCGTGCGCCGCCTGGCCGGGATCGGGCTGGTCGTGCTGGCAGGCAACGTGGTGCGCAACAGCGTGCTGGTGATGTGCGAGGCGCGGGGCCTGGCCACGGCGGCCGTGCACCAGGGCGTCGGGCTGGCGGTGCTGGCCGCCGTGTGCGCCGCGGTGGTGGTCATCGTTCACGGAGGACGTCATGCGCAGCGTTGAGGAAGCGCCGCCGCGCGGCTGGCGCTGGGTGGCCGCGGCCGCGCTGGCGCTGTGCGCGCTCGCGCCGCTGGCGCGTCCGTCGGCGGCCGGATCGCCGCTGCACGCGGGCGGCGAGCCGCCCGCCCAATGGGACGGACACGTGTGGCGCCCGATGGCGCTCAGTGCCGTCGAGCAGCGGTTCGCCGACCGCTTTCCCGGCCGCATCGCGCGTCTGACCGACGGCGAGCGGGTGATGGTGTGGCGCGAGGTCGCGGCGCCGACACGCATGCTGCACCCGGCCGCCGACTGCTATCGGGGACTGGGCTACCGCATCGAGCACGCGCAGCTGGAGCGCGACGGCGAGGCGCGCCTGTGGCGCTGCTTCGTCGCCGAGCGCGACGGGCAACGGGTGCGCGTGTGCGAGCGCATCGTCGATGCGCAGGGCCGGGCCTTCACCGATGCCTCGAGCTGGTTCTGGGCCGCGCAGCTGTCGCAGTCCACCGGGCCGTGGCAGGCGATCACCGTCGCGAGGGCGCTGTGAGACGCGCCTGGCGTTGGCTGTTGGGCGGCCTGCTCGCACTCGCCGCGATCGCCGGGGTGGCGGCGTGGGGCGCGTGGAGCCTGCTGCGCGCGGCGCCGGGCGAGTGGTCGCATCCGCTGCAGTGGGGACCGTGGCGCATCGAGGCCAGCGTGCCCACGCTGCTGCGCATGGCCACCCACCCGCTGGTGCTGCGTCGCCTCGAAGGCCGCACCCTGGCCACGCCGTTCGGACCGGTCCACTGGGAGGCCGGCGACGCGGCCAACCGCTGGCGCATGCGTTGCGCCCCGTGCCGCGTGCGCCTGCCCGAGCTGGGGCGCGATCCGGTCGTGCTCGCCCAGGTGCGCATCGACGCGCATCGGCTCGCCCAGGACCAATGGCAGGGCGAGCTCATGCTCGGCGACGAGGCGCATGCCGTGCGCGGCCGCTGGAAGGCGGTGTTCGACGCGCGCGGCGCCGAGCTGCGCGTGCAGCTGGACGACACGCCGCTGGACCACGCGTACCGCCTGTTCGCCGACGCCATCCCGGAGGTGGGCCGGGCGCGCATCGAGGGCCGGCTGCGGCTGTCGGCGCAGCTGCGATTGCCGCAGCGCGAGCTCGCCGTGCAGCCGCAGATCGAAGGCTTCCGCGTCGAGGGCCTGGGCACCGAGGCCTTGCTCGACGCCCGGCCCGCCTGCGGCCCGGTGCCGGCGCAGGGCTTCGGCGTGTGGCTGCCGCGCGCGGTGATCGCCGCCGAGGACCAGCGCTTCTTCGAGCATCCGGGCTACGACTTGCGCGAGATGAACGCGGCCTGGTCGCTCAACCAGCGCCAGCGCGACGCGACGCGCGGCGGCAGCACCCTGTCGCAGCAGCTCGCCAAGCTGCTGTACGCCGGCGACGGCCGCGACCATGTGCGCAAGCTGCGCGAGCTGCTGTACGCCGTCGAGCTCGATCGCACGCTGGGCAAGGCGCGCGTGCTGCAGCTGTACCTGGCCATCGCGCCCTGGGGCGAGGGTCGCTGCGGTGCGGCGGCCGCGTCGCGCCACTACCTGCACAAACGGGTCGACAAGCTCACGCCGACCGAGGCGGCATGGCTGGCCAGCCTGCTGCGCGCGCCGGACCGCGAGTGGGGGCGCTTCGAGCAAAGCGGGGAGGTCGATGTGGAGCGCGTGGGCTGGGTGATCGCGCACTTGAGGCCGATGAATGCCGAGCGGCGGCAAGCGTTGGTCGATGCCTTGCCGCAGTGGTCGCCGAGGCCGTAGCCCGGGTGCAACCCGGGAGCGAGCGTCCCGGGTTGCACCCGGGCTACATGCGAAGTGGCTGGACTGCCGCGGCCGCACGCTCGCGCCCCTGCAGCCAGTCGCCCGCGACGCCCGCGACATCGCGTGACTGCGACGCCTCCCACACCAGTTCGGGCGGCACGACGCGCGTGCCGGGCGGCGCATCGGGCAGCAGCACCGCAAGCTGGGCGACGAACTGCGCGACCTTGCTGGCGCGCACCGGCTTGTCGCGCTGCGGGACCATGAGCTGCAACTGCGCCAGCACCCAATCGGCCACCCGCTGCGGGGCGCTGGCGCCGACGCTCGCGGCCGGCGGCTGCGCCGAGCGCACGAACACGAGATGCTCGAAGCCGAGGGCGGCCACCGCGTGCTCGTCGAGATTGGCCAGGCCGCGCTTGAGCGCATCGGGCAGGCTCGCGCTCGCATGCGGCATCACCACCAGCAGCCGCCGCACGCCGCGCGCGTGCAGCGACGCGGCCAGCGCCGGCAGCCCGGCGGGCAGGGGGCGCAGGAAGGCCGCCTCGCGCCCGTTGGCGTGACGCTCGCGGTCGAACACCACCAGCGCGGTGTCATCGGCAGCGCCGGGGTGTGCGAGCGCGTCGCAGGGCAGGGTCGCCAGGCCGCGCAGCGCGGCGTTGATCGGTTGCGTGACCAGCACGGTCACCTGCGCGAAGTGCCGGTTCGCCAGCAGCTGCTCGAGCACCGCCGCGCCGAGCGCGCCCGCGCCGCCGGCCACCAGCACGCGCCGGCTGGCGGCCGCGGCGCCGACCGGCGCGTCGCGGCCGGCCCGCAGGGCATGGTGGATGAGGCTCATGCGGCAGTATGGCGTGCCCGCCTTGAAGCGGGGCGAATGGGCCGCACCTGGGCGGCGCGGGGTAGCATCCAGCCCCATTGCACGGAGGACACACCATGATTCGCACTGTCTGGCGGGCTGCGATGGCCCTGGGGCTGCTCCTGGGACTGAGCGGCTGCGGCTACAACGACTTCCAGCGCCTGGACGAGCAGGTCAAGGCCGCGTGGTCGGAAGTGGTGAACCAGTACCAGCGGCGTGCCGACCTCATTCCCAACATCGTCGCCACGGTCAAGGGCGAGGCCAGCTTCGAGCAGGAGACGCTCACCAAGGTGATCGAGGCGCGCGCCAAGGCCACCAGCATCCAGGCCACGCCGGAGCTCATCAACAACCCCGAGGCCTTCGACCGCTTCCAGAAGGCGCAAGGCGAGCTGACCGGCGCTCTGAGCCGGCTGCTCGTGGTGAGCGAGCAATACCCCAACCTGAAGGCCAACGCCGCCTTCCAGGACCTGCGCACCCAGCTCGAAGGCACCGAGAACCGCATCACCGTGGCGCGCAACCGCTACATCAAGACGGTGGCCGACTACAACGTGCTGGCGCGCAGCTTTCCGACCAACCTGACGGCGATGGTGTTCGGCTATCCGGTCAAGCCCAACTTCACCGTCCAGAACGAAGCGCAGATCTCCACGCCGCCGACGGTGAGCTTCGACAAGCCGGCGGCGTCCGCTGCATCGCGCTGACCTGCGAGCGTTCATGCGCACCACCTGGCCGCGGCGCGTGATGGCGGCCCTGCTGTGGCTGGCGGCCACGCTGGTCCATGCCCAGGACGTGCTCCCGGTGCCGCCGCTGTCGGGACGCGTCATCGACCAGACCGCCACGCTCACGGCCGCGCAAAGCCAGGCGTTGTCGGACAAGCTCGCCGCCCTCGAGCAGCAGAGCGGCAGCCAGGTGGTCGTGCTGATCGTGCCGACGACGCAACCGGAGGACATCGCCTCGTATGGGCAGCGCATCGCCGACCAATGGAAGATCGGACGGCGCGACGTGGGCGACGGACTGGTGATCGTGGTCGCCAAGAACGACCGCAAGGTGCGCATCGAGGTCGCCAAGACGCTGGAGGGCGCGATCCCCGACGTCGCGGCCAAGCGCATCATCAGCGAGCAGGTCTCGCCGGCGTTCAAGGCGGGTGACTTCGCCGGCGGGCTGAACGCGGCAGTCGACCAGCTCACGGCGCGCATCAAGGGCGAGAACCTGCCCGCACCGACGCCGTCTTCATCGTCGCAGCGACACGCCGACGCCGGCATGCAATGGGACGAGCTGGCGATGTTCTTCTTCGTCGGCGTGCCCATCGTCGGCGCGGTGCTGACGGGCATGCTGGGACGCAAGCTCGGCACGCTCGCGACCAGCGGCGTGGCGGGCGGCATGGCGTGGTGGCTGAGCACGAGCCTGCTGCTCGCGGGCGCGGCCGGCGTTCTGGCGCTCGTGCTGGTGGGCATCCTCGGGATCGGCTCGGCGCGCGGCGCGCGCGGGCTGCGCCGCGGCGGTGGCGGGCCGATCATCTGGGGCGGCGGCGGAGGAGGGGGTGGCGGCTGGAGCGGTGGCGGTGGCGACGGCGGCGGCTTCAGCTCCGGCGGCGGTGGCGACTTCGGCGGTGGCGGGGCCTCGGGCGACTGGTGACATGAACACGCTGCTGCGCATCCTCAAGCACCGCTGGCTCGACGAGACCGACGCGCGTCGGGCGCTGGGACCGGACGCGCTGCAGCGCATCGAGGCACGCGTCGCGGCCAGCGAGAAGCGACATCGCGGCGAGATCCGGGTGTGCGTCGAGGCGGGGCTGCCGCTGTCCTACTTGTGGCGCAACGCGACGGCGCGCGAACGGGCGCTGACGATGTTCGGCAAGCTGCGCGTGTGGGACACCGAGGACAACAGCGGCGTGCTGATCTACCTGCTGCTGGCGGAGCACCGCATCGAGATCGTGGCGGACCGGGGGCTGGACCGGAAGGTCAGCGCCGAGCAGTGGCGCTCGCTCGTCGACGGCATGTCGGCGGCGTTCAAGGCGGGGCGCTTCGAGGACGGGATCAACGAGGCGATCGATGCGGTCGATCGGGTGATGGCCGAGCACTTTCCGCTCGCGCCGGGGCAGGTCAATCGCAACGAGTTGCCCGATACGCCGGTGGTGTCGTAGCCCGGGTGCAACCCGGGTTGCACCCGGGCTACAACACAAAACCCGCCGGGCTCGCGCCGGGCGGGTGGGTTGGTGATCGGAGCGGTTCGGCCTACTTGCGCAGGAACTTGCGCAGCGCCGCGATCTGCGCCGCATGCACCGCGAGCTCGCTCTGTGCGCGAGCGACGTCGATGTCGCTCTTGGCATTGCGCAGCGCCTCCTCGGCGAGGCGCTTGGCCTCCGCGGCCTTGGCTTCGTCGAGGTCCTTGCCGCGGATGGCGGTGTCGGCGAGAACGGTGACCGTGCCCGGCTGCACCTCGAGGATGCCGCCGGCGACGAACACGAACTCTTCTTCACCGTTGTCGGCGCGCTCGATGCGCACCGCGCCCGGCTTGATGCGGGTGATGAGCGGCGTGTGGCGGGGCAGGATGCCCAGCTCGCCGTTCTCGCCCGGCAGGGCGACGAACTTCGCCTCGCCGGAGAAGATCTGCTCTTCGGCGGAGACGACGTCGACGTGGATGGTGGCCATGTCGCTTCCTTACTGGATCTTCTTGGCCTTCTCGAAGGCCTCGTCAATGGTGCCGACCATGTAGAAGGCCTGCTCCGGCAGGCTGTCGCACTCGCCGTTCACGATCATCTTGAAGCCGCGGATGGTTTCCTTCAGCGGCACGTACTTGCCGGCCGTTCCGGTGAACACCTCGGCGACGTGGAAGGGCTGCGACAGGAAGCGCTGGATCTTGCGCGCGCGGGCCACGGCCAGCTTGTCTTCCGGCGACAGCTCGTCCATGCCCAGGATCGCGATGATGTCGCGCAGTTCCTTGTAGCGCTGCAGCGTGGCCTGCACCGCGCGGGTGGTGGTGTAGTGCTCTTCGCCGACGACGTTGGGGTCGACCTGGCGGCTGTTCGAGTCGAGCGGGTCCACCGCGGGGTAGATGCCCAGCGAGGCGATGTCGCGGCTCAGCACCACGGTCGCGTCGAGGTGGGCGAAGGTGGTCGCGGGCGACGGGTCGGTCAGGTCGTCCGCGGGAACGTACACGGCCTGGATCGAGGTGATCGAGCCGACCTTGGTCGAGGTGATGCGCTCCTGCAGGCGGCCCATCTCTTCGGCCAGCGTCGGCTGGTAGCCAACCGCTGAAGGCATGCGGCCCAGCAGCGCCGACACTTCGGTGCCGGCCAGGGTGTAGCGGTAGATGTTGTCGACGAAGAACAGCACGTCACGGCCTTCGTCGCGGAACGACTCGGCGATCGTGAGGCCGGTCAGCGCCACGCGCAGGCGGTTGCCCGGTGGCTCGTTCATCTGGCCGTAGACCATCGCGACCTTGGACTGCGACAGGTCCTCGTCGACCACGACCTTGGACTCCATCATCTCGTGATAGAAGTCGTTGCCCTCGCGGGTGCGCTCGCCCACGCCGGCGAACACCGACAGGCCCGAGTGCGCCTTCGCGATGTTGTTGATGAGCTCCATCATGTTGACGGTCTTGCCCACGCCGGCGCCGCCGAACAGGCCCACCTTGCCGCCCTTGGCGAACGGGCAGATCAGGTCGATCACCTTGATGCCCGTTTCGAGCAGCTCCTGCGACGGCGACAGCTCGTCGTAGGCCGGGGCCTTGCGGTGGATGCCCGCCGTCAGCTCGCTGCTGACCGGGCCGCGCTCGTCGATCGGGTTGCCGAGCACGTCCATGATGCGGCCCAGCGTCGCCTTGCCGACCGGCACGGTGATCGCGTTGCCGGTGTTGGTGACCATCAGGCCGCGACGCAGGCCGTCGGACGAGCCCAGCGCAATGGTGCGCACCACGCCGTCGCCCAGCTGCTGCTGCACTTCGAGCGTCAGCGCGCCGCCTTCGAGCTTCAAGGCGTCGTAGACCTTGGGCATCTGGTCGCGCGCGAATTCAACGTCCACCACCGCGCCGATGCACTGGACGATCTTGCCCTGGTTGTTCGCCATGTCGATTCCTTCTAGCTGATTTCTGTATTCGGGTGCGGGATCAGACCGCGGCCGCGCCGCTGACGATCTCGGAGAGTTCCTTGGTGATCGCGGCCTGGCGGGTCTTGTTGTAGACCAGCTTCAGTTCGGCGATCAGGTTGCCGGCGTTGTCGGTGGCCGACTTCATCGCGACCATCCGCGCCGACTGCTCCGACGCCATGTTCTCGGCCACCGCCTGGTACACCAGCGCCTCGATGTAGCGCGTGAGCAGCTCGTCGATGACGGTCGGCGCATCCGGCTCGTAGAGGTAGTCCCAGCCGTAGGCCTTCTTCTCCTCGGCCGTCTGCTCCAGGCGGGAGCTGTTGAGCGGCAGCAGCTGCTCGACCATCGGCTCCTGCTTCATCGTGTTGATGAACTTGGTGTAGCAGAGGTAGACCGCGTCGAGCTTGCCGTCGACGAAGGCGTCGAGCATGACCTTGACCGGGCCGATCAGCTTGTCGAGCTGGGGCGCGTCGCCGAGCTGGGTGACGTGCGAGACGACCTGCGCGCCGACGCGGTTGAGGAAGCCGAAGCCCTTGTTGCCGATCGCCACGGTCTGCACCGTGCCGCCGCCGGACTGGACCTCGCGGATCTTGCCCGTCACCGCGCGCAGGATGTTGGTGTTCAGGCCGCCGCACAGGCCCTTGTCGGTCGTGACGACGATGAAGCCCACCGCCTTGGGCGCCTCGCTGGCGCGCATGTAGGGCGAGTGGTACTCCGGGTTGGCCTGCGACAGGTTGGCCGTGATGTTGCGGATCTTGTCGCTGTACGGACGCGCATGGCGCATCCGGTCCTGCGCCTTGCGCATCTTCGACGCAGCGACCATCTCCATGGCCTTGGTGATCTTCTTGGTGTTCTCCACCGATTTGATCTTGCTGCGAATTTCCTTGCCTACTGCCATTCAATGCTCCTTGCCGTGGCCCGGGCGAAGCCCGGGTTGCACCCGGGCTACAAGAATCAGGCGAACGACTTCTTGAATGCCGCGATCGCGTTGGTCAGATCGGCCTCGGCGTCCTTGTCCATCGCCTTGTCGTTCTCCAGCTTGGACAGCAGCGCCGCATGGCTGGACTTCAGGTGCTGGTGCAGGCCGTGCTCGAAGGCCAGGACCTTCTTCACGTCGACGTCGTCGAGGAAGCCCTTGTTGACGGCGAACAGCGTCGCGGCCATCAGGCTGATGGGCAGCGGCGAGTACTGCGGCTGCTTGAGCAGCTCGGTCACGCGGGCGCCGCGGTCGAGCTGCTTGCGGGTGGCCGCATCCAGGTCGGAGGCGAACTGCGCGAACGCGGCCAGCTCGCGGTACTGCGCCAGGTCGGTCCGGATGCCGCCCGACAGGTTCTTGATCAGCTTGGTCTGCGCGGCGCCGCCGACGCGCGACACCGAGATGCCGGCGTTGATGGCGGGACGGATGCCGGCGTTGAACAGCGAGGTCTCGAGGAAGATCTGGCCGTCGGTGATCGAGATCACGTTGGTCGGCACGAAGGCGGACACGTCGCCGGCCTGCGTCTCGATGACCGGCAGCGCGGTCAGCGAGCCGGTCTTGCCCTTCACGGCACCCTTGGTGAACTTCTCGACGTAGTCGGCGTTCACGCGCGCGGCGCGCTCGAGCAGACGGCTGTGGAGGTAGAACACGTCGCCGGGATAGGCTTCGCGGCCCGGCGGGCGGTGCAGCAGCAGCGAGACCTGGCGATAGGCGACGGCCTGCTTGGACAGGTCGTCATAGATGATCAGCGCGTCTTGGCCGCGGTCGCGGAAATACTCGCCCATGGTGCAGCCCGAGTAGGCCGACACGTACTGCATGGCCGCCGATTCCGAGGCCGACGCCGCCACGACGATCGTGTACTCCATCGCGCCGTTCGCCTCGAGGGCGCGCACGATGTTCTTGATCGTCGACGCCTTCTGGCCGATGGCGACGTACACGCAGGTCATGTTCTGACCCTTCTGGTTGATGATCGTGTCGATCGCCACCGCGGACTTGCCGGTCTGGCGGTCGCCGATGATCAGCTCGCGCTGGCCGCGGCCGATGGGCACCATGGAGTCGATGGACTTCAGGCCCGTCTGCACCGGCTGCGACACCGACTGGCGCGCGATCACGCCCGGGGCGACCTTCTCGATCACGTCGGTCAGCTTGGCGTTGATCGGGCCCTTGCCGTCGATGGGCTGGCCCAGCGCATTGACCACGCGGCCGATCAGCTCGGGGCCGACCGGCACCTCGAGAATGCGGCCGGTGCATTTGACCGTGTCGCCTTCGGAGATGTGCTCGTACTCGCCCAGGATCACCGAGCCGACCGAGTCGCGCTCGAGGTTCAGCGCCAGGCCGAAGCTGGGCTGGCCGTCCTTGCCGGCGGGGAACTCCAGCATCTCGCCGGCCATGACGTCGGACAGGCCATGGATGCGGCAGATGCCGTCGGTGACCGAGACCACCGTGCCCTGGTTGCGGATGTCCGCCGAGGCGCCCAGGCCTTCGATGCGGGACTTGATCAGTTCGGAAATTTCAGCGGGATTCAGTTGCATTGCTTTCTCCGGTCACCGGCCCGATCAAGGGCCCGCGGTGGAAGACACGGTCACGCGGTCAGCGCCACCTTCATTTGTTCGAGACGGGCCTTGACGGAGGTGTCGAGCACTTCGTCGCCGACCACCACGCGGATGCCGCCGATCAGCGCCGGCTCCACCACCACGGTGGCGTTGAGCTTGCGGTCGAAGCGCTTCTGCAGCGAGCCCACCACGTCGGCGAGCTGCGAGCCGTCGATCGGGAAGGCGCTGTAGACGGTCGCGTCGGACACGCCGGTCTGGGCGTTGACCAGCGCGCGGTACTGCGCCGCGATCTCGGGCAGCGCCGACAGCCGGCCGTTGTCGAGCACGGTGCGCAGCAGGTTCTGCACCTGCGGCGACAGCGTCACGACCTTGAGCGAGCCGGTGATGACGTCGTAGACGGCGCCGGGCGCCACCTTCGGGTTGTCGGCGAACTGGCGCAGCTCGTGCAGGCCGGCGACCTGGCCCAGCGCATCGAGCTGGTCGGCCAGCTCGCGCGGGGTGGTCTGGCCGGCGGCCTTGAACAGCGCCTCGGCATAGGGACGCGCGATGGTTGCAAGCTCGGCCATGGTTTACAGCTCGGTCTTGAGGCGGGAGAGGAGCTCGGCGTGGACCTGCGGGTTCACTTCGCGCTTGAGGATCTGCTCGGCGGCACGCACGGCCAGGGCCGCGACGTCCTCGCGCAGCGCTTCGCGCGCCTTGACCATCTCCTGCTCGGCCTCGGCCTTGGCGGCGGCAACGATCTTGGCGCCTTCCTCGCTTGCGCGGGTCTTGGCTTCCTCGATCAGTTGCTGGGCCAGGCGCTCGGCGTCGGCCAGGCGCTGGGTGGCGTCGGTGCGGGCGGCGGCGAGCTGCTCTTCGACGCGCTTGTTGGCGGCGGCCAGGTCGGCCTTGGCCTTGTCGGCGGCCGACAGGCCGTCGGCGATCTTCTTCGCACGCTCGTCCAGCGCCTTCGTGATGGGCGGCCACACGAAGGTCATCGTGAACCACGCCAGGATGAAGAACACCGCCAGCTGTGCGAACAGGGTTGCGTTGATGCTCACGACAACACCTTTCTACGGCTTGAGTTGAAGAGGCAGCGCGGAATTACTTCAGGACGAACGGGTTGGCGAACGCGAACATCATCGCGATACCGACGCCGATCAGGAACGCGGCGTCGATCAGGCCGGCCAGCAGGAACATCTTGGTTTGCAGTTCGTTCATCAGCTCCGGCTGACGAGCGGCCGATTCGAGGTATTTGCTGCCCATGATGCCGATGCCGATGCAGGCGCCGATGGCACCCAGACCAATGATCAGACCGGCGGCGAGGGCGACAAAACCAAGAACGTGTTCCATGAAAGACTCCTTTTATTGGGGAAAGAGAAATGGGTGGTGGGAAGGGAAACTTCGGGCGATCAGTGCTTGTCGTGGGCCTGGCCGATGTAGACGAGCGTCAGCATCATGAAGATGAAGGCCTGCAGCGCGACGATCAGGATGTGGAAGATGGCCCAGCCGGTGCCGGCGATGACATGCGCGATCCACAGCGCGACGCCGGTCAGCGAGCCGAAGCCGACGGCGCCCATCAGCGCGATCAGCATGAACAGGAGCTCGCCCGCGTACATGTTGCCGAACAACCGCATGCCGTGCGAGACGGTGCGCGCCAGGAACTCGATCATCTGCATCGCGAAGTTGAACGGATACAGGAACCACTTGTCGCCGAACGGTGCGGCGAACAGCTCGTGGACGAAGCCGCCCGCGCCCTTGATCTTCACGTTGTAGTACAGCACCACGCACAGCACGCCGATCGACGTGCCCAGAGTGGCCGACAGGTCTGCGGTTGGCACGACGCGCTGATAGGCGTGGTGCGGGTCGCCGCCGGCAGCGCCGTAGATCCACTCCCAGATGCGCGGGATCAGGTCGACCGGCAGGAAGTCCATCGAGTTCATCAGGAAGATCCAGATGAACACGGTGAGCGCGAGCGGACCGACGAACTTGCGCGATTGCACGTTGTGCACGATCGACTTGGCCTGGTTGTCGACCATCTCGAGCACGATCTCGACTGCCGCCTGCAGGCGGCCCGGCACGCCGGAGGTCGCCCTCTTCGCGACGCTGCGCAGCAGCCACAGGCCCAGGACACCCATCAGGATCGACCAGAACAGGGTGTCGTAGTTGATCACCGAGAAATCGATGATGCCGGTCTGCTCTTTGGAACGCAGGTGCTGCAGGTGGTGTCCGATGTACTCGCCGGCGGTGGGGCCGTGGGTCGCATGTTCAGCAGCTTGAGCTTCGGCAGCCATGTCGAATCAGACTCTCTCTTTTGTTTCACCCACCGGACGCCGCTGCCACAGCAGCGCCAGCCAGTTCACCTTCACGCACACGATCATGGCGACCAGCAGTGCCGGCCAGCTCAGATCGGGTACCACTTTTGGAGCGGCCACCAGCATGGCGACCGCCACAGCAATCTTCACCATCTCCCAGAACATGAACCCGAACACGGCAGCGCCCGGGTTGGAACTGGTTCGCCTTGTCATCCCGCGCGCCAGCAAGGCGTTCGGGAGGACCGTGGCGGCGGCACCGTACAGTGCCGACCACGCCGTGCCGCTGCGGTTCGTGATGGCCCACGCGATGGCGGCACACACCAGACCGGCAGCGGCTTGCGCCGCAACCACCCGCCAAGGCGACGTCGGCGGGTGCTTGGCCCTCAAGGCCTGGGCTTCGTCTCGCGTCAGGGGCTTGAAGGGCAGTTCCTCAACCGCATCTGCCTCGTTGCCGTGGTCGTGGGGATCGCCCAATCGATGATTCACGGCAGAAGTTACAGTCGGTTTCGGCAAAGCCTCGGGATTATATACGGGCAAACCCGTGAGCCCTTCTACGACCCGGGCGGGAGTCTCAGGGCCGAGGCTGTCGGGTGGCTGACGTTGTAGCCCGGGTGCAACCCGGGACCCGGGTTGCACCCGGGCTACGGCAAGCGTCGATAGTGCGCAGCGAGCGACTTGAAAGAAGAGGCCGAAGCGGTCGCATCGAATCGCGCGCCGAGCTCTTCTCTCAATACCGCAGCCACTTCATCGGTCAACGACGACGCGCGCTTGGCGTCGAGGAACAGCAAGCGGCTGCGTCGCGCCAGCACGTCCTCGACCTCACGTGCCATCTCGAAGCGCGCCGCGAAGCGCACCATCGCCTCGCTCAACCCGCCGCCGCCTTCGCGCCACAGCCATCGATCGGCTCCGGGCAGTGCGGACAGGATGTCGGCCTCGGTGCCGTACAGATGCTCGCCCGGCGACTGCGTGAGCGACTCGGCGCTGCGCTTGGGCGCACCGACCAGCGGCAGGTAGGCGGTGGCCGAGCCCGGACGCGCATCGAGCAGCCCGGCCTCGACGCAGCGCTCGAGCACGTCCTCGGCCATCGCACGGTAGGTGGTCCACTTGCCGCCCGTCACGGTCACCAGCCCCGAGCGTCCGACGATCACCGTGTGCTCGCGGCTGATCGACTTGGTGCTGGCGCCCTCCTCGTCCGACGGACGCACCAGCGGGCGCAGGCCCACCCACACCGAGCGCACGTCGGCTCGCGTCGGCGCGCGCGCCAGGCAGCGCGCGGCCTCGCCGAGGATGAACTCCACCTCGCCGTGGAAGGGCGCGGGCTCGGCGGCGAGCTCGTCGGCTGGCGTGTCGGTGGTGCCCAGCACCGTCTTGCCCATCCACGGCACGGCGAAAAGGACGCGCCCGTCCTGCGTCTTGGGGATCAGCAGCGCATGGTCCGTCGGGAGGAACTCGCGGTCGACCACCAGGTGCACGCCCTGGCTGGGCGCGACCATGGGCGCGCGGCGTGGCGCGCCGGGCTCCAAGTCCATGTCGCGCACCGCGTCCACCCAGACGCCGGTCGCATTGACGACGCAGCGCGCGCGCAGCTCGAAGCGTTCGCCGCTCTCGCGGTCTTCGCACACCAGCCCGCCCACCTTGCCGTTCTCGCGCAGCAGGGCCGTCGCGGGACAGTGGTTGAGCACGCAGGCGCCTTGCGACAGCGCGGTGCGCGCGAGCGCGACCGCGAGGCGCGCGTCGTCGAACTGCCCGTCCCAGTACTTCACGCCACCCGTCAGGCCATCGCGACGCAGCGTCGGCAGCAGGGCCAGCGTCTGCGCCGCGCTGAGGAACTGCGTGTCGCCGAGGCCTTGCCGGCCGGCGAGCGCGTCGTACATCTTCAGCCCGACGCCGTAGAAGCTGCGCTCCCACCAGCGGTAGCCCGGCATCACGAAGGCGATCGGCTGCGCCAGGTGCGGCGCATTGGCCAGCAGCAGCGCACGCTCGTGCAGCGCCTCGCGCACCAGCGACACGTTGCCCTGCGCCAGGTAGCGCACGCCCCCGTGGACCAGCTTGGTGGCACGCGATGACGTGCCTTTGGCGAAGTCGGCCGCCTCGACCAGCGCGACGCGAAAGCCGCGCGCCGCCGCATCGAGGGCCACGCCCAGACCCGTCGCGCCGCCGCCGATCACCGCGACGTCGAAGGGCGTCGCGTCGCGCAGTCGAGCGAGCTGTGCGGCGCGGTCCACGACGACGCGACGGGATTACGACGCGAACACGTTGACCGGCAGTCCCGGCACATCCACCGCCAGCGCCAGCACGCAGCCGGCCAGCGGTTGCTGCGCCAGCTCGGCCGGCGGGCGGTTCTCGCGGGAGGTCGTGACGTACAGCGTCTTCAAGTCCGCGCCGCCGAAGCACGGCATGGTGGCGCACTGCACCGGCAGCACCACCTCGCGCACGACCTCGCCGGCCGGCGACAGCCGCAGCACGCGCCCGCCCTCGAACATCGCGACCCAGTAGCAGCCCTCGGCATCGACCGCCGCGCCGTCGGGCCGCCCGCCGTAGTCGGCCAGGTCCTGGCCGGGCTGGCGGGCCGGGAAGGAGGCGAAGACGCGGCGACACGACAGCTCGCCGGTTCCGAGGTCGAAGTCGAAGGCGTAGACGGTGTGGGCGCGGGTGTCGCTCCAGTACATCGTGCGACCGTCCGGACTCCAGGCCAGGCCGTTGGAGGTGGTCACGCCTTCGGCCTTGCGCTGCAGCTCGCGACCCTCGAAGCAGTAAAGCGCCGCCTTGGGCTCGCGCGGCTCGTGGATGGTGCCGACCCAGAAGCGACCTTGCGGATCGCACTTGCCGTCGTTGAAGCGCTCGGTATGGGGATCGTAGGGCGGCTTCGCGAGCGGCAGGCGTTCGCCGCTGGCGCGATCGAAGCGCCACAGCCCGTCGCGCATCGCCAGCAGCAGCGTGCCGTCGAGGCAGGGCGCGCAGCTGCCGGGCTCGGCGTCGAAGTCCCAGTGCGTGTGCTCGCCGCTGCGCGGATCGAAGCGGTTCAGGCGCTTGCCCGGAATGTCGCACCAGTACAGCACCTGTTCGCGCGGATGCCACAGCGGCGACTCGCCCAGCAGGCTGGGCTCGGTCACTGCCGCGCGGATGCCGGCATCGGGATCGCGCGGCATCAGAGCACCGCCACGTCCAGCGTCATCGAGGCTTCCAGGCTCTCGCCGGGCTGCAAGCTGCGCAGGCCATGCGCCGCGGGATCGGCCATGTGGATCGCGTTGCCGACATGGCTGACCGGCTCGACGCAGAAGTAGTCCTTGTCCTGCGGCGTGTACACGACCAGGTAGGGCAGCGAGGAGCGCAGCTGCAGGGAGAACTTCTCGTCGCGGATGCGCGCCGGACCCTTCCAGCCTTCGAAGCCATTGTCGAAGTCGAGATGGGTCACGTCGGCGTCGATGCCGGGCTGCGCGACCTTGCGCACCGGCAGCTGCGCGGCGTCGGCGTCCCAGCGGTCGCTGCACTCGACGTGCAGCCGGCTGCGCGCGCGCCGCGGAAAGTAGGGATGCCAGCCCAGGCCCACCGGCTGCACGACGTCCGCGGTGTTGGTGATCGTCATCTGCGCGACCATGGACTGCGGCGTGAGCGAGAAGTACTGCTGCGCCTCGAAGGCGAAGGGCCAGTGGCCGTCGGGTGCGTGGACCAGCCGCAGCGCGATGTCGATCGCACTGTGCGAGACCACCTCCCAGGGCCGCATCCAGCCGATGCCATGGACCGAATGCGGGCTGTCGCCGAAGTTGGGCAGCGTGGTGTAGTCGTGCCCCTTCCAGCGGAAACGCCGGTAGCCGAGGCGGTTGGAATAGGGCAGCAGCGGGAACGACGCTGCGAGGCGCGCGCTGGCGAGCGCGGCCGGCTCGGTCGAACGCAGGATGGGCGTGTCGCGGTGCCACAGGCCGGCGATGCTGCCGCCGAGGTCGGGACGCAAGGCAAGGCGCAGCGCGCCGGCGTGGAGTTCGAAGATGTGGTCGCTGGCGGAGGGCGAGGATCCGGTCATGGTGTCAGGTGGTGGACGGCTGGGTGCCGCTGGCAAGGGTGTGCACGTGCTCGGTGTCGCGCGTGCGCAGCGCCGCGATCGCCGCCTGGGCGCCGCGCATCATGAAGCCGATGTCCGAGGACACGGCGACGTAGTCGAAGCCGATGGCGCGGTACTGCGCCACCGCCTCCGGGTTGGCGCCCAGGGTGCCGACCGGCCGGCCCAGCGCCTTGCAGCGCTGCACGGCACGCGACATCAGGCCGACCACGGCCGGATGGGTGAGCTCGCCGATGTGCCCCATCGCGGCGGACAGGTCGGCCGGGCCGATGAACAGCGCATCGACGCCGTCGACGCCGGCGATCGCATCGATCTGCTCGATGGCCTGCGGCGTCTCGATCTGCACGATCACGCCGATGCTCTGGTTGGCCGAGCGGAAGTAGTTGGCGATGGTGCCGAAGCGGGTGGCGCGGCTGAGCCCCGCCATGCCGCGCACGCCTTCGGGCGGATAGCGGGTGGCCGCCACCGCGCGGCGTGCCTCGTCGGCGCCTTGCACGAAGGGGAACATCACCGTGGTGGCGCCGGCGTCGAGCACGCGCTTGACCATGACGGCGTCGTTCCAGGGCACGCGCACCACCGGCAGCATCTTGGTACCCGACAGCGCCTGCAGCAGGTGCACCACGCCCATCACGTCGAGCGGCGCATGCTCCATGTCGACCACGCCCCAGTCGAAGCCGGCATGGCCCATGGCCTCGGCCACGATGGGGCTGGCGGTGCTGATCCAGGTGCCCACGGGAGGATGCGCACCCGAGGCCTTCAGCAGTTGTCGGAATGCGTTCATCCGGATCCTCGGTTCAGTACTGCGAGGCGGTCGCCCCCAGCGTCACCTTGAGGTAGTGGGCGCCGGGGATGGGGTTGTAGTAGTACGGCGGGATCTCCTCGAAGCCCAGCGTCGCGTACAGGCCGCGCGCGGCCTCCATGTCGTCCAGCGTGTCCAGCAGCACCTCGGAGTAGCCGGCCTGCTGCGCCTCGTCGAGCAGGGCCTGGGCGATGACGCGGCCCAGGCCGAAGCGGCGGAAGGCCGGGCGCACGAACAGGCGCTTCATCTCGCAGGCGTTGGCGTAGTCGCCCTCGCGGAAGGACCGCAGGGCGCCGCAGCCGGCCAGCTCGGAGTCCACGAAGGCGAGGACCAGGTGGCCGCCGGGCGGCGCGTATTCGCCGGGCAGGCCGGCGAGCTCGGCCTCGAAGTTCTGGAAGCACAGGTCGACGTCGAGGCTGTGCGCGTACTCGCGAAAGACCTCGCGCGTGGCGGCGATCAGCTCGGGGGTGTCCGGAACGACCAGACGTATCTGCGGGGCGTCCATCCAGGATGGCAGCAAGACGGGAGGGCGAGTTTAGCCCCCCAGGCTGACGAGCCAGCCAACCCCGACCGCACACAGGGTCAAGACGGCAGCCGCGACGCCGCGCGTGGTCCAGCGGTCGGTCGACGGCGGCACGCCGGGCGGCAGCGGCTTGTCGCCGACGATCATCGGGTGGACCAGGTTGCGCCTGCGCCGCACCAGGTAGAACACGATGGCCAGCACGTGCAGCGTGACCAGGCTGATGATCAGCCACTGGCCCCAGGTCTTGTGCCAGGAGGTGAGCCTCAGGCTGGTGTCGCCCGAGACGAACTTGATGAGCGGCCCGGTGTTGGCGATCTCGTCGTCGGCGAACAGCCCCGTGCCGACCTGCAATGCGAGGATGCCCAGCAGGCCGAACACCGAGAAGGCGCCCAGCGGGCTGTGGCCCACGTCGTGGTGCTCGTCGTGGCGGCTTTGCCCGCGCAGGTAGCGCAGCACCGTGGCCGGCGAGTAGATGAAGCTGGAAAAGCGCGACCAGTGCCCGCCGACCAGGCCCCACACCAGGCGAAACGCCAGCAGCGTGAACACCACGTAGCCCAGGCGGAAGTGCCACGGCATGGCGTTGCCGCCGATCTTGGCGCTGATCACCGAGCCGATCACGCAGCACGCCAGCACCCAGTGGAACAGTCGCGTGGGCAGGTCCCAGACGCGGGTCGGAAGCAGGGGCTCGCTCATGAGGGAATGCGTTTCTCGGTGGCAGGAAAAGCCGCAAAGATAACCGCAGAGCCGCAACCGCCTGCAGCAACGCAGCACTCCACTGGGATTTACCCGTGCGTCGGCGGCCTGCCATGACCCGTACGTACACTTCGCGGCGTTCGTCCGCAGTCCGGGAGGCTGCGGGCCGACGCCTCGCCCACTCACCAAAAACCCGTTGGAGAAATTCCTGATGAAGAAGATGTTGCTGGCCGCTGCCGCGGTCGCCGGCCTGATGACGGCGCTGCCCGCCGCGGCGCAATTCGCCAAGCCGGAAGACGCCATCAAGTACCGCAAGGCCGCCTTCAGCGTGATGGCCTCGCATTTCTCGCGCATCGGCGCGATGGTCAACGGCCGCGCGCCCTTCGACGCCAAGGCCGCGGCCGAGAACGCCGAGATCGCGGCGCTGATGTCCCGCCTGCCCTACACCGCCTTCGTCGAAGGCACGGACAAGGGCGAGACCAAGGCCAAGCCGGAAGTCTGGAGCGAGGGCGACAAGTTCAAGGCCGGCGCCACCCGTATGCAGGAAGAGATGGCCAAGCTCAACGCAGCGGCCAAGACGGGCAACCTGGAGACGATCAAGGCGGCCTTCGGCCCGGTCGGCCAGTCGTGCAAGTCCTGCCACGACAATTTCCGCAAGGAATAACAACGATCAGTCGGCGAAGCCCAGCACCACCCGCCGCGTCATCGCCGACTTCTTCTCGATCTTCGTCACCACCACCGCGCCGATCTCGGCCGTGTTGGCCACGTGCGTGCCGCCGCACGGCTGCAGGTCGACGCCGTCCACCTCCATCAGCCGCACCCGCCCCGTTCCGCGGGGCGGCTGGACGCTCATGCTGCGCACCAGCCCGGGGTTGGCATCGAGCTCCTCGTCGCTGATCCAGCGGTGGCCCACCGGGTGCGCCTCGGCCACCAGTCGGGCGAGCCCGGCGTTGAGCGCCTCCTTGTCCAGCGGCTCGCTCATGTGGAAGTCGAGCCGCGCGTAGTCGGCGGTGATCGAGCAGCCGTCGACCGGGTGCGGCACCAGCGCGCACAGCAGGTGCGTGGTGGTGTGGAAGCGCATGTGGCGATGGCGCCGGGTCCAGTCGATCCGGGCGACGACGCGTGCGCCCGGCTGAAGCGCGGCGAGCGTGGACTCCTGACGAGGCGCCGGCACATGGACGATCTCGCCGGGCTGCTCGCCTTTGCGCGTGTCGGCGATGACCAGCACGCCGCCGTCGGGCAGCAGCAGCTCGCCGCGATCGCCGGCCTGTCCGCCGCCTTGCGGATAGAACACGGTGCGGTCCAGGCGCACGCCGCGATCATCGACCGCCGCGACGACGGCGTCGCAGTGCGCCAGGCGCGAGTCGTCGCGGAACAGCTCGAGGGTCGCAGGGAGGGGCATGGCGGGTCTCCGCCGGCCATCATAGGACCGGACGCGCATCCAGTACCATCGCGGGTTGCCTTCGTCGTGCCAGGCTACACGCCGCCCGTGCAGCAACGTCCGCAGGCCGGAACCGTCCAGCCGGGCACGACGCTGCAGACCCCGATCGCGGCGCGCCGGGCACCACGTCGCCGACGGCGCGCCTGCCGGGCACCGGCCGGGAGCCGGCTGCCGACCGCAGCTTCCAGCGGGCGTGAGCTGCTGCCGCCGCCCAAGCCCAGCGAGTTCCAGAAGTTTGTCGAGGCGGCGACCGGCCGCCTGCTGCCGTCTTCGGCAGCAACTTCTTCAGCGACGCCGCCCGCCAGGGGCAGAGCGACAACGTGCCGGTGTCCGCCGACTACGTCATCGGCCCGGGCGACGAGTTGCTGATCCGTGCCTGGGCGCTATCGACGTCGACTACCGCGCCACCGTCGACGGCAACGGCCAGATCAACCTGCCCAAGGTGGGCAGCTTCAACGTGGCGGGCGTGAAGGCCTCCGACATCGAGCGCCCGGCATGCGCATCAGCGACCTGATCCCGGACCGCGAGGCGCTGATCTCGCCCGATTTCTATCGGCGCAAGAACGTGCTGGTGCAGGTGATCGAGGACGAGGACGACACCGCCGCACCGATCGCCACCTGGCCGCAGGCGCAGCCGTCGCTGCCGCAGGGACAGGTTCAGGGCCAGGCGGGCCAGTTCCCGTCGCAGCAATTGCCTGCGGGCAGCACCCCCGCCTTCCCGGGTGCGGTGGCCGGGCAAGGCGTCATCCAGCAGCCTGCCGACACGCAGCCGCCGCGCAGCAGCCGCAAGTCGCGCCGCCTGCAGCAGGACGACGACAAGGACGAGCGCCTCGCGATCAACCGCCCGAGAAAGGTGCCCAAGACGCTGTTCGACGAGCTCAACTGGGACTACGCCGTCATCGAGCGCCTGAACCAGCGCGACCTCTCGACCCAGGTCATTCCGTTCAATCTCGGGCGGGCGGTGCTGCAGCACGACCCGGCGCAAAACATCGAGCTGCTGCCGGGCGACGTCGTCACCGTGTACAGCCAGAAGGACATGCGCGTGCCGGTGGCGCGCCAGACCCGCCTCGTGTCGCTGGAAGGCGAGGTCGCCGCGCCCGGCATCTACCAGTTGCTGGCCGGCGAGACCTTGAAGTCGCTGATCGACCGCGCCGGCGGCTTCACGCCGCAGGCCTATGGGTACGGCCTGGAGTTCAGCCGCGAGGAGACGCGCCTGCGCCAGCGCGAGAACCTGAACGCCGCGCTGACCCGGCTGCAGGCGCTGTCGGCCACGCAAAGCGCGCGCGAAGCCGCGAACCGCCGCGACGAAACCTCGGCCGACCGCAGCGCGGCGGTGAGCAATGCCGCGACCCAGGCCCAGCTCGCGCGGCTGGCCCAGCTGCAGCCCAACGGCCGCATCGCGCTCGAGCTCGCGCCCGACAGCCGCACGCTCGACGCCCTGCCCGAAGTTCCCCTGGAGCACGGCGACCGCGTGATCGTGCCGTCGCGCCCGGGCTTCGTGACCGTGGCCGGCGCGGTGGTCAACAACAACGCCTTCCTGTGGAAGCCTGGACGCACCGCCGGCGACTACGTGCGCCTGGCCGGCCTGGACGAAGCGGCCGACACCTCGGCCATGTTCATCCTGCGTGCCGACGGCACCGTCAACAGCGCCAACGACCGGCGCGGCTTCTTCGGCTTCGGCGGCGGCATCGACTCGCAGCCGCTGCAGCCGGGCGACGCCGTCGTCGTGCCCAGCCAGCTCGACTACGAGACCTGGGGACGCGCGCTGGTGCGCAACCTGAAGGACTGGTCGCAGATCTTCTACCAGTTCGGACTGGGCGCCGCGGCGATCCAGACCCTGCGCAATTGATGAGCCCTCGAATGTCTGCGTCCCGCGATTCCCTGCCCGATACCGACTTCGACGAGGCCGAGGACGACGGTCCGGGCATCCGCCTGGTGGACGTGCTGGCCTGGCTGGGCGATGGCAAGCGCCTGATCAGTGCAGTGGCGGCCGGCGCCGCGGTGGTCTCGGTGGCGATCGCGCTGCTGTTGCCGCCGGTGTTCACGGCCCGCACGGCCTTGCTGCCGCCCGGCTCGCAGCAACAAAGCGGCACGGCGGCGGCCTTGGCTGCGTTGGGCACGCTGGGCGGACTGGCCGGTGGCCTGGCGCCCAAGTCGCCCGACGAACTCTACGTGGCCCTGCTCCGAAGCGACGGCCTGATGCGCGCCCTCGATTCGCGTTTCGAGCTGCGAAAGCGCTACGAGCTCAAGAATCTCGAAGCCTTGCGCAAGGCCCTGCCGCGCTACGTGCGCGTGATCCCCGACAAGAAGAGCGGTGTCATCACCGTCGAGGTGGACGACGAGGATGCCAAGTTCGCCGCCGAGCTGGCCAACGGCCACGTCGACGAGCTCACCAAGCTGCTGGGCCGCCTGGCCGTGTCCGAGGCGCAGCAGCGGCGCGTCTTCTACGAGCAGCAGCTCAAGGACACCAAGGAGCACCTGATCAAGGCCGAACAGGATCTGCAGCGGGTGCAGGAAAAGTCGGGTGTCATCGTGCTCGACAAGCAAGCCGAGGCCCTGATCGGCGGGGCGGCCCAGATTCGCGCGCTCATTGCCGAGCGCGAGGTGCAGCTCAAGGTCCTGCGCACTGCGGCCACCGAACAGAATCCCGACGTGCTTCGATTGACCTCGGAGCTGCATGCGCTGCGCGCCGAGCTGTCGCGCATGGAATCGAAGCAAGGCGGCAGCGGCAGCGCCGTGGAGATGCCGGTGGGCCGTATCCCCGAGGCCGCCGTCGACTACGTGCGGGCACGCCGTGAAGTCAAGCTCCAGGAGACGCTGCTCGAGGGCATGGTTCGGCAGTACGAGCTGGCCAAGCTCGACGAAGCCAAGGAAGGCCAGACGCTGCAGCAGATCGACCGCGCCGTGGCCCCGGACTACAAGTCCAAGCCCTCGCGTGCCTTGATCGTCCTTGCCGGCACCCTGCTGGGGCTCCTGGGCGCGTGCACGGTCGTGGTGTGGCGTCGCTACGTGGCGCTGGTCCGCGAAGCCGATCCCGAGCGGGCACAAGCCTGGACCAGCGTGCGGCACGCCTGGCGCTGGCGGCGAGGCTGACCCGCAACGCGCTTCACGCCGCGGTCAGCGCACGCAGCAGCGCCGCCTTTTCAATCGTCTGCTCGTAAGCCGCGCGTGCGGTGTTCTCCCGGTACTCGCGGCTCAGGCTCACCCAGTAGCCGAAGTACGGATGCAGCACGAGGTCGGCCAGTCGCGCCTCGGCGTCGATCTGCTCCCGCTTGATCCGATCGCCCTCGAGATAGCGCTCGGCGCCCGGCGGCCGGGGCTTGTCCATGTGCACCGCCACATCGATGGCCAGCACCTTGCGCGCACCCAGCGCGCGTGCCGCCTTGACCGGCAGCGGGCTGGCGACGTCGGCATCGACGATGTCGCGCCCGCGCACCCGCACCGGGGCGAAGCGGCCGGGGATCGCGCACGAGGCCTGCACCGCCCAGCCCAGGTCGCCGCGGTTGAAGACGACCGGCTGCAGCGCCTGCTGGTCGGTGGCCACCACCGCCAGCGGCACGCGCAGCTCGGCGAAGCGGCGCACCCCCAGCGACTCGTGCACCAGCGCGGCGATGCGGCTGCCGTCCATCATCAGGCCGCTGCCGGGCGACCAGCGCGCCAGGCGATAGAAGTCGAAGTCGAAGGCCAGCGCCTCGATGCGCTCGATCGGCAGGCCGGCGGCCATCGCCCCGCCGATCAGGGCGCCGACCGAGGCGCCGACGATGAGGTCGGGCCGGATGTCGAGCTCGGCCAGCGCACGCACGACACCGACGTGGGCGAAGCCGCGCGGACCGCCGGCCGCCAGCACCAGCGCCAGGCCGAACGGGTGCGACGGCGCCTCGAACGACGGCGCGTCGGGGCCGTCGGCCACCGTGACCGCGACGCCGCAGCCGGCCAGCCACGGGGCGGCGCCGGCCCAGGCGAGCACATGGCGGCGAAGCATGGCCGCGATGGTAGCGACCGACCGCCGCGCCGGCTCAGAAGCTGTGAACCAATCCGGCGCGCCCGAGCGGCCTGAGCGGGTGTGTCGGATTGGTTCACAGCTTCTCAGTCCTGCGCGGCCAGCACCCGGGCGAAGACCGCGCTGTCGACGTTGCCGCCGGTGAGCGTCACGCCCACGCAGCGGCCCGCCCAGCGCTCGCGCTGCTGCAGCGCGCCGGCCAGCGACGCCGCGCCCGCGCCCTCGGCGACGTTGTGGGTGTCGGCGAAGAGCGCACGCATGGCCCGGGCGACCTCGTCGTCGCTCACGGCGATGACGTCGTCGACCTCGCGCCGGATGATGTCCAGCGCCTGCGCGTCGGGCAGCCGGCAGGCCATGCCGTCGGCCAGCTGCGTGCTGACCGGCGACTCGACGATGCGGCCTTCGCGGAACGAGCGCTGGTAGGCGTCGGCATGGGTGGACACCACGCCGACGATGCGCGTCTTCGTACCCGCATGGGCCCGCGCCGCGACGCAGGCGCAGATGCCCGAGCCCTGGCCGATCGGCACGAACACCACCTCGGGCTGCACGGCGGCGAAGAACTCGAGCCAGTAGCTGGCCACGCCGCGCACCAGGTCGTCGTGGTAGGACGGCACGATGTGCAGCCCATGGCGGCGCGCGAGCTCGCCGGCGTGCTCGCGCGCCGCCTGGAAATCGTCGCCGTGCTCGACCAGCTCGACGCCCAGGGCGCGCATGGCGGCGTTCTTCTCGACCGAGTTGCCGCGCGGCACGACGATGGTCGCGGCGAGGCCTTGGGCACGCGCCGCGAAGCCCACCGATTGCCCATGGTTGCCTCGGGTCGCGGCGACAACGCCGCGGCACTGCGGCTCGCGCCGGCGCAGCGCGTCGAAGTAGACCAGGCCGCCGCGCAGCTTGAAGGCGCCGGCCGGGGTGTGGTTCTCGTGCTTGACCCAGACCTGCGCGTTCAGCCGCCGGTCGAGCAATGGCCAGCGCTGCTGCGGCGTCGGGGCGAAGGCGCGGTGCACGATGCGCTGCGCGGATTCCAGCGATTCACGGTCGAACATGGCCAGCCTCACGAGTCGGTCGATCGCAGCTCGACACGGCCGCGCGGGGTGGACAGGACAGCGACGAGCGGCGGCCCGTCGATCGAGCGCAGCACACCGGCCTCGTCGCACAGGGCGGCGGCCGCCGGCGCCACGCCGCAGACGGTCAGGCGCTCCAGCGACACGCTGCTCGCCGGCAGCTGGTCGCTCGGATGCGGCCCGGGCCATTCGATCAGCGTCGGGACCGCACCCCGGCCGAGTCGGCGGCCGTCGGGGCGCACGCCGAGGCGCCAGCGCAGCGCGCCGCGCTGGACGTCGAGCACCTCGCCGGTGTCGAGGCCGGCGTCGCGCAAGGCCTGCGTGCGTTCGAGAATGCGGTCGCAGCCGAGCACCCAGTGGATGAGCCGCGGGCCACCGGCGAGCGCGGCTTGCAGCGCCGGATCGTCGAGGTCGTACCAGCGCGCACGGCCGGGGGCCGGCGCCTCGGGATCGATGGCGATGATCTCCAGGTAGGCCCGGGCGAACGCTGGCGAGCCGATCGCGAGGAGGCGGTTGTGGGTGCTCATCAGCGCATGCCGGCCGCCGGCATCCGGCGTCACGCCCAGCGTGGCCTCGCACCACTGCACGCCGTCGGCCAGCGTGCGGGCCGCGACCACGATGTGGTCCAGCGCGAGCGTCACAGGTGCAGCTCGCCGCGGATGCAGCTCACGCTGTGCCCGCCGACCCACACCGTGTCGCCGTCGCGCTCGATCTGGACGCGGCCCGAGCGCGCCATCCGCGTGCCTTGCGCGGCGACGTAGCGCGCGGGCAGCGTGCCGTCGGGGATCAGCCACTGCGCCAGTCCTGCGTTGAGGCTGCCGGTGACCGGGTCTTCGGGAACACCGATCGAGGCGGCGAAGGCGCGCACCTCGACGTCGGCATCGGCGCCGCGCGCATGCGGCCCCACCACGCCGACCTTGGCGAGGTTTTTCAACGCCGCGTGGTCGGGCTCGAGCGCGAGCACCGTGTCGGCATCGGCCAGCAGCAGGCTGAGCCAGTTCGGCCCGTTGTCGAGCCAGGCGGCACGCCGCACCCGATCGCGCGACAGGCCCAGCGCGGCCAGCACCGGCGCCAGCGTGGCCTCGTCGACGGCCTGGATGCGCAGCGGCGGCGCGGCGAAGGCGGCCCGGCGGCCGTCGAGGCGGATGTTCACCAGGCCGACGCCGCACTCCTGCACCACGCGGCCGCTCACGCGCGGCGAGCCGCCGCGCTCCAGCCAGGCGTGGCAGCTTCCGAGCGTGGGATGTCCCGCGAAGGGCAGCTCGCCGCCGGGCGTGAAGATGCGCACCCGGTAGTCGGCTTCCGGCGAGCGCGGCGCCAGGAGGAAGGTGGTCTCCGACAGGTTGGTCCAGCGCGCGAAGGCCTGCATCTGCGCGTCGCTCAGCGCGTCGGCGCCGTGCACCACGGCCAGCGGGTTGCCTTGCAGCGGCGTGTCGGTGAAGACGTCGACCTGGGTGAATGCGAAGCTCGTCATGCGCGGTGCTCCTTCAAGGTCTGCGCCAGGATCGCCACCCCTTGCTCGATGCGCTCGGGCGACACGGTGACGAACGACAGGCGCAGCGTGTTCGCCTTCGGGTGCTCGGCATAGAAGGCCGCGCCCGGCACGAAGGCCATGCCGCGCTCGACCGCGTGCGGCAGCAGCGCCATCGCATCGACGCCCTCGGGCAGCTCGACCCAGAAGAACATGCCGCCCACCGGCACGTTCCAGTGGCAGCCGGCCGGCATGTGGCGCTCCATCGCCGCGCGCATCGCGTCGCGGTGGGCCTTGTAGCGCGCGCGGATGGTCGGCACGTGCTGCTCCAGGAAGCCCTCGCGGATCACCTCGTGGACCACGCGCTGGTTGAAGCTGGGCGTGTGCAGGTCGGCGGCCTGCTTGGCCTGCAGCAGCTTGGGGCACAGCGGCTTGGGCGCCACCACGTAGCCCAGGCGCAGGCCGGGCGCCAGCACCTTGGAGAAGGAGCCGAGGTAGATCGCGCCTTCGCTCCAGCGCGAGGCGAGCGGCGCCGGCGGGGGCGTCTCGAACCAGAGGTCGCCGTAGGGGTTGTCCTCGACGATGGGCAGGCCGATCGCCATTGCGCGCGACACCACCGCGGCGCGGCGCGCCTCGCTCATGCAGCGTCCGCTCGGGTTCTGGAAGTTGGGCAGGGCGTAGAGGAAGCGTGCGCCGCGGGCCGCCTCCAGCGCGTCGGGCAGCGGCCCGTCGTCGTCGCAGTCCACCGCGACGAACTCGGGCTCGTAGGGCGTGAAGGCCTGCAGCGCGCCAAGGTAGGTGGGCGACTCGACCGCCACCCGGCTGCCGGCGTCGATCAGCACCTTGCCGACCAGGTCGAGACCCTGCTGCGAGCCGGTGGTGATGAGCACCTGCGAGGCCTCGACGGCGAGGCCCTGCGCGCCCAGGCGTTGCGCCACCCATTCGCGCAGCGGGCCGTGGCCTTCGCTGGCGGCGTACTGCAGGGCTTCGCGCGGCGAATCGCGCAGCACGCGCTCGGCGGCCTCGCGCATCGCGTCGACCGGGAAGGTGTCGGGCGAGGGCAGCCCGCCGGCGAGCGAGATGACGCCGGGCCGCTCGGTCACCTTGAGGATCTCGCGGATGATCGACGGGTTCATGCGCGCGGCGCGCCGGGCTTGCTGGAACGTCATGGTCGGCTCCCTCCTTCGGAGCTCTCGAGGGCCGTGGCAGGGTGGCGACGCGTGTCGGCCGGCATGGACTTGCCGACGAACACCGTGGCGATGACCGCCAGCGAGAAGATCAAGGTCGTCGCGTCGAGCTGCTCGCCGAGCACGGGCACGGCGAACAGCAGGGCGAGGAAAGGCTGCACCAGCTGGACCTGGCTCACCCGCACGGTGCCGCCCAGCGCAAGGCCGCGGTACCAGGCGAAGAAGCCCAGCCACATCGAGAACAGCGTGACATAGCCGAGGCCGGCCCAGGCCGATGGGCGCACGGGCTGGACCGGCCAGGCCAGCCAGGTCAGCGGCGCGGTGACGGGCAGACTGAGCACCAGCACCCAGCAGATCACCTGCTCGGCACGCATCCGGCGCGACAGCTGCGCGCCGGCCACGTAGCCGACCGAGGCGCTGGCGACCGCCAGCAGCAGCAAGGCGTCGGCCGCGTCGAGCCGTCCGCTGCCCCGGTGGGCGGCGAAGGCCAGCACCAGCGCGCAGCCCAGCGCGGCGCAGATCCAGAAGCCGACCGACGGCCGCTGCCGCAGGTGCACGGCGGCCGCGATGGCCGTGCCCAGCGGCAGCACGCCGGTGATGACCGCGGCGTGCATGGCATCGACATGGCGCAAGGCCAGGGCGAGGAAGAGCGGAAAGCCGATCACCGTGCCGGCCGCGGCGACTGCCAAGGCCGGCAGGTCGGCGCGGCGCGGAATCGGTGCGCGGGTGAGGACGAGGTAGGCGATGCTGAGCAGGCCGGCGAAGGCGGCACGCCCGGCGGTCACGAACAGCGGCGGCAGCTGCGGGTCGGCGGCCGGGCCGACCGCGAGGCGCGTCATCGGCAAGGTCATGGCGAAGATCACCACGCCCAGCAGGCCGAACCACAGGCCCTGCGCCTCGTGCTCGCGCGTGCTCATGAAAGCGTGACGGGGTGGATCGACATTCGGGGCAGTCTACGGCCGCACGCCAACACAGAGCCAGTACACTTCACCCTGACATTCCGCATTCTGTATTGGTGGCGCTGCCAGCACATGAAGAACCCGCCCTCGTCCGCCGCAGCCCTGTCCCGGGGCTCCGACACCACGCTCACCGAACAGCTCTCGGCGCGCTTCTCCGATCGCATCCGCCAGCGCCTGATGGCCCCCGGCACGCGCCTGCCCTCGGTGCGCGAGTGCGCGCGACGCCATGGCGTGAGCGCCTATACCGTGGTGGCCGCCTACGACCAGCTGCAGGCGCAAGGCCTGGTCGAGGCGCGGCGCCAGCGCGGCTTCTTCGTGCGCGAGCCCGCCCCCGAGGCGCCGCGGCCGGCGGCCGCCAAGGCACCGCACGCGCCGCTGCCCATCAGCGCGACCACGCTGGTGCGCGGCATGTTCCAGGCCCCCGGCGCGCAGCCCATGCCGGGCCTGGGCACCTTGCCGATCGAATGGCTGGACCTGCCCATGCTCAGCAGTGCCTTGCGCAAGGTGAGCAGCGGCGCCCAGCTCGGGCCGCACGCCCTGCAGTACGGGCAGCCCGCCGGCGACGAGCGGCTGCGCCGCGCGCTGGCCACCCGTCTGGCCGACCACGGCGTCGCCGCGACACCGGAGCAGATCGTCACCACCATCGGCGCCACCCACGGGCTGGACGTCGTCACCCGGACGCTGGTGCGCGCCGGCGACGCGGTGCTGGTCGACGAGCCGGGCTGGTCGGTGGAATACGCGCGGCTCGCCGCGCTCGGGCTGCGCGTGCTGCCGGTGCCGCGCGGCGAGGAAGGTCCCGACCTGGCCGTGATGGAGCGGCTGATCGAGGCCCACCACCCGCGCCTGTACGTGACGGTGTCGGTGCTGCACAACCCGACCGGCGCCTCGCTGTCGCTGGGCGCCGCCCACCGCATCCTGCGCCTGGCGCAGACCCACGACCTGCACATCGTCGAGGACGACAGCTACGCCCACCTGGCGCCGGCCCACCTGCCGCGGATGGCGGCGCTCGATGCGCTGGAGCGCACCATCTACGTCTCGGGCTTCTCCAAGATCCTGGCGCCCAACTGGCGGGTCGGCTTCATCGCCGCGCCGCCCGCCCTGGTCGACCGCTTCATCGACACCAAGCTGCTGAGCACGCTCACCACGCCCAGCCTGACCGAGCAGGCGCTGGCCCACTGCCTGGAGCACGGGCTGCTGCGGCGCCACGCCGAGCGGGTCACGGCCAAGCTCGATGCGGCCCGCGCCCGCTCGGTCAAGCTGGCCGAGGCCCATGGCTGCCGGCTCGCCACCGTGCCGCGCGGCCTGTTCGGCTGGGTCGATGCGGGCGTCGACACCGAGCGCCTGGCACGCGTGATGCTCGATGACGGCTGGCTGCTCGCCCCCGGCGCCCTCTTCCACGCCACCCACCGGCCGACCACGCTGATGCGCATCAACTTCGCCACGACCCAGGACGCCCGCTTCTGGCGGGCCCTGGCGCATGCCCGGCAGGGGCTTTGACTTGGTGCATGGCCGGCCAGCCGCTACAGTTCGTCACAAGTTCTGCGAGATCCTCCATTCCCCCATGTTCGAGTCAACGATCCCGTTCGGTGAACCCGAACTGATGCGCGCGAGTGCCTACCAACAGTACCTGCGCGAGCTGGACGACGAAGCGGCCAAGGCCGGCGTCAGCTCGCGCATCTCCTCGCTCAGCCCCTCCCTGCGGGCCGACCTGTACCGCTTCGAGGCCGATGGCGGAACCTCCGAGGTGCTCGAGGTGGTGGCCGCGTGCGTGCGCCACGCCAAGCGGGTCGCCATCCACCTGCAGTGCGAGGAGCGCGTCGTCCCCCTCACGGTGTTCCCCGAGGAGCGCCTGGTCCATTGCCCCATGCCCCTGGGCCAGCTGCTGGCCAAGCCCCTGACCGAGCTGCGCGTGCTGCACGTCGAGCCGGCGATGCTGCGCCCGCCGGGCGACGAGGAAAGCGCGCTGGTCGGCGACGAGAAGCTGCACTTCCCGCTGGCGCCGCTGCTGTGGGAGCTGGCGATGCAAGGCGGGCGCACCGAGCTGCTGCCCGAGATCGTCGGACCCGCGGTGTACCGCGTCACGCCCGGGCTGCAGCTGGGCAGCGTGCCGGCGAGCAACGCGGTGCTGGCTTCGATCTACCGGCTGCGCAGCGAAGGCTCGACGCTCAGCGACATCGCCGAATGGCCGGGCATGGACCGCGAGCGCGCGGTGCGGCTGCTCAATGCGCTGTACCTGCAGGCGGGGCTGATGGTCAGCCGATCGCATCCCGACGCGATCAACGAGAGCTGGAAGCGCAAGCCCAAGGGCTCGGTGTAGCCCGGGTGCAACCCGGGGTCGCGCTCGACCGACGAATCCCGGGTTGCACCCGGGCTACCGGGAGCCGAGCAGCTCCCAGCGCTCCAGCGCCGCGGTGAGCTCGTCGTCGATCTGCGTGTAGCGCACCTGCGCCTCGGCCGCGCGCTTGGGCTCGCTCGCATAGAGCTCGGGCTTGGCCAGCAGGTCGCCCAACTCCTTCTGCTCCGCCTCCAGGGCCTCGATCAGCCCGGGCAACTCGTCGAGCTCCTTCTGTTCCTTGTAGCTGAGCTTGCGCGGCTTGACGGCGCTCGGCTCCTTCTCGATGGCCTTCGCTTTCTCGACCCGCCTGGCGACCGGCGCGCGCAAGGCCTGCGCCCGCTCGCGCTGCGTCTTCCAGTCCTCGTAGCCGCCCTCGTATTCACGCCACAGGCCCGGCGACTCCTCGCCTTCCCATGCGATGGTGCTGGTGACGACGTTGTCGAGAAAGCGCCGGTCGTGGCTCACGAGGAAGACCGTGCCGGCGTAGTTCTGCAGCAGTTCTTCCAGCAGCTCCAGCGTGTCGATGTCGAGGTCGTTGGTCGGCTCGTCGAGCACCAGCACGTTGGCCGGCAGCGCGAACAGGCGCGCCAGCAGCAGGCGGTTGCGCTCGCCGCCGCTCAGCGTGCGCACCGGCGAGTTGGCGCGCGCGGGCGAGAACAGGAAGTCGTTGAGGTAGCTCATGACGTGCTTGCGCGCGCCGTTGAACTCCACCCATTCGCTGCCGGGGCTGATGGTGTCGGCCAGGGTCGCGTCGAGGTCGAGCTTGCTGCGCATCTGGTCGAAGTAGGCGACCTCCAGCCGCGTGCCCTGGCGCACCGTACCGGACGTGGGTTGCAGCTCGCCGAGGACGAGCTTGAGCAGCGTGGTCTTGCCGGCGCCGTTGGGGCCGATGAGGCCGACCTTGTCGCCGCGCAGCAGGGTGGCGGTGAAGCGGTCGACGATCACCTTGTCGCCCGCAGCCGCCGCCGGGCCGCCCCAAGGCGGCTGTGCGCCCCCTTGGGGGGCAGGCCCTGAAGGGGCCGTGGGGGTGGTCGGGAAACGCATGGAGACGTCGTTGAGCTCGGCCACGATCTTGCCGCTGGGCACGCCGGAGTCGATCTCGAGCCGCACCTGGCCCAAGGACTCGCGCCGCTTCTCGCGCTCGACGCGCAGCTTCTGCAGCCGCTGCACCCGGCTCACGCTGCGGGTGCGGCGCGCCTCGACGCCCTTGCGGATCCAGACCTCTTCCTGCGCCAGCAGCTTGTCGGCGCGCGCGTTGGCCAGCGCCTCGGCGGCGAGCTGCTCTTCCTTGATGCGCTCGTAGGCGCTGAAGTTGCCGGGATAGCTGCGGATCACCCCGCGGTCGAGCTCGAGGATGCGGGTGGCCACGCCGTCGAGGAAGGCGCGGTCGTGGGTGACGAGCATCACGCTGCCCGCGAAGCCGCGCAGCAGCTCTTCGAGCCAGGCGATGGAGTCGAGGTCGAGGTGGTTGGTGGGCTCGTCCAGCAGCAGCACGTCGGGCACGGCCACCAGCGCCCGGCCCAGCGCCACGCGCTTCTTCATGCCGCCCGAGAGCTCGCCGATCAGCCGCTCGCCGTCGAGGTGCAGGTGGTCCAGCGTGGTGGCGACGCGCTGCTCCCAGTTCCAGGCGTCCAGCGCCTCGATGCGCGTCTGCAGCGCGTCGAGGTCGACGCCGGGCGCATGCGCCTCGTACTGCTCGCGCACCGCCTTGGCCTCGGCAACGCCCTGGCTCACGGTGTCGAACACGCTGGCCGACGCCTCGAACTGCGGCTCCTGCGGCACGTAGCGGATGCGCAGGCCCTGGGTGAGCTGCAGCAGCCCGTCGTCGGGCTTCTCCTGCCCGGCGACGATCTTCAGCAGCGAGGACTTGCCCGCGCCGTTGCGCCCGATGAGCCCCAGGCGCTCGCCGGGCTCGAGCGCGAACGCGGCGCCGTCGAGCAGCGCGACATGGCCGTAGGCGAGGTGGGCATTGGACAGCGACAGGACGGCCATGGGTGCGCGCGCAAAAGGCGCATTCTCAACGCAGCGCGGCTTCGAGCGCGTCGATGAACATCCCTGCAACGTCGAAGCCCGCCTGCTGCGCGATCTCCTGGAAGCAGGTCGGGCTGGTGACGTTGATCTCGGTCATCCAGTCGCCGATGACGTCCAGGCCCACCAGAAGCAGGCCGCGTGCGGCCAGCACGGGCCCGATGGCCTCGGCGATCTCGCGATCGCGCGCCGACAGCGGCTGCGCGACGCCCTTGCCGCCGGCCGCGAGGTTGCCGCGGATCTCGCTGCCCTGCGGGATGCGCGCCAGCGAATGCGGCACGGGCACGCCGCCGATGATGAGGATGCGCTTGTCGCCCTGGGCGATTTCGGGCAGGTAGCGTTGCGCCATCACGGTCTGGGTGCCGTGGCGGTTCAGGGTCTCGGTGATGCTGCCCAGGTTCAGGCCGTCGGGGCCGACGCGGAAGATGCCCATGCCGCCCATGCCGTCCAGGGGCTTGAGGATGATGTCGCGCTGCTCGGCGTGGAAGCGCTTGATGGCCTGCGCGTCGCGCGTCACCAGGGTCGGCCCGATGAACTGCGGAAACTCGAGGATGGCGAGCTTCTCGGGATGGTCGCGCAACGCCGCCGGGCTGTTGAAGACGCGTGCGCCTTCGCGTTCGGCCTGCTGCAGCAGGTGGGTGGCGTAGAAGTACTCGCTGTCGAAGGGCGGGTCCTTGCGCATCAGCACCGCGTCGACGTCGGCCAGCGCCAGCTCCGGGTTGCCGCCCTCGGTGAACCAGGCGTGCGGATCGGTGGTGAGGGCGATGTCGCGCATGCGCGCCGACACGCGCCCGCCGCGCTGCCAGACCAGGTCGCGCGGCTCGCAGGCCAGCAGCTGGTGCCCGCGCCGGGCGGCCTCGCGCATCATCGCGAAGGTGGAGTCCTTGTAGGTCTTGAAGGCCTCGAGCGGGTCGGCGACGAACAGCAGTTTCATGGCGGGCGGCGAGGCGGGAGCGAGCGGCCCGCCACTGTTGCACAAAACCCGGGCGCCTGCCCGGGCAGGGCTGCCGGATCAGATCTCCAGCTTGGACCCCAGCTCCACCACCCGATTGGTCGGCAGGCTGAGGTAGTCGGCCGCTGCCGACGCGTTGCGGTGCATGCCGGCGAACAGCTTCTCGCGCCAGGTGTGCATGCCGCTGCCGATGGTGGGCACGATGATGTCGCGCGACAGGAAGTACGAGGTCTCCATGTCGTCGATCTGGAAGCTGCGGTTGTGCAGCAGCGCCAGCGCCTCGGGCACGTCGGGCTCGTTCTTGAAGCCGAAGTGCAGCGTCACCTGCCAGCAGCCGTGGCCCAGCGCATCCATCTCGGCGCGGCGGTCGAAGGGGATCCACGGGATCTCGTGCTGCTTGACGGTGACGAACAGGTTGGTCTCGTGCAGCACCTTGTTGTGCTTGAGGTTGTGCAGCAGCGCGTTGGGCGTGATGCCCTGCTCGGCGACCAGGAACACCGCCGTGCCGGCCACCCGCGACGGCGGGCTCACGAACACCGCCTCGAGGAAGCTCTTGAGGTCGATCGCGTCGTCGCGCAGGCGCTCGGCCATCAGCACGCGGCCCTGCTTCCAGGTGGTCATCAGCGTGAACATCACCGCGCCGATCAGCAGCGGGAACCAACCGCCTTCGAATACCTTGACGATGTTGGCGCCGAAGTAGGCGACGTCGACGATGAAGAAGAAGACCGTCGCGGCGATGCTCACGGACCAGGGGTACTTCCAGCCGTAGCGGATCACGAAGAAGGTCATGATCGTCGTGATCGTCATGTCGATGGTGACGGTGATGCCGTAGGCGCCGGCCAGCCTGCCGCTCGAGCCGAACATCAGCACCGCGCCCACCACGCAGGCGTACAGGCTCCAGTTCACGAAGGGCACGTAGATCTGCCCGGTCTCGCGCACGGAGGTGTGCAGGATGCGCAGCCGCGGCATGTAGCCGAGCTGGATCGCCTGCTTGGTGACCGAGAACGCCGCCGAGATCAAGGCCTGCGACGCGATCACCGCGGCCAGCGTGGCCAGCGCGATCAGGGGGTACAGGGCCCAGCCGGGCGCCATCTCGTAGAAGGGATTGCGGGCCTTCTCGGGCGAGGCGAGCAGCATGGCGCCCTGCCCGAAGTAGTTGAGCACCAGGGCCGGCATCACCAGGCTGAACCAAGCGACGCGGATCGGACGCTTGCCGAAGTGGCCCATGTCGGCATACAGGGCCTCGGCGCCGGTCACGCACAGCACGACGAATCCGAGCGCGATGAACGCAATGCCGGGGTGCACGAACAGGAAGCGCAGCGCGTGGTGCGGACTGAGCGCCACCATCACCTCGGGCTTGTCGGCGATGTGCACCAGCCCCAGCAACGCGATGACGATGAACCACGCGGCGGTGATCGGCCCGAAGAACTTGCCGATGCCGCCGGTGCCGTGGCGCTGCACGATGAACAGCAGCGTGAGCACCACCAGCGAGACGGGAACGATGTAGCGGTGCAGCCCCGGGGCCGCCACCTCCAGGCCTTCGATCGCGCCCAGCACCGAGATGGCCGGCGTGACGACGCCGTCACCGAAGAAGATGGCGGTGCCGAAGATGCCCACCATCAGCAGGCGCCGGCGCAGCACGGGCTTGCCCTTCACCGCCTGCGACGCCAGCGCGAGCATCGCGATCAAGCCGCCCTCGCCGTTGTTGTCGGCGCGCAGGATCAGCACCACGTACTTGATGGACACCACCACCGTCAGCGTCCAGAACACCAGCGACAGCACGCCGTAGATGTTGTCGGGCGTGAGCGGCACGTGGCCCTCCGCGAAGACCTCCTTGAACGCATACAGCGGGCTGGTGCCGATGTCGCCATAGACGACGCCCAGGGCGCCGAGCGTGAGGGCAGCCAGGCTGGAGGTGGGTCGGTGCTGGGTCACGGTTCACCGCGCGGCGCACGGCCGGGCGGCTTTTTTCTTCGGGAGGACGATTTTGCCCCCGGCGCCGTCGCCCCTACCCCCGTGCCCGGGGGGAGGCAGTCGGCAGGGCAGGGATTTGTTGCACCGCAGCAACTGTCCCTGCGGCGCGTCACTCGTAAATTTCGGCGTCCGGATCGGTGGCTTCGAGCTCGTAGCTGGCAGCCACCATCGCGAGGCGGGCGATGACGCCGTACATGTAGAAGCGGTTGGGCGCGCTCGCCCCCGGCTTCACGCCCGGCTTGGGCAGCTGGTTGGATTCGGCGAAGGCCAGCGGCACGAAGCTGGCGCCCGGGGAGTTCAGGTTCTCGTCGACACCGCGCTCGGCGTTCACCCGGTAGAAGCCGCCCACCACATAGCGGTCGATCATGTAGACCACCGGCTCGGCCACCGCGTCGTTGACGCGCTCGTAGGTCGGCACGCCTTCCTGCAGGATGACCTCGCTGACTTCCTGGCCGTCCTTGATGATGCTCATCTTGTTGCGCGTGCGCCGGTTCAGGTCGCTCAGGTCCTTGGGATCGCGCACGGTCATGATGCCCATGCCGTAGGTGCCGGCGTCGGCCTTGACGATGATGAACGGCTTCTCCTGGATGCCGTATTCCTTGTACTTGCGGCGGATCTTGGCCAGCAGCGCCTCGGCGTTGCTCATCAGGCACTCCTGGCCGGTGCCGTCGGAGAAGTTGACCTCGCCGCAACGCGCGAACAGCGGGTTGATGAGCCAGGGGTCCATGCCCAGCAGCTTGGCGAACTTCTTGGCGACCTCTTCATAGGCCTGGAAGTGATTGGTCTTGCGCCGCACCGCCCAGCCCGCGTGCAGCGGGGGCAGCAGGTACTGCTCGTGCAGGTTCTCCAGCACCTTGGGCAGGCCGGCCGACAGGTCGTTGTTCAGCAGGATGGTGCAAGGATCGAAGTCCTTCAGGCCCAGGCGGCCGCGGTTGCGCACCAGCGGCTCCACCGTGAGGCTGGTGCCGTCGGGCAGGTCGATCTGCGACGGCGACTTGATGCTTTCGTCGAGCGAGCCCAGGCGCACGTTGAGGCCGGCCTGGTGAAAGATCTGCACCAGGCGCGAGACGTTGGTCAGGTAGAAGGTGTTGCGGGTGTGGTTCTCGGGGATCAGCAGCAGGTTGCGCGCCTCGGGGCAGATCTTCTCGATCGCCGCCATCGCGGCCTGCACCGCCAGCGGCAGCATCTCGGGCGTCAGGTTGTTGAAGCCGCCGGGGAACAGGTTGGTGTCCACCGGCGCCAGCTTGAAGCCGGCGTTGCGCACGTCGACCGAGGTGTAGAACGGCGGCGTGTGCTCCATCCATTCGAGGCGGAACCAGCGCTCGATGGCGGGCAGCGACTCGAGGATGCGCTGCTCGAGTTCGTTGATCGGGCCGGTGAGTGCCGTGATGAGGTGAGGAACCATGGAAAGCTGCCCGAGAGAGTGGCCGGCGCGGGGCCGCCGGCCACGGTGGAATGTCCGAGGATTCTAGGCATTTGAGGTGCCCGGCGCCGCCTGCAAGAGGCCGTCGCGCCGGCAACGGTGAATTGCGTCGCGGCATGAAAAAGGCCGCCCGGAGGCGGCCTTCGAGAGCTCGTGAAGTACCGGCTTACTTGCTGTAGGCCGTCTCGCCGTGCGCCGAGATGTCCAGGCCTTCGCGCTCTTCTTCTTCGCTCACGCGCAGGCCGATCACCAGGTCGACGATCTTGAACGAGACCGCCGCCACCACGCCCGACCAGATGACGGTCACGCCGACCGCCTTGGCCTGGATGATGAGCTGGTCCCAGATGCCGTTGGAGCCGACTGCGGCGGTGACCCAGTCGGTCACCAGGCCCGGGCCGCCCAGGGCCTGGTTGTTGAAGATGCCGGTGAGCAGCGCACCCACGATGCCGCCGACGCCGTGCACGCCGAACACGTCCAGCGAGTCGTCGGCACCCAGCAGCTTCTTCAGGCCGGTCACGCCCCACAGGCACAGGAAGCCCGCAGCTGCACCCACCACCAGGGCGCCCATGATGCCCACGTTGCCCGCTGCCGGCGTGATCGCCACCAGGCCCGCCACCGCGCCGGACGCGGCGCCCAGCATCGAGGCCTTGCCCTTGAGCAGCGACTCGCCGATGCACCACGCCAGCACCGCCACGGCCGTGGCCGAGAAGGTGTTGAGGAAGGCCAGGGCGGCGCTGTTGCCCGCTTCGAGCGCGGAGCCGGCGTTGAAGCCGAACCAGCCCACCCACAGCAGGGAAGCACCGACCATCGTCAGCGTCAGCGAATGCGGCGTGAACGCTTCCTTGCCGTAGCCGACGCGCTTGCCGATCATGTAGGCACCCACCAGGCCCGCGACGGCGGCGTTGATGTGCACCACCGTGCCGCCGGCGAAGTCGAGCGCGCCCCACTGCCAGACCAGGCCGGCCTTGGCGTTCATCGCGTCGACCACTTCCTTGCCGGTGTAGGCGTCCGGGCCCATCCAGAACCACACCATGTGGGCGATCGGCGCGTAGCTGAAGGTGAACCACAGCGCCATGAACAGCAGCACTGCCGAGAACTTGATGCGCTCGGCGAAGGCGCCGACGATCAGGCAGCAGGTGATGGCGGCGAAGGTGGCCTGGAACACGACGAACACGATCTCGGGGATCACGACGCCCTTGCTGAACGTTGCGCCCATCGCGAAGGTGCCGGTGGCCGGATCGAACACGCCTTTCAGGAACAGCCGGTCGAGGCCGCCGATGAATGCGTTGCCCTCGGTGAAGGCCAGGCTGTAGCCGTACAGCACCCACAGCACGACGATCATCGAGAAGGTGACGAACACCTGCATCAGCACCGACAGCATGTTCTTGCTGCGCACCAGGCCGCCGTAGAACAGCGCCAGGCCCGGGATCGACATCATGATCACGAGCACGGTGGAGACGAGCATCCAGGCGGTATCGCCCTTGTTCGGCACGGGGGCGGAGGCCGCGGCTGCGGGCGCCGAGGCGCTCGCGGCGACGGTGGTGGCGGCGGAGGCCGCCGGCGCCGCGGTGGCTGCGGCAGCCGGCGCCGTCGCGGCAGGCGCGGACGCCGCCGTGTCTTGCGCGACTGCGCTGCCCGCGAAGCCCAGGACCGCGAGGCCCAGGGCGAGGGTGGCAATGAGTTTCTTCATGATGGGTTGTCTCGCTGTGTTGACGTCAGAGCGCGTCTTTGCCGGTTTCGCCCGTGCGAATGCGGACGACCTGTTCCAACGACGAAACGAAGATCTTGCCGTCGCCGATCTTGCCCGTGCGGGCAGCGGCCTCGACGGCCTCGATGACGCGGTCGACGATGGCGTCGTCCACGGCCGCCTCGATCTTCACCTTGGGGAGGAAGTCGACGACGTACTCCGCGCCGCGGTAGAGCTCGGTGTGGCCCTTCTGGCGACCGAAGCCCTTCACTTCGGTCACCGTGACGCCCTGCACGCCGATGGCGCTCAGGGCTTCTCGCACTTCATCAAGCTTGAATGGCTTGACGATGGCAGTCACCATCTTCATGGTCATCTCCGGTTGGTGGAAGTCAGAAGGTCTTCTTGACAGAGAGCACGAGGCCGGCTTTGCCGAGATCCTTCCCGTTGGCGGGCGAGGCGTAGGCCTTCACGCCGTTGATCGTCTTCGTGTCGGCCCCGATGATGGCGCCGGTGAGGGTGAAGCCCGACACGTCCTTGCTGACCGCGAGCGCATAGTCGGTGTACGAGAAGTCGCTGGCGTGCGCGACCTTCTGGTAGCCCAGGTGCGGGGCGAAGGTGAAGCCGCCGCCGATGTCGAAGCTGGCGCTCAGGTCGAGGTAGCCGCTGTTCTTGCTGTCGGCGAAGCCGAACAGGTTGGACACGCTGTGCGAGTACTTGATGGTGGCCGGGCCGAAGGTCAGCGCGCCGTAGAACTCGTTCGTCACGGGGCTCGGGTTCAGGTCGTGACCGGGGTACTGGTAGGTCAGGAAGCCGACGTCGTAGGTGAGCTCCTTGGAGATCTCGCCCTTGTAGCCGCCGTAGATGTCCCACTCGACGTCGGCGCCGCCGCCGAAGTCCTTGATCCACTTGATGGTCGACAGCCAGGTGCCGACGTAGAAGCCGCCGGGCAGGGTGTAGTCGGCGCCGCCTTGCAGGGCCGGCTTCAGCCGGGTCTGCGAGATGCCGCGGTAGCGGTAGTCGGTGGTCAGGCTGACGTTGAATGACAGCGGGCTGTCCTCGGCATGCGAGACCGTGGGCAAGGCGGTGATCGCGGTGACGGCGGCCAGGGCCAGAAGCGTTTTCTTCATGAAATGGGTTCCTCTCGACGTGGAAGTAGCGGGGGCGGTTTTGCAGCTTTTGTGCCCGCTGTCATCCGGGTCGAAATGCCCCATTGCCGGTCGTTTTGCCCCAATCGCGTGCATTGAGGAACCAAACTGGCTCCAGGCCATGAATTGGTGCGCAGCGAATCGCCCACTGGAGTGGCCCGCCGGAACGTGTCGTTCGAACCGGTGCGCTGAAGAGAATCAGCGCCCTGACTCCATCGGAGCGCTCATCGATGTCGCTGGCCGTGCTGCACAGCCGGGCCCTGGACGGCCTGGCCGCCCCCGAGGTCACGGTAGAAGTCCATCTGGCCAACGGCCTGCCCAGCTTCACGCTCGTGGGGCTGGCTGACACCGAGGTGAAGGAAGCCCGCGAGCGGGTTCGGGCCGCGCTGCTGCACAGCGGGCTGGAGTTTCCCTACAACAAGCGCATCACGGTGAACCTGGCGCCGGCCGACCTGCCGAAAGAGTCCGGTCGATTCGACCTGCCGATCGCGCTGGGCATCCTCGCCGCGAGCGGCCAGATCGACCCGAGGCAGCTGGAGCGCTTCGAATTCGCGGGCGAGCTGTCGCTGGCCGGCGACCTGCGCCCGGTGCGCGGCTCGCTCGCGATGGCGCTGGCCATGCAACGGCGCGGCAACGGCCGCAGCCTGGTGCTGCCGCGGCAAAGCGCCAGCGAGGCGGCGCTGGTCGACGGACTCGTGATCCAGTCGGCCGGGCATCTGCTCGAGGTGGTCGAAGCGCTGCTGCCGGGCGAGGCGGCGAAGCCCTTGCCGCGTGCGGTGGCCGACCGCGGCGCGGTTGTCGTGTCGTCACCCGACCTGCGCGATGTGAAGGGCCAGCCGGGCGCGAAGCGGGCGCTGGAGATCGCCGCGGCCGGCGGACACAGCTTGCTGATGGTCGGACCGCCGGGCACCGGCAAATCGATGCTGGCGCAGCGACTGGCGGGCTTGCTGCCGCCGCTGGGCGACGCCGCCGCGCTGGAATCGGCCGCCGTGCTGAGCCTCACCGGACGCTTCGACGCCGCGCAGTGGACTCGCCGGGTGATACGGGCGCCCCATCACAGCGCCTCGGCGGCGGCACTGGTGGGCGGCGGCAGCCCGCCCCGCCCTGGCGAGGTGTCGCTGGCCCACGAGGGCATCCTTTTCCTCGACGAGCTGCCGGAGTTTCCGCGGGCGGCCCTGGAAGCGCTGCGCGAGCCGATGGAGTCGGGACGCATCGTGATCTCGCGCGCCGCACGCCAGGCGGAGTTCCCCGCCCGCTTCCAGCTCGTCGCGGCGATGAACCCGTGCCCGTGCGGCCACCACGGCAACACGCTGCGTGCGTGCCGCTGCACGCCGGACGCGGTCGCGCGCTACCAGGGTCGCATCAGCGGGCCGCTGCTCGACCGCATCGACCTGCACATCGAGGTGCCGGCGGTGTCGCCGGCGCGCATGGCGGCAGCGCCCGAAGGCGACAGCAGCGCGACGGTGGCCGGGCGGGTCGCGCTCGCGCAGCAGCGCCAACGCGAGCGGCAGGGCGGATTGAATGCGGGGCTGTCCGGCGACGCGATCGAGCGGCATTGCGCGCTCGATGCGGCGGCGTCGGCCTTTCTGCAATCGGCGGCGTCCCGCCTGGGCTGGTCGGCCCGCGGCTTTCACCGCGTGCTGCGCGTGGCGCGCAGCGTCGCCGACCTGGCCGGCGCCGATGCGCTGGCGCCGGCCCACATCGCCGAGGCGATCCAGTACCGGCGCGCGCTGGCGCCGCCGTGACCAGGATCAGGCCCCGGTCGAGGTCTTCATCATGTGCGAGTCAGGCTGCGGCGCCTTCGAGCTGCGCAGCGTGTTGCCCTCGACCGTGACGCGCGAGCCCGGCGCCGGCGCGGTCTTCTGGGTCAGGGTGCGCAGGCTCCCGTCCTCCATGCGCACCTTCACTTCGTAGACGGTCTCGCTGCGGGCGCGCTTCTCGATCTCGTGGCCCGCCAAGCCACCGCCGATGGCGCCGAGCACCGTCATGGCGGTGCGGCCGTTGCCCTTGCCCACCTGGTTGCCCAAAGCGCCGCCCGCGACGCCGCCGGCGACCGCGCCCAGGCCCGTGCCCTTGCCCTTGACTTGCACCTCGCGCACGCCTTCGACGACGCCGCAGGTGGCGCACACGGCCGCCTGCTGGGTCGCGAGCGGCGTGGTGCTGCTGCCGGACGTGGCCGACGGCGTGGATCCGTGCTTCTGCGGCACCGACTTGCCGTCGGCGGTCTTGGCCGTGGCGTCGGTCGCGGTGGCGGCCGCCTTGGTCGGCTCCACGTTCAGCTCGGTTTGCGCAGGCCGCCAGGCCATGCCGCCTGCGACGCCGGCCGCCGCGATCGCCAGGCCGCCGGCGATGAGCCAGGGCGTGCGCATGAATCGATTCGGGGTGGACGGGGTGGTGGCCGACTCGGTGGTCAGGGTGGTCATCGTAAAACTCCTTTTGCTCTCGCTCATTCGGCGCCCCCAACAGGCGCCCCCTCAATTGGAACGAGGAAGCCCCGGCTGGCGTTGCCTGGTCCTCGATTCAGTTGTAACTCTATGAAGTGAGTGTGCGCACGCCCGCCGTGATCGCGCCATGAAGCCGAGGTCTCGTCTGGAGACGTCGAAATTCTTGAGACTGGGAAAGATGTCCAGCAGTTGCGTGTCGCCCACGCCGGCAACGGGGCCGGCAGGCGTGTTGCCGCCGGCCCCGCCATTGCCACCGTCGCAGGCCACCAAGCCCGCGGCGATCGCGCCGGCCCACATCCGGCGCGCTCCCCGCACGATGCGCGCAGCGCGCGCACCCTCTCCCCGATCTGAGTTCATCCCGCGAGCGAACGCAGGGGACGTGCCAAGCGGGACGTATTCACTTCTCGGCAGAACGCCAAGTCGATTCGTGACGCAGTTGGCGCCCGGGACGGCGCACCCTGTTCGCAAGCCGTGTGTAGCAATGACCTGTTTGGCGGCTTCTGCGAGCGGGTGTTGCGACGGGTGTCGAGATGAAACCGACACCTACAGCAACGAGGCCAGGGACCGCTGAGCCCGATCGACATCGTGCCCGCTGCGCGCGGCCCAGTCGCGCAGCTGGTCGTCGCCGATCTTGCCGACGTTGAAGTAGGTCGACTGCGGGTGGGCCAGGTAGAAGCCGCTGACGCTGGCCGCCGGCGTCATGGCCAGGCTCTCGGTCAGGCCCATGCCGATCTCGTCGCACTGCAGGACGCGGAACATGTCGCCCTTGACGGTGTGGTCGGGGCAGGCGGGATAGCCCGGCGCGGGCCGGATGCCGCGGTACTTCTCGGCGATCAGCTCAGCGTTGCTCAGCGCCTCGTCGGCGGCATAGCCCCACAGCTCGGTGCGCACGCGCTGGTGCAGCCGCTCGGCGAAGGCTTCGGCCAGGCGGTCGGCCAGGGCCTTGAGCATGATCGCGCTGTAGTCGTCGAGGTCGTCGAGGAACTGCTTCTCCTTCTTGTCCACGCCCAGGCCGGCGGTCACCGCGAACAAGCCCACATGGTCGGCGATGCCCGTGTCCTTGGGCGCGACGAAGTCGGCCAGGCAGCGGTTGGGCCGCTTCACGCCGTCGACCACCGGCCGCTCGGTCTGCATGCGCAGCCCGTGCCAGGTCATGAGCACCTCGCGGCGCGATGCGTCGGTGTAGATCTCGATGTCGTCGTCGTTCACCGTGTTGGCCGGGAACAGCCCGATGACGCCGTTCGCGGTGAGCCAGCGGCCTTCGATCAGCCGCTTGAGCATGCGCTGGCCGTCGCTCAGCACGCGGCGCGCCGATTCGCCGACGATCTCGTCGGTGAGGATCGCCGGATAGCCGCCTGCGAGGTCCCAGGTCTGGAAGAACGGACCCCAGTCGATGCTTTGCGCGAGCTCGGCCAGGTCGTAGTTGCGGAACACCCGGCGCCCGACGAAGCGCGGCGCCGGCGGCACCTGGCCGCTCCAGGCGATGGGCGTCTTGTTGGCGCGCGCCTCGGCCAGCGTGACCAGCGGCGTCGCCTTCTTGTTGGCGTGCTGCTGGCGCACCCTCTCGTAGTCGGCCTTGAGCTCGGCCAGGTAGGCGGTCGCCTTGTCATCGGAGAGCAGGTCGCTGCACACGCTGACGCTGCGGCTGGCATCGGGCACGTAGACCACCGGGCCGTCGTAGTGCGGCGAGATCTTCACCGCGGTGTGCACGCGGCTGGTGGTGGCCCCGCCGATCAGCAGCGGGATCTTCTTGACGCGGAAATGCTCGTCGCGCTGCATCTCGGCGGCGACGTGCTGCATCTCCTCCAGGCTGGGCGTGATGAGGCCGGACAGGCCGATGATGTCGGCGCCCTCCACCTTGGCGCGCGCCAGGATGTCCTGGCAGGGCACCATCACGCCCATATTCACGACCTCGAAGTTGTTGCACTGGAGCACGACGGTGACGATGTTCTTGCCGATGTCGTGCACGTCGCCCTTCACGGTGGCGATGACGATCTTGCCCTTGGCCCGGGCCTCGCCGCCGGCATCGACCAGCGCCTTCTTCTCGGCCTCGATGTAGGGCAGCAGGTGGGCCACCGCCTGCTTCATCACGCGGGCCGACTTCACCACCTGCGGCAGGAACATCTTGCCCTGGCCGAACAGGTCGCCGACGACATTCATGCCGTCCATCAGCGGGCCTTCGATCACGTGCAGCGGACGTCCGCCGCGCGCCCTGATCTCCTGCCACACCTCCTCGGTGTCGTCGACGATGAAGTCGACGATGCCGTGCACCAGCGCATGCGACAGTCGCTCCGCCACCGGCTTGGCGCGCCAGGCGAGCTTGGCGCCGTCGTCCTTGGCCGCGCCCTTGGCGCTCTCGGCCACCTCGACCAGGCGCTCGCCGGCGTCCTTGCGGCGGTTGAGCACCACGTCTTCGACGCGCTCGCGCAGTTCCGGCTCCAGGTCGTCGTACACGCCCACCATGCCGGCGTTGACGATGCCCATGTCCATCCCGGCCTTGATGGCGTGATAGAGGAACACCGTGTGGATGGCCTCGCGCACCGGGTCGTTGCCGCGGAAGCTGAAGCTCACGTTCGACACCCCGCCGCTCACCTTGGCGCCGGGCAGGTTCTGCTTGATCCAGCGCGTGGCCTCGATGAAGTCGACCGCGTAGTTGTCGTGCTCCTCGATGCCGGTGGCGATCGCGAAGATGTTGGGGTCGAAGATGATGTCCTCGGGCGGGAAGCCCACCTCGTCGACCAGGATGCGGTAGGCACGCTGGCAGATCTCGGTCTTGCGCTGGAAGGTGTCGGCCTGGCCCTTCTCGTCGAAGGCCATCACCACGGCGGCCGCGCCGTAGCGGCGCACCAGCCGGGCCTGGTGCTTGAACGCGTCGAGGCCTTCCTTCAGCGAGATCGAATTGACGATGCCCTTGCCCTGGATGCACTTGAGGCCGGCCTCGATCACCTCCCACTTGGAGCTGTCGATCATGATCGGCACGCGCGCGATCTCCGGCTCGGAGGCGATGAGGTGCAGGAAGCGCACCATCGCGGCCTTGCTGTCGAGCATGGCCTCGTCCATGTTGATGTCGATGACCTGGGCGCCGTTTTCGACCTGCTGGCGTGCCACGGCGAGCGCCTTCTCGAATTCGCCGTTGAGGATGAGACGGGCGAAGGCCTTCGAGCCGGTGACGTTGGTGCGCTCGCCGATGTTGACGAACAGCGTGCCGGCGCCGATGGTCACGGGCTCGAGCCCCGACAGCTTCATGGCGGGCACGGGGTTGGCGGCGGAGGAGGTGGTCATGGCAGGCGGCAAAGGGGCCGCGCAGCTCACCGCGGCCTGGAAGGTCGGGTGAGCGCCGTTGGACGAATCCGGGGGCCCAAGCCTGGCAGCCGGGCGGCTGTCGCAACGCTCCTTGGGCAGCCCGTCATTGTACGGCCCGGTGCGTGATTCAAGTCCGGCGCGCAGATGCCGACATGAACCAAGACACAGGCACCGTCCCGTGTCGCTTGCCATGGCCGTCATCCAACTCCATCCGACCGTTCTTCGTGTCGGCCACCCCATCCCGGTGGCCTTGCGCGACGCGGCCGGCCGCCTGCTGGTGCCGCGCGGCACCCTGCTGGCCGACGAGGCGCAGCGGCAGCAGCTGATCGCGCGCGGCATCTTCGTCGACGCGGGCGATTCCGAGCAGTTCCGCAAGGCGCTGGCCGGCAAGCTCGACTCCATGGTGCGCGGCAACGCGCTGCTGGGCCAGATCGCCCAGGCCGTGCCCGACGCGTCCGAGTGCGGACCCTCGACCGCGCGACGCACGCTGGCCGACCCGGTCGCCGCCTGGAACGACCTGCTGCTGCGCGCCAGCGCCTTGCTGCACGATCCGCCGCGCGTCGACTTCGCCGGCCGGGTGCAGCGGCTGGACCGCGAGGCGCTCGACCTGCTCGAGGCCGACACCGACGCCTCGCTGCTGACCCTCATCCACGCGACCACCAGCGAGCTGCACCAGTACAGCGTCACCCATGCGCTGCTGGTGTTCGCGGTGTGCGAGCTGGCGGCGCGTCATCTGCCGTGGCCGACCGACTGGCGGCCCTCGCTGCGCCGTGCCGCGCTGACCATGAACCTCGCGATGACGACCTTGCAGGACCAGCTCGCCCTGCAGGACACGCCGCCCTCGGCGCGCCAGCGCGCGCAGATCGACGCCCATGCGGCGCAGTCGGCGGCCACCATGCGCGAGCGCGGCGTGAGCGACGAGCTGTGGCTGCAGGCGGTGGAGCACCACCACGCCTCGCCGGCCGGTGGGCTCGCGGAGCTGCCGGCCATGCTGCAGCTGGCCCGGCTCATCCAGCGCGCCGACATCTTCGCGGCCCGACTGTCGCCGCGGCGCATGCGCCAGGCCATGGCGGCCAAGGCCGCCTACCTGGACGAGAACCAGCAGGCCGATGCGGCCGGCGCGGCCATCATCAAGGCGGTGGGGATCTATCCGCCCGGCAGCTTCGTGCGGCTGGCCAACACCGAGGTCGCGGTGGTGCTGCGTCGCGGGCGCCGGGCCAACGAGCCGCGGGTGGCCAGCGTGATCGGGCGCAGCGGGACGCCGCTGGGCGAGCCTGCCGTGCGCGACACGCGGGTGAAGTCGCATGAGATCACGGGCGGCGTGGCGCCGCACGAGGTGAAGCTGCGCTTGAATCTGCAGCGGCTGCTGCAGCTGGGGTGACGGTCCCGGGTTGCACCCGGGCTACGTGGTCCGGGTGCAACCCGGGACCGCATCACGCCGCCATCAGCGACGTGAACGCGCCCTCGTGCAAACACCGCGGCCGGTACTTCCCCACCCGCTGCGCGATCTGCGCGATGTGCGCCGGCGTCGTGCCGCAGCACCCGCCCGCGATGTTGAGGAAGCCCGACTTCGCGAACTCCTCGACCAGGCTGCCGGTGATCTCGGGCGTCTCGTCGAAGCCGGTGTCGCTCATCGGATTGGGCAGGCCGGCGTTCGGGTAGCAGCTGATGAAGGTGTCGCCGGCCACCTTGGCCAGCTCCTCGATGTAGGGCCGCATCAGGGTCGCGCCCAGCGCGCAGTTCAGCCCGATCGCCAGCGGCCGCGCATGCCGCACGCTGTGCCAGAAGGCGCTCACCGTCTGGCCCGACAGGATGCGACCCGACGCATCGGTCACCGTGCCGGACACGATCACGGGCAGCCGCTCGCCCGTTTCCTCCATCAGCTCGTCGAGCGCGAAGATCGCCGCCTTGGCGTTGAGCGTGTCGAAGATGGTCTCGACCAGGAAGAGGTCGCAGCCGCCTTCGAGCAGACCCGCCGCCTGCTCGTGATACGCCTCGCGCAGCTGGTCGAAGCTCACGTTGCGCGCCGCCGGGTCGTTGACGTCCGGGCTGATGCTGGCGGTGCGCGGCGTCGGGCCCAGCGCGCCGGCGACGAAGCGCGGCTTGTCGGCGCTCGTGAACTTGTCGCAGGCCTCGCGCGCCAGCCGAGCCGCGGCGACGTTCATCTCGCGCGCCACGGCGGCCAGGCCGTAGTCCTCCTGCGCCACCGAGGTCGCGCCGAAGGTGTTGGTCTCGATGATGTCGGCGCCGGCCGCGAGGTATTGCTCGTGGATCTCGCGGATCACGTCGGGCCGGGTGAACTGCAGCAGCTCGTTGTTGCCCTTCAGGTCCTTGGGATGGTCCTTGAAGCGCTCGCCCCGGTAATCGGCTTCGCCCAGCTTGTAGCGCTGGATCATGGTGCCCATGGCGCCGTCGAGGACGGCAATGCGCTGCTTCAGGATCTCGGGCAGCGCGCGGGCGCGGGTGTAGGCGATGGCGTTCATCCCGCCATTTTAGGAAAGCCGTCAAGCCCCCGACGGCGCCGCGCCGCGCCGGCGGCGCAGGGGCAGCGGATGGATGCTGGCCTGCTGGCTGGAGCGCGGCCCCTCCGACGACAGGTCGGTCTCGGCGAACAGCGAGGGCCGGAAGGCGTTCTTGGCCGGCTTGTCGTCGACCGCCCACAGCAGCAGCGCGCGCGCCGACATCGGCCGCGCGAACAGGTAGCCCTGGAACTCGTCGCAGCCCAGCTCCAGCAGGATGTCGCGCTGGCGGATGTTCTCCACGCCCTCGGCGACCACCTTGAGCCCGATCGCATGCGCCAGCTTGAGCACCGCATCGACGATCGCGCGTGCATCGGCGCTGGTGTCCAGGTCCATCACGAAGCTGCGGTCGATCTTCAGCTCGGTGGCGGGCAGGCGGCGCAGGTAGCCAAGGCTGGAGTAGCCGGTGCCGAAGTCGTCGATCGACAGGTGGATGCCGGCCTGGCCGAGGCGCTCGAAGGTGCGCTGCGTGACCTGGGTGTCTTCCATCGCCACCGACTCGGTGATCTCGCAGGTCAGGCGCTGCGGGTTCACGCCGTGGCGCTTGAGCGAGGCCTGGATGCGCTCGACCAGGTCGTTCTGGCGCATCTGGAACACCGAGAGGTTGATCGCCATGCGCATCTTCAGGCCGCGTTCGCGCCACACCCGGGCCTGGCGGCAGGCGTCTTCGATGACCCAGTTGCCCAGCGCGCCGATCAGGCCGTGGCGCTCGGCCAGCGGGATGAACACGTCGGGGCTGAGCGTGCCGCGGATGGGGTGGTGCCAGCGCAGCAAGGCTTCGGCGGCCGTGACCTGGCCGCTGCGGGCGTCGATCTTGGGCTGGTAGAACAGCTCGAGCTGCTTGTTCTCGATCGCGTGGCGCAGGTCGCGCAGCAGCTCGTGGCGGTCGCGCGCGTCGTCCTGCATGCGCGGCTCGAAGGTCATGTAGGTCGAGCCGCCGGCCTCCTTGGCCGCGTGCATGGCGGCGTTGGCACGCGCCAGCAGCTTGGAGGCGCCGCCGTCCTCGGGAAAGCAGGCGATGCCGATCGAGGCCGACAGCGTGAGCTCGTGGCCGTCGCAGGTCAGCGGACCGTCCAGCAGCTCCAGCAGCCGGCCCGCGACGCGGCCCAGGCCTTGCCGGTCGACCTGGCCCTGCAGCATCAGCACGAATTCGTCGCCGCCCAGGCGGGCCAGGTGATGGCCGCTGGTCTCGTCGGACAGGCGGCGCGCCACCTCTCGCAGCACGCTGTCGCCCAGGGCGTGGCCGAAGGAATCGTTGACGCTGCGAAAGCCGTCGAGCCCGATGGCGAGCAGCGCGATGCGCTGCCCCTGGGCTTCGGCGGCGAGCGCCGCCTTGCGCAGCGCCGTCTCGATGCCCAGTCGGCTGAGCAGGCCGGTGAGCGGATCGGCCAGCGGCGTGCGCTGCAGGTGGGCGTTGGCCTGCTTGAGCTGCGCGCCCAGCATCTGGTGCTTGCCGAGCAGATCGCGCTCCATGCGGGCCGCCTGCAGCGCGAGCGCGGCCATGGTGGCGGCGAGCAGGGCGCACAGCAGCTCCGGGCCGTCCGTCGAGGGCGACGCCGGGAACGGCAGGGCGAGTCCCGCGATGGCCAGCGGCAGCAGGCCGACGGCCGCCGGCGCCAGCGCGACCAGCGCGCTGCGCCGGCACAGCGTCGGCCGGTCGCGGCGACGCCAGCGCACCAGCGTCCACACCGTCAGCGCCTGCGCGGCCGCAGCGGCCACCGCGCTGCCCAGCACCACCACTGCCGGCGTGCGCCAGCCAAACGCCTGGGCCCAGATCGCGACCTCGGCCAGCAAGCCGATGGCGCCGCCGCCGGTCCACAGGTAGCGACGCGAGCGGCGCGAGCTTGCGGTGGCTTGCAGGGACATGCCGGCGATGGCCGGGGCGAGCAGCAGCGCGAGGACCGCGAACGGCAGCGAGACCGCACCGGACCCGTCGAGCGCGGCGGCCGCGGACAGGGCCGCGGCCCACAGGCAGATGCCGGCGATGACGGCGCCGGTGAGGAACCAGCTGCGCTGCAGGCGCGAGTCGCTGCCTTCGCTGCGCTGCACGACCATCATCGCGACCAGGGTCGCGGCCCAGCCCAGGCCGAGCGCGATCATCAGGCGCAAGGACAAGGCCGCCACGCTGAGCAGCGTGATGTCGTCGGCGGGGGAGTTCATACGTAAAGAGAGGTAACCGCTAGTCTGCAATGCGCGGCCACGCCGTGCGCGACGGCGGTCGTGGAGGAATAACGGACTTCGGCCTTTGGCCGAAGTCCGCCTCTCACACAGCTCCGCTAGGAGCCTGCGCGGCTGCGCCGCGCAGGCTCCTAGCGGAACCCGATGCCGCGGCGCTGGCGCACCTCGGGTTTCACCCGGTGCTCGGACTCGAGCTGGGAGAGGAACTCGTCGGGATCGAAGGCCACGTCGAGGATGTCAACCTGGCGCCGCACGGCCGCGAAGTCGCCAGGGGCGATCTGGTCCAGCTGCGCCAGCCGCTCGCGCTGCTCGTCGGTCAGGGCCGCCTCCACGCCCGCCAGCGCCTCGGCGACGAACATGCGCACCCGCTGCTCTTGGGTGAGCGGCTTGAAGCGGATCTTGAAGGTGAAGCGGCGCAGCGCCGCCTCGTCGAGCTCGTCGAAGAGGTTGGTGGTGCAGATGAACACGCCGGCGAAGCGCTCCATGCCCTGCAGCATCTCGTTGACCTCGCTCACCTCGTAGTTGCGCTCGGCCATGCGCCGGCTGCGCAGGAAGCTGTCGGCCTCGTCCAGCAGCAGCACCGCCTGCTCGGCCTCGGCCTCGGCGAACATCGCGGCCATGTTCTGCTCGGTCTCGCCGACGAACTTGCTGACGATGTCTGAGGCCTGGCGGATCAGCAGCGGACGCTGAAGCTGCTGCGCGATGTGCTCGGCCAGCGCCGTCTTGCCGGTGCCCGGCGGCCCGTGGAAGCACAGCGTGCCCAAGCCCTTGCGGCGCAGCGCCTCGATGATCCGCGGGATCTCGAAGCGCGATTCGGTGTGGACCAGCTCCAGGTCGTAGGTGGTGACCACGCGGCGCGGTCCGCGTCCCGACAAGGCATTGCCCAGCGCCTTGTCGGCGTTGCCGATCTGGCGCTCGATCAGCCTTTCGACCTCGCCGGCCTCGCCGGCCAGGCGCGCGAACTTGACTGCCGTGCGCACCTGCGCGGGCGTGAGTCCCTTGCGCTCGGCCAGCTTGGCGGCGAAGCCCTCGGACACGGGCACGCCGGCCAGTGCCCGCGTGACCAGCGCCTCGCGCGCGCCGGGCGGCGGGCTCTTGAGCTCCAGGTGGTACTGGAAGCGGCGGCGGAACGCCGGGTCGATCTGCTCGATGCGGTTGGTGACCCAGATCACCGGCACCGGATTCGTCTCGAGGATCTGGTTGACCCAGGCCTTGCCGCTCACGCTGCCGGTGGGCGCGCCGTCGCCGGTGTCCAGGCGCGCGAGCACCTGCGCGGCATCGGTGGAGATGGGCGGGAACACGTCTTCGACCTCGTCGAACAGCAGCGCCACGTTGTGCCCGCCCTTGAGGAAGACCTGGCTGATCTGCAGCGAGCGGTAGCGGTCGCGTCCGGACAGCGAGTTGCCGTCGCGGTCGGCATATTCGACTTCGTACAGCTCCAGGCCCGCGGCCTGGGCAGCCACCTTGGCGAGCTCGGTCTTGCCGGTGCCCGGCGGCCCGTAAAGCAGCACGTTGACGCCCGGCTCCTTGCCCGAGACCGCGCTCTTGAGCATGGCCGTCAGCACCTTCTGGTCGTCGCCCACGTAATGGAAGTCGGCCGGCGTGAGCTCGCTGCGCGTGGCGGGGCGGGTGAACACCGCCATCAGGTCGGACGGGCCCTCGTACTGGCGCATCAGCACCGGCGGGAGCTGCTCGCTCACCTTCATCAGGTCGGCCAGGTCGGTGATGTTGTGCTCGGAGATGAGGTTCTCGACCATGCCGATGCGCTCGAGCCGGGAGCCGGCACGCAGCGCCTCGGCGACCTCGGTCTCGTTGACGCCGGCCACCGCGGCGATGGCCGCATAGGCTTCCTGCGCGTTCGAGACCTTGAACTCGACCAGCAGGCCGCGCAGGTCACGCTGGTAGCGCGCCAGCGTGCCGTACAGCAGCAGCGCGCGCTCGGCGGGATTGAGCTGCAGCAGGCCGGCGAGCGCGTCGATGTTCTTCTCGACCAGCGTCGACTCCTTCTTCAGGCTGCGGTCGAGCCAGTCGGCGGTGGCGCCCAGCACGGCGAGCAGGTCCTTCGGCGCGTCCTTGATGTACTCGTCGATGTAGAAGAAGAGCGTGGCCTCTTCGTACGGACCGCGCCAGCCGCCGTGGCGCTCCATGAAGGCTTCGGGGCCCAGCGCCTCGTGGCCGCGCCATTGCTCGTTGCCCTTGCAGCGGCCGTTGAGGAACTCGCGCAGGCGCGACAGCACCGACACCGGCCACACGAGGTGCCGGCCGGTCAGCGAGAGCAGGCTGTTCCAGTCGCGGCGCAGGTTGAAGCGGCCCACGTGGTGCATGGTCAGCGTGAGCACGAACTGCGAACACATGCGGTCGAGCACCGGCGCTTCCTTGAGGCCGGGCGACAGCACCACGCGCGCATCGTTCATGTTCTTGGCCATGTGCACCTCCGGTGGGGCGACACCTGAAAGGCATCTTGGCGCAGCATGCAGCAAGCAGCAAGCCCCTTTTGCCCAGGGCGTGTTCCGGTCGATGGGGGGCGTGAAGTCGTGCCGGCAGCGCCCCGCGAATGCGGGGCGGGCGAGGCAGGCTCGATCAGTGCAGGATGACGGGGTGCTGCATCAGGACGGAGAAGCGTCCGAGGTATTCGTCGATCTCTTCTTCGGAGGGCTCGCTCTCGATCAGGGCTTCGACGCCCTCCTTGAAGCTCTGGGCCAGCGCGCCCTCGATGAAGATCTCCTTGCGCGCGAACTTGTCGACGATCTCATACCCGCCTCGGTGAAGCGGATTGCTGCTCCCCGCGGCCGTGTCGTCCGAAGGGTCGAACATCACGACGGCGAAGCTGTCCGAGTTGTAGAGCATTTGCATCCAGGACTCCTCTGACGGGGAAGCTGAGTCCTTCAACGCAAATATCAAGCCAAGGACGACCGACTCCCCGTGATTGCAGGGGTTTTCGTGTGAGCAGCGGTGTCTTGCGCCGTGGTGCAGTGCGGCAGCACCCTGCGATTCGCCACGGCGGGCCTCAGGGCGTGCGCATCCCGCGCAGCAGCAATTCGAACGCCTCGCCGTTCGCCGTGGCGGTGATGCGTGCACGCACCGGCAGGTGGCGATGCGCCGGCGCGAGCCACACCTCGACGAGACGATCGTAGGTTTGGCGCGGCTCCCGTGTAAATTTGACGGCACGGATCACGCCGCTCGGACCGGGCACGTCTTCGGTGCCGGCGTAACGAAACGTCCAGGTGTCGGCGTCGCCCTGCGCGCCGCTGACGAAGAAGACGATGCGCCCGCCCGGCACCGCGTGCTGCGGCTCGGCATTGAGCACCGCGCCGATCTGCAGCATCCAGCTCAGGCGGTCCTGCGCGCCGGCCGGCAAGGGCGCCTCGGTGGTCGGTCCGGACCAGGTGATCTTGCCCTTGTCGCGCTGGAAGTTGGCGGCCTGGGTCGCGCGACGCGCGCGCCAGTCGGTGTAGCGCAGCGGCGCGAGGCCGTGGCGGTCGATGCCACCGGTGCTCTCTTCGGTCAGCACGTGCACGCCCGCGACCCGGCCTTCCAGGCGCAGCCCGTAGCGCGCGTCTTGCGGCGACCAGCTCAGCTCGCCGGTGCCCACCAGCATGCCGCGCTTGAGCTCGTAGGCCAGCACGGCGGCGGGCGCGAAGGCGGTGCGGTACACGGGGATGTCGTCGGAGGTCGCCGTCGGCACGGGCGGGCCGGCGACCGGCTTGATGCTCGTCGCAGGGATGTCGGCCATGGGGCGCGGCGCCTTGGCGATCGGCCGCAGCCGGGGTGCGGGCGGTGGCGCCTCGACCGGCACATCGACCCGCCCCGGCGCAGCGACCGTCCGCACCGACACGGGTGCGGCGATGGGCCGCGCGTCGACACCGCCGCCCGCCGCGGCGACCAGCAGCGCGTGCAGCAGCACCGCGACGGCCACCGCGAGCAGCACGGGCAGGCGCGGATGCCGGCGGGCGGGCGGTTCTTCTTCGAGGAGCATCGACAATGGAGGTCTGACCACACCCGGGCGCGGGGCGCCCGATCACCGATGAAACTTGCAAGCTACAAGGACGGATCGCGCGACGGACAACTGGTCGTCGTCTCGCGCGACCTCAGCTCGGCCCATTATGCGACCGGCATCGCGGGCCGCATGCAGCAACTGCTGGACGACTGGAACTTTCTGTCGCCCCAGCTCGAAGACCTGTACCAGACGCTCAACCAGGGCAAGGCGCGCCACGCCTTCGCCTTCGATCCGCGCCAGTGCGCCGCGCCGCTGCCGCGCGCCTGCCAGTGGGCCGACGGCTCGGCCTACATCAACCATGTCGAGCTGGTGCGCAAGGCGCGCAACGCCGAGGTGCCCGAGAGCTTCTACACCGACCCGCTGATGTACCAGGGCGGCAGCGACGACTTCCTCGGCCCGTGCGACGACGTGATCGTGACCAGCGAAGACTTCGGCATCGACTTCGAGGCCGAGATCGCGGTGATCACCGGCGACGTGGCCATGGGCACCTCCGCCGACGAGGCGCTGGAAGGCATCCGCCTGCTCATGCTGGCCAATGACGTGAGCCTGCGCAGCCTCATCCCGGCGGAGCTGGCCAAGGGCTTCGGCTTCTTCCAGAGCAAGCCCGCCACCGCCTTCAGCCCGGTGGCCGTCACGCCCGACGAGCTGTCGGGCGCCTGGAAGGGCGGGCGGGTCCACCTCAAGCTCGAGAGCGTGTGGAACGGCAAGCGCGTGGGCCTGACCGACGCCGGCCCGGAGATGACCTTCCACTTCGGCCAGCTCATCGCCCACATCTGCAAGACGCGCAACGTGCGCGCCGGCTCCATCGTCGGCTCCGGCACCGTGAGCAACAAGGACTGGTCGCGCGGCTACTCCTGCATCGCCGAGAAGCGGGCGATCGAGACCATCGAGTCGGGCGCGCCCAAGACCGAGTTCATGCGCTTCGGCGACACCATCCGCATCGAGATGAAGGGCGGCGACGGCGGCAGCGTGTTCGGCGCCATCGACCAGAAGATCGCGCCGCTCGCACGATGACGCAGCGCGACCCGCCGCACACGCTGAAGATCGTCACCGGCTGGCTGCTGGTCGGCCTGGCGGTCTTCCTGGGCATCCAGTGGTGGCTGCGCGAGCAGCAGCAGGCGCGCTTCCATGCCGAGGGCGGCACGATCGAGATCCGCCGCGCCGCCGACGGGCATTACCACTGGGCGGGCACGATCAACGGCCGCGCGGTCGACTTCCTCGTCGACACCGGCGCCAGCGGGACCGCGATTCCCGCGTCGCTGGCCCGCGAGCTGGGCCTGCCGCTGGACGGCGACATCGAATCGAGCACCGCCAACGGCATCGTGCGCGGCCACGCGACGCGCGCCGACGTCGCGCTGCAAGGCGGCGTGCGGGTCGAGCGCATGCGCCTGGTCGCCCTGCCCGCGCTGGACGCGCCGCTGCTGGGCATGAACGTGCTGGGACGGCTGCACTGGCGCCAGCGCGACGGTGTCCTCACCATCGACATGGGCTCCGCTTCGCCGGCACGCGATTAAAGTTGCGGGCCATGAAGTCGACGGATGTGCTGCGCCGCCTGGCGTCCCTGCTGCTGGCCACGGTGCTGGTCGCCGCCTCCAGGGCCGTGCCGGCGCAAACGCCCTGCCCGCCCGCGGCGCGACAGCCGACGCCCCAGGATCTGCAGCTGGGCCTGCAGCACGCCCGCGACCGCGGCTTCCTGTGGCGGCTGCGCAAGGACGGACGCACCTCCTGGCTCTACGGCACGGTCCACGTCGCCCGCTTCGACTGGATCGTCCCCGGCGCGACGCTGATGGGCGCGCTGCGCGCCAGCGACGCGGTGGCCCTGGAGCTCGACCTGCTCGACCCCGACATCGTCGAGCGGCTGCGCGCCGGCATGGCGCTGCACCCCGATCGCGCGCTGACCGGCACGCTGGCGCAGCGCCTGAAGGCGCAGGTCAAGGCGGCCTGCCTGTCGGAGCAGCTGGTCCTGACGACCGCGCCCGAGATGGTGGCGACCACGCTGATGGTGATGGCCGCGCGCCACCAGGGCCTGGATCCGGCCTATGCGATCGACAACGTCGTGGCCGGCCTCGGTCGTGGGCTGAACAAGCCGGTGACCTCGCTCGAGACGCCGGAGATCCAGCTCAAGGTGCTGCAGGGCCGCACCCGCGAGGAGACGCAGGCGGTGGTCGAGCAGGCGCTGGACGAGCTGGAGAGCGGACGGGCGCCGCCCATGCTGGCGCGCATCGCGCAGGTCTGGGCCGACGGACGCTTCGGCGAGCTGGAGCACTACGCCGACTGGTGCGATTGCCTCAACACCGCGGACGAGCGCGCCATGCACCGGCGGCTGCTGGACGAGCGCAACCCGGGCCTGGCCGAGCGCATCGACCGGATGCATGCGGGCGGCAAGCAGGTGTTTGCCGCCGTCGGGGCGCTGCACATGATCGGGCCGTTGGGGTTGCCCGCGCTGCTCGCGCAGCGGGGCTACCAGGTCGATCGCGTGGAGTTCAAGTAGCCCGGGTGCAACCCGGGATCCCGGTTTGCACCCGGGCCACGACTCAGTTGACTGCGAGCGTGTACTTGCCGCTCGTGCTGCCGGTCCCACCGCCGTAGTAGCGAACTCTCACGTAGAACGTCGCACTCGCCGCGCCGCTGTTGGTCACCGACGCGCTGTCCACCGCGCCCGTCCCCTTGATGCTGCTCGCCACCTGGGTCCCGCCGCTGTTGTACAGGTACAGGTCGTAGTCCGATGTGCTGTTCGGCGTCAGGGTCGCGGTCAGCGTCTTGCCGGCACCCAGCGTCACCTTGAAGTAGTCGGTGTCGCTGGTGCTGGCCATGGTGCCGTTGACGGTCACCGGCTGCGTCAGCGCCTGCGCCGTGCCGGTGCTGTTGTTCGACTCGACCTCGTTGACCGTGGTCGGCGGCGGGTTGCTGCCGCCGCCCGCCGCGTCGACCGCCGCGCTGGCGTTGACGATGCCGGTGCCGCACTGCGAGCAGGTCGCCGGGAAGGCCCGGGTCGACGCCTTCAGCTTGCTCTCGACCTCGTCGGGCGTGAGCGCCGGGTTCTTCGACAGCATCAGCGCCACCACGCCGGCCACATGGGGTGTCGCCATCGACGTGCCCTGGTAGTAGGCGTAGTTGTCCGCGCCCGGCGTGGTGCTGCCGGCGTTGAGCGTCGACAGGATGCCGTTGGCCGCGCTGCTGCGCATGTCGCCGCCCGGCGCGGCCACGTCGACCACCGTGCCGTAATTCGAGTAGTAGGCGCGCCCGCCGCTGCGGTTGACCGCCGCCACGGTGATCACGCCGGTGCAGCTCGCCGGCGAGAAGTTGGCCGCGTTGGCGTTCGAGTTGCCGGCCGCCACCACCACCACCGTGCCGCGGCTGCGCGCCGAGTTGATGGCGTTCTGCGTGGTGGTGTCGCAGGTTCCGCTGCCGCCCAGCGACATGTTGATCACCCGCGCTTGATTGCCGTTGGCCGGCAGGCCCGACACGCTGCCGCCGGAGGCCCACACCATGCCGTCGGCGATGTCGGAGGTGTAGCCGCCGCACTTGCCCAGCACCCGCACCGGCACGACCTTGGCGTTGAAGGCCACGCCGGCGACGCCGCTGCCGTTGTTCGACACCGCCGCGATGGTGCCGGCCACGTGGGTGCCGTGCCAGCTGCTCGATTCGTCCTGCGTCGGCTGGCCGCCGCCGCACTCGCCGGCGAGCACCGCGTCGCCCGGGTCCTTGGCGTCGCTGTCGCGCGCGTTGCCGTCGTTCGACACGAAGGTGTCGAGGATCATGTCGTAGCCCGGCAGGATGTTGGCCGCCAGGTCGGCGTGCGGCCGGTAGCCGGTGTCGAGCACCGCCACCACCACGCCGCTGCCGGTCGACTTGTCCCAGGCCGCCGGGAGGTTCAGGCCGCCGGTCGCCTCGTAGTAGTGCCACTGCTGGCCGTACTGGGTGTCGTTCGGCGTGAGCTGAGCCTGCAGGATGCGGTCGGGCTCGGCGTACTCGACGTTCGCGTCGCTGGCCGCGAGCTCCTGCGCCAGGCGCTGCGCCTCGGCGTGCGCGAGCCGCCGGTCCAGCCGCATGACGTGGGTGTCGAACGCCCCCAGCCGCAGCAGCCGGATCTGCAGGCCATGGCGCGCGGCGACGTCCTGTGCGCCGCGGTGCAGGCTGCTGCGCTCGCCCGCGGTGGCCGCCGCGCTGGCGCCGACCACGCCGCTGCGGTACTTGACGATCAGCCGGTCGGTCGGGACCGGTTCGACAGCGCCGGATGCGACGCTTTGCGCGACTGCCATCGACTGGACAGTGCCGCCTGCGACCGAGGCTTGTGGCCCCAGAAGCGCAAGCGCGATCGCGCCCATGGCGAGGGCGCAAAGGCCCGTCCGCCGGATTTCCATCCGTGACATTGAATCCTCCTTGAGTGGACGCCGCTGCGGGGACCGCGGCGGCGGGCCGGCAGGGTAATGCGGGATCTGCATCGCGGTATCAGGCGTCCATGCGTCGAAGCCTCCCTTACCTTTTCTTTCGGTCGATGCTGTGCCGACTCGTGATGGCCTTCACGATTCAACGCATGCACAATGCCCCGAACAACAAACCGCCGCAGGAGACCCCATGGCCGACGCCCCCGCCTTCACCAAGCTGGTCCCCGGGTTCGACTTCCTGCAGGGCCTGGTGAAAAACGCCGGCTCGGCATTGCCCAACATCGGCCAGTGGGTCGCCCCGACGCTCAATCCCGAGGAGCTGGAAAAGCGCATCGAGGAGCTGCGCACCGTGCAGTTCTGGCTGGAGCAGAACGCGCGCATGCTGGGCGCAACCATCCAGGCGCTGGAGGTGCAGCGCATGACCTTGTCGACCCTGAAGACGATGAACGTGCAGATGGACGACCTGCGCGAGTCGCTCAAGATCCGCATGCCCAGCGCGCCGGCCCCCGCGCCGGCCGCGCCCGAAGAGACGCCCAGGGCGGCAGCCAAGGCGGCGGCCAAGCCCGCCGCGCGCAAGACGACCCGCGGGCCGGCCGCCAAGGCCGAGGCCGGGGCGGTCGATCCCATGCAATGGTGGGGCGCCCTTACCAAGCAGTTCACGCAGCTCGCCACCACCGCCATGAAGGACAGCGCCACCGACGCAGCCAAGAACCTGGCCACCGCCATGGTCAAGCAAAGCGTCGATGCCGCCGGCCAGACGATCAAGAAGGCCGTCTCGGTGCCGGGCGAGGTCGCCCGCAAGACCGCCGGCGTCGCGCGCAAGCGCGCGCCTGCGCCCAAGTCGGCGCGGAGCTGAGCATGGCCATGGCGCGCTGACCTCGCGCCCACGTCACCGGCGTTACGGCGATGAAGCGGTTCCTGGACGCCCACGCGACGCATCCCGATGCGCACATGGCGCTCGCCATGGCGGCGGCGCAGGTCGAGGCGCAGCGCGGCCGCGACGGACACGTCGACGCGCCCACGCTCGGCTGGCTCTACCTCACCGATCACTTCGCCGGCGCCGCCGAGGCATTGCTCGACGACGCGCGCACTCGCTGGCCGGGCGTCGCCTGGGTCGGCGCGGTGGGCGTGGGCATCTCGGCCAACGGCATCGAGTACATCGATGAGCCGGCGCTGTCGCTCATGCTGGCCGACCTGCCGCGCGCGCAGTTCCGCATCTTCTCCGGCGTGCGCCCGCTGCCGGTCGGGCCGGGCGCGTTCGATGCCGCGAGCGCGCAGGTCCACGCCGATCCGCGCACCGCCGACCTGGGCGAGCTGATCGGCGAGCTGGCGCAGCGCACCGCCAGCGGCTATCTCTTCGGCGGCCTCACCTCGGCCCGCGCCGACGATGACGACGACGGACCGGGCCCCTGCCTGCACATCGCCGACGGCGTGTTCGAGGGCGGCCTGTCCGGCGTGGCCTTCAGCGCCGACGTGCCGCTGCTGTCGCGCGTCACCCAGGGCTGCCAGCCCGTCGGGCCGGTGCGCCACATCACCGAGGCCGAGCGCAACGTCGTCATCGCGCTCGACGGCGAGCCCGCCCTCGACTGCCTGCTGCAGGACCTGTCCCTCGACGCGGTCGAGCCGCGCGCGGCCCTGCCGCGCCTGCGCCAGACGCTGGTGGGCCTGTCCGACCGGCAGGCCCACGCGCTGGTGCGACCCGGGCAGTTCGGCACCGACACCCGGGTGCGGCACCTGGTCGGGCTCGACCCGGCGCGGCGCGCGATCGCCATCGGCGACCTCGCCCCGGAAGGCGCGCAGCTCGCCTTCTGCACCCGCCACACCGAGGCGGCGCGGCGCGACCTGGTGCGCATCTGCAGCGAGATCCGCGAGGAGCTGGAGCCCGAGACGCAGCTGGCACGACCCATCGCCGGCGCGGTGTACGTGAGCTGCGCCGGTCGCGGCGGCCCGCACTTCGGCGCCCCCTCGGCCGAGCTCGCGATCGTGCGCCACGCGCTGGGCGACGTCCCGCTGGTCGGCTTCTTCGCCAACGGCGAGATTGCGCGGCATCACCTGTACGGCTACACCGGCGTCCTGACGGTGTTCACGTAGCCCGGGTGCAACCCGGGGATTCGTCGTCCGCCAGTCAAAGCCGCTTTGACCTGCGCAACGCACCGCGCGGGGTACATTGCGCCTTGATGAATGCCCCTCCGCGATTCGACCCGGATCCCACCGCGCAGGCTGCCGCCGAACGTGCGCAGCGACGGGCCCAGGTCGTGGCGGAGCTGGCCGCCGATCTTCCGGCCCACGCCCTGCTGTGGCAGCGCGAGGACACCGTCCCCTACGAGTGCGACGGCCTCACCGCCTACCGCCAGCAGCCGCTGGTCGTCGTCCTGCCCGAGACCGAGGCCCAGGTGGCTGCCGTGCTGCGCACCTGCCATCGGCTCGATGTGCCCGTGGTGGCACGCGGCGCCGGCACCGGCCTGTCAGGCGGCGCGCTCCCGCATGCGCTGGGCGTGACCTTGAGCCTGGCCAGGTTCAACCACATCCTCGAGATCGACCCGCGGGCCCGCACCGCGCGCGTCGAGTGCGGCGTGCGCAACCTCGCGATCAGCGAAGCCGCCGCGCCGCATCGCCTGTACTACGCACCCGACCCGAGCAGCCAGATCGCCTGCACCATCGGCGGCAACGTGGCCGAGAACTCCGGCGGCGTGCATTGCCTGAAGTACGGCCTGACGCTGCACAACGTGATGCGGGTGCGCGGCTTCACCGTCGAGGGCCAGGCGATCGAGTTCGGCAGCGCGGCGCTCGACTCGGCCGGCCTGGACCTGCTTGCGGTGGTGGTCGGCAGCGAGGGCATGCTGGCCGTCATCACCGAGGTGACGGTGCGGCTCATTCCGCTGCCGCAGACGGCGCGCTGCATCATGGCCAGCTTCGACGACATCCGCGATGCCGGCGACGCGGTCGCCAACGTCATCGCCGCGGGCATCATCCCCGCCGGGCTGGAGATGATGGACAAGCCCATGACCGCCGCGGTCGAGGACTTCGTGCATGCCGGCTACGACCTGGCCGCCGCCGCCATCCTGCTGTGCGAGAGCGACGGCACGCCGGAGGAGGTCGACGAGGAGATCGCGCGCATGGTCGAGGTGCTGCGCGCCAGCGGCGCCAGCGCCATCCAGGTCAGCGAGGACGAGGCGCAGCGCCTGAAGTTCTGGAGCGGGCGCAAGAACGCCTTCCCGGCCAGCGGGCGCATCAGCCCCGACTACATGTGCATGGACTCGACCATCCCGCGCAAGCGGCTGGCCGACATCCTGATCGCCATCGCGGCGATGGAGAAGAAGTACGGCCTGCGCTGCGTCAACGTCTTCCATGCCGGCGACGGCAACCTGCACCCGCTCATCCTGTTCGACGCCAACGACCCCGACCAGCTGCACCGCTGCGAGCGCTTCGGCGCCGAGATCCTCGAGACCAGCGTCGCGCTGGGCGGCACGGTCACCGGCGAGCACGGCGTGGGGGTGGAGAAGCTGTCGTCGATGTGCGTGCAGTTCGCGCCTGCCGAGCGCGAGCAGATGCTGGCGCTCAAGCGCGCCTTCGACCGCAAGGAGCTGCTCAACCCCGGCAAGGTGATCCCCACCCTGTCGCGCTGCGCCGAGTACGGAAAGATGCACGTGCGGCGCGGCCTGCTGCCCTTCGCCGACATCTCCAGGTTCTGAGATCCGGATGGGTGTGAACGTCACCGATCCCGCTTTGCAGCGCATCGTCGATCGCGTGCAGTCGGCGCAGGCCGCCAACGCCCAGCTGTGCATCCGCGGCGGCGGCACGAAAGACTTCTACGGCGAGGTGCCGCAGGGCGAGTGGCTGGACACCACGGTGCTCGAGGGCATCTCCAGCTACGAGCCGACCGAGCTCGTGATCACCGCACGCTGCGGCACCTTGCTGGCCGACGTCGAAGCGGCGCTGGCCGAGAACGGGCAGTGCCTGCCCTTCGAGCCGCCGCGCTTCGCGCCGGGCGGCACGCTGGGCGGCATGGTCGCCGCCGGGCTCGCCGGTCCGGCGCGCGCGGCGGTGGGCTCGGTGCGCGACTTCGTGCTGGGCGCCACCTTGCTCAACGGCCGCAGCGAGGTGCTGAGCTTCGGCGGCCAGGTGATGAAGAACGTCGCCGGCTACGACGTGTCGCGCCTGCTGGTCGGCTCGCTGGGCACGCTGGGCGTCATCCTGGAGGTGTCGCTGAAGGTGCTGCCGGTCGCGCCGGCCACCGCCACGCTGCGCTTTCGCATGAGCGAGGCGACGGCGCTCGCGCGCCTGAACGAATGGGCCGGGCAGCCCTTGCCGATCAACGCCAGCGCCTGGTGGAGCGGCACGCTGATGCTGCGCCTGCGCGGCGCGCACGCGGCGGTCGAGGCCGCCGTGCGCAGCCTCGGCGGCGAACGCATCTCGCCGGCCCTTGCCGATCCGTTCTGGTCCGGCCTGCGCGACCAGCGCGACGACTTCTTCCTGCATGCGCACGAGGCGGTCGAGGCCGGTCAGGCGCTGTGGCGGCTGTCGGTGCCCCCGACAACGCCGCCGCTGGGCCTGCCCGGCGAGCAGATGGTCGAGTGGGGCGGCGGGCAGCGCTGGCTGCTCAGCGACGCGCCGGTGGGTCAGGTCCGCAACGCCATGATCCAGGCGGGTGGCCACGCCATCTTGTTCCGCGCCCAGGACAAATCAACCGGCGTGTTCGCGCCGCTGCGCTCGCCGCTGGACCGCATCCACCGCGAGCTGAAGAAGGCCTTCGATCCGGCGGGCCTGTTCAACCCCGGTCGCATGTACCCTGGCCTCTGACCGCATGCAGACCGCGCTGTCCCCCGAGTTCAAGAGCACGCCGCACGGCGACGAGGCCGAGGCCATCCTGCGCAAGTGCGTGCACTGCGGCTTCTGCACCGCCACCTGCCCGACCTACCAGCTGCTCGGCGACGAGCTCGACGGGCCGCGCGGGCGCATCTACCTGATGAAGCAGGTGCTCGAGGGCCACGAGCCGACGCGCAAGACGCAGATCCACCTCGACCGCTGCCTCACCTGCCGCAACTGCGAGACCACCTGCCCGTCGGGCGTGGACTACGGGCACCTGGTGGAGATCGGGCGCGAGGTGGTCGAGGAGCGGGTCGCGCGTCCGGCCGGCGAGCGGGTGCTGCGCTGGCTGCTGAAAGAGGGACTCACCTCGCCGCTGTTCGGGCCCGCGATGAGGCTGGGACAGCTGCTGCGGCCGCTGCTGCCGGCCGCGCTCAAGGCCAAGGTGCCGCCGCGACCCGGCCCGGCCGCGGCGCGCTGGCCGACGCGCACCCATCCGCGTGCGATGCTGTTGCTGGCCGGCTGCGTGCAGCCGGCCATGATGCCCAACATCAACAGCGCCACCGCGCGCGTGCTCGATGCGGCCGGCATCCAGACCCTGGTGGCCGACGGGGCCGGCTGCTGCGGCGCGATCCGGCTGCACCTGAACGACCGCGAAGGCGCTTTGGCGCACATGCGACGCAACATCGACGCCTGGTGGCCGCTGGTGTCGGCCGGGCGGGTCGAGGCCATCGTGATGAACGCCTCGGGCTGCGGCGCGACGGTGAAGGACTATGGCCATGCACTCGCGCACGACCCGGCGTATGCGGACAAGGCGCAGCGCATCGCGCAGCTCACCAAGGACCTGAGCGAGCTGCTGCCCGACCTGGTGCCGCGGCTGAAGCCGAAGCTGCGCGCGCGCAGCATCACCTCGCTCGCCTTCCACCCGCCGTGCACGCTGCAGCACGGCCAGAAGCTGCGCGGCGGCGTCGAGGCCCATCTGGACGAGCTGGGCTTCGACGTGAAGGTGGCGCCGCGCGAGAGCCACCTGTGCTGCGGATCGGCCGGGACCTATTCGGTGCTGCAACCCGAGGTCGCGAACAACTTGCGCGACCGCAAGCTGGCCCAGCTCGCGCCCTTGTCGCCGCAGCTGATCGTGTCGGCCAACATCGGCTGCATCCAGCACCTGCAAAGCGGGACCCAGGTGCCGGTCAGGCACTGGGTCGAGGTGGTCGACGACGCGCTGGCCTCGTAGCCCGGGTGCAACCCGGGGCCGCGAATCACTTCTCCCGATAGTCGTCGTGGCAGGCCTTGCAGGTCTTGGCCGCTTCGCCGAACGCGGCCTTGATCTGGTCGAGGTTGCCCGTCTTGGCCGCCGTGTTCAGCTTCGCGACCTCTTCCTGCATCTTGCTGGCGCCGGCCTTGAACTTGTCGTTTTCGGTCCAGATGGCGGGCTTGGCCTTGGTGTTGCCGCCCTTGTCGCTGCCCTCGACGAAGCCGGCGAAGGGCAGGCGCGACACGAAGGCGACGACCTCGGCGTTGTCGGCGGCGGCCTTCGCATCGAAGGGCGCCTTGCCGGTGGCCATCGCGCCGATGCGGCCGAAGTGGGTGGCCATCAGCGACATGCCGCTCTGGCGGTACTTGATCGCGTCTTCGGGTTTCGCGAACTGCGCCGCGGCGGGCAGTGCGCAGGCGAGGCCGATCGCAGCCAGGCTCAACAGTCGGATCTTCATCGTCATGCCTTTCCTTGGTGGGTGGGTCGGTGGTCGGATCCCTGACATATACGCACGAGCGCCGGGGTTCATTCCACGACGCCGCCCGCCTTGTGCGAGCAGCGTCATTCTGCCGGTCAGGCCCGCTTGGCCTTGCCGCCCGGCTTGCGCCGCGTCACCAGCTCGTCGCGCAGGGCCTGGTCCATGGGCGCGCGGCTGTAGACGTTGTTGACCTGCACCAGCCGCGTCAAGAGCTCGATGAACTGGCGCTGCTCGCTGGCGCTGAGCGGGGCGACGATGCGCTTGTCGCTGCGGTCGAGCATGGGCTCGATCTGCTTGAGCACCTTGAGTCCCTCGTCGGTGGCGTGCAGCAGGTTGCTGCGACGGTCTTCGGGGGAGCGGGTGCGGGTGATCAGCTTCTTCTCGACCAGCCGGTCCAGCACCTTGACGATGGTGGTCTTGTCGAATGCGATCAGGCTGGACAGGCGCACCTGGTCGATCCCCGGCACCTCGCGAATCATGCTCAGCGCCGCGTACTGCACCGACGTGAGCCCCAGGCTGCCGGCCTCTTCCTGGAACAGGCCCTGCGAGATCTGATTGAGGCGGCGGATCAGATGGCCCGGCCGGGCGTAGAACGTGTCGATCGACAAGTGAGCGTCTCCCTGCAACGCGGCCCCCGGCTGCCCCCGCCGCTGGGATGCATTATCGCGAGCAATGCCGGCGGGCTGTGCGTTCTGCGTTCGCGCCAACCACGCATCGCACGCTTTGTCACCCCCCCGTCTCGGGGCAGGAGACACACCTGGAAGGTCCGGGACAATTCGCGGGCTCCGGCGAGTCCGGGGTGCTCGTACCCCGGGAGAGAGGACTCGCCACATGCCGATGGCCTGCATCGGCACGAAAGCGCGGGCGGTGGACCGGTGGTGCCGGCCCATTCGCAACACACGCTTCGAGGAGTGGACATGTCCGATCACATCACCCAACAGGCCCGCCGCGCGCTGGCCGGCGGCCTCGCGGCCACGCTCTTGTCCCTGGCCGGATGCGGCGGTGGCGGCGGCGACAGCGGTGCACCGGCACCCGCACCGAGCCCGGCGCCCGCGCCGACCCAGTCGCTCAGCGGCGTCGTGATCGACGGGCCCATCCAGGGCGCGACCGTCTGCCTCGACACCAACAACAACAGCACTTGCGACAGCGGCGAGCCCGCCTCGGCCGCCACCGATGCGCAAGGCCACTTCACCATTTCCGGCCTCACCAGCACGCAGATCAGCGGCACCGCGCTGATCGCCGACATCCCCGCCACCGCGATCGATGCCGACCATCCCGGCGTCGCCGTCGGCGTGGCCTACAAGCTGCGCGCCCCGGCCGGCAAGGGCGCGGTGATCAGCCCCGTCACCCACCTGATCCAGACCGGCATCGTGCAAGGCAAGACCCTGGCCCAGGCCGAGGCGGCGGTCGCCGCCCAGCTGCAGGTGGCCGCGGCCAGCCTCTACAACAACTACGTCGGCGCGACCTCGGGCGACAACGGCTCGCTCGCCACCATCGCGGCCACGCTGGTCACGGCGATCCAGTCGGGCGCCACCATCGACATCTTCACGCCGGCGACCTCCGAGGCGAGCTACAGCGTGCGTGTCTTCAACTACGCCAACGCCGACAACTACTTCCTGCGCTACTACTACTCGACCAACGTGCCCGACAGCGCGGGCCAGTACACCTACTACGACCTGCGCAAGCAGCTCTCGGCCGGCGCGCCGGTGGCCACGTCCACGCTGTACGACAGCGCCCTCGTCGCCTCGGCCCAGGGCTGGTTCGCCTTCGACGGCAACACGCCCAACAGCAACAGCAGCGGCAGCCCCTTCCGCTCGACCTTCAACCGCGGCTACACCTACATCGGCACGCGCACCGACATCGACGTCGGCGGGATGCCCATGGGCCAGGCGATCGCGATGGCGGAGGAGGTGGGCACGATCAACACCATCGCGACCGTGACCGGCGTGAACACCGGCGCGCTGACCGGCACCATGCCGGCCGGCGCCAAGCTGCGCCGCTACGTGCAGACGAACCTCACCACGCCGGTGATGTACCGCGAGTCGGACGGCTTCGTCGGCAACAGCGTGACCACGCTGGCCGGGCTGGTGGCCGCGTTCCCCGTGCCCGCCACGCCCACCGCGCTCAACACGGCGTCGATGGCCGGCCTGCACGGCAACGCGGGCTGCGGCCAGACGGTGTGCACGCAAGAGCGCCTGCGCGTGGCCTTCGGCGCCGCCAACGCAGCGACCTACTACCTGTGCGACATCGACACCTCGACCGGCAGCCAGACCAACTGCGGCGCGATCGGCACCGGCACCTACGCCAACGGCACCGCCGTGGACGGCGTCACGCCCATCATGACCTTCGCCGGCCTGCCGGCGGCGACCAGCATCCAGACCTTCACCCGGGTCTTCGTGCAGCGCAACGGCCATGTGTACTTCGGCTTCCAGGACAAGCTGGTCCACTCCACCCAGACCCGCCTGACGCGCGCCGCCTTCGAGGCGCTGGCCGCCCAGCTGAACATCACGCCGCCGACGGTCGCGCCCTCGACCTCGGCCTACGCCGGCACCTGGAGCGCCAGCTACATGGGCGGCGACACCGGCAGCTGCGCGTCGATCACGATCGACGTCAACGGCGCGATCAGCGGCGGGTGCACGTCCACCGGCGTGGGCGGCAGCTTCAGCGTGGCCGGAACGGTGAGCGGCAACGGCAGCGCCACCTTCACGGCCAGCGGCGGCACCACCAGCGGCGCAGTGTTCAGCGGCACGTTCACGCCCACGACCGCCTCGGGCACCTGGACCTGGACCTCCAGCAGCGGCACCTGGACCGCGACCAAGCACTGATCCTCGGCATACCGAACGAAGAGCCCGCCTTGCGCGGGCTCTTCGCTTTCAGGCTGCGGGCTTGGGCTTGAGCCGCTCGATGCGGTTGCGCACGGCGCGCTGAACGATCAGGCGCTCGATGAAGTTGGCCTGCTTCATCAGCTGATCGCCCTCGGCCTGGCAGGCGTCCTGCAGTTTCACCAGCTCGGCCGGCGTCAGCTTGCCCAGGCCCTTCTCCGCATTGCGCAGCATCTCGTCGGCCTGGGGCTGCCGCAGGCCCTGCTTGTAGACGGTCCCGATGAAGGCGAACGAGGCCGTCGCGATGGGCACCAGCTGCGCTTCCGCCGCGGCATCGCCGCGCCGCACCCGCACGGCCAGCGGCTCGGCGCGCAGCTTGAGCGCCGCGACGCAATCGGCCGAGTGCGCGGGCGTCGGCTCGGCGGCGAAGGCCGCGAGCGCCGACAGCGACAGCGCGAGGACGGCCGCGCGCCTCACAGCGGCCTCGCCAGGCGGCCCCAGCCCTGCAGCCGGGCCAGGGTGTCGGGCAGCGACACCGTCGCGGTCAGCAGGTGCGCCATGCTGGGCGCGCAGCGCTGGGCGACGCCGGTGAACGGCGTCCAGGCGAAGCCGTCCATCTCGGGCCGCATGCGTCCGAAGCGGTCCTGGTAGCTGGTGCGACAGCGGCAGCGCGCCGTGTCCAGGCGCTCGGTGAGCGCGGCGAACAGCCACAAGTCCTTGGCCGGGCGGTAGCCGAAGCGCCCGAGCTCCAGCAGCTCGTCGGGCTGGAACACCAGCCCGGTCTCTTCGGCGGTCTCGCGCAGCGCCGTCTGCTGCGCCGATTCACCCGCCTCGCCGTGGCCCTTGGGAATGTCCCAACGCGCCGTGCCGGTGGCATGGCACAGCAGCAGCTCGGCATGCGTGTTGCACACCAGGATGCCGCAGCTGAGCGTCTTCACGGACCGGCGGTCAGACGCCCACCATCGCGGCCAGCTGCTCGGCCGGCACCGCGCCCGCGAAGGTGCCGAACTGGCCGGTCCGGCCGTTCTTGAACACGATCAGGGGAACGCTCTCCTCGCCCAGCTTGTGGAACAGCTCGGTGTTGGCCTTGACCTTGGCCACCACCTCGTCGCTGAGCGAGCTGCTCACGGTGATGCCGCCGCCGCGCTGCAGCACACTGGCCTCGTTCTCGGCCATCGCGGCCGCCGGGTCGGACGCCGACAGGATGGTCGCCGCCTGCGGCTGCGACGAGCGCTGCAGCCAGCCGATCGGGATCCACACCATCTTGAGCTTGGTGGACAGCGCCTTCGAGTTCGTCCACAGCGCGGCGCAGTGCGGGCAGGTCGGGTCGAAGAACACATAGACCGTGTTGGCGGCCATCACCGGCCCGACGGCAAAGCCCGAACCGCGCGCCGCCATCTCGTAAGCCTCTTGCGCCGACGGCTTCTGCGAGGACGGCGCCGGCGCGGGGGCTGCGGCCGACGCGCCGGGCGCCTTGTCGCCGCAGGCGGCCAGCGCGAGAGCGGCGATCGCGGTGGAGGTGGTGGTCAGGACGAAGCGGCGACGGTTCACGAAAATTCCTTGGTCGGGTCGACGGACGCGCCTATTGTCGGTCGGCGCGCGCGGCGTTCATCCCGCATGGCCTTCCGCCGCCAGGGGCTCGGGGCGCGCCCGCAAGGCCCATATCACGCCGGCCACCAGCAGCGCGATGCCGGCCAGCGTCGCCGGCGCCGGGACCTCGCGCCGCAGCACGAACGCATAGGCCAGCGCCGACAGCGTCTCGAACACGATGAGCTGCCCGACCAGGGTGGTCGGCAGGCGCTGGCTGGCCTCGTTCCAGCACAGCGTGCCCAGCCACGAGGCGAGCAGCCCGATGGCCAGCATGAGGCCGATGAAGCGCACCGGCTCGGGGCCGAAGGGCATCGCGAAGCCGCTGCCGCCGGCCTCGTTCCAGGCCCACAGGGCGAGGTAGCCGGCGAGCGCCAGCGGCAAGGTCGCGAGGCCCTGCGCGGTGGCCCAGGTGCGCGGATGGCGATCGGGGTGGGCGCGCAGCCAGTCGGCATTGCGGATCGGGTACCAGGTCCAGCACGCCACCGCCGCGACCGCGAGCAGCGCCCCCAGCGCATAGCGCGCGAAGTCGGCCTGCGGGTCGGCGCGCAGATGGCCGATCTCGACCTGGTTCACCAGCCCGATGCCGGCGGCGATCAGCGCGAGCGATGGCACCAGGCGGCGCCACGGCAGGCGTCCGTCGCGCCGGTGGTCGCGCAGGTTGGAGCTGATCGCGATCACCACCGGCAAGGTGCCGATGATCATCGTCGGCAGCGGCGCGCCGGCGCGCTGGATGGCCGCCGCCAGGCACAGGTAGTACAGCAGGTTGCCGATCAGCGACAGCTTCAGCGCCTCGATCCAGTCGCTGCGCGCCAGCCCCGCCAGGCGCTCGCGATCGAGCCAGGCGATGGGCAGCGCGATCAGCCCGAAGGCGAGGTAGCGGCCGAAGGACAGAAGCGCCGCCGGATAGTCGTGCAGCAGGAGCGGCGCGATGAAGACCAGGCCCCACATGAGGCCTGCCGCAAGAGCGAACAGGGTGCCGGCGAACATCGCCGCAGTGTCAGGCCGCGCGGCGCGCCGGTCTTGTACCCAATTGCTGCTGGTAGCGCGCCGGCGTCACGCCATACATGCGGGCGAAGCGGCGCGTGAGGTGCGCCTGGTCGACCAGCCCGACCTCGGCGGCCACCTCGGCCGGTGCGATGCCCGCCGCCAGCCGTTCCTTGGCGCGGAACAGGCGCAGCGCCATCAGCATCTGGTGCGGCGTGGCGTCGTGGCGCGCCTTGAAGCGACGCAGGAAGTGGAACGGGCTCAGGCCTGCTTCGGCGGCCAGCGCCTCCAGCGTGAGCGCATCGCCCAGGCGGTCGTGCATGAGCGCGAGCGCGCGGTCCAGCGCGGCGTCGGGCGCCGCGGTGCGCGCGGCGGGCGGGCGGGCCCCGCGCGCGTGCGGGCGGATCGCGTCGACGAGCTCGAGCAAGGCGCCGTCGATGGCGAGCGCATCGTCGCTGCGCCACATCGCGGCCAGCAGCGCGCTCACGCGGCGCGCCGTGGCGGCGTCGTGGCCCACCGGGTCGGCGAACCACCAGCCGCGCTCGCCCGACACCGCCGCCAGGACCTGCGCATCGATGTAGATCATGCGGTAGCGCCAACCCTGCGCGGTCTCGGCGCGGCCGGTGTGCAGCACGTCGGGGTTCATCAGCACCAGCGACTGCGGCGGCGCGAGGTGATCGCCGCCGCGGTAGCGAAAGCGCTCCACGCCGCTGTCGATCGCGCCCAGGCCGAAGGCCTCGTGGGTGTGCGGATCGAAGGCGTACCGCACGATGTGCGCCTGGTACAGCTCGATGCCCGCGCGCTGCACGCGCTTGAACTGCGCCGCGTCATGCGGATGCTCGAAGGCCGCGGGCACCGCGTTCAAGCGCTCACCACACCTTGCAGGTCTTGGCCCGCACCATGGGCTGCCCCGGCTTGCACGAGAAGGCCCGGGCGAACTCCGGCATGTTGGCCACCACGCCGTTGACGCGATAGCGGTTGGGCGAGTGCGGATCGGTGAGGGTGCGCAGGCGCAGCGTCTGCGGCCGTTCGTTGCTGCAACCCCATTGCGCCATGCCGATGAAGAATCGCTGCTCGGGCGTGAAGCCGTCGACCGGGGCCAGCCGCTGGTTCTCGGTGACCGCCTTCCACGCCATGTACGCGAGCACCGTGCCGCCCAGGTCGGCCACGTCTTCGCCCAAGGTGAGCCGGCCGTTGATCTTGAGGTCGTCGATCACGGTGTAGCCGGAGTACTGCTCGACGATGCAGGCGGTGCGCTTGTTGAACTCGGCCGCGTCCTTCTTGCCCCACCAGTCCTTGAGGTTGCCCTCGGCGTCGAACTGGCGGCCCTCGTCGTCGAAGCCGTGGGTGAGCTCGTGGCCGATGGTCGAGCCGGTGTTGCCGTAGTTGGGCGCGTCGTCCATCTTGGGGTCGAACAGCGGCGGCTGCAGGATGCCGGCGGGGAAGTTCATCGAGTTGAGCTGGGCGTCGTAGTAGGCGTTGACGGTGGGCGGCGTCATGCCCCATTCGGCGCGGTCGACCGGCTTGCCGACCTTGTCGAGCTGGCGCCGCGTCTCGAAGGCCTGGCCGCGCTCGACGTTGCCGAAGAAGTCGCCTCGGCGCACGTCGAGTGCCGAGTAGTCGCGCCACTTCTCGGGGTAGCCGATCTTGTTGACCAGGGTGGCGAGCTTCTTCTGCGCCGCCTGCTTGGTCTTCGGGCTCATCCAGGGCAGCGAGGCGATGCGCTCGTGCATCGCCGACTCGATCGCCTTGGCCATCGTCGCGGCGCGCTCCTTGGTCTCGGGCGCGAAGGTGTGCTTGACGAAGACCTGTCCCAGGGCCTCGCCCATGTCGCGGTCGACCCAGCGCACGCAGCGCTTCCAGCGCGGCGGCATCTTCTCGACGCCGCGCAGCTTGGTCGAGTAGAAGTCGAAGTAGGCCTGGGCATAGGGCTGGGCCAGGTAGGGCGCCTGCGAATTCACCACGTTCCAGCGCAGGTAGGTCTTCCAGTCGGCGAGCGGGCGCTGGCGCAGCAGGCGCTCGAGCTTGCGGAAGAAGGCCGGCTGCGCCACGTTGATCGGCGTGCCCGCGGGCACCGCGACGGCCTTCAGGTAGGCCGGCCAGTCGAAGCTCGGCGCGATCTTGCGCAGCTGGGCCAGCGACATCCTGTGATAGACCTTGTACGGGTCGCGCCGCTGCTCGCGGGTCAGCGAGGACTTCGCGAGCTCGGTCTCGATCCCGGTCACGGTCGTCGCCGCGGCCTCGGCCGCGGGCCGCGACTCGCCCATCAGCTCGAAGACGCGCACGATGTGCGCCCGGTAGGCGGCACGGATGTCCTTGGACTTGGCGTCGGTCTTGAGGTAGTAGTCGCGGTCGGGCAGGCCCAGGCCGCCGGCGTCGGCGCTGGCGATGACCTGGGCCGAGTTGGCGAAGTCCTGCTCCGAGCCGAAGCGAAACAGCGGGTCGCCGGCGCCGGCGAGGTGCAGCACGCCCACCAGCGGCGCCGCCGCCTTCACCGTGCCCAGCGCCGCGATGCGCTCCAGCGCCGGCTTCAGGGGGCCGATGCCGGCCGCGTCGATGGCGGCCTCGTCCATGCACGATGCGAAGTAGTCGCCCGTCTTCTGCTCCGACGGCGTTCGCTCGGCACGCGGCTGGGCGACATCGCCGAGCAGGCCCCACAGGAAGTGCAGGTTCTCGTCGTTGAGCTTGCTGTAGACATCCCAGCCCGACTGGTCGGGCGGGATGGGGTTCTTCTGCTGCCAGCCGCCGCAGGCGAAGCGGTAGAAGTCGGTGCAGGCGTCGGCGCTGCGGTCGAGGTTGCCCAGGTCCAGGCCGGGCGAGTAGGGCAAGGCCTTCAGCGGCTGGTCGGGCGTGTCGGCGGCTGGAGACAGTGGCGCGACGAGGACCAGCGCGGCAGCGAGCGTCCAGCGCGGGAGAGAACGACGGGTCATGGCGGTCAGCGATTTGTCGGAAGCGTGCAGCATGCCATGGCGCCGGAGGGCCTACTAGACTGCGCCGATGCATGCCTCCGTCCCCCTCATCACCACGCTGGCCGCGGCCTTCGGGCTGGCCCTGCTGCTGGGCTTCGTCGCGGCGCGCCTGAAGATGCCGGCGCTGGTCGGCTACCTGCTGGCCGGCATCGCGATCGGGCCGGCCACGCCCGGCTTCGTCGCCGACGTGGACATCGCCGGCCAGCTCGCCGAGGTGGGCGTGATGCTGCTGATGTTCGGGGTGGGGCTGCACTTCTCGGTGCAGGACCTGCTCTCGGTGCGCCGCATCGCGCTGCCGGGGGCGGTGGTGCAGATGGCGGTGGCGACGGCCATGGGCACGGGGCTCGCGGCGGCTTGGGGGTGGTCGATCGCCAGCGGCCTGGTCTTCGGCCTCGCCCTGTCGGTGGCCAGCACCGTGGTGCTGCTGAAGGCCCTGGAGCGCCAGGGCCAGGTGGAGTCGGTCAACGGACGCATCGCCGTGGGCTGGCTGGTCGTCGAAGACCTGGCGATGGTGATCGTGCTGGTGCTGCTGCCGCCATTGGCCGGACTCGCCGGCGGCCAGGCGCCTGGCGGCGCGGGCCTGGGGTGGGCGCTGGTGCGCACCCTGCTCGAGGTCGCCGCCTTCGTCGCGCTGATGCTGATCGTCGGCCGCCGCGTCTTCCCGTGGCTGCTGTGGCAGGTCACGCGCACCGGCTCGCGCGAGCTGTTCACGCTGTGCGTGGTCGCGGCGGCCGTGAGCATCGCCTACGGCTCGGCGCAGCTGTTCGGCGTGAGCTTCGCGCTGGGCGCGTTCTTCGCCGGCATGGTGCTGCGCGAGTCGCAGTTCAGCCACCGCGCGGCCGAGGAGACGCTGCCCCTGCGCGACGCCTTCGCGGTGCTCTTCTTCGTCTCGGTGGGCATGCTGTTCGAGCCGCGCGTGCTGATCGACGAGCCGCTCAAGGTGCTGGCGGTGGTGGCCGTCATCGTGCTGGGCAAGTCGCTGGCCGCGCTGGGGCTGGTGCTGCTGCTGCGCTACCCGCTCAACACCGCGCTCACGGTATCGGCCGGGCTGGCGCAGATCGGCGAGTTCTCGTTCATCCTCGCCGGCCTGGGCGTGGCGCTCAAGCTGCTGCCGCCGGAAGGACAGAGCCTGATCCTGGCCGGCTCGCTGATCTCGATCGCGCTCAATCCGCTGGTGTTCTCGGCCATCGAGCCCGCCCTGCGCTGGGCGCGCCGCCATTCGGCCCTGGCGCGCAAGCTCGAGCGCAGCGACGATCCGCTGGCCGAGCTGCCGGTGTCGACGGACCGGCGCCTGCTGGCCAACCAGGTGGTGCTGGTGGGCCACGGGCGCGTCGGCCGGCGCATCGCGCTGGCACTGAAGGCGAACGCCATTGCGTTCATCGTCGCCGACCAGAACCGCGAGCTGGTGGAGCGCCTGCGCGCCGACGGCCAGGCCGCGGTGCTGGGCAACGCGGTCGAGCCCGAGACGCTGGTGCAGGCGCACATTGCCGACGCCCGCATGCTGGTCATCGCCACGCCGCAGACGGTCGAGGTGCGCCAGATGATCGAGACGGCGCGGGCGCTGAACCCGCGCATCGAGGTCGCACTGCGCAGCCACAACGAGGAGGAGGCCGCGCTGCTCGAGCGCGAAGCCGCCTCGCGGGTGTTCTTCGGCGAAGGCGAGCTGGCGCGGGCGATGACCGATCACGTGCTGGCGCGCGTCGCCGCGGCGCGCTGAACCGTCGCATCGCGTTGCGCTTGATACGCCGGCGCTACCTCGCGGCGCCGAACCGACCCGCCACGGCCGGATCGACCATCGATGGATGGCCACGCCAGCGTCTACCGCGATCGACATGACGCAGGTCGTGCGCTCGCGAAGCTGCTGCGCGGCTATGCCGAGCGGCCCGACGTGATCGTGCTCGCGCTGCCGCGCGGGGGCGTGCCGGTGGCCTTCGAGGTCGCGCGCTCGCTGAACGTGGCGCTGGATGTCTTCATCGTCCGCAAGCTGGGCGTGCCGGGCCATGAGGAGTTCGCGATGGGCGCGATCGCCACCGGCGGCGTGCGCGTCCTCAATGACCATGTCGTGCAAATCCTGCACATCGACGACGAGGTGATCGACGCCGCGGTGGCGCGCGAGGAGCGCGAGCTGGCGCGGCGCGAGCGGCTGTACCGCGGCGAGCAGCCGCCGCCCGACGTCAGGGGACGGGTGGTCCTGCTGGTCGACGACGGCCTGGCCACCGGCGCGACCATGCTGGCCGCGGTGAAGGCCTTGCGGGCGCAGCAGCCGCAGCGGGTCGTGGTCGCCGTGCCGATTGCCGCCGCCGAGTCCTGCGCCGACCTGCGCGAGGACGCCGATGAAGTCGTGTGCGTGACCACGCCGGAGCCCTTCCGCGCGGTGGGGTTGTGGTACGCCGACTTTTCGCAGATCACCGACGACGAAGTGCGCGACTTGCTGGCGCGCGTGCACGAGAGTAGCGTTCAGGCTCCCTGAGCGCCCGCGCGTCGGGCGCGGGCAGCAAGCAGTCATGGGCAGCGTCATCACCCACCTCAGCGAACGTGCCGTGCGCATCGGCGCGGGGTCGGCGGCGCTCGAAGGCGACCTCACCCTGCCGGGCGGCGCCAGCGGCATCGTGCTGTTCGCCCACGGCAGCGGCAGCAGCCGCTTCAGCTCGCGCAATCGCCGTGTCGCACAGCAGCTTCAGGAGGCCGGCCTGGCCACCTTGCTCATGGACCTGCTCACGCCCGACGAGGAAGCCGTCGACGAGCGCACCCGCCACCTGCGCTTCGACATCGGCCTGCTGGCGGCTCGCATGATCGCCGTCACCGACTGGTTGCAGCAGCAGCCCGACACGGGCGCGCTGCCGCTGGGCCTGTTCGGCGCCAGCACGGGCGCGGCCGCGGCGCTGGTGTCGGCCGCGGGACGGCCGGAAGCGACCCGCGCGGTGGTCTCGCGCGGCGGGCGGCCCGACCTGGCGGCCGACGCGCTGGAGGATGTGCGCGCGCCGACCTTGCTCATCGTCGGCGGCGCCGACACCGAGGTCATCGCGCTGAACCGGCAGGCGCGGGACCGCCTGTCCTGCGAGACGGACCTGCGCATCGTGCCGGGGGCGACCCACTTGTTCGAGGAGCCGGGCGCGCTGGACGCGGTGGCCGGGCTGGCGCGCGACTGGTTCACGAGGCACTTCCAGTCATGAACCTGCGCTTGCACACCGTGCCGCCGGACCCGGACGTTCCGGAATCGCCGCCGCCCCCGCCGCCCTCGCGCCCGGACACGCCGCCGCCGGATGTCGATGATCCCGCGCCGGACGATCCAAGACCGGTGCGCGAGCCGGGGCAGGCTCCCCCGGCAGTGGCGACTTCGTAGCCCGGGTGCAACCCGGGTTGCACCCGGGCTACGGCGTTGCGAGCAAGCGGCGCAGCTCCTCCAGCACCCGCTGCGGCGCCAGCCCCTGCAAGCAGAAGCTGTCGCTGTCGCGCCGGTCCTCGCAGCCCATGCGCGTGCACGGCACGCACTGCCGGTCGGGCAGATCCGGCCCTTGCAGCATCACGATGGGACCGACCTCCTGCCGCTGCGCGCGACGCGCCCACGGCTGCTGCGCCGGATGCTCGCGCGGCCAGGGTCCGAATTCCTGCGGATGGGTCGGTCCGTAGACCGTCACGCTCGGCAGGCCCAGGGCCGCCGCCAGGTGGGTGAGCGAGGTGTCCGGTCCCATGTAGGCATCGGCGCGGTCCATCAGCGCACGCACCTGGGCCAGGCTCAGCCGGCCCGACACGTCCAGCAGGGCGGGCGCCGGTGCCATGTGGCGCACGTCGGCGATCAGCGCCTGGTCGTTGGCCGAGCCGGAGCCGGTCAGCACGACCTGCACGCCGTCGGCCAGCAGGCCCGCGATCACCTCGCGGTAGTGGGCGGTGGGCCATTGCTTGTAGCGCCACATCGATGGCACGTGCACCAGGACACAGGGACGCACCAGCTGCGCCTCGATCTCCGGCGGCAGCGCGGCCGCGACCGGCGCTCGCAGCGACAAGGCCGGCGGCGCCGCCATCCAGGGGCTCAGCAGCTGCAGCTTCTCCAGCACCTGGTGGACGCCGGTCGCGGCGGTGAAGCCGTGGCGGGTCAGGCGGCGCTTCCAGCGTGCCTCATCGGTGCCGCCGGGCAGCAGCGCGCTGCGCACCCGCGCGGCGACCAGGCCGTACAGGTGGGCGCGGTCGCTGGTGCGGGTCACCAGCGCGAGGTCGTAGCGCCGCCACAGCCGCCGCAGGTCGTGCCAGTGCGCCTTCAGGTTGCCGTGGCGGGCCACCTCGATCAGCCCCGACACGTCCGGATTGCCGGCCAGCAGGTCCAGCGTGCCCGCGAAGCCGAGCACGTCGATGCGCGCCTGCGGCCATTGCTGGCGCGCGGCATGGATCAGCGGCGTGCAGATGAGGGCGTCGCCGAGCTGGGCGGTCACGATGACGAGGATGCGGTCGAAGGGCATGGGCAAGGGCAAGCGCGCAAACCCGCAGGATAAACAGGCCGCGCGGCGCGGTCGTAGACTGGCCCGCATGCCGCGCACCACCTTGCTCCTGAAAGGCCCGATCTCGGTGCTGGCCTACCACTGCGACGCCGGTCCGGCGGACCGTCCCTTCGCCGAGCAGCATGCCGGCTTCTCGGTGTCGTATGTGCGGCGAGGCAGCTTCGGCTGCGAGGCGCACGGGCGCCGCCACGAGCTGGTCCCCGGCTCGCTGCTGATCGGGCGCCCCGGCGACGAATACACCTGCACCCACGACCATCACCTGTGCGGCGACGAGTGCCTCGCCTTCTTCCTCGCGCCCGAGACGATCGACGAGCTCGACGGCCGGCGCGGCGTGTGGCAGACCGGCGGGGTGCCGCCGCTGGCGTCGCTCACCGTGCTCGGCGAGCTGGCGCAGCGCTGTGCCGACGGCCGGGCCGACCTGGGCCTGGACGAGGTCGGGCTGGCGCTGGCGTCGCGCTTCGTGCGCGAGCTGTCGGGCCGCGATCGTCCGCCGGCGCGGCCGACGCCGGTCGACCGCCGCCGCGCGGTCCGCTCGGCGCTGTGGATCGAGGCGCACGCCGCCGAGCCGCTGGACCTGCACGCGATGGCCGCCGAGTGCGGGCTGAGCCCGTACCACTACCTGCGGGCGTTCGCCGCGGTGCTGGGCGTGACGCCGCACCAGTACCTGCTGCACTGCCGGCTGCGCCAGGCGGCGCGCTTGCTGGCCGACGACGAGCGCCCGGTCACCGACGTCGCCCTCGACGTGGGCTTTGCCGACCTGTCGAACTTCGTGCGCAGCTTCGGCCGCGCGGCCGGCACCTCGCCGCGCGGCTTCCGGCGTGCTGCGCGCGGCGACCGCAAGATTTTCCAAGAACGGCTGGCCGCACTTTCCTAGCATCGGCTCGTCCACTTCGAGGAGCTCGACCATGTATGACCATGTGGGATTGAAAGTGCGCGACCTGGCCGCCGCCGGCGAGTTCTACCGCCGTGCCTTGGCGCCGCTGGGCCACGTGCCCGCAAGCGCCGGCGACGGCTACGCCGGCTTCGGGCCGAAGGGCGAGCCCGCGCTGTGGCTGTACGAGCACGCGGGCGGCCCCGGTGCCGGAACGCACGTGGCCTTGCGCGCCCCCAGCCGCGAGGCGGTGCAGCGCTTCCATGCCGAGGGACTCGCCGCCGGCGGCCGCGACAACGGCGGTCCCGGCCTGCGCACCGAGTACTCGGCGAGCTACTACGCCGCCTTCCTGATCGACCCCGACGGCCACAACGTCGAAGCCGTGTGCTTCGTCTGAGGGGCAGGCCATGGCCACGCTGGTCAAGGAATTCGCCGTCGACGCGCCGCCCGAGGCGGTGTGGGACGTGGTGCGCGACGTGGGCGCGCTGCACACCCGCCTGGCCCCCGGCGTGGTCGTCGACACCCGCCTCGAGCCGGGCCTGCGCGTGGTGCGCTTCGCCAACGGCCTGGTCCTGCGCGAGCTCATCGTGAGCGTGGACGACGCCCGGCGCCGCCTGGTCTACTCGTCGGTGGGCGGGCAGGCCACGCACCACAACGCGTCGGTGCAGGTGCTGCCCGAGGGCGCCGGGCGCAGCCGCTTCGTCTGGACCACCGACTTGCTGCCCGACACGCTGGTGGCCGCCGTCGATCCGCTGCAGGACCAGGTCGCGGCGGTGATGAAGCAGACGCTCGATCGACTCGGGAAAGGCTGACCGCGCTACATACAATGTAGCGATGGCCACGCAAGCCGAAGTCAAGCAGGCAGTGAACGCGACGCTGGAGCTCTTCCAGCGCAAATGGCTGCTGCGCGTGATCTGGGAGCTGCACCTGGGGCCCAAGACCTTCCGCGCGCTGCAGGAAGCCTGCGACGAGCTGTCGCCGACGGTGGTGAACGCGCGGTTGGGCGACTTGCGCGAGGCGGGTCTCGTGGAGACGGTGCCCGGAGAAGGGTATGCGCTCACGGCGCTGGGCGAGGAGCTGGTGGAGGCGTTCACGCCTTTGATGAAGTGGGGCGTGCGCTGGCAGCGGCGGCGCGTGGGCTGAAGCCCACCCTACGAAACGCGCCTGCTGTAGGGTGGGCTTCAGCCCACGGGGCCTTGCGCTACAAAATGCGTAGCGGTATCCTGTGCTACCGATTCAGTAGCACTGGAGCCGTCCCAATGCGCATCGCCCCTGTCGAGCCGCCCTATCCCGCCCCGATCGCCGATCTCCTCACCCGCATGACGCCCCCCGGCGCGCCGGGGATCCTCCAGCTCTTTCGCGTCCTCGCCGTCAACCCCACCCTGGCCGAGCGCGCCCGCGGCTGGGGCGGCTACCTGCTCGGCGGACACGCCACGCTGCCGCTGCGCGACCGCGAGCTGGTGATCGACCGGGTGTGCGCCCGCTGCGGCGCCGAGTACGAGTGGGGCGTGCACGTGGCCGCCTTCGCCGGCGCCGCCGGCTTCACGCCGCAGGAGATCGCCATCGTGGCCGACCCGCAATCGGACGGCGGCGGGCTGGCGCCGCGCGACCGGCTGCTGCTTCGCCTGGTGGACACGCTGCACGACAGCGCGCAGGTGCCCGATGCGCTGTGGGACGAGCTCGCCGCGGTCTGGGAGCCACCCCAGCTCGTCGAGCTGCTGATGCTGGCCGGCTGGTACCACGCGATCTCGTACGTGTGCAATGCGGCGAAGGTGCCGCTGGAGGCGTGGCAGGCGCGGTTTTCGTCTCACCGCGCGGGCTGAAGCCCACCCTACAAACCCGAGCACCAGCGGTCGTGAGCCGAGGCTACAGTCGGACCCATAAGCAGTTCGCATTCCGGGGGTGGGAACCATGGGTCCCGTCATCGAGGCCACGCTGCCGCAAGCCGACGCGGCGGTGTCCGATCATGTCTGCATCCGCGGCGTGTCGCTGCCGCTCGACCGCCTGGTCGATCCGCGGCGCCTGGCGCCGGAATCGGTCGCCACGCTGCACCGTGACTTCACCGGCGCGGCACCCTTCCCCCACCTCGTCCTCGACGGCCTGTTCGACCCCACCCTGCTCGACCTCGTCGCCCAGGAGTTCGACCTGCTAGATCCCGTGCACTGGCGACGCTCGCTCGACGGCCACCATGAGCAGACGCTGCGCTCGCAGCCCGCGGCGCCCCTGGGCCACGCGGCCGAGCTGTACTTCGGCGTGCTGAACTCGGGCTGGTTCGTGCGTTTCCTGCAGTCGGCGACCGGCGTCGACAACCTCATTCCCGACGCGCAGCTCGACAACGGCGGCTTCCACGAGGCGCAGCGCGGCGGGCGCTTTCGCATCCACACCGACTTCAACAAGCACGCGCGCACCGGGCTGGCCAACGAGATGGTGCTCATCACCTACCTGAACCGCGACTGGGACCCCGCCTGGGGCGGCGCCCTCGAGTTGTGGAGCGCCAAGCCGCGCGAGTGCGTGCGCCGCATCGAGCCGGTGTTCGGCCGCACGGTGCTCATGCAGCACGGTGCGCAGAGCTTCCACGGCCACCCGACCCCGCTGGAGTTGCCGCCGGGACGCACCCGGCGCTCGGTCGCGGCCTACTTCTACAGCCACCGTCCCGAGCAGGCCGGCGTGCGCCCCCACTCGACGCAGTTCATGGACACCAGCGTGCTGCGCTGGCTGCGCATCGGGGCGCGAGAGCTCACGCCGCCGCTGGTGTGGAAAGCGGTCAAGCGGCTGGCCGGGCGCTGAGCTACTTCGTGATCGTCGATCCGGTGATCACCGGCTGGCCGGGCTTGGCTTGCACGAAGATGCCGGGCAGCGCCGCTGTCTCGTACTTCACGCTCAGGTTGGCGTGCAGCACCGAGTTCGTGATCGACATCGTGCCGGTGCGGTTGTTGCTCGTGTAGAAGATCGCGCCGCCGCCTTCCGAGGCCTTGTTGTCGTGCAGGTACGAGCCCACGATGCTCAGGTCCATGGTGTTGCCGTCCTGCGCGATCGCGCCGCCGCCGCCACCGCCGCCGGTGGTCGGTCCGCCCGTCACCTCGTTGTGGCTCATCAGCGTGTTGTAGAGGCTGAACGACGCCGCCAGCCCGCTGATCGCGCCGCCGGCCGAGCAGTGGTTGCCGAAGCCGGTCGCGCCGCCGAAGCTGCTGCCGACGATGTAGACGGGCGCCGCCGCCGACATGCCGGTGGCGCGCAGCGCGCCGCCCTTGGCGGCGCCGGTGGCCTGGCACTCGTTGCGGAAGAAACGCGCGTTGACAACCTTGAGCCGGCCGCCGCGCACGAAGATCGCGCCGCCGCCTTCGACGTCGGTGCGGCCGTAGGTCTGGCCGGCCGAGTTGCCGTCGACGAAGGTGATGTTCTGCACCGTCAGCTTGGGCGAGTCCTGCAGGTCGCAGCGCGACGAGGTCCAGACCTGCTTCTGGTCGCAGGTGTTCTGGTAGAGGACGCGCAGCTTCTTCTGGCCGCTGAGCGTCACCAGCCCGCCGCCGTCGAGCACGACGTCGGGCTTGTTGTTGAACACCTTGGCGGTGGCGGTCATGTAGATCTTGACCGGCTGGGCGCCGCAGCGGAAGGTGATGACGCCGCCCTTGGCCACGGCGCTCACCACCGCCTCGGAGGTGCAGCTCGCGGGCGTGCCGTTGCCGATCACGGTGGTGGGCGTGGTGATGGCGGCCGCGCGGGCCGCCGCCGGCACCAGGGCGCCGCCGGCATAGCCCGCCGGCGGCGTGCCGGCATTGGAGATGACGGTGCCCAGCGCCTGGACGTCACGCACCGGCTCGTCCGCGACGTCGGTCAGCGCGGGGTCGGTGGACTCGGCGCCGACAGCGTCGACGCTGTCGGCCGCGGCGGCATCGGGCTGGTCGGAACCGCCGCCACCGCAGGCGGCGAGGGCACTCAGCAAGGCGGCGAGGGAAAGCAGGCGCAGGCTGCGCTCGGGACGGGAAGCGAACGGCATGGGGGGCAAGGCAAACAACGAAGAGCCGCGCAGGCTAACGGCGTCGCAAAGCCCCCACGTAAGTCGATGTAGGAAGCGTGAACGGCGACACGCCCCGCTACCAGTACCGCACGAACGACAACGCGGCGCGCAGCGCCTGTTGGTGCTCCAGCTCCAGCCGCAGGGCCGAATCGGCCGAGAGCCGGCGCGTCAGGTCGGCCTGCTGGCGCGGCGCCCAGTGGCGGGTGGCCGATTCGTAGCGTGTCCCGGCCTTCATCCAGAGCCGCCATGCGTCGGCGCGCCACAGCAGTCCGAGCTGCGGCTCGGTGCCCAGCGACGACGGGTTGCCCAGCGCCACCGCGTCGGCCATGGCGACTGCCGTGAGCGTGTCGTCCAGGCGGACCGCGGCGCCCGCGCCGATGCTGGCGCGCGCACGAAGCCGCGCGCCGTCGCCGATCCATTCGCGCTGTGCGCCGAGCTGCAGCTGCCACGACAGCGCGCTTTCGCCATGGATGCGGGTGGCGTGGGCGTTCAGCTTCTTGATGCGCATGACGTCCAGCGTCTGCAGCACGCCGCCATGCCGGCCGACGTCGACCACCGTGTCGAGCACCACCAGCTCGCCGTCGGGCAGGCCGTTGTGTCCCGTCAGCTCGTAGCTGAACGGCGCCCAGCGCAGGCGGACGAAGTCGCCACGGCGATCGTCGTGCCCCACCCCGGCGGCGCCCAGCATCGGCGCCGTGCCCTCGGCGGGCGAGCGCAGCATGGGGATGTCCAGGCTCGCGGCCCGGCGCGGCGGCAGCTGCACGCGGGCGCGCACGATGCCGTCCTTGGCCTGCTGCGTCGCGGGATCGACCGTCGGCTCCTCGGCGGCGGCGCGGTAGTTGTAGTAGGCCAGCAAGGTGTCGAGCACGCCGATCTGCTGCTCGGCGGGCAGCTCCTGCCAGGGCGCGCCACCCTGCGCGATGGCGGCGTTGGCGGCACGCGCCTGCGGCACCTCGAGCGCCTCGAACTCGTGCCGCAGCACCCGCTCGGCCGACGGGATGAAGCGCACCGCGCGAAACCACGGCCGGCCGCTGCGCTGCTGCGCGTCGTGCAGCCGATGGAACATCTCGACCGGCGCGAACCACACCGTCGAGCGCTGGAGCAGGTCCTGGCCGCGCACCAGCGCCAGCAGCTCGGCCATCCGGTAGGCGCAGTTCTCCTTCAGGAAGTAGTAGGTGAACTTCTTCCCCACGATCTCCCACAGGTGGTAGACGAGGAACAGGCGCTCGGCGTCGTCGAGCGCGAGCTCGTGGTCCCACATGTCGCGGAACTCGGTGCGCGAGTACATGAGGTCGTGGGCGTAGTAGGGCTTGTCGGAAAAGCCCGCCTGGTAGCCGCCGGACAGACCCTTGATCACGTACACCGGCGTGGACTCCCCGTCGGGCACCAGGGCGCCGAAGTTGACGCCCAGGTCGATCAGACCGTCGCTGCCGCGGCCGTCCTCGGTGTTCAGGCGCAGCAGCGAATGGCCGAAGGAGGATGCCGGGTTGCCGAAGTAGCCGCTGACCAGCAGCAGGCTCACCGAGCGCAGGCGGTCGAAGCGGCCCCATGCGGCCAGGCGCGCACAGGCCTCGTGCGGCAAGGCGAGCGCGGGCAAGGCGCCTTGCTGCTGCAGCCACCACGCGCGCGCGGGGAAGCGGCAGCGCGCGTGGCCGTCGGCGTCGGACGCAGGCACCGGCGACTGCAAGGCCTGCAGCGTCGCCCGCAGCTCGGCCTCGGGATTCGTCGCGCCCTCGGGCGACAGGAAGAATTCGGGGGAGTGGATCTCGCTGGTGCGGCCGTCGTCGCCCACGTGCAGCAGGCGCAGCCATTGGGGGTCATGGGCGAGGCGCTCGATCGCGCCGTCGGCGGCACCGGCCGTGGCGGTCGCGAGGAACAGGATCAGGGCGCCGAAGCTGCTGCGAAGGGAGAACGACACGGGTCGAAGCGGCGCCTGCGGCCGCCGAAAAAGAGAGAGCGTCCCGCGACGGGACGCCCTCTGGTCAGCTCAGGAGAGCCCGTCGGGCTCCGGCGTTCAGATGCCCTGGCAGGAGGACTGCTGGACCTGGTTGAACAGCGTCTCGGCGCGCTCGTAGCGGGTCTGCGTGGCGTAGGCCGGGCTGGCGACGCTGCCGGCGAACTTGGCGCGCAGGGTCTGGGCAGCTTGCGGCTCGCAACCGGCGATGGTCATGAGCGCGGTCAGGTGCTTGCCTTCGCCCTGCGCCAGGTCCTGCTCGATCTGGGCGTATTGCTGGAAGATGAACGCAGCCGTCTTGGGCTTGCCGCCCTTGCAGCTGTCAGCGGAGCTGGCGTTGGACGAGATGGCCGTGGTGCCGAGGTCCCACGTCACGTTGGTGACCGCGGCGACGGCGCTGTTGTTCGGGGCGATCATGGCGCCCAGGCCGCACTCGGTGTAAATGTCTGCGAACTCGCGAGCATTCGCTTGGCCGGCGCCCACCACAAGCGCCACGGATGCTGCTGCCAGACAGATGACTTTCTTCAACTGAATTCCCCTTCGGAAGTTGTCGGATGGTTAGTGGTGGCGAACCCTTTTGTGCAAAGGGACGCTTACCGCGGGCCAGTAGAACTGGCCTAACCTCGACGCGTCAACGTGCTGTTGCACGCGCGCGTCGCTCGCCGCCGGTCGAATCGTCATCCCCGGCATTCGTTCACGCGCGCGGGCTGGAGGGAGTCGTGCGATGGACAGGCGAACGATGCTGGTCGGCTGCATGGGCGCCACCACCACCTTGCTGGGCGCCTGCGCCGAGCCCTTCTTCTTCCACCCCGATGCGGCCACCTACATGCCGCGCCGCAACCTGGGCGCGACGGTCGAAGACATCGGCTTCGACAGCGGCGGCTCGACGCTGCACGGCTGGTGGATGCCGGCGATCGGAACGGCCCGCGCGACGGTGGTCCATTGCCACGGCAACGCTGCCAACATCAGCAACCACGCCCGCCTGGTCGCCTGGCTGCCGGCCGAGCACATCAACGTCCTCACCTTCGACTACCGCGGCTTCGGCGCCAGCGAAGGAACGCCGAGCCTGAACGGTGTGGTGGAGGACACCCGCGCGGCGATCGCGGCGGCGCGCCGGCGCGCGCCCGGCCTGCCCCTCGTGCTGTTCGGGCAGAGCCTGGGCGGCGCCACGGCCGTGCGGGCCGCGGCCGAGGAGGACGACATCCGGCTGCTGGTCATCGAAGGCGCGTTCGCGGGCTACCGCGACATCGTTCGGGATGCGACGCGCGGCACGGTGCTGTCGGTGGTGGCGCTGGTCGCGTCCTCGACGCTGCCGCAGCGCAGCGGCGACCCGGTGAACGCCATGGCCCGGTTGCGCATGCCGGTGCTGGTCGTGCACGGCGACCATGACCGCGTCGTCCCGATCGAGCACAGCGAGCAACTGTATGCAGCAGCCGCCGGGCCGAAGCGCTTCGTGCGCGTGCACGACGGCGCGCACCTGGATGCGATGACGCGACCCGGGATCCGCAAGGAGTTCCTCGCGGCCGTCGAGCAGGCGCTGTCGCCGTCCGAGCCGCCGCGACTGCGGGCCGGCGGCGACGCGCCGCGGGCGCGCTGCGCGAGCGCCGGCCTGGAGCGCGACGACCCGCTGCGCGGCGCGGCGGGTCGCATCTCCGGCTCGGGCACCGCGCCGCTTCGCGATCCCGCCGCGACGGCGGATCCGCCTTGCTGACGCCGTGATCCGGCGAATCGTCGGCGCGATCGCCATCCTCGTCGTCGCGCTGATCGCGGCGGCGGCCTGGCTGCTGCACGCGCCCAGGCCCGCGCCTGCGACGGCTCCCGTCGAGGTGCAGACGGTGGAGGTCGGCGGCCACCCGCGCCGCTACCTCGTCGTCACCCCCACGCCGCTGCGGGCGGACTCGAGCGTCCTGCTCGTCTATCACCCTTCCCAAAGCAGCGGCGCCGACATGCGTCGCCTGGCAGGTGCCACGCTCGAGCGGATCGCGCAGCGCGCCCACGCCGTCGTCGTCTATCCCGATGGGCACGAAGGGCACTTCAACGATTGCCGCCGGGTGGCCTCGTTCAGCGCCCGCCGCCTCGACGTGGACGACGTGGGCTTCAGCCGGCGCATCGTCGAGCGCCTGGCGGCGCAGGGCAGGATCGACCCGTCGCGCGTCTATGCGCTGGGCGTCTCCAACGGCGGGCAGATGGCGCTGCGGCTGGCCCTCGAGGCCCCCGACCTGGTGCGCGGCGTGGCCGCCATCGCGGCCAACCTGCCCACCCCGCAGAACATGGCCTGCCAGCCCGCGTCCACACCGATCCGGCGTGTCGTCCTGGTGGAGGGCACGCGCGACCCCATCAATCCCTACGGCGGCGGCCGGGTCACGCTGTTCGGCTTCGGCGACCGGGGCGACGTGCTGTCGGCGCAGGCCAGCGCGCAATGGTTCGCCGATCGCCTCGGCCTGTCCGCAACCCCGCCCACGGTGCTGGCGACGGATCCATCGGGCATGACCGCGCACCGCCAGGACTGGCGCTCCGGCCAGGGGCATGTGCGCCTGGTCAGCATCGACGGCGGCGGGCACACCCTGCCTCAGGCCGGTTACCGCGCCATGCGCCTGCTGGGCGCGACCTTCCAGAGCGACGCCGTGCTGGAGTCGACCTGGCAGCTGCTTGCCGACAATGCCCCCTGAGGCGCAACCCCAGACGGAGAAACACCATGCCCGGATCCCGCGTACGTGCCGCCCTGCTGCACAGCTCTGCCAACTACAGCGTGCAGCTGCGGGCACGGCAGCACACCATGGTCGGCGACGAGCCGGCGGCCGTCGGCGGCCAGGATGCCGGTCCGCGCCCGTTCGAGCTGGCCCTGGCCGGCCTGGTGTCGTGCACCGCGATCACCTTGCGCATGTACGCCCAGCGCAAGCAATGGCAGCTCGGCGACATCGAGGTCGAGGCGCGCATCCGCCAGGACGGCGAGGCCTACGTGATCGAGCGCAGCGTCGTCGTCGGCGAGGCGGTGTCCGACGAGCAGCGCGAGCGGCTCGCGCAGATCTGCGAGAAGACGCCGGTGACGCTGTTCATCAAGCGCGGGGCGACGATCGCGACCACCGTGCAGAGGGCGAGCTCCCCAGATTGAAGCCCATTCGGCCCTCACCTCGGGGCTTGTCGCGCGTGCCAGGGCGCGTACCTTGTGCGTCAGGAGTTGCCCCCAATGGCCCTGACGCTGCGATTCACCGTTGCCCTGGCCGCCGGCCTCGTCGCCGTGGCCGGTCATGCCGTGCCGCTGGCCTATGAGCCGACGGGGCTGGCGTGGTCGGCGCAGGAGGTCGAGACCTCCGCGACCCCGCAGGCGCTGGTCATCGCCCAGCGCGCAGAGCGGGCGCAGCAGCTCGGCTGTCGTCGCCACTGCGAGCGCCTGGATCGCATCTTCACCCGCCTCGTCGCCGAGGCACGCACCCAGACCGCGCGGTCGCAGGCCCTGCCCTGGTCGCTCACGGTGGTGCAGCTGCCCGACGTCGACGCGCTGGCGCTGCCGGGCGGCCAGGTGCTCGTCTCCGAGGCCTTCATCGACAGCCGCGCCCTGACGGACGAGGCCCTGGCCTTCGTGCTCGCCCACGAGATGGCGCACAGCATCCTCGAGCATGAGCGCCAGGCCCTGACCTTCGCGCGCATGCTGCTGGCGCCGCAGGTGGCGCGCAGCGTGCAGGACATGTACGTCGAGATGGACTTCAACCTGTCCCTGCTGAAGGCGATGGAGCCGGTGATGCAGCAAGGCGAATTCGAAGCCGACGAGCTGGGGCTGTTGCTGGCCAGCGCGGCCGGCTTCGCGCCCGACCGGCAGCTCGGGTTCATCGAGCAGGAATGCGCGCAACCGGCCGGCCCGACGCCGGTCGTCGCGACCCACCCCCGGATGGCCGCGCGACTGGCCCAGCTGCGCCTGCGCCTGCCGCTGGCGCGGCGCCTGGCCGCACCCTGAGGTCGCACCCGGGTTACGCGAGTGGCCGTAGCCCGGGTGCAACCCGGGGTCACCCTTTCACGCGGTCTTCACACAAGCCCCCCCAGGCTTCACAGCCGGCGCGTCTTCCCGCCAGAGACTGCGCCCCTCCATGTCAACCAGAGGCGGGGTGAGCGATGCGGTTTCCTGTGATCGGCAAGTTGATCGGGCTGGGCGTGGTGGTGCTGGCCCTGATGGTGGCCCTGCAGATGGTCAGTGGCATCGTCGCCGAGCGCCAGTCGCGCCTGCGCGAGGCGCAGGCCAGCGTCGCCGACAGCATGGCGGCGCAGCAGCGGCTGGTGGGACCGATGCTGCAGCGGCGCTGCGAGGAGCGCTGGGACACCGTGATCGGCGAGGGCAAGGACCGGCGCACGGTCGCCGAGCGGCGCGAATTCACGCTCGCCGCCACGCCCAAGTCGCTCGATGTCGACGCATCCGCCGGCCTGGAGCCGCGCTATCGCGGCATCTTCAAGGTCAACGGCTATGCCTTGAAGGCGAAGGTCAGCGCGCAGTGGGCGGACCTGGTCGCATTGAAGCCGCGCGCCGAGCACGCGCCCTCGCAGCTGGCCTGCGACGCGCCCGTGCTGCTCGTTGCGGTGGGCGATGCACGCGGCCTGCGCCAGGTCGCCCTGCGGGTGCAGGGCGACCCCGTCGACGTGCGGCCCGGCACGCCGCTCAAGCACCTGGCGCAGGGCTTCCAGGCGCCGCTGCCGGCGACGCTGGTCGACGCCGGCGCGCCGGTGCATGCCGAGCTGCTGCTGGAGCTCGTCGGCACCGAGGCGCTGGCGATCGCTCCGGTCGGCGACAGCACGCGGGTGCAGCTCAGCTCCGATTGGCAGCATCCGTCGTTCCAGGGACGCTTCCTTCCGCTCGAGCGGGACGTGGGGCCGCAAGGCTTCAAGGCGCGCTGGCAGCTGAGCGCCCTGGCCACGTCGGCGCCGCGCGAGCTGCTCGCCGACGCGCAGCAGGTCGAAAGCTTCGGCGTGGCCTTCATCGACCCGGTGAATCCGTACGTGCTGAGCGACCGCGCGACGAAGTACGGCTTGCTGTTCATCCTGCTCACCTTCGTCGGCGTCGGCCTGGTCGAGGTGCTGGGACGCCTGCGGGTGCATCCGATCCAGTACCTGCTGGTGGGCTGCGCGCTGGCGGTGTTCTTCCTCCTGCTGGTGAGCCTCACCGAGCACCTGGCTTTCGGCTGGGCCTACCTCGGCGCGAGCGCGGCCTGCACGCTGCTGCTCGCGTTCTACGGCACCTTCGTGCTGGGCGGCTGGCGCGCGGGCGCGCTGTTCGGCGCGGCGCTGGGCGGGCTGTACGGCGCGCTGTACCTGCTGCTGCAGCTGGAGCAAACGGCGCTCGTCCTGGGCTCCTTGCTGCTGTTCGCGGTGTTGGCGGCAGTGATGACGGCGACGCGGCGGATGGATTGGTACGGGTTGACGGCGCAGTGGCAGGGGGGCGAGGGCCGCGAGGGCCGCGTGGGCTGAAGCCCACCCTACCCAAAAACCTTCGGCGGCGTGTCGAATTGGTCGCGGCTGGTTCGTCGTGGAGATGGGAGCGCCTGAAACAGGTCCGCCCCGTCCCCATCACCACCGGAGACCATGCGATGCGATTCCTGATGGCCATCAAGGCCACCCCCGACTACGAAGCCGGCGTTCCGCCCAGCCCCGCGCTTGCCGCCCGCATGGGCCGACTCACCGCCGAGATGATCCAGCGCGGCGTGGTCCTGGCCTCCGAAGGCCTGCAGCCGAGCTCGCAAGGCGCGCGCATTCGCCACGCCGCCGGCATTCGGGTCGTCCTCGACGGTCCGTTCGCCGAGGCCAAGGAGGTCATCGGAGGCTTCGCCATCGTGCAGGCCGCCTCGCTGGACGAGGCGAAGGCGCTGGCCCAGCAGGTCGTCGACGTGCACGTCGATGCCGGCGTCGACACGGTGGAGCTGGAGATCCGCCCGCTGTGCGACCTGCCGGAATTCGCGTCGAGCCGGGCCTGACGAGCCGGCATCCGGCGCGTGAGGGCGGCCCCGACCACGGTCTTCCATGATCGGCAGGCCATGCCGGCGCACGCCGGCTCGTCGCTCATGCTGGAGCCCCCTTCCGGAGGGGGCTCGGGGGAGGGGCGTCCTGGCCCGCCAGGGCTGGAGTCTGTGCGGCCCTGCCGCGCAGACTCCCAGCGCCCTTCCTTGTGCGAAGATTTCGCCGCCGCGGCGCCGGCCGCGTGTCGGGGGGCACATCGATGCCGTCGGGGAACAAGCGCCACTGGATCGCCGCCTTCGGCCTGGGGCCGGGCCCGCGCCGCAGCGTCGCCTGGCTGGGCGGCAGCTTCATCGCCGCCATCGTCGCGCTGGCGGTCCTCGACGTGATGCGCGGCTATGACACCGCGGTCGCCGACACCGAGCGCGAGCTCGAAGCGCAGGCGCGGGTGATCGCCGAGCAGACGGCGCGCAGCCTGCAGGCCACCGACGTCGTGTTGCGCCACCTGGTCCAGCAGTTCCAGTCGGGCACGCTGGCCGCGATGAGCCGCGACGAGCTGCATGCCTATCTCCAGCAGCAGGCGGTGGGCCTGGTGCAGATCGAGGGGCTGGTGGTGTTCAACGCCGACGGCAGCGTTCGTGCGGTCTCGCTGATGCCCCCGGATCGGCAGCCCCCGGTGTCGGTGGCGGGCTCGCCCACCTTCGAGCACCTGCGCACCCACCGCGACACCGGCGTGCACGTCGACACGGCCACGCGCAGCCCCGCCGACAAGCGCTGGGTCTTCCCGATCGCGCGCCGGCTCGAGACGCCTTCCGGCGAGTTCGCCGGCGCCGTGGGCGCGCGCGGGCGCATCGAGTACTTCCAGTCCTTCTACCGCGACGCGCAGTCCGACCCGCACACCCGCATCGCCCTGGTCCACCGCAACGGCACGCTGGTCGCGCGCCATCCGCCGCTGGAGGCGGCCCTGGGCCGCCAGCTGCCGCAGGTGGCGCAGGTGCTGGCCTCGGCGGTCAGCGGCAGCCTGCCGGCGCGCACCGTCAGCCCGCTCGACGGGGTCGAGCGCTTCGGCGCGATCCGGCTGGTGCCGGACTACCCGCTCATCATCGTGGTGTCGCGCGACGTCTCGGCCGCCCTCGCGCCGTGGCGCGCGCAGGCGCTGCACTCCGGGCTCAACACGCTGGCGCTGGCCACGCTGGCGGCGCTGCTGCTGGCCGTGGTCCAGCGCCAGCTCGGCCGGCTGGTCGCGGCGCGCCAGTCGCTGGAGGTGTCGCAGGACCGCTACGCGCTGGCGGCGGCCGGGTCCGACGACGGCATCTGGGACTGGGACCTGCAGGCCGGCATCGGCTACGAGTCGCGCCGCGCGCGCGAGCTGCAGGGACTGCCGCTGCAGCCCGAGACCCAGCCGCTGGACGAGCTCAAGGCCCTGCTCACCTACCACCCGGACGATGCCGCCGTGCGGGGGTCGGCCATGCAAGCGCACCTGGACGGCAAGACGCCCGCCTACGAGGTCGAATACCGCGTCCGGCACGCCGACGGCGACTACCGCTGGATCCACGTGCGCGCGCTGTGCACCCGCGACGCCGCCGGCAAGCCGCTGCGCCTGGCCGGCTCCGTGAGCGACGTCGACAGCCGCAAGCGCGCCGAGGTGGCGCTGCGCGAGAGCGAGGACCGCTTTGCCGTCGCGGTGGCCGGCTCCGACGACGGCATCTGGGTGTGGAACTACCAGACCGAGCGCGCCTTTGCGTCGCAGCGCGCGCGCGAAATCGTCGGCATGCCCGACGGCCCGCAGGAGCAGTCGATCGCATCCTGGTTCGCGCAGATGGAGGAGCAGCTGCACCCCGACGACCGGCCGCGGCGGCACCAGGCGCTCGACGACCACCTGGCCGGCCGCACGCCGTCGTACTCGATCGACGTTCGCGTGCGCAAGCCCGACGGCGGCTATCGGTGGATCCGCGCCCACGGCATGTGCGTGCGCGACCCCGACGGCCGCCCGCAGCGCATCGCCGGCTCGGTCAGCGACGTCGACGCCAGCAAGCGCGCGCAGGACGCCTTGCGCCGCTCCGAGGAGCGCTACCAGCTCGCGGTCGACGGCTCCAACGAAGGCCTGTGGGACTGGGACCTGGCGAGCGACATGGTGTTCTTCTCGCCGCGCGCGCAGCGGCTGATCCAGCTCGAGTCGGGCGAGGCGACGCGCGGCCGCCGCGACTGGATCGCCAGCCTCGTCTACCACCCCGACGACGTGGCGCAGGTGCAGCGCGCCCTGGGCGAGCACCTGCGCGGCGCCACGCCGCACTACGCGGTCGAGTTCCGGCTGCGTCACCACAGCGGCCAGTGGCGCTGGTACCGCCAGCGCGGCGTGGCCCTGCGCGACGCCGAGGGACGCGCCTACCGCATGGCCGGCTCGATGGAGGACATCAGCGTGCGCAAGAACGCGGAGGCCGAGCGCGAGCGGCTGGAGCAGCAGCTTCGCCAGGCGCAGAAGCTGGAGGCGATCGGCACGCTGGCCGGCGGCATCGCGCACGACTTCAACAACATCCTGTCGGCCATCCTGGGCTACGGCGAGCTGGTCCAGCGCGACGCCGCCGAGGCCACGCCGCTGCGCCGGCACATCGATGCGTCGATGAGCGCGGCCCTGCGCGCCAAGTCGCTGGTCGAGCGCATCCTCGCCTTCAGCCGCAGCGGCATGACCGAGCGGGTGCCGGTGCAGGTGCGCTCGGTGGTCGAGGAGGCGCTCGACGGCATCGCCGCGGCCTTGCCGGCCGGCGTGCGCCTGGAGCGCTCGCTGCGCGCCGGCGACGCAGGCGTGCTGGGCGACCCGACGCAGATCCACCAGGTGGTGATGAACCTGTGCGCGAACGCCGTGCATGCGATGAAGTCGGAGGGCACGCTGGCGGTGGCGATCGACGACCTGACGCTGGCCGCCCCCCGGCCGATGGCCACCAGCACCCTGCCCGCGGGCCGCTATGTGTGCCTGTCGGTCTCCGACACCGGCAGCGGCATCGCGCCGGCCTTGCTGGAGCGCATCTTCGATCCCTTCTTCACCACCAAGGAGGTCGGCGTCGGGACCGGCCTGGGGCTGTCGCTGGTGCACGGCATCGCGACCGACCTGGGCGGCGGCATCGCGGTCGACAGCCGGCCCGGGCACGGCAGCACCTTCAGCGTCTACCTGCCCTGGCACAGCTTCGTGTCGGCGACCAGCGCGGTGGAAGAAAGCGTCGCGCGCGGCGAGGGCGAGACGGTGCTCTTCGTCGACGACGAGGAGGCGCTGGTGCAGCTGGGCGAGGAGATGCTCGCGGAGCTGGGCTACGAGCCGGTCGGCTTCGCGTCGAGCGTGGCCGCGTTGGAGGCCTTCCGCGCCGACCCGGATCGCTTCGATGCGGTCCTGTCCGACGAGGCCATGCCGGCGATGAACGGCTCGGAGCTGGCGGTGGAGATCCTGCGGCTGCGGCCGGCCCTGCCGGTCGTGCTGATGAGCGGCTACGTGAGCCCGATGCTTGCGGCGCGCGCCGAAGAGATCGGCGTCGCGGAGGTGATCGCCAAGCCGCTCGTGTCGCGCGACATCGCGCGCAGCCTGGCGGCGGTGCTGCGGCGCGAGCCCGCGCTGTGAGACCCGTAGCCCGGGTGCAAACCCGGGGCGAAACCCCGGGTTGCACCCGGGCTACGGGTACGACGCTTGCCCGCCCTTTCATGAGCATGAAAGGACCGGCCATGAACGCGCACAGCAACACGCCAGGCGACACCCGCCGCCGCGACGAGCCGCACGACGGGCCTGAGCCCGAGCCCGGCAAGCACCCGTCGGGCAGGCCCCGGGACAACGTGCCCGACGCTACCCAAAAGGGCCCGGGCAGCGCCAGCGCCGACGTCGGCATGACGTCCGACGGCAGGGATTCCACCAGGAAGCAACGGCCACGCAAATGAAAAACGCCCCCGGTGCCTGCGCATCGAGGGCGTGAAGAGCGGCCTTGCGGGCCGCCCACTTCTGGCGGTTCAGGCGCTCAGCGCACCTTGCCTTCCTTCCAGGCGCCGAGCAGCTTGTCGTACTGGATGGTCTCGCCCTTCGGCTTTTCGTTGGCCAGCTTCTTCCAGGGCGCGGCCTTGTCCGACAGCCACTTGTTCGGGTCGCCCTTGGGATTGAGCTTGGGCGCGCACTTGGCCATGCCGGCGCGCTCGAGGCGGCCCATCACCTGGTCCATCTCCTCGGCCAGGTTGTCCATCGCCTGCTGCGGCGTCTTCTCGCCGGTGACGGCGACGGCCACGTTCTTCCACCACAGCTGCGCGAGCTTGGGGTAGTCCGGCACGTTGGTGCCGGTCGGGCTCCAGGCCACGCGCGCGGGGCTGCGGTAGAACTCGACCAGGCCGCCCAGCTTGGGCGCGAGGTCGGTCATCGCCTTGCTCTGGATGTCCGATTCGCGGATCGGCGTCAGGCCGACGATCGTCTTCTTCAGCGAGGTCGTCTTGGAGGTGATGAACTGCGCGTACAGCCAGGCCGCGGCCGTCTTGTTCGCGTCGTGGTTGGAGAAGAAGGTCCAGCTGCCCACGTCCTGGTAGCCGTTCTGCATGCCCTGCTTCCAGTACGGGCCGTTGGGGCCGGGGGCCATGCGCCACTTGGGCGTGCCGTCCTCGTTGACCACGGGCAGGCCCTTCTTGGTCATGTCGGCGGTGAAGGCGGTGTACCAGAAGATCTGCTGCGCGATCTGGCCTTGCGCCGGCACCGGCCCGGCTTCGCCGAAGGTCATGCCGGTGGCTTCCTTGGGCGCGTACTTCTTCATCCAGTCGACGTACTTGGTGAGCGCGTAGACGGCCGCCGGCGAGTTGGTGCCGCCGCCACGCGACACCGAAGCGCCGACCGGCGTGCACTTGTCGGCCGCCACGCGGATGCCCCACTCGTCGATCGGCAGCCCGTTCGGATTGCCGATGTCGGCCTCGCCGGCCATCGACAGCCACGCGTCGGTGAAGCGCCAGCCGAGCGACGGGTCCTTCTTGCCGTAGTCCATGTGGCCGTAGATGGGCTTGCCGTCGATCTGCTTCACGTCGTTGGTGAAGAACTCGGCGATGTCCTCGTAGGCGCTCCAGTTCAGCGGCACGCCCAGGTCATAGCCGTACTTGGCCTTGAACTTGTCCTGCAGGTCCTTGCGCGCGAACAGGTCGGCGCGGAACCAGTACAGGTTGGCGAACTGCTGGTCGGGCAGCTGGTACAGCTTGCCGTCCGGGGCGGTCGTGAACTTGGTGCCGATGAAGTCCTTCAGGTCCAGGCCGGGGTTGGTGAACTCCTTGCCCTTGCCCGCCATGTAGTCGGTCAGATTCATGATCTTCCCGTAGCGGTAGTGCGTGCCGATGAGGTCGGAGTCGCTGATCCAGCCGTCGTAGATCGACTTGCCCGATTGCATGGAGGTCTGCAGCTTCTCGACGACGTCGCCCTCCTGGATGATGTCGTGCTTGACCTTGATGCCGGTGATCTCCTCGAAGGCCTTGGTCAGCGTCTTCGATTCGTACTCGTGCGTGGTGATGGTCTCGGAGACGACGGAGATCTCCTTCACCCCCTTGGCCTGCAGCTTCTTGGCCGCATCGATGAACCACTTCATCTCCGCCAACTGCTGGTCCTTGCTCAGCGTGGACGGCTGGAACTCGCTGTCGACCCACTTCTTCGCTTCGGCCTCGCCCGCGACGGCGCCCTGGCCCAGGACCAGGGCGGCGGCCGCGAAGGCCACGGCGTTCAAGCGCAATTTCATCTGTGTCTCCTCAAGAGAGCTTCCCGTTCGTTGAATCGACACGCCGGCTGGGAAGGAAGGCCGGATGCCTGGGCCCGAGAGAACCCCTAACCTTTTCGGATGATCAATGCGAGCAGCGCCATCGAGACGATGAAGCTGATCCACACCGAAGGCTCCTCGCTCAGCGAGAACCAGGTGACCAGCTTCTCGCTGATCGCCACGAACAGCAGGTTCACGTAAGCCGCGCTGAGCAGCCCGATGAACAAACGATCGCCGCGCGTTGTCGCGATCGGTAGAAACCCCTTGCGCATGACCGTGGGCGCCTTGAGCTCCCACACGGTCATGCCGACCAGCATCAGCACGATGCAGCTGAAGAACACCGCCACGGGCAGCGTCCAGGCCATCCACTCGAACATCTCAGTCTCCCCGTAGCCCGGGTGCAACCCGGGATGATTCGGTCGCGGCCGCTTCCCGGGTTGCACCCGGGCTACATGCAGCGAAAGAGTCCATCACACCCGCCCCATCGCGAAGCCCTTCGCGATGTAGTGCCGGACGAACCAGATGACGATGGCGCCGGGAACGATGGTCAGCACGCCGGCCGCCGCGAGCACGCCCCAGTCCATGCCGGATGCGCTCACGGTGCGCGTCATCGTCGCGACGATCGGCTTGGCGTTCACGCTGGTCAGCGTGCGTGCCATCAGCAGCTCCACCCAGCTGAACATGAAGCAGAAGAACGCCGCCACGCCCACGCCGGCCTTGATCAGCGGGATGAAGATGGTCAGGAAGAAGCGCGGGAAGGAATAGCCGTCGATGTAGGCGGTCTCGTCGATCTCGCGCGGGATGCCGCTCATGAAGCCTTCCAGGATCCACACCGCCAGCGGCACGTTGAACAGCAGGTGCGCCAGCGCCACGGCGATGTGCGTGTCCATCATGCCCAGCGTGGTGTACAGCTGGAAGAAGGGCAGCAGGAACACCGCCGGCGGCGTCATGCGGTTGGTGAGCAGCCAGAAGAAGACATGCTTGTCGCCGAGGAAGCTGTAGCGCGAGAACGCATAGGCCGCGGGCAGCGCGACGACCAGCGACACCACCGTGTTGATGGCCACGTAGATCATCGAGTTGATGTAGCCCGAGTACCAGCTCTCGTCGGTGAAGATGGTCTTGTAGTGGTCCCAGGTGAAGTCCTGAGGGACCAGGCTGAAGGTGGTGAGGATCTCGACGTTCGTCTTGAACGACATGTTGACCATCCAGTACACCGGCAGGATGGCGAACACGAGGTAGAGCACGAGGAAGACCGTGCGCTTCTGGAAGCGGCCTTCCGAACGGGCGCGCTTGACCTGCAGCGCCGCCGGCGGGTTGGCCGGCCTCAGTTGCCGGGGCGTGGCCCTATCCATGTGCGGCTCCCGTGGTGGTGGCATCGCCCTGGCCCACGCGCTGCATCCAGTTGTACAGGACGAAGCACAGCAGCAGGATGATGAGGAAGTAGATGAGCGAGAAGGCCGCGGCAGGGCCGAGGTCGAACTGGCCGACCGCCTTCTGGGTGAGGTACTGCGACAGGAAGGTCGTCGCGTTGCCCGGCCCGCCGCCGGTGAGCACGAAGGGCTCGGTGTAGATCATGAAGCTGTCCATGAAGCGCAGCAGCACCGCGATCATCAGCACGCCGCGCAGCTTGGGCAGCTGGATGTAGCGGAACACCGCGAGCTTGCTCGCGCCGTCGATGCGCGCGGCCTGGTAGTAGGCGTCGGGAATGGCGCGCAGGCCGGCATAGCACAAGAGCGCGACCAGCGGCGTCCAGTGCCACACGTCCATCAGCAGCACGGTGAGCCAGGCGTCGGTGGCGTTGCCGGTGTAGTTGTAGTCGACTCCCATGGCCGCCAGTGCCGCGCCCAGCAGGCCGATGTCGGTGCGGCCGTAGATCTGCCAGATCGTGCCGACGACGTTCCACGGGATCAGCAGCGAGATGGCGACGATCACCAGCACCGCCGAGGCCTGCCAGCCCTTGGCCGGCATGGACAGCGCCAGCGCGATGCCCAGCGGGATCTCCACCAGCAGCACCGCGAACGAGAAGCCGATCTGGCGCAGCAGCGCGCCTTGCAGGTCGTCGTCGCGCATCACGGCCTTGAACCACTCGGTGCCGACGAACACGCGGCGCTCGGGCGAGATGATGTCCTGGACCGAGTAGTTCACCACCGTCATCAAGGGCAGGATGGCCGAGAAGGCCACGCACAGGATGACCGGGAGGATCAGGAACCAGGCCTTCTGATTGACCGGCTTCATGCGATCAGCTCCTCGTTCTTGTAGAAGCAGGTGTGGGTGCCCAGCACGTGGAGCCACACGTCGTCGCCGACCTTGGGCGTCCGCGTCTCGGGGCTGAGGCGCGCGCGGATGAGCGTGTCGCCGCTGGTCGCGGTGAGCAGCTGGTAGGTGCCGATGTCCTGCGCCTTCTGCACCTTGGCCGGCAGCGCGTCGGACTGCCCGGCGGCCGCCAGCTGCACGTACTCCGGCCGCACGCCCAGCGTGAACTCGCCGGCGTCGCCGAGCGTGGGCTTGAGCTCGCGCGCCGGCAGCACGTGCCCCGCGACCTCGATGCCCTCGCCGCTCCACTTCGCCGGCAGGAAGTTCATGCCCGGCGAGCCGATGAAGTTGCCGACGAAGGTGTGCTGCGGCCGCTCGAAGAGCTCGGAGGCGGTGCCGATCTGCACCGCGCGGCCGCGCGTCATCACGACCACCTGGTCGGCGAAGGTCAGCGCTTCGACCTGGTCGTGGGTGACGTAGACCAGCGTGAGCTTGAGCTCGTGGTGGATCTGCTTGAGCTTGCGCCGCAACTGCCACTTGAGGTGGGGGTCGATCACGGTGAGCGGCTCGTCGAACAGCACCGCGCTCACGTCCTCGCGCACCAGGCCGCGGCCGAGCGAGATCTTCTGCTTGGCGTCGGCGGCCAGTCCGGCGGCGCGGGTGTCGAGCTGGCCGCTCATCTCCAGCATCTCGGCGATGACGCCCACGCGGTGCTTGATCCGGTCGGGCGCGACGCCGCGGTTGCGCAGCGGGAAGGCCAGGTTCTCGGCCACCGTCATGGTGTCGTAGATCACCGGGAACTGGAACACCTGGGCGATGTTGCGGCTGACCGTTGACCGGTCGGTCACGTCGACGCCGTCGAAGAGCACCCGGCCCTCGCTCGGCGTCAGCAGGCCCGAGATGATGTTGAGCATCGTCGTCTTGCCGCAGCCGCTGGGGCCGAGCAGGGCGTAGGCGCCGCCGTCCTCCCACGTGACGTCGATGTCGGTCAGCGCCGGGGGCGCGTCGCCGTAGCGGTGCCCGATGCCGGCGAGGCGGATC
>DASUZE010000024.1:0-5627 GCA_036377015.1 Piscinibacter sp. | reverse complement strand
GTCGCGCCCTTGACGTGCGCGTTGTCGTGTTCGGCAATGACGAGTGCGGTCATGATCAGATCACCTTGGCGTCGTTCTTGAGCTTGGCCACCAGCGTGGCGACATCGGGCACCTTGATGCCGGCGCTGCGCTTGGGCGGCTCGCTGACCTTCAGCACCTTGATGCGCGGCGCCACGTCCACGCCCAGGTCCGCGGGCTTGACCGTCTCCAGCGTCTTCTTCTTGGCCTTCATGATGTTGGGCAGCGTGACGTAGCGCGGCTCGTTCAGCCGCAGGTCGGTGGTCACCACCGCCGGCAGCTTGACCTTCACGGTCTCCAGCCCGCCGTCGATCTCGCGGGTGACGTTGGCCGAGCCCTCGGCCACTTCGATCTTCGAGGCGAAGGTCGCTTGCGGCAGGCCGGCCAGCGCGGCCAGCATCTGGCCGGTCTGGTTGTTGTCGTCGTCGATGGCCTGCTTGCCCAGCATCACCAGGCCCGGCTGCTCCTTGTCGACCAGCGCCTTGAGGATCTTGGCCACCGCCAGCGGCTGCAGCTCCTCGGCGGTCTCGACCAGGATGGCGCGGTCGGCGCCGATGGCCATCGCCGTGCGCAGCGTCTCCTGGCACTGCGTGACGCCGCAGGAGACGGCGATCACCTCGGTGACCACGCCCTTCTCCTTCAGGCGAACCGCTTCCTCGACGGCGATCTCGTCGAACGGGTTCATGCTCATCTTCACGTTCGCGATGTCAACGCCCGTGCCATCGGACTTCACCCGCACCTTCACGTTGAAGTCGACGACCCGTTTGACCGGTACCAGCACCTTCATGCGACGTTTCTCCTGACGAATTGACGTAAACGTAAATTGGACTGAATTTTAGTGGCCGGGGTGGCGCCCTTCTGTCCTCGGGACGACACTTCCGTCAAAAAAACGAACGATCGTACTATTTTAGCGGGCCCGCCCGATAGACTCGCGCCCGCCTATGGACTGTGCTCCCGAATCCATGACCCCAGAGCAACCATCGATCATGCCGTGCATCGGCGTCTTCGACTCCGGCGTCGGTGGCCTGTCGGTGCTGCGCGCGCTGCAAGAGCGGCTGCCCCGCACGCCCTTGCTGTACGTGGCCGACTCCGGCCATGCGCCGTATGGGGAGCGCAGCGAGGGCTACATCGTGGAGCGCTCCACGCGCATCGCCGCCCACCTCCTCGACCAGGGCGCCGCCGCGGTGGTCGTGGCCTGCAACACCGCCACGGCGGTGGCCGTGCGTCACCTGCGCGAGCGCTGGCCACACTGTCCCATCGTGGGGGTCGAGCCCGGGCTCAAGCCAGCCGCCGCGCTCTCGCGCAACGGCCGCATCGGCGTGATGGCCACGCCGGGCACGCTGGCGAGCGAGAAGTTCCGCCTGCTGGTGCGGGCACAGGCTCAAGCGCTGAGCTACGTGCTCCAGCCCTGCCCGGGGCTGGCCAGGCTGATCGAAGAAGGGGATCTCGACGCCGCTTCGCTGCGCGAGGCGATCGCAGACCACACCCGACCGCTCGTCGCCGCCGGCGTCGACACCGTGGTCCTGGGCTGCACGCACTACGGCTTCGTGCGCCGGCACATCCAGGCCGCGCTCGGCCCCCAGGTGCAGATCGTGGACACGGCCGAGCCGGTGGCGCGGCAGGCGGCCCGCCTGTCGGCGCCGGTCGTGCCCGAGATGCCGGCGCCCTCCATCCGCCTGCAGACCACCGGTGAGGTCGAACGCCTGCGCGCCATCGCGAAGGCATGGCTGCCGTTCGACTGCGAGGTGGAAAGCGTGGGAGGTGGCGGCTGAGAGGGACCTGCTGGTGCCTCGGACCGGAATCGAACCGGTACGCCGCCTTGCGGCAAGCGTCGGATTTTAAGTCCGATGCGTCTACCTATTTCGCCACCGAGGCCTGCCGGGCAGTGTATTCGAGGCCTCGGCGTCATCCCCTTCCGGCGACGCCTCGTCCACATCCGGCACCACCGGAATCACGAGATAGACGGTCGTCCCCCGCCCCGGCACCGATTCGATCTCCAGCTGCCCCGCGACCAGCCGCGCGCGCTCGGTCATGCTGCGCAACCCCAGGTGACGCCCGCCGGCGGTCACCACCGACGCGTCGTCGAAGCCGCAGCCGTCGTCCTCCACCACGACCCTCAGCTCATCCAGGCGCCGCTCGACGATGAGCCCGACGCGCGACGCGCCGGCGTGCTTGCGCACGTTCGTCAGGGCCTCCTGCACCACGCGGAACACCGTGGTCTCCACCAGCGGCGTCAGGCGGCCGGTGCGAAGGCCGTGGGTGTGCACGTCCATGGCCACGCCGCTTTCCGAGGACCAGGCCAGGGCATGGCTGCGCAGCGCCTCTTCCAGCCCGAGGTCGTCCAGGGCCAGGGGCCGCAGCTCGTAGGACAGGCGATCGAGCTCGTCCTCGATGCGCCGGACGACCTGCTGGACCTGGGCGATGCGCTCCCGGACCGACGGTGCGCAGTCGGGCTGCTCTTGCGCCGCCTTCAAGCCCAGGGCCAGCGCCACCAGGTGCTGTCCGAGCGTGTCGTGCAGCTCGCGGGAGATGCGGCTGCGTTCGTCCTCGACCGCCTCGACCTGGCTGCCCAGCAGCTCGCGCACCTGTCGCTCGGCCTCGCCGCGCTCCTCGATCTCGATCTGAAGCGCCGCATTGGCGCCGGCCAGCTCGGTGGTGCGCTCGTCGACGCGCTGCTCGAGCAGCCGCCGCACCTGGCGCAGCTCTTCATCGCGCACCTGCAGCGTCTGCTCGACGTGCCGGCGCTCGGTCATGTCGGTCACCGCCGCGAGCAGGCGCAGCGGCACCCCGGCTGCGTCGCGCACGACGTGCAAGTTCAGCATCGCCCAGATGATGCCGCCGCGCCGATGCAGCATGCGCATCTCGACCTCCAGCGCGGCGAGCTCGCCGCGCAGCAGGCGCTGCAGCTCGGCCCAGTCGTGCGGACGGTCGTTGGGGTGCACCAGCGGCGCCAGGCGGCGGCCGACGAGCTCGCCCGGGCGGTAGCCGAGCAAGCTGCACAGGCAGGCGTTGACGCGCAGGAAGCGTCCGGTGGCGGGGTCGACCAGCGCCATCCCGACGCTGCCGATGTCGAACACCGCGCTGAACTGGGCCTCGCGCTCGCGCAGGTACTGATCGCTGCTGGCGCGGTCGGTGATGTCCTTCACCAGGGCGATCAGCCGCTGCGGGCGCCCCTTCAGATCGACATCGGTGGAGCGGCCGTGCATCGCGATCGAGCCGATGCGCCCGTCGTGCCGGCGCAGCCTCAGCTCGCAGTGGAACTCGTCGCCCTCGGCCGAGCGCGCCACCGCAGCTCGAAACGCCGGCAGGTCGTCGGCGAAGACGTGCCGCTCCAGCACCTTGAGGGTCCAGGCCGCGGGCGGCTTGTCGAAGCCCAGCAGCCGGTGCAAGCCAGGTGAGGCCTGCAAGGCGCCGGTGGCCATGTCGAGGTGCCAGACGGCGAGCTCGCAGGCCGCCAGCGCGATCTGCAGAAGGTCGCTGTCCCACTTCGTGTCGACGGCAACCCCGGGTGCGTCGGTTCGCAGCGCCTTGTCGTTCGAGCCCACGCGCAACCCCGCCGCATCCCGCGATCAGCCAGGACCCGGCGCCGCGACCAGCGCCTCGTCGAGCGCGGCCAGCAGCCGCTCCATCGAGACGGGCTTGGCCAGGTGCGCGCGAAAGCCGGCGTCCAGGGCCCGCTTGACGTCGGCCGGCCGCGCGAAGCCGGTCAGGGCGAGCACCGGCACGTGCTTGCTGTTCTTGTGCCGACGCAGCGCCCTCAGCAGCTCGTGGCCGTCCATCTGGGGCATCGCGATGTCGGTGAGGATCACGTCGAAGCGGCCGTTGCCGACCTGCTGCAGGGCGTCGGCCGAGCTGGCGGCCTGGACCACCTCCATGCCCTCGGTCTCGAGCAGCCGGCGCAAGGTGTCGACGCTGACCTGCTCGTCGTCCACCACCAGCACGCGGCGCCCCGCCAGCGACTGACGCGGACCCGCCCCGGCGTCGTCTTGGGCACGCGCTCCGCTTTGCGACAGCGGCAGCCAGACGGAGAAGGTGGACCCCTGGCCCAGCCCCTTGGAAGCGGCCTCGACGCGACCGCCGTGCAGCGCGGTCAGGTGCTTGACGACCGCCAGTCCGATGCCCAGGCCGCCGTGAACACGCGATCCGACGGGCTCGGCCTGCTTGAACATCTCGAACACGTGCGGCAGTGCGTCGCCGTCGATGCCGCGGCCGGTGTCTTCCACCTCGAGCCGGGCGAGCTCGCCTTCGCGCCGCAGGCGCACGGTCACGCGCCCGCCCGAGGGCGTGAACTTGACCGCGTTGGTGAGCAGGTTCCAGACGATCTGCTCGACGCGCACCGGATCGGCATCGACCCGCACCGCCTCGCCTTCCAGATCGGTGGCGAGCGTGACGCCCCGCGCGGCCGCGTCGGACCGCATCGACGAGACGATGGTGTCGATGCTGGCCGACCAATCGACCGCCGAGCGGTTCAGCGCCAGCTTGCCGGTGTTGATGCGCGACAGGTCCAGCAGGTCGTCGATGATCTGCGCCTGGCTGATCACCGTGCGCCGGATGATGTCGGCCGCGCGCTGCACCGAGGGCAGCTCGCGCGCCTCGGGCAGGCGCACCAGCAGCTCGGCGTTGAGCTGGATCAGGTTGAGCGGGTTCTTGAGCTCGTGCGACATGACCGCGAGGAACTCGTCCTTGAGCTCGCTCGCGGCCTGCGCCTCGGTGCGCATCGCGGTCTCTTCGCCGAGCTGGCGCTCGCGCTCGTGTTCCAGGCGCTTGCTGCCCGTCAGGTCGCGAGCGATCTTGGCGTAGCCGATCAGGCGGCCGTCGTCGTACAGCGGCGAGGTGATGCCGCTGCAGAAGATGCGCGTGCCGTCCTTGCGCAGGTGCCAGCGGTCGTCCTCGGCGCGGCCCTCGTCGCGCGCCCGGCGCAGCTCTTCGGCGACGATGCCGCTCTCGCGGTCCTCGGGAACGAAGAGCAGGGCGACGGGCTGGCCGATCACCTCGGCCTCGCCGTAGCCGAACACCTTCTCGGCGCCCTGGTTCCAGGTGCCGATGCGCCCGTCGAGCTCGAAAGTGACGATGGCGTAGTCCTTGGTGCTCTCGGCGATCAGCCGCATCGTCTCCTCGGCCTTGCGGCGACTGGTGATGTCGACGAAGGTGAGCACCGCGCCGTCGATCCGGTCCTCGGTGGTGCGATAGGGCAGCACGCGCGCCAGGTACCACTTGCCGGCCTGGCTGGACACTTCGCGCTCGATCATGCGCAGCGACTGGAAGGCCTCGGTGGCGTCGTCGGACAGGCGGTCGTAGTCGAGCTTGTGGGTGATGTCGAGCAGCGAGCGGCCGACGTCGGTCGGGATCAGGTTGAACAGCCGCGTCGCGTGCGGCGTGTAGCGCTTGATGCTCATCGCGCGGTCGACGAAGACGGTCGCGATGTCGGTGGAGGCGATCAGGTTCTGCAAGTCGTCGTTGATCTTGCTCGTCTCCTCGACCTTGGTCTTGAGCTCGTGGTTGACGGTGATCAGCTCCTCGTTGATCGACTGCAGCTCTTCCTTGCTGGTCTCGAGCTCCTCGGTGGTCGAGCGCAGCTCCTCGTTGATCGCCTGCAGCTCCTCGTTCGA
>DASUZE010000023.1:0-32113 GCA_036377015.1 Piscinibacter sp. | reverse complement strand
GCTCTCGTACAGCTTGGTGATCAGGATGTACCAGCTGCCCATGCTCATGATCACCAGGATGATCAGCGTGCCCTTGGCCACGAAGTCGCCCTGCGCCCACAGCGCGCTCAGCCCGTACGGGTTGTCGATGGTCTCCTTGGTCGTCGAGGCCGCCAGCGGCGCCGGGGCCGCCGGCGCGGGGGCGGCGGCGTCGGAGGCGGCGGTGGCGGCGGGAGCGCTCGCGGTCTGGGCGACGGCCGGAACGGCGGTCAGCGTGGCAACGCCAAGGGCGAGGAGCAAGGATGCGGCGATGTTGCGAAGGGACATATTTCTTCCGATCTCTAGAAATGAACTGTGAGGCGGGCCCCTGTTGGTGGCCCTGTCAGGAAAGTGGCCTAGTCCAGCTTGTAGCCGAACGGCACCCGGACAACCACGTCGCGGCCTTGGCCTTGACACTTGTATTCGCTGACGATGCGAATGCTGTTGCGGGCGAAGATGGGATGGGTGGCGCGCAGCGCCTTGACGTCCTTGATCTCGCCGTTGGCGCTGAGCGTGAACTGGATCTCCGCTTCGCCCTTGTCGATGCCTTGGCGCGCCGCTTCACGCGGGAAGCCGGCGTCACCCATGACGGTGGTGTAGTTGGAGCACACGACGGCGGCCGACATCACCGCGGGTTGCGGCGGCGCGGCCGGCGCGGTCACGGGCGGCGCGACCGGGGCGATTGCCACTGGCGCCGGCGGCGGCGTCGGCGTGACGGCGGTGATGGTCGGCTGGACCGGCGGCGGCGTCTGGATCTGCACTTCCGGCGGCGGGATGAAAGGCGGCGGGGGCGCCTCCAGGCGCGGCGGCGGCGGCACGACGATCTCCGGCGGCGGCGGTGGCTTCTTGATTTCTTCGATGACCTTGGTCTCGATGGGTGCACGCACCACATCGACCACCTTCTTCGCCAGTCCTGTCACGAGGGCGTAGACGATGAACGCGTGGAATGCGATGACAAACGTGATCCCGACCAAGTGTCGTCGAGGGTCCGCCTGTCTCTGAGAAAAATTCATGGCCTGGGATCTCCAGAGAACGTTTGCGAAGCAAGTGAGTGGCTTGCCGTGCCGCTACCGGCTCGTGACCGGGAAGGCCCTGAACAGATGGGGGCTACCTTCGCGCGAAACGAGCATTTTAAGCCACGTACGCCTCTGATCCCGGTCCAGGATTTTCCCGACGAGCCGGGTCAGAGGATCTAGCGAAATTCGTGCTAGGCCATTGCGAGCGCAACAGCAGTCGACCCAAAAAAAAGCAGTGGCCGAGGCCACTGCTTTTCGACGCCGAGGCGCCGCTGGGTCGTCAGAAGGCGTACCTGGCGCCCACGGTGAAGAAGCGCCCGACAGCACCCGACTGGTGCCAAGTCTGGTTGTAGTTGATGCCGTACGGGATCACGAGGTACGGATCGAACGGCGCCTTGCGATCGAAGACGTTCTGGATCGAGAAGTTGATGTCCAGGTTCTTCATCGGCGTCCACTTGGCGAACAGGTCGAAGGTCGTGAACGACGGGATCTTGCACTTGTTGTACACGTTGCCCGCCGTGTCGAACACGCCGCAGTTGTACTGCCCTGCGTCGGGGTAGGTCACACCGGTGTTGCCGTTGGTGATGGTGCCCGTCGGCACGCCGTTCTCGTCGAGGTCCTGATCGGTCGTCTCGCCCTTGTGGTCGATCATGGTGATCGGACCGACGTAGTTGAGCGCACCCGTCACCGTCCAGGGTCCGCGATCCAAGGTCAGGGAGAGTGTCGCCCGGTCCTTGGGCGTGCCGCCACCCGCGCTCAGCGAGAGCGGGCCGTGCGTGCCGGCGTACTCCAGCGTGTTGCCGTCGGCGTCGGTGCGCTGGAACTTGTTGACGTGCGTCCAGTTCAGCTGCGCGGTGAGCTTGCCCACGTCGCCCAGGTTCATCTTGTGCCGCAGCTCGAGGTCCACGCCGTCGGTCTTGGTCTTGGTGGCGTTGCGGTAGAAGCCGGTGACGGTCGCCAGGTTGCCGTCGACGTCGTAGTACAGGAACGAGTTCGGTTGTGCACCCGCCACCGGCACCCCCGGCGTGGTTCCAGGGCATGCCAGGATGCAGGCGTTGCCAACAATCGATGCCGGATCCGCCTGGACGATCTCGTTCTTGCGATCGATGCGCCAGTAGTCCACCGTCACGCTCGCACCGGGCACCGGCTCGGCGATCAGGCCAAGGGTGTAGCTCTTGGCCTTCTCGGGCTGGATGTTCGGATTGCCCTGCGACAGGATGCCGAAGGTCGTGAAGCCAAAGCTCGAGCCACCCCGCTCGGCCGGGCCCGGCGCACGGAACGCTTCGGCGTACGTGCCGCGGATCGCGACCTGATCGAGCGGCTTGACCTTGAAGCCGAGCTTCGGGGTCGTCGAATCGCCGAAGTCGGAGTAGTGGTCATACCGCATGGCGGCACTCAGCTCGAGCCACTTGGCCACCGGCGCCGTCACTTCGCCGAAGACAGCGGTGACCCGGCGGGTCGCAGCAAATGCCGAGTAACCGAGGCCGACGATGGAGCCGGTGTCCGTGCCCGGCACCGCCGGCGTGCTCGCGGCCTCCCACCGCGTTTCACCGCCAAGCGCCACGCCCAGGCCACCGCCGGGCAAGCTCGTCAGCTCGCGCGTCAGCTTGAAGTCGAGCGACTTGATCGAGCTGGTGGGCACGTTCGACAGCGTCGGCGAGATGGCGGCCAGGACGCTGGGAGCCGTCGTATTCGGGCTGTTGATGCGATATGTCCCGTTGTTGAGGGCCGCCTGCATCACGTCGTAGAGGATGTAGCCGTAGTTGTCGTTCTTCAGCCGGCTCTTGATGTAGGAGGCACCGACGTCGAAGTCCCAACCCCAGGCCGTGCCCTGCAGGCCCTGGACCAGCCGGATCACCTGGTTGTCGGTCTTCTGGTCACGCCCGCCGAGTTCCATAGGACGGATGAAAAACGCCTGATCCACACCCAAGGCATTGTCGGGGTGCCCGGCGGGAAGATTCATCGCCCCGTGCGTGATGAGCGGATTCAACGGATCGCCCGGCAGGTACACGCCGGTGTCGTTGTTCGCACCCAGCGTGCCGTTGGACTTCGTCTTGGTGTTGAAGAACCCGACTTCCAAATAGGCGGAGAGATTCGCCGAGAACTGCAACGAGCCGCGGGCGAACAGGTTGAGCCGGTCGATCTTGGGCTGGACTTCCTGCTCGACCAGCGGGTTGTACAGGCACAAGCCGGTGGTCGCGCTCACGTTGGCACCACAGGGAATCACATTCACCCGAGGACCAAATGGACTGGTGGGATCGTTTGGATTGGGAGGATAGGTTCGAGCCACGCCGAACGGCGAGTTCGACGACGGCCCGAGGCCGAAGTACGGACGCGGCTCGCCGTTGGTGGTGTTGTAGTACCCGAAGGAGGTCAGGTCGCTCTGCCCGATGAACCCGCGGTCGGTCGACCAGATGTTCTTCTGCTGGGTCGCTTCCAGGCTGACGAAGACGTTGTACTTGTCGCTGTCCATGTTGCCGAAGCCGACCGAGCCGAATGCGCGTGTCGTCTGGCCGTCGCCGCGTGACGCCTGGCCGTACGAGCCGCCGACCGACCCGCCGATGTAGTTCTTGCGGAGGATCACGTTCACGACACCGCCCACGGCGTCGGCGCCATAGACCGCCGAGCCGCCGTCCTTCAGGACTTCGATGCGCTCCACCGCTTCCAGTGGCAGCGAGTTGAGGTCGACGAAGTTGCGGGTCCCGTCATCGGCCAGGCCATAGGTCGTCATGCGACGGCCGTTGACCAGCACCAGCGTCGAGTTGACGCCCAGGCCGCGCAGGGAGACCGCCGAAGAGCCGGATGCGAAGCCGTTGGAGAACGACGTCGGGATGGAGCCCTGGCCGTCGGCCGTGACGCTGCGCAGGACTTCCTGGATCGACTGCTTCCCGGTCTTTTCGATGTCCTCGCGGGTGAGCACCTGGACCGGCGAGGCGGTCTCGGTGTCGGTGCGCTTGATGTTCGAGCCCGTGATCTCGACGCGCTGCAGCGTTTGCTGAGCAGCAGCCGGCATGCTCGCGATCACGAGACTGCCGCCGAAGGCAACCATCAACGCCGAGCAGAGCTGTGTCCTCTTGAACATTGTGACCTCCTGGTAACGAACAAAACAGATTGGGTGTGCTGCTGGGAAAAACGACCCCAGAAAAAGCGGCTACTAGGAAGGGCAATCGGCGGCAAGTCTCATGCATTGCATGGACCTGCCGCCGCTTGCGACTCCGGATGCCGGAAAAGTCAGATCGTGCTTTGGATCAGAACTTGTGCTTCAGGCCGACGCGGAAGTAGCGGCCGATGGCGCCCGAGTAGTCGAGCGGGTTGTAGCCGATGGCACCGTAGGTTTCCGGATCGAACGGGGGCTTCTTGTCGAGCACGTTCGCAACGGAACCGAAGACCTCCGTCTTGTCGTTGAACGCGTACACGCCCGACAGATCCAGCGTGTAGAAGGCCTTGACCTTGCAGCCGCCCGGCGTCGACACGCCCGGCAGGGCGATGTCGTCGGCCCAGCAGCCCGCGCCTTCCTCGTCGATTCCCTTGAAGCTGCCGCGGTAGTTCAGGTTCGCACCGAGGCGCACGGGGCCGCGTTCCCAGGTCGCGGTGACCTGGATGCGGTCCTTGGGCGATCCGATGCAGTTCGTGATCTCGCAGTTGCCGTGGGTGCCGGCGTAGTCGTGCACGGTGCCGTCGGCGTCGATCACGCGCTGCGTCAGCAGGTGCGTCCAGGTCAGGCCGGTCGTCAGCTTGCCCATGTCGCCCAGCTCGATGCGGTGCTTGGCTTCGAGGTCGAGACCGCGCGTCACGCTCTGCGCCGAGTTCACGAAGCGCACGAAGGCGATCAGGATCGGGCCCGGGTCGGTCGCCGTGGTGGCCTGCGACGGGTCGCGGACATAGCGCCCGGCATCGACGGCAGCCTGGGTGTCCTCGATCACCGGCAGGCCGGTGCGCTTGATCTGCCACAGGTCAGCCGTCACGCTGGTCTTGGGTGTGATGTCCCAGACCAGGCCGAGGGTGGCGCTCTTCGACTTTTCCGGCTTCAGGTCGGGGTTGCCCGTCTGCAGGAAGGTCGGGGCCACGCCGACGCAGTTTGCGGGCAGGACGCCCGTGCCCGCGCAGCGCACCGGGTCGTTCACGGTCGCGCCCGCGAAGGCGGCCACCGAATTGGGGCTGTTTTCCGCAGAAGACGGTGCGCGGAAGCCCTGAGCGTAGGTGGCGCGAAGGGCGAGGTTGTCGAGCGCCTTGAACTTCGCGCCGACCTTCGGCGTGAGGGCGTCGCCCGCGTCGGAGTAGTGGTCGAAACGAAGTGCTGCGTTCAGCTCCAGTTGCTTGGTCACTGGGAACAGGCCTTCGACATAGCCCGCGTAGATGTTGTGCCTGCCGCCGTACTTGGTGAGCGACAAGCCGATGTACTCGCCGAGGCCGGTGTAGAAGGGCAGGATGTTGGACTCGTGGCGGACCTCGGCACCGATGGCCACGCCGATCGGGCCGCCCGGAAGCTGCCCGAGCTCACGCGAGACCTTCAGGTCGGCGCCGTACTGGCGCGAGTAGCCGCTGCGGGTCTGGTCGGCCAGCAGCGCGTCGTACATCGCAGCCGAGTTGAGGTTGGCGTTCTCGCCGATGCGCCACACGATGTTCGGGTTGGACGCGATCAGCGCAGCGTATTTCGGGCTGGCAGCCGAAGCGGCGGCGATGTTGGCGGCGGTCGGGTTCAGCAGCGCGTTCTTCACGAGCGCGTTCATGCGGCGCTTGAACGTGTCGGTCTGGTTGCTCTGCGAGTAGAACGCGGCCGTGTCGAAATCCCACGACGCCAGGGTGCCCTTCAGACCGAAGACGCCGCGCACCGTGTGGCTCGCGGAGTCGATGTCGTTCGAGCCGATCGCAGGTTCCAGCGAGGGGTTGTAGGACAGGCGGGCCGCCGTGCCCTGGTACGGGTTGTCCGGGTGGGTGGCACCCAGCAGCGTCGAGGCCGTTTGCGAAATCGGAATGCCGGACGGCGTGTTGAGCGCCGTGCTGGGCGTCGACCCCGTGTTCTTCACCGTCGATTCGGTGTGGTAGTAGCTGGCCTCGGCGAACGCTTCCAGGTTGGCGTTGATCTGCTTGGAGAAACGGCCGAACAGGTTGTAGGTGCTGTGCTTGGGCTGGACCTCGCCCACCTGTTGCCAGATGTCGGTGACGCAGGCGCCGGCCGGGTTGTTCTGCGGCAGGTTCGCGGTGGCGTTGCAATAGGCCTGCGCCGCGGGGAAGAACTCGCCGCGGCTGTGATAGACGTTGTCGGCCGGGTTGCGGACGTTGCCGATGATCGACTGGTTGGTGGCGTTGACACCCGCCGGGATCCAGCCGTTGCCGCCGGTGCGGGCCAGGTTGTTGCTCGAGCCTTCCGGATCGAAGCCGAACCCGTACGCAGGATTGCCGATGGCCGAGATGCCGACCGTGCCGCGACCCACGCGGTCACGGTAGTAGATGGGGTCCTTCGTGCCGACTTCGAAGTTGATCAGGGCGTTGTAGCCGTCCTTCTGCATGTCGCCCATGCCGTGCGTGATGGCGGCGCGCAGTTCGTTGCCGTCACCCTTGTACGACGTGCCGACGCTGGCCTTGGCGGTCGTGCCGACGTAGTTCTTGCGCAGGATGATGTTCACCACGCCCGCGACGGCGTCGGATCCGTAGATCGACGATGCGCCGTCCTTCAGCACTTCGACCCGCTCCACCGCTTCGAGCGGAATCGCGTTCAGGTCGGTGAAGGCGCGCTGGGCGTCGTCGGCCAGCACCGCGGTGGTGATGCGGCGGCCGTTCACCAGCACCAGCGTCGCGTTGGCACCCAGGCCGCGCAGCGAGATGCCGGAGGCGGTGGCGCCGGAGAAGCCGCGGCCGTAGGTGAAGGGCACCGAACCCTGGGCGTCGGCCGTCAGGGTCTGGAGGTACTCAGCGACCGTGCCCTTGCCGGACTGATCGATTTCCTGCTTGCTGATGACCTGCACCGGCGAAGAGGTTTCGGTGTCCGTTCGCTTGATGTTGGAACCGGTGATCTCGACCCGTTCGAGGGACTGCTGGGCGAGGGCTGGGACGGCGCTGAGGACCAGCGAACCGCCAAAGGCGAGCGCAAGGCCTTTGCAGACCTTCGTTGTTCTGAACATTGATTGGATCTCCAGGAAGCACTGAAAGGTTGATCGATAGACCCGGGCCCGACAGCAAGTCACATGCCGATCGTGTGAACCGGCTATGGCTCGTCTGCGCAGACCTGTAAATGAATTGTCACTGTGAGGAAATAGAGGCCTTTCTAGGGTATTCCTTGATCGCTTCGCTGAGCGCTTTGTGCCGACCTGTCTAGACCACCTGTTCGGCCAGCAACATTCCTTATTTCATGCGGGTTGCAGAGGCATGGCCCACCTCGCGGGATGCCGTTCGCGATCATCGGTTCAGCGCGGCTTAGGGGCATGTCCCTACGCGGGTTTTCGTGTCGCGTTGGGTACTCGCAACAAGGAAACTGGTCTAGGCCTTTGCCGCGACGCCCTGCGTGCGCGAAGCCGGTGTCTCGATCCGGGGCACCGCGGCGAGCAGCGCACGCGTATACGCCGATTGCGGGCGTTCGAGCACGCTTCGCGCGGGGCCGCTCTCCTCGACGCGCCCGCGCTGCATCACCACGATGCGGTCCGCCATGAACTCCACCACCCCAATGTTGTGCGTGATGAAGAGATAGGAGACACCCAGCTCCTGCTGCAGGCCGCGCAGCAGGTTGAGGATCTGCGCCTGCACCGAGACGTCGAGCGCCGAGGTGGGCTCGTCGCACACGATGAGCCGCGGCTCGACCGCGAGGGCGCGCGCGATCGCGATGCGTTGGCGCTGGCCGCCCGAGAACTCGTGCGGATAGCGCGCGAGCGCCTCGCGCCTGAGCCCCACCTGGTCGACCAGGCGCTCGAGGTGGGCCCGGCGCGCCGCGGCGTCGAGCTCGGGCCGCAGCGCGAGCAGGCCTTCCTCGAGGATGTCGAAGACCCGCATGCGCGGGTCGAGCGACGCGAACGGGTCCTGGAAGATGATCTGGATCGAGCGCCGTGCGCGCCGCAGCGCGTCGCCGTCGAGGCGGAACAAGTCCTGGCCGTCGAACAGCGCCTGGCCCTGCGCGACCGCCTGGCGCCGCAGCAGCTGGACGATGGCCTTGCCGGTGGTCGTCTTGCCGCAGCCCGACTCGCCGACCAGCGCCAGCGTCTCGCCCGCGCGCAGATCGAAGGACACGCCGTCGACGGCGGTGAACATCCCGCGCACCCGCTGCAGCAAGCCCTTGCGGATCGGAAAGTGCACCGTCAAGTCGCGGACCTCGAGCAGGGTGTCGCCAAGGTGACAGGCCGTGCCGGGAACCGCCTCGGCCGCAAGCGCGGCCACGGGGATGGCCGCCGCATCCGGCCGCACCTGCGGCTCGTACAGGAAGCAGCGCACGCTCGCGGTCGCCGACTGGGCCATGAGGGCCGGTGGGGCTTCGCGGCAGTGATCGAACACCCGGTCGCAGCGCGGCGCGAAGCGGCAGGCCCGGAACTCCTGCGCCAGCGAGGGCACCGTGCCGGCGATCGCTGCCAGCGTGGCGCCGCGCTTGCCGGTGTCGGGCAAGGCGCGCAGCAGCAGCCGGGCGTAGGGATGGCGCGGCGCGCCGAAGAACTCGGCCGCCGTTCCGACCTCGACGATCTGCCCGGCGTACATCAGCGCCACGTGGTGCGCCATGCCGGAGACGACCGCGAGGTCGTGGGTGATGAGGAGCAGGCCCATGCCCTGCTCTTTCTGGAGCTGCTTGAGCAGGTCGAGTATCTGCGCCTGGATGGTCACGTCCAGCGCGGTGGTCGGTTCGTCGGCGATCAGGAAATCGGGCTCGGCGGCGAGCGCGATCGCGATCATCACCCGCTGCTTCTGCCCGCCGCTCAGGCGGAACGGGTAGTCGTCGATGCGCTGCTCGGGATGCGGGATGCCCACCTTGTGCAGCCACTGCAGCGCCTTCTCGCGGGCGGCGGCGCCGCGCAGCGGCGTGTGGGCCTCGATCGCCTCGATGACCTGCTCGCCGACCCGCATCACCGGGTTGAGGCTGGTCGCCGGCTCCTGGAAGATCATGCCGATGCGCGCCCCGCGCACCTCGCGCATCTGCGACTCCGGCAGGCCGAAGACCTCGGAGCCTTCGACCGCGAGGCGGCCGGCGACGATGCGGCCGTTGTCCGGCAGCAGCCGCATCAGGGCCAGCGCGGTCATGCTCTTGCCGCAGCCCGACTCGCCGACCAGGGCGAAGGTCTCGCCGCGCGCAATCGCCAGGCGCAGCCCGTCGACCGCCTTCACCAGCCCGGCGTCGGCGTCGAGCTCCACCTGGAGGTCGTCGACTTGCAGCATGGGCGGCCTCAGCGCGCGGCCCGCGCGAACGGCAGGCGGCGCGCGCGGAACAGGCGGGCGCGTGGGTCGAAGGCGTCGCGCACGCCGTCGGCGAACAGGTTGGCGGCGAGCACCAGCGCCACCATGAAGCCGAAGGCGGCCACGAAGGACCACCAGATCAGCGGATCGCGCGACATCTCGTTGCGCGCGAGGTTGATCATTCCGCCGAAGCTGTTCATCGACGGGTCCACGCCCACGCCGATGTACGACAGCACGGCCTCGTAGAGAATCAGCGCCGAGAAATCGAGCACCGTGGTGATGATGATGAGGTGCACCACGTTCGGATAGATGTGGCGCAGCATGATGCGCGCATCGCCGACGCCGAAGGCGGTCGCTGCCTGCACGTAGTCGAGCTCGCGCAGCTTCATGGTCTCGGCGCGCAGCAGGCGGCACAAGGTGGCCCAGCCGGTCACGCCGAGGATGACGCACAGCAGGAACAGGCGCACGTCGGCCCGCTCCGCGCCGGTCTCGAACAGCTCCGGATGGGTGTCGATGAAGACCTGCATCATCAGCACGCAGGCCGCGATGAGCAGCACGTTCGGCACCGACGACAGCGTGGTGTACAGGTACTGGATCACCTCGTCGACCCAGCCGCGCAGGTAGCCGGCGAGGATGCCGAAGGCGACCGCGAAGGGCAGCGTGGCCAGCGTCGACAGCGTGCCGATGACGAAGGCGGTGCGAATGCTCTTGAGCGCCTGGTAGAAGACGTCGTTGCCGGTGCGGTCGGTGCCGAACACGTGGTAGTGCTGGGCGAGCACGAAGGCCGGTCCGAACAGGACGCACAGCACCAGCACCGTGACCAGCGCGGCGCGCAGCGGCAACCCGGTCTGGTTGCGCGCGAGGCGGCGCGTCGCTTCGGCAAGGCTCACCCGATGCACCCGTGCCAGGGCCAACGCCACCGCGATGCCGACCGCGGCCGCCGCCAGCAGGCCAGCCGCCAATCCGGCCACGCTGCGCTGGGCCACGTCGGTCGCCCACTCGCGGGCGTCGTCGCGCAGGTGGGCGCCCCCGAACGTGAGCCGCGGGTATTCGCGCTCGCTGCGCCCGGCCACTTCGAGGCTGTCCTTGGCGAAGCCGCGCGTGGCCAGCGGCGCCGAGTAGCTGGTCTCGCGACCCTCGATCTGGCGTGCGAGCAGGACGTCGAGCACCGACTCGGTCCGGGTCCCGTAGGCGGTCGCCGACGCCGCCCCGGCCGTGGGCGCGAGCGCGCGCCGGAAGTGCAGGCTGTCCAGCAGCGCCACGCCGAAGAACAGCACCAGGATGACGGCCGAGCACAGGGCCGGCGGATCGCGGAACACGGTCGTCCAGGTCGAGCGCAGGTTGGCGCTGCGGCGCACATGGACGCCGTAGACCGCCAGCGCCAGGACCAGCAGCACGACGATCACGTCCGACCAGAGGATGACGAGCTTGGGCATGGCTCAGGCCAGCCGCACCCGGGGGTCGACCCAGGTGTAGGCGATGTCGATGAGGATGTAGCTCACGATGTAGAGCAGCGAGCCGACGAACACCATCGAGCGCACGATGGCGAAGTCCTGGCCGGTGATGGCATCGACGACGTAGGCGCCGAGCCCCGGGATGCCGAAGAAGCTCTCGAACACCAGGCTGCCGAGAAACACATAGGGCAGGTAGCTTCCGGCGCTGGTGATGATGGGGATCAGCGCATTCGGCAGCACGTGGCGGAACAGCACCCGCGGCTCGCCCAGGCCCTTGGCCCGCGCGGTGCGGACGTAGTCGCGGCCGATCTCCTCGAGGAACATCGCGCGGTACAGCCGCCCTTCCGAGCCCAGCCTCGCCAGCAGCGACAGCAGCACCGGCAGGACGAGGAAGCGCGCCGCGTCCCAGCCCGACTCGAAGCCGGAGATCGGCACCAGGCGGAACACGCGCGAGAACAGGAACTGGCCCACGATGATGTAGAACAGCGCGCTGATCGACAGCATCAGCACGCACGCCACCACGCCCCAGAAGTCGATGCGCGAGTGCTTGAAGAACACGAGCAGCAGCGCGAACGAGACGCTGGCCAGCACCTGCAGCAGGAACACCGGCACCGCCAGCTGCAGGCTGACCACCATGCGGCGCGCGATCTCGTGGCCGATGTCGGTGGCGGCGCGGGAGTCGGAGCGCCCGAAGTCCAGCGCCAGCAGCGACACCGAGCGGTCCCAGAACACGGTGTCGGTGAGCTTGGCGCGCCCGTCGGCGGCGTCGTTCCAGTACAGCGGCTTGTCGTAGCCGCGCTCGACCTTCCACTTCAGGATCTGCTCCTGCGTGACGCGCTTGCCGCCGATGTTCAGCCGCGCCATGTCGTCGGGCGTGTTGACGGTGAAGAACAGCGCGAAGGTGAGCAGGTTGACGCCCAGCAGGATGAGAAAGCCGTAGAAGCTGCGGCGGACGATGTAGTACAGCATCCGCTCAAGCCGCCTGTTCGCCCGCCGGTGCCGAGGCCAGCGCCACCGCGCGCTCGCGGGCGACGAAGCCGCGCCGCGCCAACCAGCCCAGCCACAGCGCCGCCACCGCGATGAGCAGCAGCGGCCACCACACCGGACGGTTCCATTCGGCCTGCCTGGCGGCGCGCAACTTCGGATCGACGCGGTAGTACAGCGTGTGGTCGTAGACGAAGATGCCGAACTTGCCGTTGGGCACCCACTGCTGGAAGGCGCCGGCTGCCCACGGGAAGTAGCCCCAGGCCCAGGGCGCGTCCTGGCGCGCCACGTCGACCATCTGGTCGATCACCTTCTGGCGCTCGGGCCCGTCGTCGAGCTGCGCCTGCAGGCGGTAGAGCCGGTCGTACTCGGGGTTCTCGTAGTTGGCGGCGTTCTCGCCTTCGAACTTCGCCTTGGCATTCGGCCCGTAGAGCAGGAACAGGAAGTTCTCGGGATCGGGATAGTCGGGATTCCAGCCCCACCAGAAGATCTGCTGCTTGCCCTTGAGCATCTTCTCCTGGAACTGGTTGAAGTCGGTGGCGCGGATCTCGAGCTGCACGCCCAGCTTGGCGAACTGCTTGACCATCCAGTCGAGCTCGGCCTTGTATTCCGGCGTCGGCACGCGCTGGTAGTCGTAGTTCAGCACCAGCGGCCGGCCGGTCTTGCCGTCGCGCCCGTCGGGGTAGCCGGCCTCGGCGAGCAGCTGCCGGGCTTCGTCGAGCGAGCGCCGCACGACCTGGCCGTTGACCAGCTTGTGGGTGACGGGGTTGTGGTGGCCCGGCACGCCATGCCGCGAGCCGAACACGCCGGGCGGCACGGGACCGTGCGCGGTCTCGCCGGCCTTTTGCGTGAAGACCCTGCCGTAGCCCTCCTCCCAGTCGATCGCGATCGACAAGGCATGGCGCAGCTTGCGGTTGCGCAGCTGCTGCTCGGGCGTGTCGCCCTTGCCCACCACCGGGTCCAGCCAGTTGAAGCCCAGGTACCAGTTGTTCGGCTCGATGCTCTTCGGGAAGCGCTGGCCGCGCTGCTCGTATTGGCGCCGGACCTGGTCGGAATCGGCGGCGTCGGCGAGGAAGTCGGGACCCCAGTCGGAGCGCTCGATCTCGGGCACGTCGAGAAAGCCCTGGACGAACTTCGCGCGCAGCGACACCTTCTCCTTCTCGGCCTCGAACACCAGCGTGTCGACGAAGGGCATGCGCTTGCCGCAGTCGGCCAGCAGGCCGGCCGCGCGGTCTTCGGGCATGCCTTCGCAGGGATAGGGCTCGCCGCGGTAGTTCGGATTGCGCTGGAGGACCAGCCGCCGGTCCTGCTCGTACTCGGTGAGCATGAACGGCCCCGTGCCCACCGGCCAGGTGTCCAGCGACAAGCTGTTCTTCGCCATGCCGGGCTGCGAATAGAACTTGTCCGCCTCCCAGGGCACGGGCGACAGGAAGGGCATGGTCATCCAGTACTTCCACTGCGGGTACTTGCCCTTGAGGCGGATCCGCAGCAGGTGGGGATTCAGCGCCTGCGCGCCTTCGATCGAGAACTGGCGGAAGTCGAGGAAGGGCTTGTCCAGCGCAGCCGGATCGAGCCCCTGGCGCAGCTTGGCGTCGGCCTCCTTCACCTTGGGCCCGAGCTCCTTGAGACCGATCACGTACTCCGAGAACACGCCGTAGACCGGCGCCTCGATGCGCGTCGTGGCGTGGCGCTTGATCGTGTAGACGAAGTCCTCGGCGACCATCTCGCGGGTGCCGGTGCGCTCGAAGTCCCAGGGCGTGTGCTTGTCATGGGCCTGGGCCTGCGTCAGCGCGTGGTACAGGTACTCGCCGTTGGCGCCTTTGGCGAAGGCGGGGTGCGGCGAATACATCACGCCCTGCCTGAGCGGGATGTCGTAGACGCTCTCGCTCACCACCTCGCCGGACGCGTCGTTCGGCAGGGGCTTGCCGTCCTTGTCGAGGTAGCGCGGCGTGACGATCTCCGTCGCGAGGCGCGGGATCAGCGTGTAGGGCCGCTTCAGGTAGTGGTAGGCGTACAGCGTCTCGTAGGCCGACATCAGGTACGGCGTCTCGTTGAGCGCGTACGAGGCGATCGGGTCGAGGTGGTGGGGCGTGCGCTCCTGGAAGGCGACGAACAGCGTGTTGCTGGATTCGCTGCCCTTGGGGTGCGGGCTGTTGTTGCATGCGGCCAGGCCGAAGACGACGGCGGCGAGCGCGGCGATGCGCCCTGCCCGTTCCAACCACGCCGTCCACCGGTGACCGTCCATGCGGCCGTCCCCCTTTGCATGCGCGCGGCAGGATGACACCGCGGCCCCAAAACAAAAGAGCCCCCGACGAACGCCGGTTTGTGGCCGGGTCCCCGTGGGGCAGGCGCGGATGATAAGCGAGCCGCCCGGGCGGCCCGCTCAGGGTTTGTCAGTGGGCGTGGGACCAGCCGATCAGGACGTTGCGGCCGTCCACCAGCAGCTCGACGCGCTGGCCCACGGGCAGCGTCACCTTGGTCGGCACGTGGCCGAAGGGCAGCCCGGTGAGGATGGGCGTCTTCGTCACCGAGCGCAGCTGCGCGACGGTCGTCTTGAGCGAATAGCCGCGGTCCAGCGGCGACTTGCGCCAGTTGCTGAAGGCGCCCAGCACGACCGCCTTCTGGGCGTCGAGCACGCCGGCCTGGTGCAGCTGCAGGAGGTTGCGCTCGATGCGGTAGGGGTGCTCGTTGACGTCTTCGAGGAACAGGACGCCGCCCTTGGTCGCCCCGGCCTTGGGCCAGTGCGGCGTGCCCAGCAGCGAGTTCACGATGCACAGGTTGCCGCCCCACAGCGTGCCGCGCACCTGAAGCCCGTCGAAGCCCGCCTCGGTGCGAAAGCCCAGTGCCTCGAGCTCGCCGCTCATCGCCTCGAGGAAGCAGGCCTCGGTGATGTCGTCGACCGCGTCGCCGCCGAAGTCGTCGACCGCGAGCGGGCCGGCCCAGGTCACGCCCTGGGCATGGGCCAGCAGGCCCAGCTGCAGCGCGGTGACGTCGCTCTGGCCGACCCAGCGCGTGCCCTTGTCGACGCTGCGCGCGATGAGCTTCCAGTCGATGCGGTCGAGCAGCCGGGTGAGGCCGTAGCCGCCGCGGGTGGCCAGTGCGACACCGGGGGCCTGCCTGGCGATGCGGTGCAGCGCGGCCAGCCGGGTGTCGTCGTCGCCGCCGAAGCGCTGGTGCCGGGCCAGCGCCGATTCGTCGATCTGCACGTCGAAGTCGTGGGCGGCCAGGCGCCGCGCGGCGCGGCGCAGGGGAGCGGCCTTGGCGAGCACGCCGGCCGGCGTGAAGAGCGTCAGTGCCGTGGTCATGGGCTAGGGCCTGTTAACGCTATGGGAGGAGGCGTGTCGACCTCGACCGCCTCGCCGGTGGGGATGGGCTCGTCGTCGCCGGCCGACGCGGCGCGCCGCTGCCGGTAGAGCTCGCGCCGCTCGGCGAAGAACTCGCGCAGCACCTGGCCGCACTCGTCGGCCAGCACGCCGCCTTCGACCTGGGTGTGGTGGTTCAGGCGCTCGTCGGCGAACAGGTCGACCACCGAGCCGGCCGCGCCGGTCTTGGGATCGGCCGCGCCGAACACCACCCGCTTGAAGCGGGCGTGCATCAGCGCCATCGCGCACATGGCGCAGGGCTCGAGCGTGACGTACAGCTCGCACTCGGGCAGGCGGTAGTTGCTGAGCAGCGTGGCGGCATGGCGCAGCGCGACGATCTCGGCATGCGCGGTGGGGTCGTGCTCGGTGATCGGCCGGTTGTAGCCGGTGGCGATGACCTGGCCGGCCCGCATGATGACGGCGCCCACGGGAACCTCGCCAACCAGGCGGGCGTTCTGCGCCTGGTCCAGCGCGATGCGCATCGCGTGCTCGTCCGCAGGTGTGGCCATGGGCGCTTCCGTCACTCCCATTCGATCGTCGCCGGCGGCTTGCTCGACACGTCGTACGTCACCCGGTTGATCCCGCGCACCTCGTTGATGATGCGCCCCGACACCCGCTTGAGCAGCGCATACGGCAGCTCGGCCCAATCGGCCGTCATGAAGTCGCTGGTCTGCACCGCGCGCAGCGCGACCACGTAGTCGTAGGTCCGCCCGTCGCCCATCACGCCGACGCTCTTGACCGGCAGGAACACGGTGAAGGCCTGGCTGGTCAGGTCGTACCAGCTCTTGCCGCTGGTCTCGTCGCGGGTGTTGCGCAGCTCCTCGATGAAGATGGCGTCGGCGCGGCGCAGCAGGTCGGCGTAGCTCTTCTTCACCTCGCCCAGGATGCGCACGCCCAGGCCCGGGCCTGGGAAGGGATGGCGGTAGACCATGTCGTGCGGCAGGCCCAGCGCCACGCCCAGCTCGCGCACCTCGTCCTTGAACAGCTCGCGCAGCGGCTCGAGCAGCTTGAGGCCCAGGGTCTCGGGCAGGCCGCCGACGTTGTGGTGGCTCTTGATCGTCGTCGCCTTCTTGGTCTTGGCGCCGCCGCTCTCGATCACGTCGGGATAGATCGTGCCCTGGGCCAGCCAGCGGGCGGACTCCAGCTTCTTGGCTTCGGCCTGGAACACCTCGACGAACTCGCGGCCGATGATCTTTCGCTTGGCCTCGGGGTCGGTCACGCCCTCCAGCTGGCCGAGGAACTGCTCGCTCGCGTCGACGTGCACGACCCTGGCATGCAGGCGGCCGGCGAACATGTCCATCACCATCTCGGCCTCGTTCAGGCGCAACAGGCCATGGTCGACGAAGACGCACGTGAGCTGGTCGCCGATCGCGCGGTGGATGAGCGCGGCCGCGACGCTGGAGTCGACGCCTCCCGACAGGCCGAGGATCACCTCTTCGCTGCCCACCTGCTGGCGGATGCGCGCCACCGCCTCGTCGATGTAGTTGCCCATCACCCAGTCGGGACGCGCCCGGGAGATGCCCAGCACGAAGCGGTTGAGCAGCTCGCGGCCCTGCACCGTGTGGGTGACCTCGGGATGGAACTGCACCGCGTAGTAGCCGCGCGACTCGTCGGCCATGCCGGCGATGGGGCAGCTCGGCGTCGAGGCCATGAGCTTGAAGCCCGGCGGGAGCCTGGTGACCTTGTCGCCGTGGCTCATCCAGACCTTGAGCATGGCGTGGCCTTCGGGGGTGCGGAAGTCCTCGATGGAACGCAGCAGCTCGGTATGGCCATGCGCCCTCACCTCCGCATAGCCGAACTCACGGTGCGTGCTGGCCTCGACCTCGCCGCCCAGCTGCACCGTCATCGTGAACATGCCGTAGCAGATGCCCAGCACCGGCACGCCCAGGTCCCAGACCGCCTGCGGCGCGCGCAGGTCGTGCGCCTCGTAGGTGCTGGCATGGCTGCCCGACAGGATGATGCCCTTGGGATTGAACTCGCGGATGAAGGCGTCGCTGACGTCGTTGGGGTGGATCTCGCAGTACACATGCGCCTCGCGCACGCGCCGTGCGATGAGCTGCGTGACCTGGGAGCCGAAGTCGAGGATGAGGATCTTGTCGTGCATGGAAGCGCTCAGGCGTTGGTGCCCGCGGCGGCCTGTGCCGCGAGCCGTGCGCGGCGGGCGCCGCGAAAGTGGAGCCAAGCCAGCAGCAGGCCGGCCAGCTGCAGGGCGGCGCACACGTAGAACGGCGCGCCGATGCGCCAGTCGCCGTGCGGCAGGTCCGACACCATGGCCAGCAGCGGCGGGCCGATGAGCGGCCCGCCCACGGCCATCAGGCTGTTGAGCGAGCTCACGGAGCCCATGGTCTGGCCTTGCGTGCGGGCGTCGGCGGCGCTGGAGATGATGCTCTGGATGGACGCGGCGACGGTGAAGCCCAGCAGGTTCACCACGATCACCGCGTACATCATCCAGCCCTCGGTGGAAGCGCCGTACAGCGCGTAGGCCAGAGTGGACGACACCAACCCGATGAGGGCCAGGCGCTGCGGACTGAAGCGCTTGAGCAGGCGGCCCAGCAGCACGCCTTGCACCAGCACCGACATGAGCCCCACCACCGCCAGCGAGGCGCCGTTGTCGCGCATGGTCCAGCCGAACTTGAAGGTGGTGTAGAGCACCCAGGTGCTGTAGAGGATGAACTGCGCCAGCCCCGTGCACGCGACCACCGCCACCAGGAGGCCGACGCCCTTGAGCTGCGCCAGCGCCTTCAGCGAGGTGAGCGGATTGGCCTTGCGCCACTCGAAGGGATGGCGGCGCTCGGGCGGCAGCGATTCGGGCAGCACGAAGTAGCCGTACACCAGGTTGACCAGCGCCAGGCTGCCGGCGACGAAGAACGGCAGGTGCAGGTCGATGTCGCCCAGCCAGCCGCCCAGCGCCGGGCCGAGGATGAAGCCCAGGCCGAACATCGCGCCCAGCATGCCGAAGCGGCGCGCGCGCTGCTCGGGCGGCGTGATGTCGGCGACGTAGGCGTTGGCCACGGCCGCGTTGGCCTGCATCGCCCCGCCGACCAGGCGCACGGCGATCAGCATCCACAAGGCGGTGCTGAGCGCGGTGGCGAAGAAGTTGAGCGCCAGGCCGCAAAAGCCCAGCAGCAGCACCGGCCGGCGGCCGTAGCGGTCGGACAGCGCGCCGAGGATGGGCGAGCCGAAGAAGTTGGCGATCCCGAAGGCGAACACCACCGCGCTGTAGCCGAAGGCCTGGTCGGCCTTGGAGGCGCTGAAGCTGCCGACCAGCGAGGGCAGCGGCGGCACGATCACGCCGATGGCCATCATGTCGATGAGCACCGTGAGCATGATGAAGCGCATGGCCGCGGGACGCTGCGCGGCGACGGTGGACGGTTCGGGCGGATCGGTCTGCACGTGCGTTTCGGTGGTCTGAAAGTCGAGCGCCGCGCTTTCGGCGCGGCGCTCGCGAGGGATGGCCGTGGCGGTCACTCCATGCGGTAGTTGGGCGCTTCCTTGGTGATCTGCACGTCGTGCACGTGGCTCTCGCGGATGCCCGCCGAGGTGATCTCGACGAACTCGGCCTTGCTGCGCATGTCGTCGATGGTGGCGCAGCCGCAGTAGCCCATGGCCGCACGCAGGCCACCGGCCATCTGGAACACGATGGAGACCATCGAGCCCTTGTACGGCACCCGGCCCTCGATGCCTTCGGGGACCAGCTTGTCGGCGTTCGGATTGGCGCCGGTGTTGTCCTGGAAGTAGCGGTCGGCGCTGCCCTGCTGCATGGCGCCGATGGAGCCCATGCCGCGGTAGCTCTTGTAGCTGCGGCCCTGGAACAGCACGATCTCGCCCGGCGCCTCTTCGGTGCCGGCGAACATGCCGCCCATCATCACCGTGCAGGCGCCGGCGGCGATGGCCTTGGCGATGTCGCCCGAGTAGCGGATGCCGCCGTCGGCGATCAGGGGCACGCCGCTGCCGGCCAGCGCCTTGGCGACGTTGTCGATCGCGGTGATCTGCGGCACGCCCACGCCGGCGACGATGCGGGTGGTGCAGATGGAGCCGGGGCCGATGCCCACCTTGACGCCGTCGGCGCCCGCCTCGGCCAGCGCCAGCGCCGCGGCGCCGGTGGCGATGTTGCCGCCGATCACGTCGACGTTCGGGAAGTTGTGCTTGACCCAGCGCACGCGATCGATCACGCCGGCGCTGTGGCCGTGGGCGGTGTCGACCACCAGCACGTCGACGCCGGCGCGCGCCAGCAGCTCGACCCGCTCCTCGGTGCCCTCGCCCACCCCGACCGCCGCGCCGACGCGCAGCTTGCCGTGCGCGTCGCGCGCGGCGTTGGGGAAGCTGGTCTGCTTGGTGATGTCCTTGACGGTCATCAGGCCGCGCAGCTCGAAGGCGCTGTTGACCACCAGCACGCGCTCGAGCTTGTGCTTGTGCATCAGGGCCTTGCCCTGGTCGAGCGTGGCGCCTTCGTTGACGGTGATGAGCCGCTCGCGCGGCGTCATGATTTCGCGCACCGGCGCGTCGAGGCGGGTCTCGAAGCGCAGGTCGCGGTTGGTGACGATGCCGGCGACCTTGCTGCCGTCGACCACCGGGAAGCCCGACACGCCGTGCTGGCGCGACAGGTCGATCACCTGGCGCACCGGCGTGTCCGGCGTGACGGTGATGGGATCGCGCAGCACCCCGGACTCGTAGCGCTTGACGCGCGCCACCTCGGCGGCCTGCTGCCTGGGCGTCAGGTTCTTGTGGACGATGCCGATGCCGCCCTCCTGCGCGATGGCGATGGCCAGGCGCGCTTCCGTCACCGTGTCCATGGCGGCCGACACCAGGGGCAGGTTCAGGCGGATGTTGCGGGAGAGGGAGGTCGCGAGGCTGGTGTCGCGGGGGAGGACCTGGGAGAACGCCGGCACCAACAACACGTCGTCGAAGGTGAGCGCTTTGCCGAGAAGGCGCATGTGGAAAGCTCCAGACGCAAAAGCGAATTATACGGATGCGGAACAAGTTCACGCTTTGGCGGCCGGTCCCCCCGTGAAGGAATCCACGCAGGACTACACTGCCCGTTTCACGCACCCGCGCCCAGAACACCATGCCCCGATTGAGCGTCGTCGTCCTCTCCGCCCTGCTCGGTGCCGCGATCGCATTTCCGGCCGCTGCGCAGTGGAAGTGGCGCGACAAGGGCGGCCAGATCCAGTACAGCGACCTGCCTCCGCCCACAGGCGTGGCCGAGCAGGACATCCTCCAGCGGCCGCAGTCTGCGCAGCGCCGCGCCGGCGCGCCGGTCGCGGCCGCCTCCGCGGCATCGGGTGCCGTCGCCGGCAAGATGATCGAGCCCGAGCTCGAAGCCAAGCAGCGCAAGGCCGAGCAGGAACAGGCCGCCAAGACCAAGGCCGAGCAGGACAAGGTCGCCGCTCAGCGCGCCGAGAACTGCGCCCGCGCCAAGAGCTACATGCGCACCCTGGACGACGGCATGCGCATCTCCCGCGTCAACGACAAGGGCGAACGCGAGATCCTCGACGACAAGGCCCGTGCGGAAGAGGCCAAGCGCACCCGCGAAGTGATGGCCGCCGACTGCAACAGGTAGACGCTCAGCGCCCCCGCGCCTTGTCGCGGTGGCCTCGATAGCGCTGCCGGCGCGCCTCCTTCGGATCCACCTTCAGCGGCCGGTACACCTCCACCCGGTCGCCCTCGCGCAGCGGCGCGTCCAGCGCTCGAACGCGCCCCCAGATGCCCACCTTGTGCGTGGCGAGGTCGATGCCCGGATGGCGTTCCAGCACCCCGCTGGCCCGCAACGCATCGTGCAGCGTCGCCCCGGCGGCCAGCACCAGTTCGCTCAGATCGATCTCTCGCGGCCCGGGGCTGTAGGCGACGACCACAGCGATTTGCGCCGCCTGTTCGGGCTCGGGCATCAGCGCGGCCCGTAGACCTGCTCGGCGCGCTTCACGAAGGAGTCGACGAAGGTGTTGGCCACGCGGTCGAACACCGGGCTCAGCACGGCTTCGAGCGCGGCGTTCGAGAAGGCATAGCACATGTCGAACTCGATCTTGCAGGCATTGCCGGAGCCCAGGCGGACGAAGTTCCAGGTGCCGTCGAGCTTGGAGAACGGGCCGTCGACCAGGGTGACCACGACCGACCTGTCCTTGGTGTGCTCGTTGCGCGTCGTGAAGGCGTGGCGCACGCCCGCGTAGTGCAGGTGCATCCGGGCGGTCATGCCGCCGGGGTGGGTCTCGAGCACGTCGGCCTTGTCGCACCAGGGCAGGAACTTCGGATAGTCCTTGCAGGCGATGACCAGCTCGTACATCTCATGCGGCGAGTACCACAGCAGGACGGACTTCTTGACGTGCTTCATACAATGCGTCGGATTGTATTGAGCGCTTCGCGCCCCACCTGAGCCCCATGTCCATCGCAGAAAACCGCCGCGCGCGGTTCGACTACCACATCGAGGAGCGCTTCGAGGCCGGCATGGTGCTGCAGGGCTGGGAGATCAAGGCCGTGCGCGCCGGCCAGGTCCAGCTGACCGACGGCTACGTCGTCATCCGCGACGGCGAGCTCTACCTCATCGGCTGCCGCATCAACGCGCTGCGCAGCGCGTCGACCCACGTCACCCCGGAAGCCGATCGCACCAAGAAACTGCTGATGCACAAGGAAGAGATCCGCCGCCTGATCGGCAAGGTCGAGCAGAAGGGCTTCACCCTGGTGCCCTTGGACCTGCACTACAAGGGCGGACGGGTGAAGGCGGAAATCGCACTGGCCAAGGGCAAGGCGCAGCACGACAAGCGCGACACCGAGAAGAAGAAGGATTGGGAGCGCGAGAAGGGCCGGCTGATGCGGCAGAAGGTGAGCGCCAAGTAGCCCGGGTGAAACCCGGGGTTCGCACTGCGGACCTGCATCCCGGGTTGCACCCGGGCTACAGCGAGTTCAGCGCTTGCTCGCAGTCGCCGATCAAGTCGTCGACGGCCTCCAGGCCCACCGAGAAGCGCACCAGCGACCCTTGCCACGGCGCCTTGGGGCGGATCACCTTCAGGTCGTAGGGCACGGCCAGGCTCATCGGCCCGGCCCATGAGTAGCCGATGCCGAACAGGCGCAGCGCATCGACGAAGGCATCGACCCGGCCGCTGCCGAATCGCTCGTGGAACACCACCGAGAACAGCCCCGCCGCGGCGCCGCACAGCCGCTCCCAGTGCGCGTGGCCGGGCGACGTCTCGATCGCCGGATGCAGCACCTGCGCCACCTCGGGCCGCGTCGTCCACCATTGCGCGAGCGCCCGGCCGGCGCGATCTTGCGCGTCGTAGCGCAGCGCCAGAGACGGCAGCGAGCGCAGCACCGCCTCGACGTCGTTGGCGCCGACGCCGAAGCCCATGCGCATGTGGGTCATCTTCAGGCGCTGGTGCAGGTCGGCGTCGCGCGTCGTCACTGCGCCCATCAGCAGGTCGCCGCCGCCGGACGGGTACTTGGTGAGCGCCTGCATGGAGATGTCGACACCCAGGTCGAAGGGATGGAAGGCGATGCCGGCGCCCCAGGTGTTGTCCAGGGCCACGAGCACGCCCTTGTCGCGCGCCGCCTGCACCAGCGCGATGACGTCGGGAAACTCCATCGTCACCGAGCCTGGCGCCTCGATCCAGACCAGGCGCGTCGCCGGCGTGATCGCGGCCGCGAGCGCGCCCGCGTCCATCGGGTCGTAGAAGCGATGCCGGATGCCGAAGCGCGCCAGCTCGTGCCGAGCCAACTCCTTGCCGGGGTTGTAGGCGTTGTCCGGGATCAGCACCTCGTCGCCGGCGGACAGCAGCGCCATGTCGACGAGCGTGATCGCGGCCAGGCCGCTGGGCAGCAGCAGGCTGTCGGTGCCGCCCTCCAGCGAGGCGATGCGCTCCTCCAGCGTGAAGGTGGTGGGGGTGCCGTGCAGGCCGTAGGTGTAGCCCGTCTTGTGCTTCCAGTCGCGCGCCCGCATCGCCGCGGTGTTGGCGAAGAGCACGGTCGAGCCCTTGTGCACGCCCGCCTGCGGCGAGGCGAAGCCGGCCGGCGGCCGGTACGGATGGTGGATCAGCGAGGTGCTGAGCGACGGCTTCCGCGGCGGCTTGGTGGCCATCGTCAGACGGGCACGCCGACCAGGTCGTGCCCTTGCGTGCCGACGATGCGCGCCTTGGTGAACTCGCCCACCTTCAGCGTCTTCGAGGCCTTCTCCGGCGGCAGCAGCTTGACGGTGCCGTCGATCTCGGGCGCATCGGCGTAGGAGCGCCCCACCCCGCCTTTGCGGCCCAGCGCCGGCGCCGAATCGACCAGCACCTGCATGGTCGCGCCGATCCGCTCGCGCAGCTTGGCGGCCGACACCTCCTCGGCGACGGCCATGAAGCGGGCCCGCCGCTCTTCGCGCAGCTCGGGCGGCAGCATCCCGGGCAGATCGTTGGCGGTGGCACCTTCGACCGGTGAATAGGCAAAGCAGCCGGCGCGGTCGATGCGCGCCTCGCGCATGAAGCCCAGCAGGTGCTCGAACTCGGCCTCGGTCTCGCCGGGGAAGCCCGCGATGAAGGTGCTTCGCACGACGATCTGCGGGCAGGCGTCGCGCCAGCGCAGCAGGCGCTCCAGGTTCTTCTCGCCGTTGGCCGGCCGCTTCATGCGCTTGAGCACGTCGGGATGCGAATGCTGGAAGGGCACGTCCAGGTAGGGCAGCACGCGCCCCTGGGCCATCAGCGGCAGCACCTCGTCGACATGCGGATACGGATAGACGTAGTGCAGCCGCACCCAGGCGCCGTGCCGCTCGGCCAGCTCCGCCAGCTTCTCGCACAGGTCGAGCATGCGGGTCTTGACCGGCTTGCCGTCCCAGAAGCCGGTGCGGTACTTGACGTCCACGCCGTAGGCGCTGGTGTCCTGGCTGATGACCAGCAGCTCCTTCACGCCGGCCTCGAACAGGCGCTGCGCTTCCGACAGCACCTCGCCGATCGGCCGCGAGACCAGGTCGCCGCGCATGCTCGGGATGATGCAGAACGAGCAGCGGTGGTTGCAGCCTTCGCTGATCTTCAGGTAGGCGTAGTGGCGCGGCGTGAGCTTCACGCCCTGCGCCGGCACCAGGTCGACGAAGGGATCGTGCGGCTTGGGCACGTGCAGGTGCACCGCGTCCATCACCTCGTGGGTCGCATGCGGGCCGGTCACGGCCAGCACGCTGGGATGCATCTGCCGCACCAGGCTGCCGCCGCCCTCGCCCGCCTTGGCGCCCAGGCAGCCGGTGACGATCACCTTGCCGTTCTCGGCCAGCGCCTCGCCGATGGTGTCGAGGCTTTCCTTGACGGCGTCGTCGATGAAGCCGCAGGTGTTGACGATCACCAGGTCGGCGCCGGCGAAGGTCTTGGAGGTGTCGTAGCCCTCGGCGCGAAGCTGGGTGAGGATGAGCTCGGAATCGGTCAGCGCCTTGGGGCAGCCGAGCGAGACGAAGCCGATCTTCGGGCTGGCGGCCGTGGTGGCGGGGGTCTCAGGGGTCATCCCCCGATTTTCGCCGATGCACGATGCCCCCGGGCGCGGGCGCCTTTGCGCCGGGGAATGTGTCACGGCAGGATGGCCGCGCTGGACGCCTCGTTGATCAGCCGGTCGGCGTCGCGGCGCAGGAGGAAGCGCTGGGCGACCAGGTCATTCGCCGCGGCGGTGACCGCCGCCACGTAGCCGGCCTGGGTTGCGTACAGCGACTCGAGCGAAGGCCGGGTGTCGCCGGCCGCGACACGCAGGGCCTCGGTCTGGTGGAACGGGATGTAGGCACCGGCCAGGCTCACGTTCTCGCCGAACAGCGGGTTCGCCAGCGGATTGAACTCGACGCTGGTCCCCAGCGGCGCGCGCACCGCGACGCTTTGGATGCCCGCCAGCGCCAGGCCGGTGCTCGAACTGACCTGCGGCACCAGGATGGCGTAGTCCTTCCCGGTGGTGGACGGCGGCAGCAAGCTCGCGATGCCGGACTCGTCCTGCGGGAGGTACTGCGGCCCGAAGTCGAGCACCGAGAAGCTGTTGTAGCGGGCCAGGTACTGGAACTCCGGGATGGCGGTCGGCACGCCGGCGACCGGCCAGCTCAGGCCCTTCATGGTCGGAAACACCACCTGGTTGGGCCGCACCAGCGTGCCGTCGGCGATCTTCGGGACCTGGCTGGCCGGCGGCTGGGTGCCGTTCACCACCCAGTCCTCGAGGTCGATGAACAGGGCGCGGAAGGTGTCGACATGCTGCGCCACCGTCCCCAGCGGATAGACGCCCACGGCAGGCACGTAGCTGATGCTGGCCGTGCCGCCCAGGCCGCCGTGCTGGGTGCTGGCGTAGTAGTAGATGCGCGCGTTGTCGGGCTGCACCAGGTCCTGCAGGCCGTTGGCGTCGGTCAGCACCGGCGAGCCCTGGAGCTGCCAGAACTCGATGCCCGACAAGCCGAGGAAGAACTTCGGGCAGGTGGCGCTCGCGCTGCAGCGGGCCATCACGCCGCCGGTGCGTCCGGCCACGTCGTCGCGGTAGTCGGCGGCCAGCCCGCGCGGCGCGGTCTGCCCGAACGCGGTGTGGTCGGTGCGGATGGCGCCGCCGCCGCCCGGCACCGCGAAGCGCGTGTTGATGTTGGTCTGGCGCGCGGCGACGTGGGCGAAGACGCCGTCGAACACCTTGCTGCCGTCCAGCGCCTCGTTGAAGCCCAGGTGCAGGAAGGTCTTCATCGCATTGCCCGACTGCGAGGTGCCCTGCCCGATCGCGTAGCGCACCTTGCCGGCCAGCGGATTGGGCGTGCCGGCCACGTCGGCGCTTGCCTTGCGGAAGAAGCCGACGGTGTCGCGCAGGGCCGCCAAGCCGACGCCCATCACCTTGGGGTCCTTGGCGACGTAGACCAGCTCGTACAGGTAGCTGGGGTCGAAGCCGCCCTGGAGGCACACCTTGCTGCCGTCGGGCGTGCCCGGGAAGGGATTGCTGCCGGCGTTGCAGTCGGCGAACTTCCAGTCGCTCGCCGGCACCAGCATGCGCGGATCGGTCTCCTTGATGCGGCGGGTGAGGCTGTAGCCGGGCTGGGTGTTGTCCAGGCTGGCCGGCGCGTACGGGATCATGCTGCCGTTGAACACGCCGCTGGGCAGGCTCACCACCGGCGTCGCCGCGTTGATGATGAGCTCGGCGCGGTACGGCCCCGTGATCGACGAGCCGTCGGCGTTCTTCGCCACCGGCACGGTGAGCGTCAGCCGCGCCGGGCTGGACTTGGGCACGTCGCCCTGCCAGGCCGCGTAGAGCAGCGAGTAGCCGCGCTCCAGGAACTCGGCATCGCCCGGGATCACCGCCGGGTTGGGCATGGTGAGGATGTTGCCGCGGTTGGGTGCGTCGTAGCGCAGCACGCCGTTGGCCTTGCTCATGTCCTTGGGCTTGAGCAGCACGAACTCGGTCTTGTACTCGACCATGCCGCGCGCATTGACCGGCGCGAGCGCGAGGTCCTGGATGATGGCGTTGTGGCGGTCCTTGGGATCGACTTCGCCGGCCAGGGTGCCGGTCAGCTTCTCGTAGGCGCCGACGCTGCCGTAGCTGCCGGGGAAGTCCTCGGTGGCGGTGATGCTCAGCGTCATCTGCGGCGTGGCGGCGGGCGCGGCCGCATCGTCGCCGCCGCCGCAGCCGGCCACGAGGCCGGCCGCGGCCAGGAACAGGAAGGGGCGCACCGGCCCGCGCCGTGCGATCGAATGGGTCATGGCTGTCTCCTTTTGGGCGTGCGAAGGTCCGGCCCGCCGCCCAGGGGGCGGGTCACGGTGTGTCTGCGTGGGAAGTGCGGCGCGGCGCCGCGGGGCTTACTCGGGCTCGATGCCGGCGGCCTTGATCACCTTGCCCCACTTGGCCGATTCGGCGCTCTGGAACTTGGCCAGCTCGTCGGTCGTGGTGGTCCAGGCTTCGGCGCCGCTGCCGTCGTAGAAGGACTTGGCGGCCGGGCTCTTCGTCGCGGCGACGAGCAGCTCATGCAGCCGGGCGACCACCGGCGCCGGCGTGCCGGCCGGCACGTAGGCGGCGAACCAGTACCCCATGTCATAGCCCTTGACGCCGGCCTCGTCGATGGTCGGCACGTCGGGGAGCATGGCCATGCGTTTTGTCGTCGACACGCCCAGCGCCTTCAGCTTGCCGCCCTTGATCTGCGGCACGCCGGTCGCGGTGTCGGTGATCATGAGGTCGATCTGGCCGCCCAGCAGGTCGGTGATGGCGTTGGGATTGCTCTTGTAGGGCACGTGCAGGATGTCGGTGTGGCTGAGCTGCTTGAACAGCTCGCCGGCGACGCGGCTGGACGAGCTGCCGCTGCCGAAGCTCAGCTTGCCGGGATCCTTGCGCGCCTTGGCCAGCAGGTCGGCCACGCTCTTGTAGGGCGAGTCGGCCTTGACGACCAGCACCTGCCCGCCCTTGCCCAGCCCGGTGATCGGCGCGAAGTCCTTCACCGGGTCGTAGGCGAGCTTCTTGTAGAGATGCTCGTTGGCCGCCTGGGTGGTGTTGGTGGTGATGAGCACCGTGTAGCCGTCGGCCGGCGCCTTGGCCGCCGCCTGCGCGGCCAGCATGCCGCTCGCGCCGGCCTTGTTGTCGACCACCACCGCCTGCTTGGTCTGCTCGGTGACCGACTGGCCCAGCGCACGTGCCAGCTGGTCGGTGGCGCTGCCGGCCGCGAAGGGCACGAGGAAGGTGATGGGCTTGTCCGGGTAGCGCGCCTGGGCGAAGGCGGCGGGCGCGAGCAGCGAGGCCAGCAGCGCGGCGAGCGCGCGGCGGCGAAGGGTCGGGGTCATGGTGTGTCTCCGTCGAATGAATGGGGTCGCAGCAGCGGCACGAGCTCGGTCGGCACGTCCAGCGGCAGCTCGAGCAGCAGGAAGGACAAGGCCTTGCCGTGGCTGTCCAGGTTCAGCGCATCGTTGACGCCGCCGTCGAGCACGTCGTCGAGCACGAAGTTCATCGCATGCAGCGTGGGCAGCTCGTGGCGCGTCACGCGGCTCGGATGGCGGTGGGCGAAGCAGCGCGCCACCACCGCCTCGGTGATCTGCGCCGCGATCAGCGGATGGAGCGCCGGGTGCCAGGCGATCACGCTGATGTTGGAGCGATTGCCCTTGTCGCCGGTGCGACCATGGGCGGCACGCCAGAGCGGAACGGTCAGGTGGTCCATGGCGCTCACTCCAGCATCTCGAAGGCGGCCGTGGCGCGCTCGCGCGGGAACAGGCCCGACAGCGTGCCCAGGGTCGGTCGCAGCGACGTGCGCACGCCTCCGCCACCGGCCGGGCCACAGGTGTACAGCGCCGTCACCTCGCGCAGCAGCCGCTCCGCGCTGCGCCGATCCGCATGGCGCAGGGCCACGCGCAGGCGCACGTCGCGCGCATCGGCACCGGCGTGCGCGGACAGCCATTCGCCGCCGTCGTCGCCGAACACGCTGGCCACGCCGATCAGGTCGGCGCGCAGCGTGCCCAGGCCCTGCAGGCGCTCGCGCAGCACCTGCGCGGCCAGGCGGGCCCGTCCTTCGGCGCGTGCGCCGGCATAGGAGATCTCGCCTTCGGCCAGCCAGCCGGATTCGAAGCACACGTTGAGCTTGAGCGTGTCGGTGCGCGGCTTGCCGCGCACGCCCGCGAGGCGCACGCGATCGCCGCCCAGGTCCTCGACCGACGCGCCGCTGATGTCGGCGACGACGTCGGGCGTGAGATAGGCCGACGGATCGTGCACTTCGTAGAGCAGCTGCTCCTTCACCGTGTGCTCGGTCACCTCGCCGCCCGTGCCCGCCGGCTTGGTGACGACGCAATTGCCATCGGCGTCGATCTCCGCGATCGGGTAGCCCAGCCGCGCCAGGCCCGGCACGTCCTTCAAGCCGGGGTCGGCGTAGTAGCCGCCGCTGACCTGGGCGCCGCATTCGAGCAGGTGCCCGGCCATGGTGGCGCGCGCGATGCGATCCCAGTCGTCGGTGCGCCAGCCGAAATGCGCCAGCGCCGGCCCGACGGCCAGCGAGGGATCGGCCACGCGGCCGGTGATCACGATGTCGGCGCCGGCGCGCAGCGCGGCGGCAATGGGCTCGGCCCCGAGGTAGGCATTGGCGCTCACGATCTCGCGTCCGCCCAGCGCGCTGCCCAGGCAGGCGTGCAGGGTGTCGCGCTGCTCGGCGCCGCAGACGTCGTCGCCGCTGACCACCGCCACGCGCGGCGCCGGCAGGCCGGCCTCGGCTGCGATCTCGCGGATGCGCAAGGCGGCGCCGCGCGGATTGGCCGCGCCCATGTTGCTCACGATGCGGATGCCGCCCTTCAGGCAACGCGCCAGGATGGGACCGATCAGCTCGTCGAGCAGCGGCTCGTAGCCGCGGTGGGGATCGGCGCGGCGCGCGACCTGCGCCAGCGCCAGGGTGCGCTCGGCCAGCGTCTCGAAGATCAGCGCCGCCGGCCCGCCCGCCTGGAGCAGCGCGTCGACCACCGGGCCGGCCGCGTCGGTGCGGTCGCCGGAGAAACCCGCCGCACATCCGATTCGCAAAACTTCCTGGTCCATTTGCGACAACTCTAGGCGCCGGGATGTAATCTGTGAATTCGAAAGAACGGATCGATTGATCGAATCCACAGATGAATGCGTCGACCCGCCAGCTGCGCGCCTTTCTCGCGCTCGCCGAGCTGCGCAGCTTCACCCGCGCTGCCACCCGCAGCCACCTCTCGCAGCCCGCGTTCAGCGCCTTGATCCGCACGCTGGAGGAATCGATGGGCGCGCGGCTGTTCGAGCGCACGACGCGCAGCGTCGAACTCACGGTGGAGGGCAAGCTCTTCCTCGAGTCGGCCGAGCGCCTGGTGCGCGACTTCGACCAGGCCGTCGGCGACCTGCGCGACCATGCGGCGCGGCGGCGCGGCCGCGTCGCGATGGCCCTCTTGCCCTCGCTGGCCGCCGGGTGGCTGCCGCCTGTGCTGGCCGGCTTCCAGGCCGACTACCCGGGCATCGAGCTCGACGTCGCCGACGTGCTGTCGGAAGCCTGTCTGGAGCGCGTGCGCGGCGGCAGCGCCGACTTCGCCCTCGCGGCCATCCGCGCCGACACCGCCGAGCTGCGCGCCGAGGTGTTCTGCACCGACCGCTTCCACCTGGTGTGCCGGCGCGACCATCCGCTGGCGCGCAAGACCGATCTCAAGCTGCGCGACCTGGCCGCCGAGCCCTTCGTGCAGATGTCGCGCGGCAGCAGCGTGCGCCAGTACCTCGACGCGGCCGTGCATCCGCTGCAGATGAACGGCGTGCTCGAAGTCGAGCAGCTCGCCACCGTGATGGGCATGGTGCGCCACGGGCTGGGCATCAGCGTGGTGCCGGCGCTCACGCTGTTCCACTTCCGCAGCGACGACATCGTGACGCGGCCGCTGCAGGGCAAGGGCCTCAAGCGCCAGATCTTCGTGGTGCGGCGACGCGACCGCGCGTTGTCGACCGCCGCGCAGGCCTTGTACGAATGGGTGATGGCCCGCCGCCCGAAGCCCGCCCCGTAGCCCGGGTGCAACCCGGGAGTGTCAGCGCTTCGGCGGTGTGAACCCCGGAACGCCGGGGAACAGCGTCTCGGCCTGCTTCGCCATCTGCTCCTGCATCTGCACGAACAACTGCTTGGACTGCTCCAGGTAGTTGCCCATCAGGCCCTGCACCACCGGCGCCTGCCCGTTGAGGAATTGCGTCCACAGCTCGGGCGACATCACCTTGGGGTCGTACAGGCCTTTGGACTGCTCGGTCAGGCGGGTCTGGATGTCGGTGAAGGTCTGCAGGTTCTTCTCGAGGTAGGAGCCCATCATGCCCTGCATGGCATCGCCGTAGAAACGGATGATCTGGGCCAGCATCTGGGTGGAGAACATCGGCACGCCGCCGGTCTCTTCCTCGAGGATGATCTGCAGCAGGATGCTGCGCGTGAGGTCGTCGCCGGTCTTGGCGTCGCGCACGACGAAGTCCTGGCCGGTGAGGACCATCTTCTTCACGTCGGCCAGGGTGATGTAGCTGCTGGTCTCGGTGTCGTAGAGGCGGCGGTTGGGATACTTCTTGAGAATGCGCGTGCCGCCGCTGTCGGCGGTGGCGCTGTCCGCGGTCGCCTTCGAAGGCGTGGCGCGGCGGGACTGGACCATTGATCGACTCCTGTGGGCCGCATGTGCAGGTGCACAAACGAATTCTAGGAGGCCGGGGCGCGGGGCCGCAGAGGGGTAACCCGCCCGGCAAACAGGGCGAAAAGGAGATGGCCGCGATGGATGAATGGCTGGAGCCGCTGATCGCACTGGCGCGGTCCGCGGGTCGCGTGGTGATGGAGGTCTATGCCGCCGGCTTCACCGTGCAGCACAAGGCCGATGCGTCGCCGGTCACCGAGGCCGACCTGCGCGCCGAAGCGGTGGTGGTCGACGGCCTGCGGGTGCTCGCGCCGGACATCCCCGTGATCGGCGAAGAGGCGGTCGCCGCGGGCCTCGCGCCGGCGCCGGGCGAGCGCTTCTGGCTGGTCGATGCGCTCGACGGCACGCGCGAGTTCGTGCAGCGCAACGGCGAGTTCACCGTCAACATCGCGCTGGTCGTGCGCGGCGCGCCGGTGCTGGGTGTGGTGCTGGCGCCCGCCCTCGACCGGCTGTTCGCGGGCGTGGTCGGCAGCGGCGCTTTCGAGATCGGCGCGGCGGGCCGGCGCGCGATCCGTTGCCGCCGCCCGCCACCGGAAGGCCTGCATGTGCTCGCCAGCCGCTCGCACGGCGATGCGGCCGCGCTGGCCGCCTTCCTCGCCGATCGGCGCGTGGCCTCCATCTCGCATGCCGGCTCGTCGATCAAGCTGTGCCGGGTCGCGGCGGGCGAGGCGGATCTCTATCCGCGCCTGGGTCGGACCATGGAGTGGGACATCGCGGCGGGGCATGCGGTGCTGGCAGCCGCGGGTGGGAGCGTCAACGACCTGGCCGGGGCATCGCTGCGGTATGGCAAGCGCGGGTTCGAGAACCCGCATTTCGTCGCGTCGGGACTTTGACCCCGGGTTGCACCCGGG
>DASUZE010000022.1:0-26664 GCA_036377015.1 Piscinibacter sp. | reverse complement strand
GGCGGTCGGGCGCGACATCGAGGTGTGGATGGACGGGGGCATCCGCAGCGGGCAGGACGTGCTCAAGGCGCTGGCGCTGGGGGCGCGCGGCACGCTGATCGGGCGGGCGTTCCTGTACGGGCTGGGGGCGCTGGGCGAGGCGGGTGTCACGCGCTGCCTGGAGATCATCCGCAACGAGCTGGATCTGACGATGGCGTTTTGCGGGCGCACGCAGATCGAGCAGGTGGATCGCGGCATCCTTCTGGACGATCCCCGGGTTGCACCCGGGCTACAACGTTTCTCGTAGCCCGGGTGCAACCCGGGTCGCTCACACCGCCCCGGGCAAGCCGGCCAGATACCGCTGCAAGGCCTCGATCGCCACCCGCACCTTCGCCGGCTGCGCATCGCGCTGCGGCGTGACCGCCCAGACGTCCAGCGGCGCCAGCTCCCACGCCGGCAGCAGCGCCACCAGACGCCCGACGGCCAGGTCCTCCACCACATCCACCCGCGCCAGCCGCGCGAGGCCCAGCCCCGCGACGCACATCTGCTGGATCGAGTACTGGTTGTTGCTGCTGATGCGCGCCTCGATGCGCAGCGTGCGCGTCTCGCGCTGCGGGCCGATCAGCTCCAGGTGCAAGTCGCTGCCTTCACGGGCGAAGGCCAGCCACTGCAGCGACAGCAGGTCTTCGGGACGCTGCGGCGTGCCATGGGCGGTCACCCACGACGGCGCCGCGCACAGCAGCCACTCGAAGGCACACAGCCGGCGCGCCACCCACGACGAGTCGGGCAGCCGCCCGAAGCGCACCGCCAGGTCGATGCGCGACTCGATGAGGTCGATGCGCGCATCGTCGACCAGCAGCTTGAGCGTCAGCGCGGGGTGTTGGGCCAGCGTGCCGCCCAGCGCCGGCGCCACATGCCGGGCGAAGCCCACGGGGGCCGACAGCCGCAGCTCGCCCGAGGGCGCGTCGCGCGAATGGGCGAGCTGCTGTTGGGCGCGCCGCGCGGCGGCGACCATCGCGGCGCAGCCTTCGTAGAAGCGCTCGCCGGCGGCGGTGAGCGTGAGCTTGCGGGTGGAGCGGTGCAGCAGCGTGACGCCGCTGTCGCGCTCGAGCTGGCGCACCTGCTGGCTCACCGCCGAGGTGCTCATCGCCAGGACCCGCGCCGCCCCGCTCATCGAGCGGTGCTCGACCACGGCAGCGAAGACGGCCATGCGGCGAAGCGGGTCCATTGTGAAGCGGGCCTTAAGAGAGTTCGGCAGGAAAGCCGTCTAGTGCGCTGATCGTGAAGTCTCTATTGTCACGGCACTCTTTCAACCACGGAGATTCCTGCCATGAAGATCGCCCTCGTCGGCCCCACCGGTTTCGTCGGATCCAAGGTCCTGGCCGAAGCGCTGCAGCGTGGCCACCAGGTCACCGCACTGGCCCGCAACCCGTCCAAGCTCGCGGCCCATGCCGGCCTGACCGTGGTCCAGGGCGACGCGACCGATGTCGAGCAGCTCGCGCGCGCCGTCGCCGGCCACGATGCGGTGGTGAGCGCCTACAACGCACCCCGCGGGACCGACGACTTCCGCGACCGCTACCTGCAGGGCTTCCAGACTGTCGTCGAGGGCGTGAAGCGATCCGGCGTCAAGCGCCTGGTGATGGTGGGCGGCGCCGGCAGCCTGTTCGTCGCGCCCGGCGTGCAGCTGTGCGACACGCCCCAGTTCCCGGCCGAGTACCGCACCGAGGCGCTGGCGGCGCGCGATGCGCTGAAGCAGATCACCGAGGAGCGGGGTCTCGACTGGACCTTCGTCTCCCCGGCCCCGCTGCTGCAGCCCGGCCCGCGCACCGGCCGATTCCGCCTCGGCGGCGACCAGGTCCTGATGGACGGCGACAAGCCGGGCCGCATCTCGGTCGACGACCTGGCCGTGGCCATCGTCGACGAGCTCGAATCGCCGCGGCACGTGCAGCGGCGATTCACCCTCGCCTACTGATCCGTCAGTGCGCGCCGCCGTCGCGGCGGTGCAGCTCGTTCGCGATCACCCGGGCGGCCTTGCGCGCCGTGTCCGGGTTCGGATGGATGCCGTCGCCCAGGTGGACGAAGTCGCGCCAGATGTCCAGCACCACCGCCTGCGGCAGCTCGGCGCGGATGCGGCCGGCGCTCAGGTCGCGCAGCTGGTTGTAGTCGGATTCGCCGATGACCCACGCCAGCCCGAACAGGCTGCGGAACAAGGGCAGGTCCAGGCGCTCGTAGCGCGGCAGCACGTCGTAGACCGGCGTGATGCCCGCCGCCAGCGCCTGGCGGCCCACCGCGATCATCCGGTCGACGGTCTGGTTCATCTGCGCCGGGGTGCAGGGCTGGGCCTGCGCCTGCGGAACGCCGAACGCATCGGCGTGCAGGCAGTCGTTGGACGAGGTGATGACGACGTAGGCGGCGTTGTACTGCATGAAGGTGGGCGGCATGGCGACCCGCGCCAGCGCACGCTGCAGCTGGGTGTCGTAGCCGGCCCAGCCGGCCGGACCGCAGCTCGTCGCACCGGGCGCGCACCAGGGCCGCGCGAAGGTGCCGGCGCCCGCCTGTCCTTCGTCGATGACGAAGCCGGGCAGGTCGTCGGTGCGCGTGAGCGCCTGGCCCAGGCTCAGGTAGCTGCCGAAGCCCACCGACACGCCGCCCAGCGGCGCGAGGCCGTTGTCGAACGGCGTCTTTCCCTCGGCATAGGAGCCGCCGATGACCAGCAGCGGCAGCCGCGACGCGCGGTCCTTGGCCAGTGCCGGGGACAGCGACAGGCATACCAGGGACAGGGCGACCCACTTCTTGATTCGCATACCTCACCTCGTTGGTTGATTGATTGATTGGAGTGATGCCGGCCGGCGGCGCGGCCGAGGCCGGCGAGGCCAATGTCGGCAGGCGGCCGCCGGACTGTAGGAAAGGGATGCACGCCGGCGAATCGCCCGGTCACGCCTTGCAGCAAAAAAAGCCCCGGATCCCATCGATCCGGGGCTTCCCCGAAGCTGACGCGAAGCTTACAGTCAGCTGACTGCAGGCTGACGGGAGCCCACCATGACGCTGAACCAGTTCCACGCCCTCAAGGTCTGGCACACCCGTCACTACCGCGACCACCCGCTCGAAAAAGGCACCTGGGAGGCCATCCTCACGCTGTGGATGATGGGCTGGGTGGGCATCCCGCCGGCCCTGCTGCTGGGTGCCGGCTGGGCGGCGCTGGCCTGCCTCGCGCTGGTGTTCCTGCCGGGCGCCTATGTCGGGTGGCGGACCCGGCTGCACCGCACCGGGCGGCTGCGCTGCGACTGGATCACGGCTCTTCGGTGAGCGCGCCGGGTGCCGTGCGCGGCACCTGGTCCATCAGCTCCACGCAGGCACGCACGACCTCGCGCACCAGTTCGTCGTCGACCGGATAGCGGTAGCGAAAGCGCAGGTGGCGCACGCCGCGGCCGCTGCCTTCGAGCTCCGGGTACCGATCGACCAGCCCAGCGCCGTTGAAGATCTGCAGGTTGGCATGGTCCTTGTGCATCACGATGGCCACCGCGTGCGTGCCCTCGTGGGTGAACATGAGGTTGCCCCACTTGACCGACGCGACCAGCTCCGGCGACGCCGACACCACGAGCTCGCGCAGGATGCGCGCGAGGTCCTTCTGCTCGGGACGCAAGGTGTCGAACCAGGTCTCGATCAGGGCGGCGGGTCGCAGGATGGAGCGCATTGTCTCCCTCAGAGCTCGCGCGACTGGAAGGTGTCGCACTGGTTGACGCTGCCCGACTGCAGGCCGCGCTTGAACCACGTGACCCGCTGGGCGCTGGTCCCGTGGGTGAAGCTCTCGGGCACGATCGTGCCCTGCGAGCGCTTCTGCAGGGTGTCGTCGCCGATCTGCGTGGCGGCGTTGAGCGCCTCCTCGACGTCGCCTTGCTCCAGCACCTGCCGCGCGGCTTGCGCGTCGTGGGCCCAGATGCCGGCGAAGCAGTCGGCCTGCAGCTCCAGGCGCACGCTGACCGCGTTGCCCTGGGCCTGGCTCATGCGTCCGCGTGCGGCCTCGATCTTGTCGGTGATGCCCATCAGCTTCTGCACGTGATGGCCGACTTCGTGAGCGATCACATAGGCCTGCGCGAAGTCGCCCGGTGCACCCAGGCGGGTCTTCATGACTTCATAGAAGCGCAGGTCGATGTAGACCTTCTCGTCGGACGGGCAGTAGAACGGGCCCATCGCCGCCTGGCCCTGGCCGCACGAGGTGGGCGTCGATCCGCGGAACAGGCGCAGCTTGGGCTCGCGGTACGTCCCGCCGGCCTGCTTGAACTTGGCCCGCCACACGTCCTCGGTGTCGGCCAGCACCACCGACACGAAGCGCGCCATCTCGTCGTCGGCCGGCGGCTTGTGCGCCGGCGCCTGCTGGGTCTGCGGCGTGCCGTCGCCGCTCATGAGGCCCAGGATGGTCAGGGGGTTGATGCCGAAGATCCAGCCGGCGATCACCGCGATCGCCACCGAACCCAGGCTGAGGCTGCCGCCGCCGAGCCGAAAGCCGCCGCCACCGCCGCCGGTGTCGCGCGCATCCTCGACGTTGTCGCTCTCCCGATTGCCTTGCCAGCGCATGGAGGTCTCCTTGGATGTCAGCGTTCGAAACCCTGGCACATTCAGGAGACACCGGCAACCGTCGTGCCCGCGCCTTGCGGGCATTCATGCGACGCCGGTCAGGTCTTTGGCAACGTGACGCCGCGCTGGCCCTGGTACTTGCCGCCCCGGTCCTTGTAGCTGGTCTCGCAGACCTCGTCGCTCTCGAAGAACAGCACCTGCGCGCAACCCTCGCCGGCGTAGATCTTGGCCGGCAGCGGCGTGGTGTTCGAGAACTCCAGCGTGACGTAGCCCTCCCATTCGGGCTCGAAGGGCGTCACGTTGACGATGATCCCGCAGCGCGCATAGGTGCTCTTGCCCAGGCAGATGGTGAGCACGTTGCGCGGGATGCGGAAGTACTCCATCGTGCGGGCCAGCGCGAAGCTGTTGGGCGGGATGATGCAGACGTCGGATTCGATGTCGACGAAGCTCCTCTCGTCGAAGGCCTTGGGGTCGACCACTGTGCTGTAGATGTTGGTGAAGACCTTGAATTCGGGCGCGCAGCGGATGTCGTAGCCGTAGCTCGAGGTGCCGTAGCTGACGATCCGGTGGCCGTCGGCCGCGTGGCGCACCTGCCCGGGCTCGAAGGGCTCGATCATGCCGTGCTGCTCGGCCATGCGCCGGATCCATTTGTCGCTCTTGATGCTCATTGCTTGTCCTGACTCGGGGTGTCCACATTTTGACAGCCGGCACGCCCTGTGCTCCAGTAGCATGAAAGGGAATCAGCAAGGGATCCTGCAAGGAGAAGCGCATGCGCAACGCGACTGAACTGATGGTGCAGTACGCCGCCTATCACCGCGACCGCCGCAACATCACCACCCACTTCGTCGGCATCCCGCTCATCGTCTTCGCGATCGGGGTGCTGCTGTCGCACCCGAGCTTCACCGTCGGCGGCTGGACGCTCACGCCGGCCTGGCTGCTGTGGATCGTCTGCGCCGCGTGGTACCTGACCCGCGGCAACTTCGTGCTCGGCGTGGCGGTCACCCTGGCCACCGGCGTGCTCATGGTGCTGGCGCACCAGGTGCCGCCCAGCACCGCGGCCTGGCTGAGCTGGGGCCTGGGCAGCTTCGTCGTCGGCTGGGTGCTGCAGTTCATCGGCCACTACTACGAAGGCCGCAAGCCGGCTTTCGTCGACGACATGGTGGGCCTGCTGGTGGGCCCGATGTTCGTCACCGGCGAGTTCCTGTTCGGCCTGGGCTGGGGCAAGCCCCTGCTCGACGAGATCGAGCGTCGGGTCGGTCCCACGATGCTGCGCGACCTCGCCCATCCCTGATCGATGCGCCGCGCCTGGAAGCGCGCCGGCCTCGTGCTGCTGGCGGGGTTGGCGCTGGTCTGCGGCGCGGTGGTCGTGCAGTCGCAGCGCCATCCTCCTCTCGATCCCTATCGCTCGCTGACCCTGCCCGAAGCGCCGTCCGGCGCCGCGGTGCGCGTGCGCTTCGCCGGCACCACCACGCTGCTGTTCGAAGACGGCGAGACCGCCTGGATGACCGACGGCTTCTTCAGCCGCCCGTCGTTCCCGGCCGTCGCCCTCGGCCGCATCGCACCCGATCCCGCCGCCATCGACAGCGGCCTGAAGCGCCTGGACGTGACGCGCCTTGCCGCGGTCGTGCCGGTCCACTCCCACTACGACCACGCGATGGACGCGCCGCTGGTCGCGCAGCGCACCGGTGCGCTGCTGATCGGCTCGGGCTCCACGCTGAACGTCGGTCGCGGACTGGGGCTGGGCGAGGACCGCCTGCGCGAGGTCCGGCCCGGCGACAGCGTGACCCTGGGCCGGTTCACGCTGCGCTTCGTCGCGTCGCGGCACAGCCCGACGCCCTTCACCGACGGCACGACGGTGGAGACCATCGATGCCCCGCTGGTCCCGCCGGCGCGCTTCAACGCATGGCGCGAAGGGCAGTGCTGGTCGCTGCTGGTCGAGCATGCCGCGGGGGGTCGCTGGCTGGTGCAGGGCAGCGCCGGCTTCATCCCCGGCGCGCTCTCGGGGCAGCACGCCGACACCGTCTTCCTCGGCGTCGGCACGCTGGGCAAGAAGGACACGGCCTACCGCACGGCCTACTGGAACGAAGTGGTGAAAGCGGTGGGGGCGCGCCGCGTCATCCCCATCCACTGGGATGCGTTCTGGGTTCCGCTCGACCAGCCCCTGGTCGCGATGCCGCTGCTGGGCGACGACTTCGAAACGACCATGCACGACCTGCAAGCGCGCGCCACGCGCGACGGCGTGGAGGTGCGCATGGCGCCCACCTTCACGCGGTTCGTGCCTTGACCGGCGCGAGCTCGGCCGGCTCGGGCTGCGCATCGAAGCGGTCGAAGCCGCAATAGCAGATGAAGTGGCGATTGGTCGCTCGCCCGAACAGGCACAGGCCCAGGCGCATCGCGAGCTCGTAGCCCATCTGCGTGATGCCGCTGCGCGACACGATGATCGGCACGCCGATCTGCGCCGACTTGATCACCATCTCGCTGGTCAGCCGCCCGGTGGTGTAGAAGATCTTGTCGCCGCCGTCCATGCCGTGCAGCCACATCCAGCCGGCGATGGTGTCGATCGCGTTGTGGCGCCCGACGTCCTCCACGAACATCATCAGCTCGTCCTGGCGGAACAGCGCGCAGCCGTGCACCGAGCCGGATGACTTGTACGTGGTCTCCTGAAGCCGCATGACGTTGAGCAGGCGGTACAGCGAGGCCTGTGTCAGGCGGGCCGAGGGCAGTCCGGCCGGTGGCAGGCGCACGCTGTCGAGCTCGCCCATCAGGTCGCCGAACACGGTGCCCTGGCCGCAGCCGGTCGTCACCACGCGCTTGGCGGTCTTCTCGTCGAAGCGCTCGATGCCGGCGCGTGTCTTCACCGCGGCCGCCTCGACCTCCCAGTCGACCGTGATGGACTCGATGTCCTCCACCGACTCCACCAGACGCTGGTTGCGCAGGTAGCCCATCACCAGCAGTTCGGGCGCGGCGCCCAGGGTCATCAGGGTGACCAGTTCGCGGTTGTCGACGAACAACGTCAGCGCCCGCTCGGCCGGGATGGTGATGTGGCGGCGCGCGCCGAACTCGTCGAGCACCTCGACGTCTTTCGTGAGCGGGGCGCGGGCGTTGGTGAGACGGGGAATGGTGGGCATCGCTGCACTGACGCGAAGGGCCGCGCAAAGCGGCCCCTCATTGTGGCCCTGCCGGGCGACTTACTTCTTGGCGGTGCCTTGCGTCTGCGCCTGCGTGGCCGGGCTCACGCTGGGCGGCGTGGTGGCGGTGGCCGGCGGGGAGTGGGCGCCCGACGCTTCGATCGGCTTCGTGGCCGCCGGCGCCGCGGCCACGAAGGGGCCCGGGTCGCTGCAGGCCGGCGTGGAGGCCGCCGGCTTGGCCGCCTTGGCGGTCTTGCGGTAGGCCTCGACCGCGCGGTCCTGGGCGCGGCACAGCTGGAAGGCGCCGACCTTGTCGGTCCACGCGGTCTTGGCCTTGGCCTCGTCGGCCTTGGCCTGGGCGTCGGGCGACAGCGGCGGCAGCTTGGCCAGGGCGAGCGCCGGCGACATCGCCAGCAGCAGGGGGACGAGCAGCTTCATCGTTCGCATCCTCTCAGGGCTGGGTCGCGTGCCGGCCGGGCGGCGAGGCGTCGGTCCGCTGCGCCGGGATCTTGCCGGCCTCGATGTCCTCGTGCCAGTAGGCATGGTGCTCGCGGGCCCACTGCTCGTCGACCCAGCCGTCGCGCATCGCGCGGTAGGCGCCGCGCATGCCGATGGTGCCGAGGTAGATGTGCAGCAGGAACATCGTGATCATCAGCACCGCCGCGACCGAGTGGACCATGTGCGCCACCTGCATGTCGCTGCGCCAGTAGGCGAGGCCGGGGACCAGCTTGTCGAGCACCAGGCCCGAGCCCACCAGGACCAGGCCCATCACGAACACGCCGGCCCAGAAGATGATCTTCTCGCCCGCATTGAAGCGGTGCGAGGGCGGCTCCTGGCCGCTCATCACGCCGCCGCCCTTCTTGAGCCAGTCCAGGTCGCCGCGCTGCGGCAGCTCGTCGCGGATGAAGGTGACGATCACGATCACCAGCGACACCGCGAACAGCGGGCCGAAGAAGTTGTGCGCCGTCTTGAGCAGGTAGGTGAGCCAGCCGAACAGCAGGTGGCCCATGAGCGGCAGCAGGAAGAACTTGCCGAAGGCCATCACGATGCCGGAAATGGCCAGCACGCAGAAGGCGATGGCGTTGGACCAGTGCGCCGCGCGCTCGAAGTAGGTGAAGCGCTCGATCGGTCCGCCATGGTTCTCGGCATGGCCGATCGGTCCCTTGCGCCAGTGGAACAGCGCCAGCGCGACCGCGATGATCGCGATCAGCGCGCCGCCGTAAGGCACGATCCAGCGGTTGCGCACCTGGCGCCAGGCCTCGCCGGCGTTGGTGTAGCGCGAGCCGGGGTATTGCACGAAGGGCTGGATCAGCACGCCCTTCTCGGCGCCGGGCAGGTTGGTCACGCCGGCGGTCGATCCGGAGTCGTGGACCTGGCGCCAGAACGGCGCGTTGTTGCCGGGCTGGGTCTTGGCGCGCTGGGCGTTGCTCTCGTTCGGCTGCGGCTCGGGCGAGCCCGCGAAGCTGGCGGGCGGCGCGAAGCGCGGCGCGGCCTGGGGCGGCGCGTTGTCCTGCGCCGCGGCCAGCCCGATCCAGGAACAGGCCAGGGCCAGCAGCACCGTGCGGATCAGGGCTTGCATGCGGTCTCCTTCAACGGGCCACGCTCACTTGGTCTTGTTGTAGTCGTTCTGGGTCTGGGCGCGGGCGCGCATCTGCTCTTCCCAGCTGCCGCGGTCGCCTGCCTTCCAGCCGCTGGCCAGGTAGGCGTTGTCGGCGCCCTGCCAGGGCTTGGCGTCGGTCTTGCGCGTGGTCACGGTCTGCGGCTGCTCGCAGGCCGCCAGGCCCGCCAGCAGCGCGGCGCAACAGCCGATCAGCAGCATGCGCCTCATGACTTGGTCACTTCCTTCGGTTGCGGCTGGCTCGGCGCGCCGCTGGTCGGCTTGCCGTAGGCGGTGCCCCAGCCCCAGACCTCGCTGCCCTTGCCGCGGTTGAGGACGCGGGTGCGGAAGATGTCGGCCACGACGTCGCCGTCGCCGCCCAGCAGCGCCTTGGTCGAGCACATCTCGGCGCAGGCCGGAAGCTTGCCTTCGGCCAGGCGGTTGCGGCCGTACTTGTCGAACTCGGCCTGGCTGCCGTTGGCCTCGGGGCCGCCGGCGCAGAAGGTGCACTTGTCCATCTTGCCGCGCAGGCCGAAGCTGCCGTTGGTGGGGAACTGCGGCGCGCCGAAGGGGCAGGCGTAGGAGCAGTAGCCGCAGCCGATGCAGACGTCCTTGTCGTGCAGCACCACGCCCTCTTCGGTGCGGTAGAAGCAGTCGACCGGGCACACCGCCATGCAGGGCGCGTCGCTGCAGTGCATGCAGGCCACCGAGATGCTGCGCTCGCCCGGCACGCCGTCGTTCAGCGTGACCACGCGCCGCCGGTTCACGCCCCAGGGCACCTCGTGCTCCTGCTTGCAGGCGGTGACGCAGCCGTTGCATTCGATGCAGCGCTCGGCATCGCAGATGAATTTCATTCTTGCCATGTCAGCTCCTGGTGGTCAGGCCGTCTTCTCGACCTGGCACAACGTGGTCTTGGTCTCTTGCATCATGGTCACGCTGTCGTACCCGTAGGTCGTCGCGGTGTTGATCGCCTCGCCGCGGATCACCGGCGCCGCGCCTTCGGGGTAGTAGGGCTTGAGGTCCACGCCCTGCCAGCGGCCGGAGAAGTGGAAGGGCAGGAACACGGTGCCGCGGTCGACCCGCTCGGTGACCTGCGCCTTCACGTTGATCTTCGCGCCGGTGGGCGTCTTGACCCACACCATCTCGCCGTTGCGGATGCCGCGGTCGTTGGCCGCCGCCGGGTTGATCTCGACGAACATGTCCTGCTGCAGCTCGGCCAGCCACGGGTTGGAGCGGGTCTCCTCGCCGCCGCCCTCGAACTCGACCAGCCGGCCCGAGGTCATGACCAGCGGGAACTGCTTGGAGATGTCCTTGTTCTTCTGCTGCACGCTCTTGTACAGCGTGGGCAGGCGCCAGAAGGCCTTCTTGTCGTCGTGCGTCGGGTACTTGTCGACGAGGTCGGGACGCGGCGAGTACAGCGGCTCGCGGTGCTGCGGCACCGGATCGGGGAAGTTCCAGACCACCGCGCGCGCCTTGGCATTGCCCCAGTGGTGGCAGTTGTGCGCCATGGCCACGCGCTGGATGCCGCCGGACAGGTCGGTCTTCCAGTTCTTGCCCTCGGCCGCCTTCTTCTCCGCCTCGGTGAGGTCGTCCCACCAGCCCAGTTTCTTGAGCAGGATGTGATCGAACTCCGGATAGCCCGTGGTCAGCTCCGAGCCCTTCGGGAACGAGCCGTCTTCAGCCAGCAGGTTGACCCCGTCCTTCTCGACCCCGAAGTTGGCGCGGAAGCAGCCGCCGCCTTCCATCATGGTCTTGGACTGGTCGTAGAGGTTGGGCGACCCGGGGTGCTTGATCTCCGGCGTGCCGTAGCACGGCCACGGCAGGCCGAAGTAGTCGCCGTCGAGCTTGTAGCCGGTCTCCTTGTCGACCCCGCCCTTGGCGCGCAGCGTCTTCACGTCGAAGACGTTCATGTTGCGCATGTGGGCCTTGAGCCGCTCGGGACTCTGGCCGGTGTAGCCGATGGTCCAGTTGCTGCGGTTGATCTCGCGCAGCATGGACTCGGGCTCGGGCTCCATCATCCCGCCCTTGGCGGCGACCAGCTTGAGGCTCTTGACCAGCTCCTTGCCGAAGCCGAGCTTGTCGGCCAGCTGGTACATGATCATGTGGTCGGTGCGCGACTCGAACAGCGGCTCGATCACCCTTTCGCGCCATTGCAGCGAGCGGTTCGACGCGGTGCACGAGCCGCTGGTCTCGAACTGCGTGGCCGCGGGCAGCAGGTAGACCGCGCGGTTGGGGTTCTGGTCCTCGGGCTTGCCGGGCATGGCCGCCATCGCCGCCGTGGCCGACGGATACGGGTCGACCACCACCAGCAGGTCGAGCTTGTCCATGGCCTTCTTCATCTCGAGGCCACGCGTCTGCGAGTTGGGCGCATGGCCCCAGAAGAACAGGCCGCGCAGGTTGCTGTCCTGGTCGATGAGCTCGTTCTTCTCGAGCACGCCGTCGATCCAGCGCGACACCGTCATGCCCGACTTGGTCATCATGCCGGGCGCGAACTGCTTCTTGATCCACTCGAAGTCCAGGCCCCACACGGTGGCGTAGTGCTTCCAGGCGCCTTCGGCCAGGCCGTAGTAGCCGGGCAGCGAATCGGGATTGGGGCCGACGTCGGTGGCGCCTTGCACGTTGTCGTGGCCGCGGAAGATGTTGGCGCCGCCGCCCGACACGCCGATGTTGCCCAGCGCGAGCTGCAGGATGCACGAGGCGCGCACGATGGCGTTGCCGATGGTGTGCTGGGTCTGGCCCATGCACCACACCACCGTGCTCGGCCGGTTCTCGGACATGATCTTCGCGACCTTGTAGACGGTGGCCTCGTCGACGCCGCAGACCTCCTGCACCTTGTCGGGCGTCCACTTGGCGAGCACCTCGTCGCGGACCTTGTCCATGCCGTAGACGCGGTCGTTGATGAACTTCTTGTCTTCCCAGCCGTTCTTGAAGATGTGGTGCAGCATCCCGAACAGGAAGGCGATGTCGGTGCCCGAGCGGATGCGCACGTACTCGTCGGCCTTGGCCGCCGTGCGCGTGAAGCGCGGGTCGACCACGATCATCTTGGTGCCTGTCTCCTTGGCATGCAGCATGTGCAGCATCGACACCGGATGCGCCTCGGCCGCGTTGGAGCCGATGTACATCGCGGCCTTCGCGTTCTGCATGTCGTTGTAGGAGTTGGTCATCGCGCCATAGCCCCAGGTGTTCGCGACGCCCGCGACCGTGGTGGAGTGGCAGATGCGCGCTTGGTGGTCGCAGTTGTTGCTGCCCCACAGGCTGACCCACTTGCGCAGCAGGTAGGCCTGCTCGTTGTTGTGCTTGGACGAGCCGACGATGAAGATCGAATCGGGCCCGCTCTGCTTGCGCAGGTCGAGCATCTTCGCGCTGATCTCGTCGTAGGCCTGGTCCCAGGAGATGCGCTGGTACTTGCCGTCGACCAGCTTCATCGGCGTCTTGAGGCGGTACTCGCCATGGCCGTGCTCGCGCAGCGCCGCGCCCTTGGCGCAGTGCGCGCCGAGGTTGATGGGCGAGTCGAACACCGGCTCCTGGCGCACCCAGACGCCGTTCTCGACCACCGCGTCGACCGCGCAGCCCACCGAGCAGTGGCCGCACACCGTGCGATGGACCTCGATCTTGCGGTCACCGGCCGGCCCGTCCTTGGCTTCGGCCTGGCGCACCAGCATCAGCTGCGATGTGGCGAGGCCGGCGCCGACGCCCAGGCCGGAGCGCCGCAGGAAGGCGCGCCGGTCCATGGTGGGAATGGCGCGCGAGACACCGCGGGCCAGGCTGGCGACGAGCGACGACGACGCGACACCCGCGTCGGACGATTTGCGCGTGAGCAACATGATTCCTCCTCGGGCCGGAGCAAAGCCGCCCGGAATCAAACCTTGGTGGTCTCGTAGTAGCGCAGCACGTGCTGCGTCAGCTGGTAGCCGCCCTTTTCGGCGGGCGCGCCCTTGGCGGGTGCGGCGGCGACCTGTTCGGGGGCCACCGGCAAGGCCTTGGCCGCGAGGGCCGCGGCGCCGGCGACACCGGCGCCAAGCAACAGGCTGCGGCGCTTGGGCGTGCCCGAGGGCTCCGCGCAAGCTCGATCAACGGCGCTGGACTTCATGTTTTCTCTCCAGGAAAAATTCCCTGCCCACGACCTTGTGGCCGCCCCGATATGTTGGAGCCGACTTCATGACTTTATGCACCATGTTGCATGCCGTCATCAGGGTCTGTCCCGACGACAGCCACCGTCAGTCAAGCATGTCGAATGCCTGGGCCTCCACGGAGAAAAACCCCTGTGCGAATAGCGACAGGGATCGATAGAAATCGGCGGTCGGATGGGCGGCGATCTGCGCGCACATCGCATCGACCCAGCCGCGCACATGGGCATCGAAGAATCGCCGCTGCGACGCGAGGTTGCTGACGCCGGCATCGTCGCCGGCGATCAGGTAGCGCATGGTCTCGCACAGGTAGGCGATGTGGTCCTCGGTCTCCGGCATGCCCGGTGCCCGCGCCAGGCCCAGGGCCGCCAGGCTGTCGCGCAGGGCGACCAGCGGCTTCTCGTTGAGCGCGCCGGCGAGATGGTGCGAGCCGTACAGGAAGACCTCCGGCTTGCCCAGGCCCTGGAACAGCGCGTCGTACTCGGCTGCGACCTGCTCGCGGCCGAGCCGGCGGGAGGCGCCGACCAGCTCGGTCCAGGACGACTCCAGGAAGGCGCCGGGCGCCGGCGCGACCGTGACCGCCACCCGAAGCTGCTCGTAGAGCTCGGCCGGCGGCGGCGCGTAGAAGAGCTGCGCCAGCAGCCCGTAAATCTCGGCCCGGGCGAGCTCCTCGCGGTCGTCGGGGGCGGCGAACTGGATCGCTTGATTCATCGCAGGTCGGTGATCTTCACTTCGTCGGCGTTGGTGTGGATGTCGATGACGCGGCAGTCGCTGCACATCTTCAGCCGCTCGGCGGCCGCGCCCTGGAACATCGCGTGGCCGGCCAGCTTGCCCATCATGGCTTCGATCGCCTTCAGCGTGCCGAAAGGCTTGCCACACCGGATGCAGCGGAACGGCTCGACCTCGTTGAGCACGCGCGGCTGCTTGCGCGCCTTGCCCTCGTCGGCCAGCCACAGGCGAGGCTGCAAGGTGATGGCCTGCTCGGGGCAGGTGGTGGCGCACAGGCCGCACTGCACGCAGTTCTTCTCGATGAAGCGAAGCTGCGGCCGCTCGGGGTTGTCGAGCAGCGCGCTCTCGGGGCAGGCGCCCACGCAGGCCAGGCACATGGTGCACTTGGCCGTGTCGACGACGATGCTGCCGAGCGGGCTGGCGGCCGGCAGCGCGATGGTCTCGGCCCGTGCCGGCGCATGGGCGCCCAGGTGGTCGATGGCCAGCTCGAGCGTGGCCCGCTTGTCGGCCTGCACGGCGAACGACGCGGGATCGGGCAGGACGGCGTTCGGCGCGGCAGCCTGCAGCCCGGCATCGAGCGTGGCCGCGTCGCCCGACAGCAGGCGCACCCGCCCGGCGGCGTAGCCCCATCCCTCCATCAGCGCATTGGCCAGGGCCGCCTGCTGCGCCAGCGCATCGCGGTAGGCCGGCGCCTCCTCGTCGGTCAGCAGCACCCAGACGTCGGCGGCACCGTAGGCCAGGGCCGCGAGCCACAGCTCGAGGCCGACGCTGGCGGTGTGGACCACGTCCAGCGGCAGCACCCGCGCGGGCACGCCCTGCGCGCCGCTGGCGCGGGCGGCGCGGCCCAGCGCATCGATGGCCCGTGTCCCGGCGCCCTGGCTGTGCACCAGCAGGGCCGCCTGCACTCCACCGGCGCGGCGGTAGGTCTGCAGCAGCGTGCGGATGCGCCGGCCGAGCTGGTCGGCCGACGGAGTGGCATAGGCCAGTGCGCCGCTGGGGCACACCGTCGTGCAGGCGCCGCAACCGACGCACAGGTGCGGCTCGACGCGGATGCCGCCGCCCTCGGTGGCCTCGCTGCGGATGGCCCCGGCCGAGCAGACGTCGATGCAGGCGTGGCAGCCGATCTGCTCGTTGCGGCTGTGGGCGCAGATCTTGGGCTTGTAGTGGAAGAACTTCGGCTTCTCGAACTCCCCGGTCAGCTCGCGCAACTGGAGGATCGCGTCGAAGCGGGCGCGCTCGTCGGCTGCGGGGCGAAAGTAGCCCTGGGGCGGCTGGTGCAGCGTGACGAGCGGCGTAGTCCCGAGGTCGAGGACCAGGTCGAAGCGTTCCTGCAGGGTCAGCGCCGGGCGTCCGAAATCGATCGCCCCGGCGGCCTCGCACACCCGCACGCACTCGCGGTGGTCCTTGCACCGGGCCAGGTCGACCTGGTAGCCGAAATCGATCGCGCCTTCCGGACAGGCGGCGATGCAGGCGTTGCACCGGGTGCACAGGTCGAGGTCGATGGGGTTGGCGCTCTCCCACTCGACGTCGAACTGCCCCAGCCAGCCGGACAAGGCCGTGACCCGGCCCGCATGCACCGGCCAGCGACGCTGCTGCGGCAGGCTGCCGCCGGGCTGGGTGAGCAGCACGCTCACGTCGAGCTTGTCGGCCAGCATCTCGGCGCAGCGTTGGGCGCTGTCGGCGTCGCCGATCACCAGCACGCGGCCGGCGCTGCGGTAGCTCACGGTGCCCACCGGGTCGGGCTCGGGCAGCTGGGCCGCCGCCAGCAACGCAGCGATCTTGGGCGTGGCTTGCTTCGCGTCGCGCGACCAGCCACCGGTCTCGCGGATGTTGACGAAGCGGATCGGCCGCTCCTGCGCCGCGGGCGCGCCTTCGGTCTCGGCGTTCAGCTCGAGGAAGAGCCGGCTTTCCTGCGTGCAGGCGACCAGGAGGTCGTCGCCCTGCAGGGCCGCGCGCTGGAAGGCACCGGCCTCGCGCCGGCACAGGGTGGAATGCAGCGTCGACAGCCCCTGGGCCGCCTCAGGCGGCAGGGCCTTTGCCAGGGCCGCCGCGTCCAGGGGCATCGTCTTGTTGCAGTCGCAGATCAGCGTCTTCATCGGGGGGTGCTGCGGGGGAATCGGTGGAGGACTGTGGCACCGGCTGCGCGCCTTCGCCATCCGGGGATGCCTCCTCCTGGAACAACCCGAGGAACTTCGCCTGGGCCATCTGGCGCAGCATGGACTCGGGCAGGGGATCGGGCTGGCTGTAGTCGTCGATGTAGGTGTCCAGGCCGTCCATCACGTTGAAACGCGGGTCGGCGAAGAGCTTCTTGAGGGCGGCGCGCTTGACCGACTCGTCGACCTTCGGGGCGACGAATCGGCTGAAGTCGGACTCGGGGGTGAGGCGGGCGACGTCGTCCATGGTCAGCGGCGGCTCCTCGGGCGGTGGCGCAGGCGGCACCTCCACGGGCGCGGGCACCGCGGCAGCCGGCGCAGCCGGCTCGGGCGGAATCTCCACCCCGGCGTTCGCCTGCGCCTTGCGACGCGACCACCGCGACAGGAAGTTCTCGTCACTCATGCCCGTAGCCCGGGTGCAACCCGGGTCCCCGGATGCCGTTCATGACCTTTGATCCGGTGGAAGAAACGACGCCGGCCGCTTGCGCTTCTTCGGCTCGGGCCGGTAATGCTCGTCGGTGAAAGCCTGCAGCCAAGCAATGAGCTCCACCCCCAACGGCACGTTGTCGACCCGCTCCTGCGCATCGAGCCAGCGCCCAGCCTCGTTGTAGGACAGGCTCACCGCCGCCGGCCGCGCCGACCACGGGTCCGACTCGTCGACGCGCCACATCACGAACCACACCGGCGCCCCGGAGCTCAGGTTGAGGTAGTAGCCCTCGCCCTCGTCGGCGAAGAGCTCCAGCGTGAAACCCGGATGCAGCGAGGACTGCACGCGGCCGTCGTCGCGCAGCACCCGCGACGCGCCGCCGAAGCCTTCGTCGATCACCACCTCGGCCACGCTGAAGCGCCAGTCCTCCCAGCGGTTGGGTCGAGCTTCGCGCTCCATCACCACCGCCACCTGCACCGAGGGGCGTTCGTGCATCTCAGCCTCCGCCGAGCCGCCTCAAGGAGGCTGAGCGCCCCCTCGGGGGGCAGGAGCGAAGCGACGTGGGGGTTGTCATGTCTCTAGGTGTTCTTGGAGATCGAGATCGTTGGGAACTTCGAGGAGAAGTCCTTGGCGCGCTGGGCGATCTTGACCGCCACCTGCCGCGCCACGCCCTTGTACAGCCCGGCGATCTCGCCATCGGGATCGCTCACCACCGTCGGCCGCCCGCCGTCGGCCTGCACGCGGATGGACAGGTTGAGCGGCAGCGCGCCCAGGTAGTCCATCTGGTATTCCGCCGCGAGCTTCTTGCCGCCCTCGGCGCCGAAGATGTGCTCCACGTGGCCGCACTTCTCGCACACGTGCACCGCCATGTTCTCGACGATGCCGAGGATGGGCACGCCCACCTTCTCGAACATCTTGATGCCCTTGCGCGCGTCGAGCAGCGCGATGTCCTGCGGCGTGGTGACGATGACCGCGCCAGTCAGCGGCACGCGCTGCGACAGCGTGAGCTGGATGTCGCCGGTGCCGGGCGGCATGTCGACGACCAGGTAGTCGAGGTCGCCCCAGTTGGTCTGCCGAAGCAGTTGCTCCAGCGCCTGGGTGGCCATGGGGCCGCGCCAGATCATGGGGTTGTCGGCGTCGACCAGGAAGCCGATGGACATCACCTGCACGCCGTAGTTGGCGAGCGGCTCCATGGTCTTGCCGTCGTTCGACTCGGGGCGGCCTTCGATGCCCATCATCATCGGCTGGCTCGGGCCATAGATGTCGGCGTCGAGGATGCCCACCGACGCGCCTTCGGCCGCCAGTGCCAGCGCGAGATTGACGGCGGTGGTGCTCTTGCCCACGCCGCCCTTGCCGGAGGCCACCGCGATGATGTTCTTGACGTTGGGCAGCAGTTGCACGCCGCGCTGCACCGCATGCGGGATGACCTTGGTGGCCAGGTTCACGCTCACGTTGTCCACGCCCGACACGCTGCGCGCCGCCGCGATCAGCGACTTGCGCAGCGCCGCGACCTGGCTCTTCGCGGGGTAGCCCAGCTCGATGTCGAAGGCCACGTCGCCGCCGTCGATGCGCAGGTTCTTGACCTGCTTGGTGGACACGAAATCGTGGCCGGTGTTGGGGTCGGTGACGGTCTTCAGCGCTTCGATCAGCGCGGATTCGGTGGCGGGCATGGAGGTGGGCGCACGGGCCGCGGGACAAGGGGAAAGGCCAGTCTAGCGCAGGGAAACCGACCCTGGGCGCAGGGGGCACTCGGGGCCTAGAATTCGTGCTTTCCCTGAGTCTGGCGGTCGCTTCGCACCGCGCCTCCCATGCCGCGCAAACTCTTCGTCACCACCGCCCTGCCCTACGCCAACGCGCCGTTCCACATCGGGCACATGATGGAGTACATCCAGGCCGACATCTGGGTGCGCACGCTGCGGATGCAGGGCCACGAGGTGCACTTCGTGTGTGCCGACGACGCGCACGGCGCGCCCATCATGATCGCCGCCGAGAAGGCGGGCAAGACGCCGCAGCAGTTCGTCACCGAGATCGCCGCCGGCCGCAAGCAGTACCTCGACGGCTTTCATGTCGGCTTCGACAACTGGCACTCCACCGACGGCCCGGAGAACCACGAGCTCGCAAAAGACATCTATCGCGCGCTGCGCAAGCAGGGCCTGATCACGGTGCGCTCGATCGACCAGTTCTTCGACCCGGTCAAGGGCATGTTCCTGCCCGACCGCTACATCAAGGGCGAATGCCCGCGCTGCGGCGCGAAGGACCAGTACGGCGACTCCTGCGAGGTCTGCGGCGCGGTCTACACGCCCACCGAGCTGAAGAACCCGTACTCGGTGCTCACGGGCGCGACGCCGGTGATGAAGTCCAGCGAGCACTACTTCTTCCAGCTTTCGTCGCAGCGCTGCATCGACTACCTGCAGGAATGGACCGGCCAGCCCGGGCGCCTGCAGCCCGAGGTGCTGAACAAGATCAAGGAGTGGTTCGCCACCGACGACCAGGGCCACGTGGGCCTGTCCGACTGGGACATCAGCCGCGACGCGCCCTACTTCGGCATCGACATCCCCGATGCCCCCGGCAAGTACTTCTACGTCTGGCTCGACGCGCCCATCGGCTACCTCGCCTCGCTGAAGAACTACTTCGGCAAGACCGGCCGCGACTTCGACGCCTTCATGGCCGACCCGGCGGTCGAGCAGGTGCACTTCATCGGCAAGGACATCACCTACTTCCACACGCTGTTCTGGCCGGCGATGCTGCATTTCTCGCAGCGCAAGGCGCCCGACAACGTCTACGTGCACGGCTTCATCACGCTGAGCGGCGACAAGATGAGCAAGAGCCGCGGCACCGGCATCTCGCCGCTGAAGTACCTCGATCTGGGCATGAACGCCGAATGGCTGCGCTACTACATCGCCGCCAAGCTCAACGCCAAGGTCGAGGACATCGACTTCAACCCCGACGACTTCGTCGCGCGGGTCAACGCCGACCTGGTGGGCAAGTACATCAACATCGCCAGCCGCGCCGCCGGCTTTCTCACCAAGCGCTTCGGCGGCACGCTGACGGCGCAGCACGCGCCCGACGGCACCAAGCTGCTCGACACGCTGATGTCGCAGTCGCGCGAGGTCCAGCGCCTGTACGAAGAGCGCGAATTCGGCAAGGCGCTGCGCGAGGTGATGCTGCTGGCCGACCGCGTCAACGAGTACGTCGACCAGAACAAGCCCTGGGAGCTCGCCAAACAGGCCGGCCAGGAGGCGCGCCTGCACGAGGTCTGCTCGGTGTGCATCGAGGCGTTCCGGCTGCTCACGGTCTACCTCAAGCCGGTGCTGCCGGCGCTGGCGGCGCAGGTCGAGTCCTTCCTGCGCGTGCCGGCGCTGGCCTTCGCCGATGCCGACCGCACGCTGGGCGGCCACACCATCGGCGAGTACCGGCACCTGCTGCAGCGCGTCGATCCCAAGCAGCTCGACGCGCTCCTGGAGCCCACGACCGCGCCGGACGCCGAAGCGGCGACCGACGACGATCCAGACGACGATCCAGACGACGATCCCGGCGGCGAGGCCATCGCCGAGACCATCGCCATCGGCGACTTCGCCAAGGTCGACCTGCGCATCGCGAAGATCGTGAACGCCGAGCACGTCGACGGCTCCGACAAGCTGCTGCGCCTCACGCTGGACGTCGGCGAGGCCCAGCCGCGCAACGTCTTCAGCGGCATCCGCTCGGCCTACGCGCCCGAGGACCTGATCGGCAAATTCACCGTGATGGTGGCCAACCTCGCGCCGCGCAAGATGAAGTTCGGCGTCAGCGAAGGCATGGTGCTGGCCGCCAGCCACGCCGACGAGAAGGCCCAGCCGGGCCTGTACATCCTCGAAGCCTGGCCGGGCGCGACGCCGGGCCTGCGGGTGCGCTGAGCGGCAGCATGAACATCGGCATGTCGCGCGTGTTCAGCCTGGCCGACGGCTGGGCCGAGTCGCGCCATTCGGTACCCGCCGAGCATCCGGCCGCGGGTGTGACGCCGGTGCACGAGCATCCCGACGCCACTTGGGCGGACGACGGTCCCACCCGCGGCGTCGAGGCCGAGGTCGAGGACGGTGCGGTGCTGAGCTTCCCGCAGCTGGCGTTTCGCTTCAGCGACAAGGAGCGCGCATTCCTCGACGAGCACTGGGCCGATCCCAAGGCGAAGAACATCTCGGTGCGCTGGCCGGCCGGCGAGCTGCGCGGCGCGGCCGGCGACCCGGCGCGCCACGCCGAGCTGCGCGCCCTCATCGTGCGCTACGCCGAGTACAGCGAGAGCCTGGCGCTGCGCCTGTTCCCGCACTACCGCGGCCGCCTGCGCCGCGGCAACTCCTCGTTCCGCCCGATCGACGTGGCGGGCCGCGAGACGAGCTGGCGCAAGGACGACACGCGGCTGCACGTCGACGCCTTTCCGTCCAACCCGATGCAGGGCACGCGGCTGCTGCGCGTGTTCTCCAACGTCAACCCGAACGGCCAGCCGCGCCACTGGCGCATCGGGGAGCCCTTCGCCGCTCACGCGCGCCGCTACCTGGCGTCGTACACGCGGCCGCTGCCCGGCTCGGCCTGGCTGATGCACCGCCTGGGGCTCACCAAGCGCCGCCGCACCGAGTACGACCACGTGATGCTGCAGCTGCACGACCACGCCAAGGCCGACATCGAGTTCCAGCGCAAGAGCCCCCAGGCCGAGGCCTTCTTCGCGCCGGGCACGACCTGGGTGGTCTACAGCGACCAGGTGCCGCATGCGGCGATGGGCGGCCAGTTCATGATGGAGCAGACGTTCTACCTCGACGTGGAAGACCTGCAGCGTCCGGAAACCTCGCCCCTGCGCACGCTGGAACGGCTGCTGCACCGGCCATTGAAGTGAACCCGCCACGTCGTAGCCCGGGTGCAACCCGGGACGATCCAACCGCTGCCACTGCCGCAGTTCCCGGGTTGCACCCGGGCTACGAGTGATCGTGACCAACGCCCCCGACTCCCGGATCTGGCAGCTCTCGCGCCGCCGCCGTTTCATGGCGCGCGTGCACCACTGCGGGCCGCCCCCGGCATCGATCGACCGCGTGTCCTTCGATTCCTGGAGCTGCCATGTCCCGCCTGCCCTTTGCGTTGCACCCGTTCCGTCCCCGGCTGCTTGACCACCTGCGCGGCTATTCGCGCACCGATTTCCTGCACGACCTGGGCGCCGGCCTGACCGTCGGCGTGGTCGCCCTGCCGCTGGCGATGGCCTTCGCCATCGCTTCGGGGGTCAAGCCGGAGCAGGGCATCTTCACCGCCATCGTCGCGGGCTTCCTCATCTCGGCGCTGGGCGGCTCCAGCGTGCAGATCGGCGGCCCGGCGGGCGCGTTCATCGTCATCGTCTACGGCATCGTGCAGCGCCATGGGCTGACCAACCTGCTCATCTCGACCGCGCTGGCCGGCGTGCTGCTGTTCGCCATGGGCGCGCTCAAGCTGGGCGCGCTGGTGCGCTACATGCCGGTGCCCATCATCATCGGCTTCACCAACGGCATCGCGGTGCTGATCGCGCTGTCGCAGCTGCGCGACCTGTTCGGGCTGCGCATCGACAAGATGCCCGGCGACTTCTTCTCGCAGATCCACGCGCTGGCCACCCATGCCGACAGCTTCAATCCGTATGCGCTGGGGATCGGCCTGGCCTGCGCGGCGGGGCTCTTCCTCTGGCCGCGCTTGTTCTCTCCGGGCGGCGTGCTGGCCGACAGTGCGCTCGAAGGCATCACCTTGCGCACGGCCGCGCGCATGCCAGGACCCATCGTCGCCCTGGTCACGCTGACCTTGATCGCCGCCGCGCTCCAGCTGCCGGTGGAGACCATCGGCTCGCGCTTCGGCGGCATCCCGCAGGGGCTGCCGTCGCTGGCGCTGCCGCCCTTCACCTGGGACGGCGCGCGCCAGCTGTTCATCCCCACGCTGACCATCGCGCTGCTGGGCGCGGTCGAATCGCTGCTGTGCGCGCGCGTGGCCGACAACCTGGTGACGACACCGCGCCACGACCCCAACCAGGAGCTGATGGCCCAGGGCATCGCCAACATGGTCGTGCCGGCCTTCGGCGGGATCCCGGCGACCGGCACGATCGCCCGCACCGTGACCAACGTGCGTGCCGGCGCGCGCACGCCGGTCGCGGGCATCGTGCATGCCCTGACGCTGCTGGCGGTCGTGCTGGCGGCGGCGCCGCTGGCCGAGTACGTGCCGCTGCCGGCGCTCGCGGGCATCCTGCTCTTCGTCGCCTGGAACATGGGCGAGTGGCGCGAGTTCGCCCGGCTGCGCCACTTCAGCGTGCCCTACCGCACCATCCTCGTCGGGACCTTTCTCCTCACGGTGATCTTCGACCTCACGGTGGCGGTGGAGGTCGGCATCGTGCTGGCCTGCGTGTTCTTCATCTACCGGATGAGCACGCTGTTTCGCGTCGAGCCGGCCGAGTCGCCGGCGCCCGACGTGCGGGTGTGCCGGCTGTACGGCGCGCTGTTCTTCGGCGCCGTCGCCAAGATGGAGGCGGTGGCCGAGGCGCTGCCGCCCGGCACGCGCGCCGTCGTGCTCGAGATGCACCGCCTGGTGCTGATGGACACCTCCGGACTGCATGCGCTGGAGCAGCTGCAGCGCAGCCTCGAGCGGCAAGAGGTGAGGCTGGTCTTGTGCGAGCTCAACGAGCAGCCGCTCGGGCTGATCCAGCGGGCCGGGTTCGAGGCGCAGCTGGGGGCGCAGAACGTGACGGCCGATCTCGCATCGGCGATCCGGCGCGCGGCCGAGTCCGACCCTACCTCCAGAACCGCTTCGCCTGCATGAACTTCTTCATGGTCGGCGCACAGTCGCCAAGCAGCTCGCGCTGCCGCGCCGCCAGCCAACCCAGCGCGAACAGCACGTGCGGATCGCCTTCGCTGCGGCTGCGATACGCCTGCAGCGCCACGCTGACATCGACCAGCGCGCCCAAGCGGTCCTGCAGGCCGCGCAGCAACTTCAGGTAGCGCTCCACCTCGCGCCGCTTGAACAAGCCCGCACCGAACTCGATGCCGTAGCGCAGGCTCTTGGCCCGCTTGCGCAAGGTGTGGCGGGCCGTTTCGTCGAGCTCGTCGAAGCGCTTCGCGTCGGCGTGCACCCTGCGATGCCAGCGGTTGACCTGATGCGCCAGCAGCTCGTGCAAGCTGCCGTCATCGGGCAGCGTGACGCTCGCGGGCTCCAGGGTCTGCTCGAACAGGTCGAGCAGCAGCGACTGCGCCGGGCCCAGGCGCATGAGCGCGCCAGGCTCGGCCTCGGCGCCGACCGCGGGCAGCCGCGGCGCGGCGAACGCGAGCCCGGCGGCCCCCAGGGCGAGGGTCAGGTCGCGCTCCAGCGGCGCGGCGACAGCGGCGCGGTCGCGCGCCGCGCCCAGGCGGCGAAACAGCACCGCTGCCTGCAGGGCCACGTCGTCCGGCGGCACGGTGTCGCGGAACAGGCGCAGTGCGGTGCGAAGCCGCCGCAGGCCCACGCGCAACTGGTGGACATGCTCGTCGCCGTAGGTGCCGCTGGCGACCTGGCTGCCGTTGGCGCCGATCTGCTGCAGGCACGACAGGAGCACGGCGCGCCGCCCCTGCGCCGGGGCCATCGCATCGGCCAGATCGACGTCGCCGGCCTTGGCGACAGGCGCCATCGTCTGGCCGCTTGCCAGCAGATGGCCGCGTTCGGCCTTGCTGCGCAGGTCGAGCCAGAGCTGGTGGCGCAGCACCCAGCGCCGCGCCGTGGCGATGACCGCCCGCGGCGAGCCGCTTACCAGCTCGATCTCGAGCTCGCACAGGGGCAGCCGGCGTTCGCCCGCGACGATGGCGCCTTCGTCGAACGCCAGCTCGATCACGCCCTCGCGCACACGCACGCGCCGGCTGCGCCGCCGCACATCGGTGCGGAACACGCACACCAGCGGCGCATCGAGCAGCTCGCGCAGGCGCTCGCCCACCGGCGTGCCGGCATGCAGCGCGGGATCGGGAACGGCGTCCGCGCGGGTATCGGCGGGCAGGACGACCTCGTGCTCCGCGCGCGTCAGGCGGTCCTCGCCTTCGCCCTTGAGCGTCTGCACCCAGCGCCGTCCCTCGCGGCGGATCCGCAGCGCGAGGCCCGCCTGTGCCAGGGCGCGATCGGCGGTGTCGAAGTAGGCCGCCTGCAGACGCGCACGCGCTTCCATCTCGCGGCCCCCCACGGCCGCATCGACTGCGGCGCGTCGCTCCGGCGGAACCTGGAACTTCAGCTCGATTTCGTGCATGACCGCATGATGACGGTCCGGGTCTCGCTTCTTGATGAAACGGCGAAACCGCATCCGCTATTCTTGGCCCCATGGGCTTTCTCGACGATCTCAAGCGCCAGGCCGACGCCCTCAAGGCGCAGCAAGGCAACGACAGCGCCGCGCTGGCACGCAACGCGGCGCTCACCGAAGCGACATGCAAGGGCGCCTTCGACTACCTGAACACGCTGCGCGACCAGCTCGACCTGCTGCAGCCGGTGAGCCCCGCGCGCTTCGTCCTCGACCGGCAGCACGTGTTCGCCGGCGTGAAGCTGTCCGACTTTCGCATCGACGCGCGCCGCAAGCCGCTGCGCGACCAGGACGTCCACGACTTCATCGTCCTGCACTGGCAGCTCAAGACGGGGCGCGTGCTCGAGCTCACCAAGGACTTCGTCCCCGACATCGAGAAGCTAGAGCCGCGGCTGCGCCAAAGCGGCGCCAATGTCGAGGCCGAGGCCATGCGCAACCCCGACAACGGCAAGCTGCTGGGCATGCGCTACCGCTTCGTCGCCGACTTTCGCGGCAGCTTGCGCATCACGCCCGACCATGACAGCACACGCATGCACATCCAGTTGAACAATCTCGACGGCTTCGAGTCGGTCTCGGTGGAGTTCCCGGCGATCGAGCTCGGCAGCGCGCGCCTGGACGAGCTCGCGCGCTGGCTGGCCGGCGCACCCCACGCCTTCCTGCAGGACGGCCAGGCGCTGCGAAGGGTCGAGGCCTGATGCGCGGCGCCGCGCGCTGGCTGGCCTGCTGGGCCACCGCCACGCTCATGCTCGCGGCCCATGCCGGCGAGCGCTTCGAGTTCGTCGCCATCGGCGACATGCCCTATGGCCCGAAGGACAAGTCGTATCCGCCCTACGAGCACCTCATCGGCCAGATCAACGCGCTGCAACCGGCCTTCACGTTCCATGTCGGCGACTTCAAGAGCGGCGCCACGCCCTGCACCGACGCCGAGTTCGACGCCCAGCTCGGCTTCTTCAACCGCTTCGATCCGGCCCTGGTCTACACGCCGGGCGACAACGAGTGGACCGACTGCCATCGCATGCTGGCCGGCAGCTACGACCCCCAGGAGCGCCTGGCCCGGCTGCGCCAGATGTTCTTCGCCGAGCCGCGCGCGCTCGGGCGCCGGCCCTTCCCGCTCGAGCGCCAGTCGGCCGCCTATCCGGAGAATGCGCGCTTCTCGCGGGCGGGCATCCTGTTCGTCACGCTGCACATCGTGGGCTCGAACAACAACTTCGAGACGCGCGAGCTGAAGGCGGTCGAGGAGTTCAAGGCGCGCGACGCCGCCAACATCGCCTGGATCCGCGCTGCCTTCGAGCGCGCCCGGGGCATGAATGCGCGCGCCGTGGTGTTCGCGTTGCAAGCCGATCCCTTCGAGACCCGGATGCCCTGGGGCGACTTCCCGCCGCACAGCGGCTTCACCACGTCGATCGGCGAGACGCTGGTGCCGATGGCCCAGGCCTGGGGCCGCCCCGTCCTGTTCATCCACGGCGACAGCCATCGCTTCGTGGTCGACCGGCCGTTCAAGAACGACAAGGGCGAGCCGGTGCACAACCTGGTGCGCCTCGAGGTGTTCGGCGCACCGGACGTGCATGCGGTGCGGGTCAAGGTCGATACCGACGACCCGGGGCTGTTCAGCTTCGCGCCATTGCTCAACACCTTCGTCTGGCCGTAGAAGCGTCCCGGGTTGCACCCGGG